>CAYQKY010000035.1:0-54180 GCA_964418125.1 uncultured Phaeodactylibacter sp.
ACAACATTAGGCTCCTCCGGAGCTGTGTTCAATAGAACCAATCACCTCTGCCTTGCCGGCAGGGCAATAATGGCATTGGCAGGAAGGGTTACATGGTACTTTCCTTTGATGGCAGGGTGTACTCGGAAGTATCCGGACAAGCTCACAGAGATTAAATATAGGAAATTTTCCGCTTCTTGTTGGCCATAATTTAGGCACGGCCATGGCAAAGCTCAAAAATGAAGCCTCCTAAAAGCTGCCTCTGGCCACATTTCGCAGTCCACGGATGGCCACGGAGGAAGGCGCCAGCTTCAATATCTGGTTGCGCAGGAAACTGAGGAAGGGGCTATCCAACTGCGCTACCCGCCCCAGGCGGCGGCTCTGCCGGACGATGCTGTCCGCCCGCGCTTTGCGCCGGCGCTGGTATTCGGCGAAGCCCTCCCTGTACGGAAGGGACGATAGGCATTGGGCCAGAACGCAGGCATCTTCGATGGCCTGGCAGGCGCCCTGCCCCATATTGGGAGTAGTGGCGTGAGCGGCGTCTCCCAGCAGTACGGTACGCCCGGAAAACCATTGCGGCAAAGGCTCCAGGTCATTAATCGGGTTAAAAATAACCTGGCCGGCGGGCGTACTTTCCATCAATTCCTGCACCGGGCTGGCAAAGGGCCGGAAAGTATCCATCAGCTCCTCCTTAGTAAGCTTTGCCCAATCGACGCCGGGTTTCTCATTCACCACCGCAAACCAGTAGATGCTTCCTTCGGCAATGGGTACTATCCCAAACCGCCTGCCCGGCGACCAGGCTTCCGTACCCCGCCCCTGCCAGGGCCCGGTATCCGCCCGGCAGATGCCACGCCAGCATACCTGCCCGGAGCTACGCTGCCGGTAGCTGGGAAAGAGCTGCCTGCGCACGGCCGAATGAATACCATCGGCGGCAATAAGGATTTCGGCCTTGGCTGTTGTGCCGTCCTCAAACTGCAGGCCCACCCCTTCGGCAGTTTCTTCCAGCCGCTGCAACCCCTTGCCCGGGCGAATGGCTCCCCCTGGCAAGGCATCCAGCAGCAGTTGCTGCAAGGCCCCCCGGTGGATGCCCAGGTTGGGAAGGCCGAATTCCCGGATGAGCGGCTCCAGGTCCGTTCGGCTGATGGAACGAAGTTGCTCATCGGTGATCCGGAGCTCCTCCAGCCGATGCCCGGCAGCCATGGCCTTATCCGCAATACCCAGCCTCCGGAAAACCTGCATGGCGTTGATCGCCAGGGTGATACCCGCCCCGATGGGCCGCAATTCGGGAGCCGCTTCATAGATAACAGGGCTGAATCCTTGCTGACGCAGCGCTATGGCCGTCGTAAGCCCTCCGATCCCGCCACCGACGATGGCAATTGAAGTGTCCTTTTCCATTAAAACAATTTTAGAACAAATGTACTAATAATTTTTATTTAGCACAACTGTTCTAACCGCATTTAAGCGCCCCCGGCAAAACCCATGACCCCATGAAATCATAAAACCATCTCCACTCCCTCACCCATGCTGAGGCAGCCCCCTTCCCAGTATACTGCCCGCAATGCCGATACGCTGCATTTCCGCCGTCCCGCCGGCGAGGGTAAAGCAACGGGCGTCCCGGAACATGCGTTCCAGGGGCAGGTTGCGGCTGTACCCCTGCGCTCCGCAGAGCTGTATGGCCTCGCTGGCCACCCGGACGGCCATTTCCGAGGCGAAGACCTTGGCCACGCTGGACTCATAGCGATCCGTAATGGCCCGGCTTGCATTGCAGGCTGCCCGGTAAATGAGGTAGCGGGCGGCGTCAATATCGATGGCCATGTCCGCCAGTTTGAACTGAACGGCCTGAAAATCGGTGACCCGGCGCCCGAATTGCTCCCGCCGATCAGCATATTTCTTTGCGAAATCGAAAGCGCCCTGCGCTATGCCCAGCGCAACGGCCGAAGCCCCCACCCGCTGGCCGTTATAGGCAGACATCAGCCTGCCGAAAGCGGAGCCCGGCGGCACTACCAGGTTCTCCTTTGGCACGCGCATGTCTTCAAATTCCAGCACCCCTTCCTGCACACCCCGGACGCCTAAAGAGGGAATGCGCCCGGCGTATCGGAACCCCTGCATATCTTTATGGATGAGGATGGCGCCGATTCCTTTGGGGCCGGGCTCCCCGTTGAAACGGGCGTAAAGCAGGGTGTACTCCCGCTCCCCGGCGCCGGTGATCCAGTGTTTTTTGCCGTTGATGACGAACTCCTCCCCTTCTTCCGTAGCAGAGGTCGTCAGATCGGTGAGGGCCGATCCGGCCTCCGGCTCGGTCATCCCAATGCTCATCAGGGCCTCTCCGGTGCAGATGGTGGGTAGGACGCGCCGCCGCTGTTCTTCCGTGCCGAAGTGCAGGATGGTGATGGCCGCCCCGAAATTGTGGTCGACGATCAGCCGCCCGCTGATGCCACAGTGGCGGGCCACTTCTTCGATAACCAGCACCGCCTCCAGTGCCGAGAGGCCCCGCCCGCCGTAGCGGGATGGAATAGTCATGCCAAAATACCCGGCATCCGCGTATTTTTGGATCTGCTCCCGGGGGATGTGCTCGTCTTCGTCCCAACGGGCGGCGTAAGGGGCGATTTCCCGCAGGGCGAATTCCCGCGCCTGAGCCACCAGCTTTTGCTGTTCTTCAGAAAGTTGGAAATCCATATCGGCGTTTTTGTTTTCGTGAAGGAGTAAGATAAAGCTATTACTTTATAAAAAAGAAGCCAGCAGACATTGGGAAAACCCCTATATTTAACCAATGCTGAAGCCCGTAATACTGGTACTGGAGATCCGCCTTCGGCAGGCATGGCGTTCTGCCCGGAGCGTTGGGGGCCTGTGGCTGATCGGGTTGCCCCTGGCGGTGGTGTTCTACCTGAGCCTGCTGTCCAGCCTGGTTCGCCAACCGGTAGAAATTATCACCACCTTCGGCCTACTCCCCCCCTTATTGATTCACCTTCGGCGCCGGGACCTGTTCTTTCTGAAAAAACAGGGCTTTCCGCTACGGCTTGTACTGTTCACAGAATACGCATTGCTTTCCCTGCTATTGGTAGTGCCGGTGGCCTCGTTGTCCGGCCATTATCCGGCCGCAGGGTTCTGCCTGGCCGGCTCCCTGGCCATCCCGTTCCTCCCGCAATGGAACCGCCTGCCCGGCAGTGCCCGGCCCTGGGCATTGCCTTTTGTGCCCTACCTTGCCTTTGAGTGGCGTTCCGCACTCCGGCGTTACCGCTGGTTATTCTTACTGTTTTACCTGCCGGGGCTGGGGTTGGCAACTTACACCGGCGCCCCTTTGCTATCGGTAGTTCTCTTCGCTGCGATGCTTCCTGATGTCTATTCCGATTGCGAACCCAAGGAACTCATGGAGCCATTTTTCTCCCGGCCCGGTGGTTTGTGGCGCAAGCTGGGCCTGCACGCAGCTTTATTGCTGTCGGGATTGATGCCGCTGGCAATAATATTTTTCATCTTTTCGCCGGAGGCCTGGTACCTCATGCCTCTGGCCCTGCTGGCTGCCCTGCTTTATCAGGCATTTGCCATTTTATACAAATACGCCCATTACTTTCCGGGCAGGCGGAAGGTGCACAACGGCATCACCGCCGGGCTGTTTGCGCTGGGCCTGATCGTCCCTTTTCTCGCGCCCGCCTGTTTGGTGTATCTTGCAGTGCTTTACAGGAAAGCTAAGAATAAGGTTGAATGGCTAGGTTGTTGGAGTGTTATATTGTTATATTGTTCCGGGCCAGCAGCAATATAGCAATTTAACAATACAGCCATGCTAACCATCCAGAACATCAGCGTTTCCTACGGGGATCACCAGGTACTGAACGGCGCCTCACTTGAAGTGGCGCCCGGCGCCATCCACGGGGTGCTGGGCATGAACGGAGCGGGCAAAACGACCTTCTTTGAAGCCGTCTATGGCAGGGTGCCCCGCCTTTCCGGCGACTGTACCTTCGAAGGCCGCACCCTGAAACGGGCCGACGCCGCTTACCTGGAAACCGAAAGCTTCTTCTACCCCATGCTCACCGGAAGGGAGCATCTTCGCCTGTGCGCCGTTTCCAACCCTGGATTTAATATCGACGGATGGAACGAACTCTTCCATCTGCCCCTGGGCCAACTGGCCGAAACCTACTCTTCGGGCATGAAGCAAAAACTGGCCCTGATGGGCGCCCTGGCCACCGGCCGGCCTGTGCTCATCCTGGACGAGCCTTTCAACGGCATCGACCTGGAAAGCAGCGAGATCCTGTATCAGGTACTTGCCCATCTGTGTCGGCAGGGCCGATACATCCTGCTCTCTTCGCATATCCTGGAAACCCTGACGAATACCTGCCATTCCATCAGCCACCTGGAGGGAGGCCGCTTTACCCATACTTATTCCAGAGAAGCATTCGCCCAAATGCAGGCGCAGATCAGGGAAGGACTGAAAGGAAGGGTCAGGGGAAAACTGGAAGGCCTTTAGGGCGTGTCCGCTAGCGAGCAGTTCTGGCGGGGGTATGGAATGATGGAATGATGGAATTTTACCCGCCTCCGCATGCCGTAGCCCGCTTTGGCAGGCGAAGGCCCGGCTGAGCTGAAGCGAAGACAGGAAAGGAATGGGGGAATGGCACAACTTTTTCCTTACCTTCCGTTTTTATAAAAAGCAGCCTTTGAATTAACATTAAGCCCTGCGTTATGGAAGAGAAGCTATTCATCGACAAACTGTATTCTTCCCACCAGAATTCTCAGCGTATCCCCCCTCCTTCGGCGGTATGCAACTGGCTGGACGGCCTGCTGATGGTGATGTTTCCGGAACTGGCCAACCGGCGGTACAACAGCCGCCGCGAGCTGGAACAAAATTACCGGCAACTGAAGTTTGAATTGTTCACCCTTCTGGAAACGATGGAGGAAATGCTCCCTATGGGAGCGGAAGAACTGGAGGACGCCTTTCTCGAACAACTGCCCACTGTTCACGAGCTGTTGCATGCCGACGCCGAGGCCCTGCTGCAGGGAGACCCCGCCGCGGTGAGCAAGACTGAGGTCATCCGCACCTATCCGGGATTCAAGGCCACTGCCGTTTACCGCCTGGCCCATGAATTCCACCGGCTGGGCGTGCCCCTCATTCCCCGCATCCTCACCGAACATGTGCACAGCCTTACCGGCATAGACATTCATCCCGGGGCACAGATCGGGGAAAGCTTCTGCATGGACCATGGCACCGGCATCGTCATCGGAGAGACCGTGGAGATCGGTAATCACGTCAAGCTGTACCAGGGAGTCACCCTGGGCGCCCTAAGCGTCGCCAAAGAGATGGCAAAAACCAAACGCCACCCCACCATCGAAGACAGGGTAGTGATCTATGCCGGGGCCACCATCCTGGGCGGAGATACCGTCGTCGGCCACGACAGCATCATCGGAGGTAGCGTGTGGTTGACCAAGAGCGTGCCGCCGAACTCCAGGATATACTACGAAGGATATGTGCGGCAGAAGGTGGAGGTTTGAGGGAATGAGTGATTGAGTGAATGGCCGGTTCACGCTGCCCAGCGAAACCCTTGCAACTCCCAGGAACCGCGGGGCTGGAAATAGGCAAACTGGAAACGGAGGGTATGTTTTTCATAACTCAGTTCGTAGGCGGCCAGGGCCATATCCCGGCTCAGCTGGCGGGTTTCGGTACGACGGCAATTCAGGAAGCGCCCCAGTTGGGCCTCTTTATCGCTCAGGCGCTGCCGGGCGAGCTTCAGCAGCTCATCCGGAAGCAGGGGTTGCTGGCAGGCCTCAAGGGCCAGGGAAGACAATTCTATTGATAATGGCAGGGTTTTCATGGTTTTGGTGTTTTCTTGTTAATCGTTGCCGGATTAAAGATGTTACCCTTTTTTGATAAAAACCGGCCCTTTTTCGTCAATGGGGTGTTTGAATGAGTGAACGGGATTTTTTTTTGATCAAAGCCGAATTTTTTTTTCCCCCACCGACAATAATATAAGAAGGGGCCTCGTTTTATTGCCGTATTTCTGAGGAGGAGCACAACATAAATGGCGCTTCTCCCTTCGATTCACGACAGATCTTATCTGCAAGAATATAACTGGGGTTTAGTTTTTTAGAGGAGTGTAGTAGCGTAATGCTACTACGCTTTCTTTTTTTTACTAAATTCCTCCCCGAATGCATCCATACCTAAGCAGATAAGCCTATGCGTATCCAACCCTTTCAGGCTGTTTATCCCGACCTCGACTACATCACCTCGGCGGATTCGTTTTTCAATTCGGCCAGAGAGGAATACCTGGAATACTACAAAAGCGGTTTTTTTACTAAAACGGCAGGAGAAGCCCTGTTCATCTACCGCATAAAAGGCGCATCGCGACAGTATACAGGCCTGGTCGGATGCGCCGATATCCGGGATTATCTGGAAGGCAAGATCAAGCAGCACGAGCATACCCTGGCGGCAAAGGAGCAGCAGCAAATGCAACTGATGCTCCGCCGCCGGGCAGCGATAAAACCCGTCCTGCTGGCCTATGACCGCGTGGAGGCCATCAGCAACTGGTTCGAAGCCTACATTGCCCACCGGGATACGTTTTTCGAAGTAAAATCAGAGGAAAGCGGAGAATACCACCTGCTCTGGGAAGTCCGCGACGGCCGGGCCATCCGGGAATTGCAGGACCTGTTCGAACAACATGTGCCCTGCTCTTATATCGCCGACGGGCACCACCGCACCTCTACGACTTCCATCATGTACCGAAAATCGCTGAATGGCAGGCATAAGGGAGATTATCACTTATTGCTTTGCGCACTCTTCCCTTCCTCGGACATCGATATCCTGGATTTCAACCGCGTAGTATATGGACTGAACGGCCTTTCCTATTCCGCCTTTATGGCGCATATCTCCCGGCATTTTGAGATCAGCTTTCTGGACAGCCCCCGAAAACCCTCCCGCAAGCATGAACTCACCATGCTGGCCAACCGGGAATGGTACAGCCTGCGGTGGAAAGAGCAGGCCCTCGCAGAATATCAAAATGAAGTGGCCGTACTCGACGCCATGATGCTGGATGAGAAAATACTCAGAAATGTCCTCGGAATTGGAGAGATACGGGAAAACCAGCGCCTTCTTTATGTAGAGGGCCCCAGGGGGCTGGAGGGCATCCAGCAGGCCGTATCAAAGGGGGAGGAATCAGTGGCCTTCTGCCTTTTCCCCGTACAACTGGAAGAGCTCATGAAAGTGGCCGATTCCGGAAAAGTGATGCCGCCCAAATCAACCTGGATCGAACCTCGGATGAAAAACGGGCTGATCGTGCAGGAGTATTCGTTGATTCGTTGATTCGTTGATTCGTTGATTCGTGATTCGTTGATTCGTTGATTCGTTGATTCGTGATTCGTGATTCGTGATTCGTGATTCGTTGATTCGTGATTCGTTGATTTTTACCCGGCCGGGGGACGGGCGGGATTCGTGAATTGGTTTGTCGTTCCGGGCTTCGAACAAAATTTTTCCTAAATTCGCTTCTCAAAAAAGAAAAGCCCATGCGCAAGATAACTGCTGACATCCTCTTTCCGGTTACTTCCCCGCCCATTGAAGAAGGTGTTGTCGTTATTGACGAGGACGGGCAGGTGCTTTCTGTAGATAAAAGAGCGGATCACAACCCGGACGAGCTGGAAGTACACCGGGGCGCCATCGTGCCCGGCTTTATCAATACCCATTGCCACCTTGAGCTTTCTCATATGAAAGGCCGCGTCGATACAGGCACCGGCCTGCTGCCCTTCCTGCAGAAGGTGGTCAAGTTCAGGGACATTCCCATGGAGGAGATCCTGGACGCCATTGCCTGCGCCGACCGGGAAATGTACGATAACGGCATAGTAGCCGTCGGGGATATCTCCAACAAGCTGGACACCCGCGAGCAGAAGGAAAAAAGCCCCATCCGGTATTATACCTTCGTGGAGATGTTCGACTTCCTGCAGAATGAAGGGGCGCAGAAGGCCTTCGATATGTATAAAGAAGTCTTCGACGGGCAAAGCGAGGCCAACGGCAACCGCAAAAGCTGCGTCCCTCATGCCCCCTATACCGTTTCTCCCCTCCTCTTCAGCCTCATAAACGAGGCCAACGAAAAGGAGGGCGTCACCATCAGTATTCACAACCAGGAAACGATACATGAAGACAACTTTTTCCTCCACAAGACAGGAGGCTTCGTCGAATTCTATGAATCTTTCGGCTTTCCCATCCACCACTTCGAACCTACAGGCAGGACTTCCATACACTACGCACTCGAACGGATGAACCCCGACTGCCGCACCCTCCTCGTTCACAACACCATGACGGGCCCGGAAGACATCCGTGCCGCTCATGCCTGGAGCGACAAGGTGTACTGGGCAACCTGCGCCAACGCCAACCTCTACATCGAAAACCGGATGCCCTATTACCAGCATTTCATAGACGAGGGCGCCCGCATGACCGTCGGCACCGACAGCCTGACCTCCAACTGGCAGCTCTCAGTGCTGGAAGAGATGAAAACCATCGCCCGCTTCCAGTCTTATGTTCCCTTTGAAACGCTGCTGCGCTGGGCTACCCTGAACGGAGCCGAAGCCCTGGGTTTCGAAGCGGAGCTGGGCAGCATCGAGGCCGGCAAAAAGCCCGGGCTTAACCTGCTCGGCCTGGACGAAGGGTGGCGGCTGTCTGCCCAGTCTACCGTCAAACGCCTGGTGTGAGCTCGCCCCTACAATAGAAAGCATCCCGCAGCAGACAAAAATGCGCTTCCTTTACTGCGAAAAGGCGATTTTCGTTGGCGCCCGCATTTACGATACCGGCCCGGGATGACAAAAGTCACTCCCAAATGTGACAACCTTTACGAAATTGGGGCAAACCGGTGTGGTATCTTGCCCATGGCATAAAACAATGGAATTAAGAGCATGTTTGGAGGCCACCCTTTGGGCTAAAAAATGCCCCTTTTTTGATGATACGGCGTTGCTTTTCTTGCCCTACCTCAGGGTATGCGCTTCAAAAAGCGCCTTGTCTTATCAAAACCTGCCTGCCAGCGAGCCTGGCGAGCAGTCAGGAATTGACACTTTTTATCTCCAAAAGCGGCCTCCAAACATGCTCTAAAGGATTTTAAAATAAATAAACCAACCATGAAAAGACGCTTAATTGTATTACTTGCCCTTACCTGGCCAGCATTCCAGGCTCTTCAGGCACAAACCGCCCTTACCGTGGCCGACCAGGAAAACCTGATCTTCCTGGCAGAAGAAGAAAAAATGGCCCTTAACTTTTACCAGGCCATGGAAGCCAAATGGGAAGCCAAGGTATTCAGCAACATTGCCGAAGCCGAACAGCGCCATCTGGACAAATTGACAGGGCTGGCGGCCTCTCAGGGAGTGGCCCTGCCCAAAAGTACCACTTCCGGCAAGGCCGGCAAGTTCAAAAACAAGGATTTACAGCAGCTCTACGACGAGCTGATCGCCAGCGGCAACCAGTCGCTGGAAAATGCCCTGCGCGCCGGCGCCCGCATTGAGGAAACCGACATCAGCGACCTCAAGAAGGCCTTCGAAGCCGCCGCCAATGAAGAAGTGCGCACTACCTATCAGTACCTGATCGACGCCTCCGGCAACCACCTGAGGGCATTCAACAAAAACCTGGCTGCCCAGGGCGTTGCCTACCAGCCGGTACTGCTTTCTCAGGCCGATTTTGACGCCATCGTTGGCGCTGAAGGCGGCGGGCAGGGATGCCAGGGTAATAAAGCCCGGGCGGGAAAAGGAAAAGGATGCTGCCAGGGAGGTGGTAAAGGAAAAGGCGGGCAAAAAGGGCAATGCTGCCAGGGAGGCGGTAAAGGCAAGGTTCAGCAGCCCATGAACTGATAAAACATTGGAAATTCCGGGCGCTCTTTGGCGAAAAATTCCTTCCCAGTTGCCCTTTGCTTGCATAATCCTCTTTATATTCAGCCCTTGAGGCCTTTTACTGCTCATCAGAAGGCCCTTGCTCAGGAAAAGCAGAAGGTATGCAAGAAACCAAAACGCTATGGGAACGAAGGCCGCCGCAAAGGCTTATCGCCCGGATTTTCCTCCTGGCCCTGATCGCAGCGCCGGTGGTGGTGGGTGCTCAGGCCATTCCCCTGACACTGGACCAGGCTTTCGAAGTGGCGGGCCGGAATTATCCGTTGCTGAAACGGGACCGGCAGTTTATTGAGCAACAGAATACCCTGATCCGGGCCGCCGTTTCCCGCCCGTATACGAGGGTCTTTGTTTCCGGTGATGAAGTAGACCCCAACAGCGCCCGGGGCATTCACTCCCTGGGCGTCCTGCAGGAACTGAACTGGCCCGGAACCAAAGGGCGCCGGGAGGAAGCCGTCCGTCAACAGGCCCTGCTGGGCAATGCCCGCCTCGAACTCAGCCAGCTGGCCCTCCGCCGGGAAGTTGCCCGCGCTTATTTTGAAGTCCTGTACATCCGCAGCCTGCAGGAACTCAGGAGGCAGGAGGTGGGGTTATTCACCGACCTGGTTGAACTCGCCCAACTGCGGTTTGAGCTGGGAGAAACAGGCAAGATCCCCGTTCTTTCCGCTGAAGGCAAACAAAAAGAAGCGACCCTGGCCCAACTACAGGCCAATGAGGATTACGAAATTGCCCTGACGATCTTCAACAACTGGATGTATTCGGATACGGCCTTTGAAGTAGCCGGCCGCAGCCTGCCTGAACCGGCCGGCTATTTAAACTGGTATGTCAATAGCGGCCATCCGCAACTATTGTTTCAGCAGCAGCAGGTCAATCTTGCCGAAGCACAGGTAGAGGTGGAACAGAACAAACTGCTCCCCCAGATCCGTACCGCCGGGCTCTTGCAGATGGCCGACGGCGACTCCCCCTTCTTCGGGTATCAGCTCGGGTTGAACATACCGCTGGGGCAGGGCCCCATCCGGGCGCGCATCGAAGGCGCTGAAATGCAAACTGAGATCTGCCGGACGGAACTGGAAGCAGCCCGTAAGCAACTCGAAAATGAACGCCGCCGGCTGATCAGCGAACTTGAGAAGGAACAAATGTCACTGGACTATATTCGCCAGGAAATGCTTCCCCTGGCCCAGGAACAGGTCGACGCTTCCCGCAAGGCCTACGCGCAGGGAGCCGTCGAATACCAGGATTATCTCCGTAACCTGGAGCAGGCGCTGGAAACCCGCTCCCGGTATCTTCAGGCCCTGAAACGTTACCACCAGCTAAGGCTGGAACTGGAATTTCTCAGTGGCAGGCGGTGAAGTTACCGGTTGTCAGGTTATTCGGTATTCGCAGGTTCGTCCTTCGGTTTTTCGAACCTCAAACAGCCGGCCTGCGCATATTCAACTATTAATATTTCTAAGAACGTGTTTAAATTTAGATTTTCTGCTAATATGGGATGGATTTCAAAGCCGTGCGAAGCTCATTTTGAGGTGCATCATTAGGGTACGTGCCGAAAAATAGCTGATGCCCGGCGAAATATTAGCGAAAGGATTAATTTTAAACACATTCTAAATCCAATTACAATGTCTAAAATCTTTAAATGGGCGGGGCTGGCCATTCTGGGCGCCCTGGTGATCATCCAGTTTTTCGGGATCGATAAAACCAACCCGCCGGTCAACCAAAGTGAAGAATTCATGGCGCTGGCCGCTCCGCCGGCGGATGTTGCCCAGTTGCTGAAAGATGCCTGCTACGACTGCCATTCTCATGAAACAAAGTACCCCTGGTACAGCAACATCGAGCCGGTTTCCTGGTGGCTCGCCCACCACATCGATGAGGGCAGAGAACATTTTAACTTTTCAGCCTGGGGCACATACAATGCCGGCAAACAGGCCCACAAGGCGGAAGAAGCTGCCGAAATGGTGGGAAATGGAGAAATGCCGCTGAAATCTTACCTGCCTATGCACCCGGAGGCACGCCTGAGCGATGCCCAGCGGGAACGCCTGTCTGCCTGGTTTTTGGAACTGAAGGCACAGAAAGAGGGCGCCGAACAGCAACCTTCCACCGACGCCTCTTCCGGGGAAGGCGGAGGGCACTCCCATGAAGGAGGGGAAGAAGAACACGAACACTAAGCACCATGAAGCATCATGAGGCGCGCCTTCACGGTGACAATTCCTTTTTCAGCCGCTACCAGGATTACCTCGGCGAGTTCGTATACGGAGGAATCGATGGCAGCGTGACAACTTTCGCGGTAGTGGCCGGCGCCGTGGGGGCAAGCCTGGACAGCTCGGTCATCCTCATCCTGGGTTTCGCCAACCTGCTGGCCGACGGTTTTTCCATGTCGGTCGGCGCCTACCTGTCCTCCAAATCAGAGCAGGCCAATTATGAGAAACACAAGAAGATCGAGCAGTGGGAGGTGATACACCTGCCTGAGGCAGAACGGGAGGAGATCCGGGAGATCTACCGCCTCAAAGGCTTCAAGGGAGCGCTGCTGGAAAAGGTGGTAGACGTCATCTGTTCGGATAAGGACCAGTGGGTTGAAGAGATGATGAAAGACGAATTGGGCATGATGGAACAGACGCGCTCCCCGTTTAAGATCGGCCTGATAACCTATATCGCATTCCTCCTGGTGGGCTTTATCCCTCTTGCTCTTTACCTCTGGGATTTTATCTTCGGCTTCCGGGGCGACCTGTTCCTGGCCACCTGCCTGATGACCGGGCTGGGCTTCGCAGCCATAGGCTGGCTGAAAACCTACGTCACGGAAACCAGCCACTGGAAGGGTATACTGGAGACCCTCGTGCTCGGCGCTATCGCCGCCGGAGTGGCCTATTTCGTAGGCGATGTGCTGGAGAAGGTCATCGTGGGGGGATAGAGAAGGTGTAAAATGTGCGAAAGTGTAAAAGTGTAAAGGTATGTTCGAAAAATTACTGCCATACGACGCTGCCCACCTCATCCTGGGGGCGTACCTGAAGTATTACCATCAGTATAAACGGATCACCAAACGGGCGCAGATACGCTTCGAGAACCGCGACTGGCACGGCGTACAGGCCGATTCCCGCGAACGCCTGACGCTATACCGAAACCAGGTTGGGCGCACTACCGAAAAGGTGCTGTCCTTCCTCGGCCAGCGCGCCAATGACCGCGATACCTGGAAGCGCATAAAAGAGAACTACCTCGACGAAGTGATCAACTTCAATACCCGGAATATTGCGGAAACCTTCTACAACTCCGTTTTCCGGCACAGCCACAAAGGCCTGAGCGTGGATGAAGACCTCATGTTCGTCCACGCTACCGGCACCTACCGGGAATTTCGCTCCACCGTGCCCATTTACCAGACCTTCTTCCTCGTTCAGCCCATCGAGCACGTCGTGCGGCAGCTCTTTTCCTTTTACACCTTTGACGCTCCCTGGGAAGGCCAGGAACGCGATATCGGCTACATCACCACCGTGCTCAACAAGAAGATCTTTGAGGGGCGGGATTCCCTGCCGCGCAATGCCCGCCTGGAGATGCTCAAATCGATCTTTTTCCGCAACAAAGGCGCATATATCGTCGGGCGCCTGCACCTGGAAGACCGCATCTTCCCGTTTATTCTGCCCCTGCTCCATGAGGAAAACGGCATCTACGTCGACGCCCTGCTGCTGGAATACAACGAGGTGAGTTCCATCTTCAGCTACAACCGCTCCTATTTCCTGGTGGATGTGGATATCGTCAGTGAAATGGTGGACTTTCTTCTGTCTATCCTGCCGACCAAGAATATGGGCGAGCTGTACAACTCCATCGGTTTTGAAAAGCACGGCAAGACCGTCCTGTACCGGGACTTTCTCCGGCACCTGGCCCGCTCATACGACCAGTTCGTCATCGCCCCCGGCATCAAGGGCATGGTGATGTCGGTGTTCACCCTCAATTCCTACAACATGGTCTTTAAGGTCATTAAGGACCACTTCCCACCTCCCAAGAAGGTGACGGAGCAGGAAGTGAAGGAGAAATACGAAGTCGTTTTCTTTCACGATCGCGTTGGGCGTATGGCGGACAGCCACATGTTCGAGAACTTTACCATTCCGCGGGAACGCATGTCCAAAGAACTCCTCGAGGAATTATTGAAAGAAGCTCCCTCCAAGGTGAAAATTTACGATGATATCATAGAGATCAAACACCTGTATATCGAGAAGAAAATGATACCGCTCAACCTCTACCTGGAAACGGCCACCCCGGAAGAGGCGGAGGATGTGATCAACGAATATGGCAAGGCCATTAAGCAACTGGCAGCTGTGAATATTTTCCCGGGAGACATGCTGCTGAAAAACTTCGGCGTCACCCGCCTCAAGCGGGTCGTCTTCTACGACTACGACGAGATCGGGTTCCTGACCGACTACAACTTCCGGCGTATCCCAGAGGCAAGAGATTACTACGATGAACTCTCCTCCGAGCCCTGGTATTCCGTCGGGCCCAACGACGTATTTCCCGAAGAGTTTCCCCGCTTTCTAATCGGCAGGAAAGACATCCGGGAGATCTTTTACAAACTGCATGGCGACCTGTACGACGTCACTTTCTGGCGCAAGACCCAGGAACGGCTCCGCGGAGGCGAGATCTTCGACGTCTTCCCTTACCAGCAGCGGCTGCGCTTCAAAAAAATGTTCCGCAAAAACAAGAGCGCTCTGCCTGACGGCGGGCCCAAAACCGATCAGTAACGACAAACGCAATCCTGATGAAACTCCTCAACTTTAACCTCCTCCTCCTCCTATCTGCCTTACTGGTTGGCGCCGCCTGCAGCTCTTCCCGGAAAATGGCCGGCACCGGCCCGGGTATCGAAAGCCTGCAGTCCATGATGGTTGGTACTTTCAGCAGCGCCGAACAGGCCGCCCGGGATTCAGCTTTCTATGATATTACCCTGCATATGTACCCCATCTGGCCGGATAAAGGCCACTGGCTCTATGTAGAGCAAGCCGTAACTGCCATGCAGGAACGCCCTTACCGGCAAAGGGTATACAAGCTGGAACAGGCAGGGCCCGGTACATTTAAGAGCATGGTATACACCCTACCCGATCCGGAAGCGTTCATCGGCGCCTGGAAAGACGCCTCCCGGTTTGACGCTCTGGGCCCGGAAGCCCTGCAACTCCGGGAAGGCTGCGCCGTGGTTCTGGAACGGCAGCCCGATGGTGCTTTTTCGGGCAGCACAACGGGTAAGGGTTGCGCTAGTAACCTGCGGGGCGCCAGTTTCGCCACCTCCCGCGTCGTGATAAAGGACAGCCTGATCATCAGCTGGGATCAGGGGTTCAACAGCCAGGGCGTGCAGGTATGGGGGGCGGAGAAGGGAGGTTACGAATTCAGAAAGCAAAAATAATAGAGATGGCAATTAAAAAAGGGCGGGCAGGCAAAAACCTGGCATGTAATTTCAAAACATGAAATTATATTCATATTTTTGAATGTCCTTTTAATTCTATCGGAAAGCCTCCCTTTTGGTATCCCATCTCTGACATGGAAAAAGGCGCTTTCTTTAACTTATCGGAATTTTTATAAACAAACAGAAGACAAATGAAGGTAAATGGCAATCCTGACTGGACAGAGACCGAAGCTGGCCAACAGCTACAGGAGCGGCTGTCCAGTGAGAAGACATTGAAGGCCCTCGACCACCTGCTGCAGCGGATCGATACGCTGGAAAAGGGAGTTGAGCGCTTAAATACCCTCCTGGAACAAGGCCCCGGGCTGGTAAGCATGGCGGTGGATACCGTGGACGACGGCTACCGGCAGGCGGCCCGGCAGGGCATTGATATAGACGAGCGCCTGGCCAATGCCCTTCATCTCGCCGAAAAGCTGACCGCACCGGAAATGGTAGAGCGGATCGACAGCCTGCTGAAGTTGGCCGATCAGGCGCCGGGCATAGCCAGTATGGCGGTTGATGTAGCCGATGATGGCCTGCGGCAGGCTGCTGCCCACGGCATAGACATCGAGCAGCGCCTGGGCGCCGCCCTGCAACTGGCGGAAAAACTGACGGCGCCGGAAATGGTGGAAAATCTCAACGGAGTGCTGAAACTGGCAGGCCAGGCGCCGGGCATCGCCAGCATGATGGCAGATATTGCAGACGAAAGTTACCGAAAGGCCTCCGCTCACGGCATAGACATCGAGCAGCGCCTGGGCGCCGCCCTGCAACTGGCAGAGCAACTGACCGCACCGGAAATGGTAGAACAACTGGACAGCCTGCTGAAACTGCTCAAGCAAGCACCCGGCATTATGGCTATGGCCGTCGACGTGGTGGATGAAGGCATCCGGCAGACGTCAGACAATGGCGTAGACGTAGCCGCCTTGTCCAGGCAAGGCGTCAAAGTGGCCGGAAAGATCTCCGACCTGGTCGACTCCGAAGAGTTCGATGCCTTCCTGCAAAGCCAGCTGTTTAACCCGAAAACTTTAGATGTTCTTTCCGTGGCCAGTGGAGCCCTCGTTCAGTGCCGGCTGAACCCTCCGCAAAAGGCGAGCATTTTCAAAGTATTGCGGTCACTCGGCACCCCGGAAATGAAAAAAACACTGGGCTTCCTCTTGTCCTTCAGCCATCATTTCGGCCGCCTTTGCCAGGAAGTTCAGGACAGAGAATTGCAAAACAACAAAAAACAATAAACAATGGCACATCATGAAGTATTGATCGTCGGAGGCGGTACGGCAGGCATCACCGTTGCCGCTATGCTGCGCAACAAGCCCGACGCCCCCGAGGCCACCATCATTGAACCTAGCGATAAGCATTATTATCAACCCATCTGGACGCTGGTCGGCGCCGGCGTATTCCCCCGGGAGATCTCCGAACGCAACGAAGCGGAATTCATACCGCCCGGCGTCACCTGGATCAAAGATTATGTAGATACATTCCAGCCGGAACAAAACGCCGTTACCCTGCGCAGTGGCGAACAGCATACCTATGATTACCTGGTCGTTGCTCCCGGCATACAGATCGACTGGGATAAGATCCCCGGCCTGAAAGAAGGGCTGGCCAAGCCCGGCTCAGGGGTCTGCAGCAACTATTCCTACGACACGGTGAATTCCACCTGGGAGGCCCTGAAAAATGTCAAAAAAGGAAAGGCCATCTTCACTGCCCCTTCCACCCCCATCAAGTGTGGGGGCGCACCGCAGAAGATCATGTACCTTACCGCTGATTACCTGCAAAAGCACGGCCTGAAAAATAAGGTGGAGGTCATCTTCGCCAGCGCCGGCACCGTCATTTTCGGAGTGGCCAAATACCGGGCCTCCCTGGAAAAGATCGTCGAACGGTATGGCATCAAGACAGACTTCTATCAGGAACTGGTTGAAGTCCGGCCGGATGAAAAAGTGGCCGTCTTTGAACACCGGGAAACCGGTGAGAAAAAAGAAATGGAATACGAGATGCTCCACGTCACACCGCCGCAGAGCGCGCCCGACTTCCTCAAGAAAAGCCCGCTGGGCAACGAAGCCGGCTGGGTGAGCGTGGATAAGGAGACCATGCAGCACACCAAGTATCCGAATATTTTCTCCCTGGGAGACGCCAGCAGCCTGCCCACCTCCAAAACGGGCGCGGCTATCCGCAAGCAGGCCCCCATCCTGGTGAAGAACCTGATGGCGGCCATGCACGGGCAGGCCCTGACCGGAGCCTACAACGGATACACCTCCTGCCCACTGGTGACCGGATACGGGAAACTGATCCTGGCAGAATTCGATTATGACAGCCAGCCGGCTGAATCCTTCCCCTTCGACCAGGCAGAAGAGCGCTACAGTATGTACGCCCTTAAAGCCTACGGCCTGCCGCAGATGTACTGGCACGGCATGCTGAAGGGCAGGGAATTTTAAGGTTAACTCCTAGTCGTTCGAATAAATTTTCCGATAGAATCATTATAGAGGGCGGCTGCCACCAGGCGGCCGCCTTTTTTTTGGACGGGCTACTTTTAAGTGGCCCGTACCGGGTAGGCGGAAATATTCACCATGCCCCTTTCCATACTAATCATGCAGTTCACTATCCCCGGCAGATCCATTCTGTTAAGAAACGCTCCGGAGAAAATGAACAGCCGCTCCCCGCGTTCTCATAAAAATTAATGCCGTCAATTGCTGAACTGAATCATAATCCCGATGCTGCCTGCCCTTCATTTGACCCTTCCAGGATCCTGGAATACAAGACAATGGGCCGTTCCCCTGATTGTTACCCTCTGCCTGGCGCCCTGTATACTCACCGCCCAGACCTACTTCGGCATCAAGGCCGGCCCCAACGTTTCCCACTTTCGCATGACAAAGATCCCCAGCCAGTTCGGGGACTCCAGCCTGGGACAACTCTACGGCTTTCAGGCCGGAGTGATAGCCGAGCAGCCCATCGGCCGACATCTGGCGCTGGGAGCAGAACTGCTGGGCGCCATGAAGGGCGGCCAGTGGAGCCTGGCCCCGGTCGGCGCTCCGGCCGGTGAAGAAACGCTGTCGGAACTGTATTACCTGAACCTGCCCATTTTCCTGCGCCTCATCCCCGTTGAGCGCTGGTCGGTCGATGCAGGCATCGAAGGCGGTTACCTGCTGGGCAGCTCCGAGGAGGCCCTTTTCATGGAACGGGCGGATTTCTCCTGGCTGCTGGGCGCCTCTTTCCAGATCTCGCGGGCTTTTCTGGCCAGCCTCCGCTACACCCTGGGCAATGTGCGGGTGGGCGAAGGCCAATTTGTGGATGAAGATACGGGCATCAGGGGGCTGTATTATTTCCGGACGCGCTCGCTGCAGTTGTCGGTAGCTTATTTTTGGTAATGCAACGATTGTGCACATTTTTGCATCGATTGTGCAAGCATTTCTACCTCTTCTCCCCATATATTTGTAAGTACCCCGTTACGATATCTTTTTTCGACGGCGGAGATACCTGGGTGAAGCTATCGCCGGAAAGCCTGCCGGATATGCCGTTGTGGGAATCTACAGCCGATGATGGCTATGCCCCATGGGCAACACCATCTGGGTGGGCGCCAACCGGGGGCGGGTGCTGGGGTCCACCGGCCGGGGCGAGCACTGGCCCGCTTTTGAAACGCCGGTAGACGCCCTGTTCTACGACACCGCCTTCTCCGGCCCCCTGCACGGCATTGCCCGCTATACCTTCAGCGACGGGCAGCGGGAAACCAAAACGATGCTGATCACTACCGATGGGGGGGGCGAAACCTGGCCCCTGTATACCCCCGCTATGCCGTTTATGATATGAGTAGCCTGCCGGGAGTTCCCGGCGCCTACCTGTGTTCCACCTACACGCTTTGCCTCGAACGCCTGGGAAAAGACAAAGGTTTCGGATTTTCGTTGGAAGTACTGAATGCCCGCGGCAGGCGGCTGGCAAAGCATCAGGCGCGAAATGACGACTTCATCCTTCCACTGGCTTTCTATATTACCGGCCTGTATTACCTCCGGATCGAGCAGCATGGGGCAGTGTACTCCGGAAAGTTTATCAAATAATAGAAACCAGGGAATTTCTCTTTTACCTGCAGTTTCACCGCCAGGCCGGTTCTCCCCTTTGGGGAGTTAGAGGGGCTTGCCCGGCGGTGAAACTGCATAATTCAATTTTAACACGCCCGCTCCCCTCCAAAGATGTAAAAATTTCATATCTTGCCCATCCTTCTGAATATCTACCTCCTGTAATCAACCTCATATCCTGCCGGATTGCCGACAGCCTGGCGAGCGCCTTTCTGCTGCTTCTCCATCCTATTTTCAGCAAACACATTCACATTCCAATCCACAACCGTTATGAATCGGATGAAAGCTGCTTTCATTATCCTGTTCCTTTTAATTATCAGCCTCCGCTTGTTCGCTCAGACACCCACGGTGCAGGACTGCCTGGGCGCCATACCCATCTGCCAGCCGGTGTATACCGAGAACCAGGTGCTGCCCGGCGACGGCAATTACAACAATGAGGTCAACTCCTTCATCAGCTGCGTGGACGGGGAGGATTACTCCATCTGGTACACCTTCACCGTCCACGAATCCGGGGATTTCGGCTTCGTCCTCACCCCCAACAACGCCCTGGATGATTACGATTGGGCGCTGTTCAACATCACCAATGCGGAATGTAGTGACATTTACAACAACGCCAGCCTCCTGGTCAGCTGCAACGCCGCCGGCGGCACCGGTTTCAACCCCAATGCCTGCAGCGGCCCCACCGGCGCCACCGGCGCTTCCTCCTATGATATTCAAGGCGCCGGCTGCTTCACCCAACCGCCCAACTTTGGGGAAGGCTTTTCCCCGTTCAACGACCTGATCCCCGTAACGGCCGGCAATACCTACGTACTCATGGTATCCAACTGGTCGGCCTCCACCTCCGGTTATACCATCGACTTCGGGATTTCCGACGTCGATATTTTTGACTTCGAATCACCACAACTGGATGAGTTCAACCTGCCCGAAAGCTGCAACGACAACGAAATCACCTTTACCTTCAACGAGAATGTAGACTGCAGCACCATATCGGCAGCCAACTTCACCCTCACCGGCCCTGCCGGAGAAAGCTATACCCTGGCCCTGGCCTCCAGCATCTGCGACGCCGGCGGCGACTATCACGACGCTTTCACCTTATCCGTCAGCCCGGCTCTGGCCGACTCCGGCATGTACACCCTGGAAGTCATTTCCGAAATGCCCAACCCGATAACCGACCTGTGCGGTAACCCGCTGGCGTCCAGCAGCCACCTCTTCCTGCTGGATTCTCCCGGCCTGCCGTCGGTGAACCTGGGCGAAGACCGGGGCATCTGCGACGGCCAGTCGGTAACCCTCGACGCCGGCAGCCTGCAGGCCAGCTACCTTTGGCAGGACGGCAGCACAGCCCCCACTTATACCGCTACCAGCTCGGGCACTTATGCCGTGACCGTCACCAACGCCTGCGGGCAGATTTCCGACGCTGTAGAGGTCAGCCTGCTCAGCGGAGCGCCATCCATTAGCCTGGGAGCGGATACGACGCTCTGCGACGGCGCACAGCTCGTCCTCGACGCCACCGCCGAGGAAGCCGCCTACCTGTGGCAGGACGGCTCCACCTCCCCCACCCTCACCGTGACAGCTGCCGGAAGATACGCCGTAACCGCCACCAATGCCTGCGGCCAAGATTCGGATGAAATTACCGTAAATTACACCCCGCCCCTTACCGTCAACCTGGACCCGGAATACAGCGCCTGCGAAGGAGATGTCATCGAACTGGACGTTACCAACCCGGCCTCCACTTACCTTTGGCAGGACGGTTCTACTCAAAGCACCTTACTGGTTGCGGAAAGCGGCGCCTACTCAGTAACCGTCAGCAACGATTGCCAGATAGTGGAAGCCGGTACGTCGGTGGATTATATTTCTCTTCCGGCGATCGAACTTGGAAATGATACTTCCCTCTGCGAAGGCGAACAATTGCTGCTGGAAGTTGACGTCCCCAACGCCGTCTACCAATGGCAGGACGGCAGTACTTCCCCCTCGATTATAGTAACAAACAGCGGGATCTACGGGGTGTCGGCCATCAACGAATGCGGGCAGGCGGAAGATGCTATCCAGGTCAGCTACATCCCCCGGATCGACGGGATAGAGCTGGGAGAGGCCCGTTACCTCTGCTCCGGCCCGGTAGTGTTCGACGTTAAGTCTCACAACTTTGCCTCCTACCGCTGGCAGGACGGCAGCAACCTGCCCCGCTATGAAGCTTCCCGCCCCGGCCTGTACACAGTAGAAGTATACAGCGCCTGCGAGACAGTAATGGATACGGTGACGCTGTTCGAATGCGAATTCTGCAACGTGTACGTCCCCAACGCCTTCTCTCCCAATGACGACGGGCGGAATGACCGGTTTCTGCCCCAGTCTCCCTGCGAAATGAAGGACTACCGGTTTATCATCTTCGACCGCTGGGGAGGCCAGGTTTTCGCGGCGGATACGCCCAATGACGGCTGGGACGGCAGATACAAAGGGAAGCCCATGCCGACAGGGGCATACGCCTGGTCCCTCAACTATTCGGTGGAAGCCAACGGGCAGGTGGAAAAGCGGAGTACGATGGGGGATGTGATGCTGGTACGGTAGGTGGTATAAAACCTTTGAGGTTTTTGAAAACCTCAAAAGTTTTATACGTTATCTTAGCCGCTGATCCTAACCAAACCAAAACCACCATGCCCAACCAGGATACCCGCCGGGAGCACGACCTGCTCGGCGAAAAGCTGATCCCCAACGAGGCCTACTACGGCATTCAAACCCAGCGCGCTCTGGAGAACTTCCAGATCAGCGGCGTCAGGCTCTACTTCTTTCCCGAACTGATTGAGGCCCTGGCCGAGGTGAAGCTGGCCGCCGCCCTGGCCAACCACGAGCTGGGCTTCCTGCCCACCCCGATAAAGGACGCCATCGAGGGCGCCTGCCGGGAGATCATGGCCGGCCGGTGGCACGATCAGTTCCAGGTGGATATGATACAGGGCGGCGCCGGCACTTCCACCAACATGAACGCCAACGAAGTGATCGCCAACCGGGCGCTGGAACTGATGGGCCACCAGAAAGGGGAGTACCAGTACTGCCACCCCAACGACCACGTCAACCTCTCGCAGTCGACCAACGACGCCTATCCCACCGCCCTGAAGATTGCCCTGATCAAGAGCAAGAAAAGCCTGGAAAAGGAGCTGAAAGCACTGATCAAAAGCTTTGCCCGGAAGGGAAAGCAGTTCGCTCCCATCATCAAGATCGGGCGCACACAGTTGCAGGACGCCGTGCCCATCAGCCTGGGCCAGTCGTTCAACGCCTTCGCCGTGACCCTGCAGGAGGAAGTACAGCGCCTGGAGCACAACGCCCGCCTGTTCCTGGAGGCCAACATGGGTGGAACGGCCATCGGCACCGGCATCAACACCTCGCCCCACTACGTCAAGTCGGTTATCGCCCACCTTCGGAAGATCACCGGCTACAAGATCGTAAAGGCCAAAGACCTGGTTGAGGCCACGCAGGACACCGGCGCCTTCATCATGTTCTCCTCGGCGGTCAAGCGCCTGGCCGTCAAGCTGTCGAAGATCAGCAACGACCTGCGGCTGTTGTCCTCCGGGCCACGGGCGGGCCTCAACGAGATCAACCTGCCGCCCATGCAGCCCGGTTCTTCCATCATGCCCGGTAAGGTCAACCCGGTCATCCCCGAAGTCGTCAACCAGATCGCCTTCAAGGTGATCGGCAACGACCTGGCCGTTACCCTGGCCGTGGAGGCCGGCCAGCTGGAACTCAACGCCTTCGAGCCCATTATGGCGGCGAGCCTGTTCGAGTCTATTTCCATGTTGAAGAACGGCATGCGTACCCTGCGCGAGAAGTGCATCGACGGCATTACCGCCAATGAAGATGTGTGTCGGCAGGCGGTGCGCAACAGCATCAGCATCGTCACCCTGCTCAATCCCATATTGGGTTACGAAGCCTGCTCGGCCCTGTCGAAAGAAGCGCTGAGAACGGGAAAGAGCCTGTACGACTTAGTTTTGGAGAAGGGGCTGATGACAGTTGGAGAACTGGATGAAGCGCTGAGGCCGGAGAAGATGATCCGGCCGCAGTTGTAGGAGGAATGGAACACGGATCAACGCGGATGCAGCGGGTTGGCGCGGATTTGGGGCTCTGGGCCGGAAAAACTCAGCAATTCTCGCTTTAAGATGCCACTAAAGCACAAAGGCACGCAACTTTTACCCGGCCGAAGGACGGGCCCACGAAAAATTTAAAGCGGATTTCGTGCCTGCCTGCCCGTGAGGCCACCACGGCCGAGCAGGCAGGTTTTGGTGTCCGTCTCTTTGAGCCGGATAAATTTTCGTGGCAGGATTAAAGGCAGCATATCATTCTACCGAAATGAGAATTGCTGGAGGTTTTCCTGGTTTATAGTAATTCGTGCAAATACTTGTCATTCTCCTCCTTCTGGAACCTGTAAAGCGAAATGAGGCTTTCCGGCTCGGAAACGAACCAGGCGAAGGAATTCCAGGCTAGCGCCTTGAAGGTTTTTTGGAAGGCTGGGTTTCCCCTGTCCAGGTATGCAGTGAGGAAGGAGATGTTTTTTTCTGAAAAGCCCGCTTTCTGCACCAGTTTCGATAATTCTCTTTTACGTACTTCGTCGATGGGCCCATCGGTTGCGACTACCTCGACAAATACGATAAGGGGCGAGGCCGGCTCCAGGTCAACCAGAATAATATCGGGGAGGAGGGCTTCCGACTGTATTTCAATACCGATCGCCCTGGCAAGGGCATCATCTCTTTTAACCACCTTATTGCCGCTTTCACTTAGCCAGATCACCCCAGGCTGGGCGAGGAATTTCGGCGCGAAGACTTCGATAACCGCTTTAGATATTATTGAACTGGGGCCGGGGCTTAGTTGTCTTGTTTCGCTATTTGGGAACCTTACCAGGATTTTATTCTCACTACTTGCTACTGCCCTTTTCACCAGGCGGGTGCGCGCCAAAGCTTCTGGTGACAGGTATTTTTTCCTCCAATTCAGGATCGCTTCTTCTAACTTCCCCCCCTTAACATCAGGCAGGAACAAGGATGCAAACGCTGCTTGCAGAGCGTATCTCGGCTTTGAACTTGTCTTGGGAAGCCCTTTTCTTTCGACAACGGCTCCAAATTCAATGAAACCGTATCTTATGGTTTCATCTCGGATCGGTTCTCTGGTATTCTGTGCATACCATCTCCCTGGAATGGCAGCTTTTGAAGGTTTCAGGGAGTTCTTCCTCCATTTCTCACGACTTGTATCGTCCGTTTTTTCAGCCTGGCTGTCCGTCATTCTGGTAACCTGATCCGGGCGGGCCCACACATCAGCACCTTCAATAGCGCCGATGTATAACATCACAAAGACCGTTTTCGCCGCCAATTCCCGAGTCAGGTAATTTCTATTGACGGTGCCCTCCGGAAAAATAAGCTTTAGCCTGTTCTGGATCTCCGGAACCTCAACTAAGGGTGGGGTGCTTTGCATATAAATTCTGGATTTCCTGCTCGATTTCTTCACCAGAGCTTTCTGAATTGATCAATTTAATTAAGTGATCCAGAGAGGCTACCGGGGGAAGCGGAATGGAAGACAATTCATAAGCGGATACAGCCACTGATCCATTAATACTTCGGAATATCTCGTCTACGATCTTGCTGGAAAGCAGATGAAGAACCACTTTTAATGGCACGGTAGTGAACCCATTTTCAGGAATGATCATATTCAGGTGGTTTTCGACGATCACTCCTGAATGTTCCTTTATAAAGGTTTCCGATAGTTCAGCAGCGATGATCCTTCTTTCCTGTTCTTTTGAGGTTGTTCTTTGAACCAGGATGCAGGGGGAAGTGCGGACCAGCCAGGATTCTTTCTCGTTTGGCTCGAAGAAAGGTTTATGATTCGCCTTTTCTGCTTTGAATTTGAAGCGCCCATTTCCCGAAACGGATTCCGCCCAGATGACCGGGTAGGTTTTTTCAGATGAATTTTCCCGAAACCCCTTTTTATGCCGGTTCCAGACCAACGGGCCCGTACTGGCTTTATATCCGTATTCAGCGAGGTTTGAGAAATGTCCATTCAGGTTTTTGATGATTCTGGCCTGAGTGGGCGACCGGGGGATTATCCAGGGAGCGCTGGGGTGGTTCAGTTTCCCGGCCTTTCCAATTTTATTGACCTTCAAGGCTTCTGTACCGATCACATCAATCAGATTGACTTTTGTCTCTTGATATTGAGCCCCTTTCCGAAAAACGGCGAGCAGCGTTTCCTGCAAAACACTATCAAATACGCCATCCCTGCTGGAAATGAAATCTACAGTATGCAGGGGGGCAGTGTAGTGGAGTAACTTTCTTAGATTCTTGAAATATTGTCCGGATAAAAAGCTGGTTGGAGTTACATAGGCAAGAACCCCATCTTTTTTCAAATAGCGCAAAGCCAAATCGGTGAATAGAGCATACAAATTCGCATGGCCATATAGGCTGGCCTTGAATTTTTCCCGGACGTCACTATTGAGGGTAATCCTTCCATAAGGAGGGTTGCCAATGACCAGGTCGTATTTCCGCTCGATCGGGCTGTTCAGGCTATCTTTAACATCCACCAGAGAAGGCAGCCTTTTATTTACTTTCCTGCAAATATCCAAAAGCGTTATTTCCGTCAATACTTCGGATATCCAGGCAGAAAAAGGGTCGATTTCAAACCCTCTCAGGTTTCGAACTATTGTCTGGAATATTTCGGCCGGGGATCTCCCGGCAGTAAGTAGGCTATCCTTGATCTTTTGAGCAAGCGGGCCTAAGAAGGCGCCTCCTCCACAGGCGGGGTCCAGTATGCTGCCCTTCTCCCAATTGGCGCCGGCTTCTTCTGCCAGATCTAATAGTCGGTTAACCAGGCAGGGCGGAGTATAAAAAACACCATATTTTGACCGAAAGGAAGCCGGCAACAATTTTGCGTACAGAGAGCCTATAAAATAACCGGCCTCGATCACACTTCTGGTGCTTAAATAATTTCCGAGGTTTTCGGCTTCGGTATTTTCTTCTGGTGTAAGTTCACTGATCTCCAGTGAGGAAGGCAATTCCTTTATTTTCCAATCGGACAGGCGATCTTGATTTTTGTTTTTCCAATAGGCTTGAAGGACGCTTCTCAGGAAACTTCTGGCAAAGGCTATCTGCCCGGCATCTGGAAGGGGTTCCTTCCGGGCGATCAGTTCCATCTTGGCCAGTGCTTCAGGCATAATCAGAAATTGAAAATTCAGGAAAGGCTAAAATATGAAAACTTCGCCCAATCACCCCAGTAATATCCGTTGTAGTTCTTTTAGATTCGTATCCTTATCAAAAACGGCCCGCACGGGAATGATAAACTGCGCTCGCAATCTCTCCGCTTGCAGGCTTCAGGTTAAAGCTTTTCCAACCTTCTCACTCAAAAATCCCACTGGACAAATACCGGTCCCCCCGGTCACAAACGATAAATACCACCACTCCCTCATCCAGCTCTTCCACCAGCCTGGCCGCCGCAGCGCAGGCCCCGCCGCTGCTCATGCCGGCGAAGATAGCCTCCTCCTGCGCCAGCCGGCGCATCATGGTGGTAGCCTCGTCCTGGGAGACGTCGATGATGCGGTCTACCCGCTCCGGCTCGAAGATCTTAGGCAAATACTCAGGCGACCAGCGCCGGATGCCGGGGATGCGGGAGCCGTCGGTGGGCTGCACGCCGACGATCTGCACGCCCGGGTTCTGCTCCTTGAGGTAGCGGGAGGCGCCCATGATGGTGCCGGTTGTGCCCATAGAAGAAACGAAGTGAGTAACCTTGCCTTCGGTATCACGCCAGACTTCCGGGCCGGTGGTACGGTAGTGCATGCCCCAGTTGTCGGAGTTGGCGAACTGGTTGAGCATAAGGTAGCCGCCGCCGGCCACCATTTCGTCGGCCAGCTGGCGGGAATATTCGATGCCGCCCTTATCAGAAGGAGTAAGGATAACTTCAGCTCCGTAAGCCCGCATGGCCTGCGCCCGTTCAGCCGTGGAGTCTTCCGGCATCAGCAGGGTGATCTCCACCCCGAATTTCCGGGCGATCATCGCCAGGGCGATGCCGGTATTGCCGCTGGTAGCCTCGATAAGGCGCATCCCCGGCTTGAGTTCCCCCCGGTCAAGCGCACCCTTGATCATGCCGTAGGCGGCGCGGTCTTTGACGCTGCCGCCGGGGTTCTGCCCTTCCAGCTTTCCGAATACGCGGACGCCGGGCTTTTGAATGATGGTTTCAATTTCAACGAGTGGTGTGTTTCCAACGAGGTGGAGGACGGTGCTCATAGGTGGTTCTGGTTTTTAGCTGTTGGCCCTGTGGAATAGTCGCCGGCCGGTGAACATCCTTTGTGCGAATTCCACAGGGCATGCCCTGAAAAACACTCGGCCTTAAGCCGCTTGATCGTAGGCGATCATTTAGAAAATGCCTGGCGACAGGATAAAGTTCGCAAAGTAATTACTGTATTTTATTTGCTTCAAAGCGCCGGTTTATATAGAAAATCGGTTTCTTTATCTTAAAAAAAGCCTCAAACTCATGTACCCCAGCTACGAAGCCCGTTGGTTCTTTTCCGATCCCCCGGAGGGCCTGATCGCCTGGTTCGCCTCCCGGAATATGGTTTTCTACGGCCCAAAGGCCGCAAAAAGAGTAGACCATTACCTGCTTATCGACGGCGGAACAAATATTGGGATCAAATTACGGGAAGGCAATATTGAGGCGAAGCACCTGGTAAACAGCCTGGGTGAACGCCAATTTCCTGAGCTTGACATCAAAGGCACTGTGGAGTATTGGATAAAATGGAGCTTCACCCTGGATGGAGCGGATGAGCAATCCCAGGACATCATCAAGGAAGGCCGGCCGCATTGGATCGATGTGGCCAAAGAGCGCATGGCCTATATTTATCACTTTCGGGAGGATGGCGAAATGAAAGAGGCGCCCCTCAACGAACAAGTGCCGGAAGGCTGCCAGGTAGAACTCACCCGCCTGCTCATAAAAAACCAGAATTACCACACCTTCGGGCTGGAAGCCTTCAGCGCCAAGGGCAACCTGGAGCAAAACCTGGAAAAGGGCGCCGCAGCGGCCTTCTCCGCCCTGAAAGCCTGGCACGAGGAGAGCGGCTGGCCCGATGACGGGCTCGGGTTCGGGGAAGGGGTGCCGATGGGGTATCCCGCCTTTCTGCTGGGGCTTTAGTTGCTGTTTTGCGCTGTAAGGCTTAAGAACCTATCCGGGGCGGAGCGGGGATAAGGTTTTCAAACCTCTGCTCTACCCCTTCACCACCCCCAGCGGCCTTAGCTTCGCCACCTTTTTCGCGATCCCCGCCTGATGCACCGTTTCCACCACCAGGTCGACATCCTTGTAGGCGACGGGCGCCTCTTCTGCTACCCCGCGGTGAGAGCCTGCCTGAACGTAGATGCCCTGTTCCTTAAGCTCGCGGAGCAATTTGGGCGCATCGACCTGCTTCTTGGCGCCGCGGCGCGACAGCCGCCGGCCGGCTCCGTGGCAGGTGGAGCCGAAGGAAGAGGCCATGCTCTCGTCCGTTCCGGCCAGCACGTAGGAGGCGGTGCCCATGCTCCCGGGGATCAGTACCGGCTGGCCGATGGGGCGGTAGGCTTCGGGCAATTCGCCGTAGTGCGGGCCGAAAGCCCGGGTGGCGCCTTTGCGGTGCACGATGACTTTCATCTTCTCTCCATCCACCAGGTGCTCTTCGATCTTGGCGATATTGTGGGCTACGTCGTACAGCAGGCCCAGCTCGCCGCCGGACTTGCCGAAAACATTCTCCCAGGCCTTGCGGCATTCCCAGGTGATCACCTGGCGGTTGCACCAGGCGAAGTTGGCCGCGGCGCACATAGCCTTGAAATAATCCTGCCCCTCCGGTGAACTGAGCGGCACGCAGGCGAGCTCACGATCGGGCAGCTCGATGCCATATTTAGGCATAGCGCCCATCATAATGCGCAGATAATCGGTAGCCACCTGATGGCCCAGCCCGCGCGAACCGGTATGGATGAGAACGGTGATCTGATCGGGCCTAAGACCATAGGCGTCGGCCGCTTCTTCGTCGAAGATCCTGCCCACGCGCCCCACTTCCACAAAATGATTGCCTGAACCGATGGTGCCGAGCTGGTCGCGGCCCCGCTTTTTGGCCTGGTCCGACACCTTATTGGGATCGGCGCCCGGGAGGCAGCCGTGGCTTTCGGTATACTCCAGGTCGCGCGGTATGCCGTAACCCTCTTCCACTGCCCAGGCGGCGCCGTCGCTAAGCACCTTATCCATATTCCTGGCGGAAAGTTTGACGAAGCCTCCTTTACCCATACCGGAAGGCACCTGCCGGTACATCTCTTTGGAAAGCTCCTCCATCCTTTTCTTTACCTGGCCGTAAGTGAGGCTGGAAACGAGCAGGCGTACGCCGCAATTGATGTCATAACCAATGCCCCCGGGCGAAATAACACCGTCGGGATAGCGGGTGGCCGCCACCCCGCCGATGGGGAAACCGTAGCCTTCGTGTACATCGGGCATCACCATAGATGCTTTGACGATGCCGGGCAGGGTGGCCACATTGGCCAGCTGTTCCAGCGAGCGGTCATTGAGGATGGCGTCGAGCAGTTCTTCCAGGGCATACACGCGGGCAGGCACCCGCATACCCGGACGGGTTTCTTTAGGAAGTTCCCACAGATATTCCTGAAGTTTGGTAAGTTGATCTTTATTGACAGACATAAAAGTTTTTTGGATTTTCTCAATAGCGAAAGCGATAGGCCGTTATAAATGTAATCATTACTTTTGTAATCGTTATATTTGTCATCATTATAAAAGTAATAATTATAAATATAACGGCCTCGGACTCCATGTACCCTCCATAACTGGCGTGACCAATAATCCGTTCCAATAGGAGCGTTTTTTAAATATCAAAAATGAGGAAGGTTTCCCATTTTCCGTCTGCGTTCTGCCGAACGTTGGCCTCGTGGTAAGTCACCGCTTTGATGTCCTCCTCAAAACCATTGGCCGGGCGGCCGCCGATGCTGGCCTTCAGTTTGTTGGGGGCCATCTCCAGAAAATTCAGTTCGCAAAATACCGCCTTATGTTCATGGGCAAGGGTGAGTACGTCGGAGAGGAAATCGATCAGCAAGGTGGTATCATCCACCGAAGCGATCTCGATAGTTTGCGTGACAATACAAGGGCAGGGCATCCGGCAGGCGCCGGGCTTGATGATCTCATTCATCGCCTCGAAGCCTGCCCGGAAGAGTTCCTCCCGGCTGTCGGCCCGAAGAAGCAGCCGGATGTCGGCAGTATGAGAAAGATGGTCTATGGTGTACATGGTTGACGCCTGGATATTATTTGCTTTACGGATCTTGCTTCGGAAGCGAATTTCCGGGCCGATAAATGGCTGTATTGCTGTATTGTTTTGTTGCGGCTTGCCCGGACAGAAACAATACAGCACTACAGCAATATAACCATTTCTCCGAAAACCTGACGCTACTTCATTTCTTGGCCGCCTTCACCACGACGAAGGACCCATCTCCGTAGCCCGGTTCAGCATCCTGCACGGTTTTAATATCATCCAGTTCGCCAAAAAGCGTCTGGGTGAAAACAAGGTTCTTAAAGCCGGCCTTTTCCATCATATTCTGGACGCGCTTCGCACTATAGAAAGTAGCGTGTCGGTAGAAGGTACTCTGGTTGCGCCGCGCCTCATAGGACCTGGCGATGGCGCCATCTTTATCTAGGAAGCCCACGATCAGGGAACCGCCCGGTTTCAGCACGCGGTAGGCCTCGGCGAAAGCCTCCGGCGCCTTGTCCAGGTGGCAGATGGTAACGATCAGCACAAAATCGAAGTGAATATCCCGGTAGGGCAACTGCTCGGCCTTTCCATTGACCACTTCAACGCCCCTCCGCACAGCCCGTTTGGCCATCTCTTCAGAAGGTTCGATGCCTTCCTTAATGCCCAGGGGCGCCGCGTAGCGCCCGGTGCCCACGCCTACTTCCAGCCCCCGCAGGTTCTCGGGCAGAGAAAGCATTTGCTGGCGCAGGGCCGCCAATTCGGATTCGTAAACGAACGGGTATTTTTCAAACCATTCGTCGTATTCCGCCACATGCCTTTCAAATGGTGCGATCTGTAGCATATTACTTTGATTTTTAAGGTGATCACAATGGGGTAATGGCCGCTTTTCATACTACTGGACAAAATGGTTTTGGACACAGAGCGCACTGAGTCCAACACAGAGATACGCAAAGTTTTCCGTTGATAATCAAGCCTCTGTGTGGCTCTGTGCCTTCTCTGGACTCAGTATCCAAAAAATGTCCAGCAGTATGGCCGCTTTTCTGAAGCGCAGACAATTTCCCTTCAGAAGTTATTCCGTCTTATCGGGATGGCCAATGAGCATGCTCAGTGAGCGGGCTGATTTTTGTCAGGCCGGCATTCAGCGGGCTTTGGAAACCAATTTTCCGGGCATTGTGTTGTCTTTGCCGTATATTCGCAGCCTTTAGAACGTACATTCGTTCATTGGTGCATTCGTGTTTAAGTGCCAGGACACAAGCGGGAGTCTACTTATGCACCAATGCACCCATACACTTATACACAATTTTCAGAGCACAATGAGCAAAAGATATCTCATCACTTCCGCCCTACCCTACGCCAACGGGGCACTGCACCTCGGCCACCTCGCCGGCGCCTACCTGCCGGCAGACATCTACGTGCGCTACCTGCGCCTGCTGGGAAAAGACGTCGTATGGGTATGCGGGTCGGACGAGCACGGGGCGGCCATCACCATACGCGCCAAGAAAGAGGGCATCTCCCCTCAACAGATCATCGACAAATACCATGAGCTGAACAAGAACACTTTTGCCCGGCTGGGGATCTCCTTCGACTATTACCACCGCACCAGCGCCCCGCTTCACCATGAGACTTCCCAGGACTTCTTTCTGAAACTGTACGAAAAAGGCGGAGAGTTCGAAGAGCGGGAAGTCGAACAATACTACGATGAAGAATACGGCCAGTTCCTCGCCGACCGCTACATCGTAGGCACCTGCCCCAAATGCGGCCACGATGAAGCCTATGGCGACCAGTGCGAAAAATGCGGTTCCGACCTTTCTCCCCTCGAGCTGATCAACCCGCGCTCCACCCTGAGCGGCAAAGCCCCGCAACTGAAAAAGACCAAACACTGGTACTTCAAACTCGACAAGCACGAAGGCTGGCTGCGCAAGTGGATCGAAACCGGCATCGTGGACGGCGAACAACAGCACGACCCCAAGGCCTGGAAACGCCACGTCGTCGGCCAGTGCCTTTCCTGGCTGGACACCGGCCTGCAGCCCCGGGCCATCACCCGCGACCTCGACTGGGGCATCCCGGTCCCCCTGGAAGAGGCGAAAGGAAAAGTTCTCTATGTCTGGTTTGACGCCCCCATCGGCTACATCTCCTCCACCCGCCAGTGGGCTAAGGAGAACGGCAAGGACTGGGAGCTGTACTGGAAAGACAAGGACACCACCCTCATCCACTTCATCGGCAAGGACAATATTGTTTTCCACTGCATCGTCTTCCCGGCCGTACTCAAAGCCTACGGGGAATTCAACCTGCCCACCAATGTGCCCGCCAACCAGTTTCTCAATTTCGAAGGGCAGAAATTCTCCAAATCCCGCGGCTGGGGCATCGAGCAGCACGAATACCTCGAAGAGTTCAAAGACTTTCCCAACAAGGAAGACGCCCTGCGCTACGCCCTGATCCGCAATATGCCGGAAAACAAGGACGCTGATTTCAAGTGGGACGAATTCACCGACTTTCACGACAAAGAACTGGCGGATAACCTGGGCAATTTCGTCAACCGCGTCATCGTACTCACCAATAAATACTTTGACGGGGTAGTTCCCGCAACTTCCCAGGGCCTCCGGGCAGCCCTGGCCCCGGTGCGCGAGATCGCCCGCAAGGTCACCGGCGAACTGGATGCCTTCAGCTTCCGTCCGGCAGTGCTGGCCCTGATGGAGCTTTCCTCCTGGGGGAATACCTATCTGCAGGACGTGTCTCCCTGGAAACTCTACAAGGAAGACCCGGACAGCCAGGCCGTAAAAGACTGTATGTTCATCAGCCTTCAGGTGGTGGCCCTGCTGAGCCTGCTGGCAGAACCGTTCATCCCTTTCACAGCGCCGAAGATCCGGAAGTTGCTGAACCTGCCGGAGTTGCAGAACGGCAGCCTGCAGAAAGCGCTGGACAAGCTGGAAGCCGGCGAACCCCTGCTCCCTTCCGGCCATAAGATCGGCGAACCGGAGCTGCTCTTTGCCAAGATCGTAGACCGTAAGGACGACAGCCGCCTGCAGATCGTCAACCGCCAAAAGGAGAAATTGCAGAAAGTGCTGGAAACCGAAAAAGGGGAAGAACGGGAGCCCATAAAGCCCCCTATTCAGTATGAAGATTTTGCCAAACTGGACCTGCGGACCGGCACCATCACCGCGGCACAGGCCGTCCCCAAGGCCGACAAGCTGCTTCAACTCACGGTAGACCTGGGTAGCGAACAGCGCACCGTGGTAGCCGGTATCGCCAAGTTCTTTAAACCGGAAGAACTGCCCGGGCAACCCGTCGTGGTGGTGGCCAACCTGGCGCCCCGCAAGCTGCGCGGCATCGAGTCGCAGGGCATGATCCTGATGGCTGAGAATGAGAAGGGGGAACTGGCATTCGTCAGCCCGAAACAGGGCTGGGGCAATGGGTTTATCGTACGGTAAATATGCAATAAAGGGCCAGGGAGTTCGGCTTTTTTGAAGAATAGAAAAGATCACACAGGCTAATGGGAGGCCATGCCAGGTGGCTGGCTTTCCATCAGCCATGAAGCGCCCCTGCCTCCGGAAAACAATCCAACAATACCACCCCATCATTCCGCCTTCAGCACCTCCGTCGGCTGCCGGCGGGCGGCCCACAGCGCTTCCCTGGCGACACTAAGCGCCACCAGGGCCAGGCTTGCTCCAACCGCGAGGAGGAATATGGCAGCCCCGGGCTCCGCCCGGTAGGCAAACTGCTGAAGCCAGCGGCTGGACAGCCACCAGGCCAGCGGGACGGCCAGTAATGCTGCCGCCAGCGCCAGCCACAGGAACTGCCCAACCAACAATGACAGCAACTGGGCCAGAGAAGCCCCAAGCACCTTGCGAATTCCCACCTCCCGCATGCGGTAGCTCACTATTGCACGGACCAGGCTGTACAGGCCGGTAGTGGCCAGTATTATGGACAGGATGGTAAAAAACAGAAAATACCGGGAAAAGCGGCGGTCCGCCTCATAGAGGCCCTCTACCTGTTCATCGATAAAACTCAACTGGAAAGGCATATCTGGTGCGATGGCTTCCCAGTCGCGCTCCAGCGCGGCGATGGCCGCCGCCACATCGCCCGGCCTGAGCCGAAGGATGACATTTGACATGATGGTGCGCGGAGCGTACATCACCAACGGTTTTACCGGCTCGTGCAGCGAGTTGAAGTGAAAGTCCTTTACAACGCCTACCACCTGCCCTTCCATAATATCGCCCACCTGCAGGCGTTTGCCCAGGGGCTCCTCCCAGCCGAAGGTTCGAACCGCCGTTTCGTTCACAAAAATACCCGTTGCCGTATCCTGTGGAAAGTCGCGGCTGAACCCTCTGCCTTCCAGCACATTGATACCAAGCACGTCAAAATAGTCAAAATAAATACCGAAGATATGCATGGGCCGGGCTTCTTCCGCCTGTTCATTGGGCTGGCGGATAGGCACAGAGCCGTAATCGTTGTCAAATATGCCGCCGGCAGTGACTGCCTCCACATGAGGGTTGGAGGCCAGGACCTGGCGCGCCAGTGCGAACCGCTGCATAAAATCGGGCGTGTACAACTGCAGGGCAACCACCTGTTCCCGGTCGAAGCCCAGGCTATGGCGCCGGATGTATTCCATCTGCCGGAAGATAGCCAGGGAGCCGATGATCAGCCCGGTAGTGATCACAAACTGGGCGCCGGCCAGCAGCATGCGCAGGTTGCTGCCCGAGACGAGATGAGGTAAACGCCCTTTCAGTGTTTCGGAAGGTTGATAACGGGACATGACCAGTGCCGGATAAAAACCGGCGCCCAACGCCACCAGGGCGGATAACGCCAGAAAAGCCGGCGCCAGCCAAACAATATCCGACAGCTTCAGGCCGAGGGGCTGGCCCAGCAGGGAAGAAAAAGTGCCTTTTCCGGCCAGGAGCAGGAACATGCTCAGCAAAAATGCCATGGAGGCCAGCAGGAAAGCTTCGCCAAGAAATTGCCGGCGCACCTGTCCTGAAGTAGCGCCCAGCACTTTGCGCAACCCCACTTCTTTAGCACGGCGCAAAGAACGGGCGGTAGCCAGGTTTAAGAAATTGAAGCCGGCAATGAGCAGGATCAGAAAAGCAATGGCCGACAGGCCGTAGGTATAGTACAGGTTGCCGTGGCGGTTCTCCTGGGTATTCATCAGGTGGCCGGAATGGAAATATATGTCCGGCAGAGGTTGCAGGCGCAGGCGCACCCTTTCCGCCCGCTCGCCGCCGTAGTGGGCGGCGACAAAGCCATTGAGTTTGGGTTCGAAATCGGCGGAGCTGGCATTATTCTCCAGTAAAAGATAAGTATGAAAAGAGATCCAATCCCAACTCTCCAGGGTTACGGGATAGCCGGGCGGCACCCGAAAAGTCTCAAAAGAAACCAGAAAGTCAAAATCAAGGTGGGAACGGTCCGGCTGTCCGGCCAGTACGCCCGTTACCATCAGCTGCCGCTCTTCGCCAAAATCCAGGAGTTTGCCCATAGGGTCTTCTTCACCGAAGTACTTGCGGGCCATAGCCGGAGTTAAAACAACCGTATTGGGCTGCGCCAGTGCGGTTTGGGGGTTTCCTTTGGCCAAAGAGAAACTGAACAACCGGAAAAAAGCCGGATCGGCGTAGACAAGGTTCTTCTCATAGTGCTGTTGGTTCTCATAACCGAGGATGGCCTCATCGGAATACCGCAGCCGGACGCTGGCCGCCACCTCGGGATATTCCTGCACCAGGGCAGGCCCCATTGGTGGAGAAGTGGTGGCCAGCTGCCGCCCGTCAGGCCGGCCTTTGGTTTCATCGAACGTAAGCCGGTAAACCCGCTGCCCCTGCGCATGGAAACGGTCCGCCCCCCATTCCCGGCGAACGACCAGGAAGATCACCAGTACAGACAAAAAGGCGGCGGTGAGGCCCAAAAGGTTGACCGAAGTGATTCCGGGATTACGCCTCAGATGGCGTAAGGCAAGAAGAAGAAAACTGCGAAACATAAAATACTGGTATTCTGGTGGGCATACAATTTAATGAACTGAAATAAAATTGTGCAGGCGATGAAGCCAATAGCCACTATTTTGATGCAAATTCCATCAATAGGGGGATAAATTGAAAATACTGTGCAATTTTGTGGTGCCGAAGTGGCCATTCCTTGAAACCGGGTCTTATTTATGCCAATATATTGCTAATGGCTGCATGGATAATACTATCCCACCTAAATAATGATGCAGTATGAAAGTACTCCTGATCGAAGATGAAAAAAACATTGCCTCCTTTATTGAACGCGGCCTTTCCAGTGCCGGATATCAAGTGATGGCGGCGTACGACGGAGAGACCGGGCTGGACATGATGGCGGGCAACGATTTCGATGTCATCATTCTGGATATCATCTTGCCGCGCAAGAACGGCTGGGAGGTCTGCCAGCAGATCCGGCAGCAATACCGGAAGGACACCCCGATCCTCATGCTCAGCGCCCTCAACCACACCAACCACGTAGTCAAGGGGCTGGAGGCCGGGGCCGACGACTACATGGCCAAACCTTTTAAGCTGAACGAGCTGATGGCCCGTGTCCATGCTCTGGTGCGCCGATACCGCCGCCAGATGCCCAGCAATAAGCTTCTGCAATACGGGGGGCTGGTGATCAACCTGGAATCCAAGGAGGCTTCCCGGGAGGGGCGCCCGGTCAAACTGACGATCCGGGAGTTCAAATTGCTGGAATTTTTCATGCGGCACCCCGGCCGGGCCTTCTCCCGGTTCGAGCTGCTCGAAAAAGTCTGGGGCCTGGACTTTGACACCGGCACCAACGTAGTGGACGTTTACGTCAACTACCTGCGCAATAAGATCGACAAGGGATATTCCACCAAGCTCATCCATACTGTCTACGGTATGGGATACATACTCAAAGAAGAAAATGACCTTACGGAATAGGATTGCCATAACCTTTGCCTTATTCAATTTTGCCTTATTGGCCATCATTTTTGTGCTCCTCTTTTTTCTGACCCGCCGTTATACCCATAATGAGTTCTTCACACGGCTGGAAGAAAGGGCACAGGTTGCTTCCCAGGCGTTTCTGGAAAAAGACGAGCTCAACCAGCAGATCTTTGAAGGAGTGCGAATGCGCCATCTCCGCACCTTACCCCAGGAACAGGAATTTTTCTACTCTTTGGGCGAAGGCAATACCCTACCCGAACCATTACCTGAATTCCTGGATACCAGTATACTTTTTCAGATCGGAAAAGGAGAGGAAATAAGGTATCACCACGGCAAACTCTCCGTTGTGGGCATGCGCTACGAAGATAACCAGGGAGTGTTCGCCGCTGTAGTTGCGGCACAAGACCTCTACGGCCAACGAAAACTCAGCAACCTCCTGAAACTCATGCTCTTCATCCTCGGCGCCGCCCTGGTGGTGGTTTTTCTGCTGGGCCGGTGGTACGCCTGGCATATCCTTCTGCCCATCGGCCAGATGATCAGAAAAATGAAGAGCATCAATTCCAGCAACCTGCACCTGCGCCTGAAAGAAAAACCCGGCAGGCAGGATGAGCTCAATCAGCTGGCCTCTACTTTCAACCGCATGCTGGACCGCATCGAGGCTGCCATTGAAACACAAAACCTCTTCATCGGCAACGCCTCCCACCAGATCAAAAACCCGCTGACCGCGATCATCGGTGAGGTGGAAACGGCAATGCTCAGAGAACACACCCCGGCAGAATACTACCATTCCCTTCAGGTCATTGGGGAGGAAGCCGACCGCCTCGACGCCCTGGCCAAACAACTCATACGCATGAGCTACCCCGATACCGGCAAAGGGCAGGAAAGCGAATGGCGCTTCGATGAGTTGATCCTCGACCTGGTGGAGGAATACAAAGAAGCCTACCCCCAGCCCGGAATAAGCCTTGAATTTTCCAACCTGCCCTCCGATCCGGAAAAGTTGCTATACCGGGGGTATTACCAGCTTATCCGGATCGCGATCGGCAACCTGCTGGAGAATGCCATCAAATTTTCCCAAAATACCTCCGTAAGGCTGAAGCTCCATTTCACCGAAAAACATCTGATGGTCAGCATCAAAGATAAAGGGATCGGAATTCCGGCTGAGGCGCAGGCGCACATCTTCACTCCTTTCTTCCGGGCGGAGAATGCCCGCAGTTACCCCGGTTATGGCATCGGCCTGGCTCTGGTGGAAAAGATCGTGAAAATGCACGATGGACAGCTGAACCTGGCTTCTTCCACGGAAGAAGGAACGACCTTCACCCTCACCCTGCCCTTCTAATGGCTTTCTAATTCATCTCTAATTTCGTTCTAACCCCTGCTTCTTTTAAGTTTGGTAATTTTGGCTGAGAAATACAGGAAAAGTATAATCCCAAAAATCCTTCCAAATTAAATCCCATGTCAGAATAGAGATCACTCTTGTTTAGTAAGTGGTGGTAAAGAATCAGATCTTTGTTTCTAGAATTAGGCTTTCAGGACCAGTCCTGCGAAATGCATGTGAATTCCCTCGCTGCATTTCGGGGTACTGGTTTCTTTTTTTTACCTCCGCTCAATCTGCCGTTCGAACACAACGAAAGCCATAGGCGATATATCTCGGCCCGCCGGACCAGGAACCAAACCGCCGGTAGGCAATAGGGCTGTAGGGATTAAAAGCACTGAATGCTTTGCCTTGTTCATAAAACCCACCCCCGCGGTACCCGTATCCTCCTTCCTCGGTATTCTCCATCGGCCATCCAGGCACATCGGCGCTGCCCAGATACCCGAGCCGCCCGTCGCCGTGCCGCCCGGTGAATGCACGCCCTGTCTCATTCCCAAGCGTAATTACTTTTTCCCAAACGCTGCCCGCCAGGTCCATTACCCAATAGTAAGACGCCCCGGTATACGGGCGGGTCGCGTCCGTTAGCCCGGCTTCTGTATAGCCATTGATCAGCTTAAGGTTATCGTCGGTATCGACGACTCGGGCGATCTGCTTTCGCTCGCCAGTACCCCAGGGATACTCGTGTGCTACCGGCAGGCCCGGGCCCCGGCAGGCTTTGGTAAATTCAAACTCAGTCATGGGCCGCAGAGCTGCCCAGTCGGCAAAGGCAATACCGTCCTCCCAACTGACAAAGTTAAGTGGCCGCTCCGGAACGCCGGCAATATAGCGGCCTGCCTCCACGCGGATCGTTCCGCGGCTGTCGTAATAGTCCGGCCCCCCAAAGTTAGCCCTTATGGCAGCGGCTTCCATATCGATACTGTTCAGGAAAGCAGCGTACTGCCCCTGAGTTATCTCGTATTTCATGATGTAGAAGGCACGGTATCCTTTAGGAAATGCGGCAGGTACAGGCCCCTTCTGATCCCCGTTGTAAAGCGAATTATCAGAACGGTAGTACAGAGCTCCCTCTTCAGGAGCGACTTTGACCTCCTCCTCTGAACCAATGGTGTAAAGCCCGCCGAATTGCCCGCCGCTGCCGGAGCGGTAGAAAGCATTGTATTGTAAGGCCAGGGTATCAGGATCTCCAAGTGTGAACGGCCCTTCCGGAACATAAACCATTTCCAGGGCATGAACCTCAAGTGTGTTTTCCCAAATGTTTAGATGAGGTGGAGGGACTTTAAAATGTATTTTGACGGTATAGCTTACATTTCCCCGGTAACTTTCATTCAAAAAGAGATAAACGCCAAGGCTGTCGGCCGAAACTTTGAGTTGCGGCATCGGCGCCCCCTCTATCGGGGTGATTGACAAATCATTGGGGCTTACCTGCAGATGCCTGAGCCTGCCTTCTTTGCTTTTCAGTTTAAAAAAGATCCAGGCAGCATCGTGGTTGCGGCCGTTGCGCCAGGCGTTTTCCCAACTGATGGAAAACCGGGCGGACCACTCACTGAGGCCGGCCTTTTCTTCAATATAATTCATCTGCACATGCTCCACCTTCAGGTTGGTGGCCTTGCCTGAGGCCAGGAAACAGCAAAACAGGAACGTAAGGGTGTTGATCTTCATGTCGGGTGTAATTTTGGTTGTTATTCAGCTAAAAATAAGGAAGCAGAAGATAAAAGGAGAGGCATTACAGACAATTACTAAATCAGAAAAGGTTTTCCACCCATATGAGTAGGCAAACGGGGCGGCCTGAAGGCATGACATTGTCAAATTGTCTGAAATGAAAGGCCCCAAACAATTTATCCTTTTCGGCATTCGTTACCATAATATATTCCCAACGCAAACAACCGGATCTGCCAAAAAAATGATGGTTCCGGAACCATCTTCCCGACAAAACAGTAGATCATATATACTCCACCGGCTCCTGAATGGCAGATAGAAAAGAATAAACCAGGCAACTTTATTTCGGTAACCCGTTAAATGAGAAAACCATGGTTGCTCCTAATACCCAAACCCTGACTGCTGTATTTCTGTATTCGCGCAAGGATGAAGACTTCAAAGAGAACTTCGGCGATTATCTGAAAATACTGCAAAAGAGAGATCATCTCCAGGGCCTCGATTTCCTGGAAATTGAAAGCCTGAGCCCCTACCGCCTGCAGGAAAAGCTTGACAAGACCGACCTCTTTATCTTTGCCAGCAGCGTCCACCTCTTCGCTCACCCCAATATGAAGGCCCCCTTTTTCCGGCAGGTTATCCGGTACCATCATACCGGCCGCCTTCAGGCCATTGCCATTTGCTGCCGCCCCTGGGACCTGGAAGACACCGTGCTCAATGGCGCCATTCAGTTTCCCCGGGACGGCCATTCCCTCAACGGTTCCAATGGAAGGACGGATGACCAAGCCTGCCTGCAGGTCTTCAATAAGCTGAAGGAGCTCTGTGACAAATGGAGAGGGCTGAAGATCCAGATGGAATACGCCTGGAAGCGGGCGCGGGCCATAGATACGCCGGAAGAATACCAGGCTTTCCTGAAAAAGTACGCCTTCTCCAAATATGCTCAGGAAGCCAAAAAACGGGCCGGCGAACTCGATGAAGCAGCGGCGTGGAAAAAAGCCGAAAAAGAAAAAGACATAAAAAGCTATCAACATTACCTTCTTGCCTCTTCTCCGCAAAAGGAGCGCATGGAAGAAGCAGCGCTCGGCATCACCAATATCGAAGAAGATGAAGAACGCTTCTGGGAAGATATCAAAGGACAGAAAGGGCCGGAGTTTTTCTTCCGCTACAAGGCGATGTTTCCCGATGGCAAATACGTGAAGGAGGCGGACGAGAAGATCCGGAAATTCTTCGACAGGCCGCCGGCCCTCGCCAATACTCCCGAAAAACAACCGGCGCATAATACGCTGAACCACCTGGCTCATAAGCGGCTATCGGAAGAAGAACACTATAGCCTGACGTCTTACCTCCTGTTCTGCGGGGAGAAACGGTTTCACCTGGATGAGGCCATCTACTGGGGCTGGTGGAAATGGTATTTCAATGCAGTTCTTCTATTGTCTGTACCGGCATTGGTGGTTTTCTTCTACGTCCTGTTAAAACAACTGCTGTTTTTCGAATACGGCGTTTCCAAAACCCTGCTGGGCCTATCTGCCATAATAGCTTTCCTTTACACCGGCCTCCGGGTTTATGGCAGCTTTACTTTGCTGCGGAAAGACTGGGAATCGCTAATGGATGCGGACAAATTCTTCCGGCGGGCTTCCGCTCTCCTGAAGGTGGGCTTCATCAGCAATGACGCCAAAAGGGTGTGGGACACCATGGCTCAGCTGAGCCGTATGGACAAAGAGCTTCGCAAGATCGAATATAAGAACATCCTGCATTACCTGCTGCCGGAAAAGCCGGAAAGATCCGGGGAAAACAGCAGCCAGGAAACGAAATAGCTCTATCCTCTGATTATTTCTGAAACTTATCTATCGGCTGGTTTTTAGAGTTTGTTCAAATTTCGATGATGAGGCGAAAACGAGAAAATTTTGTTCTGAACAAGGCAAAAAACATAGGCATACCTGGAAGGTATGGCGAGGCTTTTTAACGCAGTTCAGGATAAAATTTGCCGTTTGGAGGCCATTGATTGAATTTTGAACAAACTCTTAAAACTGTTCCCATTCAGTGATCCCGATCACTGCCCGGCGCGTTCATTACAATTAGTTTTACATTCGAACGATACCCAAAGAACAAAAAAGCTCTGTTGAATGACAAATGTCACCCTCACGGCTGACAAAAATCAACAGGCAAAAACGGGAAAGCTTTTTTATTTGCTTTCAAATTCCATAATTCTGCTTTGTTAATAATTTCTGCTATATGCCCTGCAAAAGCCGATGCCCCCGATTGACAAGATGCCGGTGGAAGGCGCCGGGCATACCCTGCAAAACCGGGTGTTTTTTTGCCGTAAAGCATGAAAGCATGTTCATATTTAAGTAAATTATTATTCCTGATATTTCTTAACCAAAAAAATCTATCATTAAACCATGAAAGTAGAACAAATATATACCGGATGCCTGGCAGAAGCTGCCTACTACATTGAAAGCAACGGTGAAGCCGCGATCATCGACCCATTGCGCGAAACCGCTCCTTATATCGAACGCGCCGAGCAGGATGGCGCCAGTATCAAATACGTACTGGAAACCCACTTCCACGCCGATTTCGTTTCCGGCCACCTCGACCTGGCCAAGAAGGCCGGGGCCACCATCGTCTACGGCCCCACTGCTCAGCCCAACTTCAAGGCTCATGTAGCCAAGGACGGCGAAGAGCTGAAACTGGGCAAGGTCCGGATCAGGGTACTGCACACCCCGGGCCACACCATGGAATCTTCCACCTACCTGTTGCTGGATGAAAACGGAAAAGACTACGCCATCTTTACCGGCGACACTCTGTTCATGGGTGATGTCGGCCGCCCCGACCTGGCCGTTAAAACGGACCTCAGCCGCGAAGACCTGGCCGGCCACCTGTACGACAGCCTCCGCAACAAGATCATGCCGCTGCCCGACGATGTGATCGTCTACCCAGGCCATGGCGCCGGTTCCGCCTGCGGCAAAAAGATGAGCAAGGAGACCTGGGGCTACCTGGGCGAACAGAAGAAAACCAACTACGCGCTGCAGCCGATGAGCAGGGCGGAGTTCGTCAAAGAAGTTACGGAAGGCCTGGTAGAACCGCCCCAGTACTTCCCGAAGAATGCCGTGATGAACAAGATGGGCTATGATAGCTTCGACGAAGTGATCGAGCGCGGACTCAACCCGCTCAGCGTCCGCGCCTTCAAAGCAGCCTGGGCCGAAGAGGAAGCATTGGTCATCGATACCCGCCTTCAGGATGTATTCGCCCAGGGCTTCATTCCGGGCTCCATCTTCATCGGTATTGACGACAACTTCGCCATGTGGGTAGGCGCCCTGATTACCGACCTGCAGCAGCCCATCCTTTTCGTGGCCGAACCGGGCCGCGAAGAAGAAGTGATCACCCGCCTGTCCCGCGTGGGGTATGATAACCCCATTGGGTACCTGGAGGGCAGCTTCGAGGCCTGGAAAAAAGCAGGTGAAGATATCGACACTGTCGATGAAGTGACTCCGGAAGAGCTGGCCAAGCTTTACGAAGAGAAAGGCATCAGCATACTCGACGTGCGCAAGGAAAGCGAATACGACGCCCAGCATGTGGTCGGCGCCCAGAACTTCCCACTGGATTTCATCAACAGGAATATGAGTGAGCTGAGCCACGACAAGAAGTACTACGTACACTGCGCCGGCGGGTACCGCTCCATGATCGCAGTTTCAATCCTGAAATCCCGCGGCTACGACAAGCTGGTCAACATCAAGGGAGGCTTTAAGGCCCTCGAAGAGCTTGGCGAACTGCCGCTGACCGAATTCGAAGAACAGATCACGGAACTGTAAGATATTTGTTCGATTTTCATTGTATATTGACGAAAGGGGTTTGCCATGTCTTTTTTGGCAAACCCTTTTTCATTTCCCGTCCTCATAACTGATAATTATCAAGGCAGTAACTGACGAATCTCATTTCTGCCGAGGGATAGCTTTCGCACTTTTAAGATGTAGTTCAGTACAGGAATCGGCAAAAGTGCCGGCCCTAATTATCCAATTATTTACAGGAGGGTAATCACAACCCAAAAAAAATTCATCTCATGGTAAAAGTGAATGCTGTCCCGATTAGAGAAGTGATGAGCCGGGACCTTATCGTCGTTCAAAAAGATGACAAGCTGCGAAGGATCAATGAGATCTTCCAGGCCTATAATATTCACCACCTTCCGGTAGTGGACGAAGTGGGAAACTTATGCGGCATCATCAGCAAAGCCGACCAGAGCCGGGCAGATCACCTTATCGGCCTGTACAACCAGTCTCTCTATGATGAAGTCACTTCGATAGATGTGATGACCAAGCAGGTGGCTACCATCGGCCCGGACGAGACGCTCGACAAAGCCGCCGGCGTATTCATGTCCAATGTATTCCATGCCCTGCCCGTTGTAGACCGGGGTACATTGGTCGGCATCATTACGACCCACGACCTGCTGCGCTTCAGCTTCAGCGACGAGCTCTTGCTGGAAGACTAAGGGTCAGCTGGTGAGGGTTGACGGATGGCCTCAAAGGCGATGGAGGCTTTGGTTCGCAAAAGCTACTATTCACCCGTTAACCACCTCGCTGATCTTAATCAGATTGTTCAATAACCAAAAACAATAATGCCCATGGTTTTATCAGATGACAGCCTGCAGGTAGTACACTTCGAGCACCGCCTGTGGGTGAATGAACTCAACTTCTTTGCTGATGAACTCAGGATCTATGAGCATCAGCTGGAAGAACTGGTCAAGAAAGCCGACAAAAAAGGAGCTATGCAGGAACTGGAACAATTCCAGAACCAGTTTATCCGCCAGAAAGAGGTATTGGATACACTACAGCACGACATTCACATCCATGAACAGAAACTGAGCGAAGCCGTCAAGGCAGATAAAGAACTGCCTCTGGACCCCGAATACCATGAGTTCATGAAGGAACAGATGGAATCGTTCCGCTCTATTTACAGCGGCCTGAAAAAGCGATTCTATCTCTTCCTGAATAAATGGAAGTGACTTTTTATTCAATGGCCTGTGATTCAGGTGAGGTTTTCAGAGGCCTCACCAAGTAGAGGAGTGCCCGAAAGGGTAATATTGTCCTCCTGTGTCTGCAAGGCCAGCTTAACTATGGCGGAGCGCCCCTTTGTGCCCATCCCGGGTAGAAGGGGCGTTGTGCTTTTTTATGGGTTTCATGGGTGCATTGGTAAATGGCCCAGTGAACCAATCAACAAATCGCACCAATCAACCAGTAACCCCATAAAACCGCTCCCCTTCCCCTTTGTGATTCCCGTCACTGACCACCTTCACCCGCCGGCGTACTTTTGTATTGTCAACTGAAAAAAATTACTTGTCACTAAATTCAAACCATGAAAGTCGAACAAATTTATACCGGCTGCCTGGCCGAGGCGGCATACTACATCGAAAGCGAAGGAGAAGCAGTGATCATAGACCCGCTGCGGGAGACCAAGCCATATCTGGAGAAGCTCGAGAAAGAAGGCGCCAGCCTGAAATACATTTTTGAGACCCACTTCCACGCCGATTTCGTCTCCGGCCACCTCGACCTGGCCGCCAAGACGGGCGCTACCATCGTTTATGGGCCTACTGCTGAAACGACATTCGAAAAGCATACTGCCGAAGACGGCGAAGAGCTAAAAGTGGGTAAAGTGACGTTCAAAATTTTGCACACCCCGGGACACACTCCGGAGAGCACCACCTACCTCCTGCGCGACGAAGACGGCGAAGACTATGCCATCTTTACCGGCGACACCCTGTTCATCGGTGACGTCGGCCGCCCGGACCTCGCCCAGAAATCCGGTGAGGTGACCAAGGAAGACCTGGCCGGCTGGTTGTACGACAGCCTGCGCACCAAGATCATGCCGCTGGCCGACGAGGTGGTCGTCTACCCGGGCCACGGCGCCGGCTCCGCCTGCGGCAAAAATATGAGCGATGAAACCTGGGACACCCTCGGCCACCAGAAGGAAACCAACTATGCCCTGCGCGCCGATATGACCCGCGAAGAGTTCATCGAGGAAGTGACCGCCGGCCTGATGCCGCCGCCCCAATACTTCGCCAAAAACGCAAAACTGAACAAGACGGGCTACGGCAGCATCGACGAAGTGCTGGAAAAAGGCGCCGTGCCGCTGACTGTAGAGGAATTCGAAACTGTCGTCGAACAGCAGGAAGCCCTCATTCTGGATACCCGCCACGAAGACATCTTCAAGGAAGGGTTCATTCCGGGCTCCATCTTCATCGGTATTGACGGAGACTTCGCTCCCTGGGTAGGCGCCCTGATCACCGACCTGCAGCAGCCCATTGTTTTCCTTACCGAGGAGGGGCGCGAAGAGGAAACGGTGACCCGCCTGGCCCGCGTCGGATACGACAACACCCTTGGCTACCTCCAAGGAGGCATACAGGCATGGAAAGCCGCCGGCAAGGAGGTAGAAACGATCGAATCCGTTACCGCCGCAGAATTTGCACAGCGGATGGAACAGGGTATAGTAGACAATGTCCTCGATGTGCGCAAGCCTACCGAGTATATTACCCAACACGTAGTGGGAGCTCAGAACTTCCCGCTCGATTACATCAATAAGAACATGAGCCGCATTCAGCGCAGCAATACTTACTACCTGCACTGCCTGGGAGGCTTCCGCTCCATGATCACGGCTTCTATCCTCAAATCCAGAGGGTTCAGCAATGTAATTGACATCCAGGGCGGATGGCGCGCGATCGAAGAGTCTTCGGCTCCGCTGACCGATTACGCCTGCCCGACCACCATCCCGCAGGAAGAGATCGACAAAGCGATCGAAGCTGTCGCCTAATTTTTTTTGGCAAAAAAAACTGGCGCCGCCCGGGAGGACTTGGGTTGGCGCCAGTTTCTTTATGCCGCTCTCCCTCGGCGTCCGGGACTAGAAGAACGAACGGTTTCCCAGCCTGTGAGGCGGCAATTTTTTCTTTTCTTTGATCCATAAAAACTTCCAGCCAATGAAATGGACAGTCATCACCTTATTCGCGGCCTTTGGCCTTCTGTATCTTTTATCTTGCCGGAATAGCGGCGGATCAAACGAAGGTGCTTCCGGCCAGGCCCCTCCTGCCCTGTCTGCTGAAGAGCGGGAGGCCTTTCTCAAAAAGGGCGCGGAAATTACCGGCGCCACCTTCGTTGCGCTGAGCGGGCAGCTCAAAAGCGCGCTCCAGGAAGAAGGCGTGGCCGGGGCAGTGCAGTACTGCAACCTGGTGGCCTACCCGCTGGTGGATAGCCTGTCCCGGGTACACCAGGCCGATATTCGCCGGACGAGCCTGAAAATCCGAAATCCGGAAGACAGGCCATCCTCCGCTGAACGGGCCGCCCTGGAAGAATATCAGGCTAAAAAAGCCACTGGGGAGCCATTGCTTCCCAAGGTGGAAGCCACCGGCGCCACGACAGTATCCTTCTACGCCCCGATCCTCATTCAGGACGCCTGCCTGAAATGCCACGGCAAAATAGGAGAGACCCTTCAGGAAGAAGATTATGCCATAATCAAAGAGCTGTATCCGGAAGATGAAGCAACGGGCTATCAGGCCGGCGATCTAAGGGGAATGTGGAGCGTGACGTTTCGGAGGTGAGAGGGTGATGGGGAGAGTGGGAGAAGAGGAGACAAGGGCTCACCCCACTCTCCCCATCACCTCTTCTCCCACTCTCCCTACTTCGGCGCAAGGTTGGGGTTCAGCAGGTCGTAGAATTGATCCAGTTTGGGCAGGATGATGATACGGGTCCGGCGGTTGGTTGCGCGGCCCTCAGCAGTAGCGTTGGTAGCTAAAGTATTGTATTCTCCTCTCCCGGCGGCGATGAGGCGGTTGGGGTCGACCCCATGTTCCTTTTGCAGTGCCCGAACAACGGAAGTAGCCCTTTTGACGCTCAGGTCCCAGTTGTCATCGATACAATTATTCTTAATCGGAACGTTGTCGGTGTAACCTTCCACCATCACTTCCAATTCGGGGCGGGATTGAATGATCTGAGCGATCTTGCCCAGAACCTCATTGGCCCTGGAGGTAAGTTTAAAGCTACCGCTCTGGTACAACATCTTATCAGAAAGGTTGACAAAAACGACGGTTTTGTCCACTTTTACTTCTACATCCTCGTCTTCTATCCCCTGAGCAAGTACTCCTTTAAGATTGACCGCCAAGGCCAGGTTGATGGAGTCTGCTCTGGTTTTTGCAGCCTGGAGAAGTTGAATGTATTTGTCCTTTTTCTCCAGCTGCGACAGCGTCTCTTTTATATTATCGCTGGCGGATTGAGAAAGAGTCGTCAGGCCTTCCACCTGATTGAGCTGTTTGTCCCGCTGTGCTTTTACATCTGCCAGCTGCGCCCTCAGGTCACCCATCTGTTCCTCCCGGAGTTGAAGGGAACTCTGGAGGTTCCTGATCTCGCCATTTAGCCTTGCTTTGTCCTGCTCACAGGCGGAAAGGCGGTTCATGTATTCGTTCAGGCTTTCCCCGCATTTTCCAAGGTCTTTGTTGGCAGCATCCAATTCAGTCTGCAGGGCCAGGTATTGCTTTTTACTGACACAGGAAAAAGCCGTAAGGCTTACCAATAAAAAAACGAGCAATTTTACAACTGAATTCATAGAGTTAGTTTTTGAAATTGTTATGAAAGTGATACTGGGAGGTTAGAATCTGAACCATCCATTTAAAAGTTCAGGGTTTGTGATTAAGTTAACAAAATTATGTAACACGAAGAAAAAAAGTTGGCTACCCGGTGATTTTAATCATTTTCTCATTTTTTGCATAACGCCTACTTGATTATTTTCACATTATGAACCGATTAAAAGAAGAAAAGAGCCCCTATCTGCGGCAACATGCTGACAACCCGGTAGACTGGCATCCGTGGGGAGAGGAAGCTCTGGAACGCGCTCGAAAAGAAGACAAGCCCATACTGCTCAGTATTGGCTACAGCACCTGCCACTGGTGCCATGTGATGGCACGAGAGAGTTTTGAAGACGAGGAAGTGGCCGCCTACATGAACGAACACTTCATCAACATCAAGGTAGACCGGGAAGAACGCCCCGGCCTGGACGCGTTGTATATGGCCGCCTGCGAGGCGATCACCGGCAAGGGCGGCTGGCCGCTCAACGTTTTTCTCACGCCTCAGGGCAAGCCCTATTATGCCGGCACCTATTTCCCCCCGGCGCCGGGGCAACGCCTGCAATCGTGGATGCAGGCCCTGCAGTTTGCCGCCTATAATTTCTACCAGAACCGGCGCGCCGTAGAAAAGGAAGCGGAAAAGATCCTGGCCAGGATGGAGCGCCGCGAACGCCTGTCCCCTTCCCTCCGGGAAGAAGGCCTGTTTACCAAAGCTACCGCCGGCAAGGTTTTCGATGCCCTCCAAAAGAAATTCGATACGGATCACGGCGGCTTTGGGAGGGGGGCAAAATTCCCCAACACCATGGCGCTCGAATTTCTGATGTATTACGCCTGGTACACTTCCAGCCTGCCCGCCTTCCGCCATTTTCTGGACAGCCTGGACGCCATGCTGATGGGAGGGCTTCGCGGCCATCTGGAAGGTGGGTTCGCACGTTATACTGTGGACAGGCAGTGGCGGATACCCCACTTCGAGAAAATGCTTTATGATAACGCACTGGCCGCCCGTTTACTGGCCGACATTTACAAATGGACAAAAAAGACGAAATACCGCGTTGCCCTGCTCGATACCCTTTCCTTCCTGGAGGCTTACCTCGGCCGCCCTGCCGGTGGTTTCTATGCTGCTCTCGATGCGGAATCGGGGGGCCGGGAAGGGGCCTATTACACCTGGGAATACAATGAGGTAGCAGAATTGCTTGGCGCAGATGCAGGCTGGTTCTGTGAATATTACCACATTACCAAAGAAGGGAACTGGGAGGGGCGCAACATTCCCTTTGCCAACCTGCCGGTAGGGCAGTTCGCCCGCGAAAAAGGCATCAATGCCGCCGATATGGAAGGGTTTCTCAAGCACTGCTGGCAAAAATTGAAGCCCCGCCAGGCCCAAAGGCCCCGGCCCCGGTATGACGACAAGCTGATCCTGCCCTGGAATGCCCTGGCTGTTACAGCCTATGCCCGGGCATACGGCGCTACCGGCAACCGGCAACTCCTGCAGGTTGCCGAACAGACCGCCACCTTTTTGCTGGATCACTTCCGTAAGGAAGACGGCGCCCTGCTCCACCTTTACCAACAGGAGATACCGGCATACCTCGATGGCTACGCCTACCTCATCGAAGCCTTGATCGAAATGCAGGCCGTTACCCAAAACCCCGGATGGTTGCATACTGCTGAAAGCCTTGTGCAAAAAACCCGGGAGCTGTTCTGGGAAGAAAGCGCCGGTTTATTTTACTATACCTCAAAGGGGCAAAGCGAAGGCCCCATCCGGCAACTGTCCGTCCGGGAAGAGGACATGCCTTCACCCAATGCGGTTATGGCTTCCAACCTGCAGCAACTGGGGCTGCTACTTGGTAAAACGGAATGGCAGGAGCAGGCCCGCCGTATGCTCGCGGCCGTAGGCAACAACTTGCTGGAAAACCCACTCCCGCATGCCCGTTGGGGGGCCTGCCTGATGGGAGAAGCCTTCGGCTGGCTGGAGATCGCTATCGCCGGGCCCCAAGCCCGCGATAAGGCCCGGCAGGCCAACAGCGAATTCTTCGGCCTCCATGTGCTCATGGCCACCGACACTCCAAACGACACCTACCCGCTGCTGGCGCACCGCTGGCCAGCTGGTGGTAAGACGCTGATCTATGTGTGTAAAGACTATACCTGCCGGCAACCGGTCAGAGAGGTGGAGGAGATCTATTTGGTTGATTAGGTTGGTTCGTTGATTGGGTTGATTAGGTTGGTGGAGTTCAGTCAACCCCCCATACTTGCCTTTTGTACGCAACAATTCGCCGATTCGATCCTTACCTTTTGTAAACATTATTCCCAATTATGCGAATCATCTTGTTCACAGGCAAAGGAGGGGTTGGCAAAACGACCCTTTCCGCCGCCACCGCCCTGCAAGCTGCCCGGCAGGGCGTCAAAACGCTGGTGATCTCCACCGACCCGGCACACAGCCTTTCCGATGCTCTGGACAGAGAGCTGGGGCCGGAGCCTCAGGAAGTCGCCCCCAACCTCTTCGCACAGGAGTTCGACGTTTATTATTCTATGAAAAAGCACTGGAACAGCATCCGCCAGCTGATGCTATCCGTTTTTAAATTCCAGGGTATCAAAAACGTAGTAGCGGAAGAACTCTCGGCACTCCCGGGGATGGAAGAGGCTTCCGCCTTCCTATGGCTGGAAGAGTATTATCGACAAAAAGACTACGAGCTGGTCATTATCGACAGCGCCCCCACCGGTGAGACCCTCAGCCTGTTGTCCCTGCCCCAGGTCACCCAGTCGTGGGTGCTGAAGGCCTTTCCCGGGCAGCGCTTTGCTATGAAGGGGTTCGGCGCTATGGTGCGGTCCATGACCGGCATTCCGCTCGACAAAGGCATGGACGAGCTGGAAAACCTGTTCGACAAGCTGGAAAGTATACAGCAGGTAATGCAGGATCCGGAGGTATGCTCTATTCGCATTGTCGCCAATCCGGAACGCATGGTGGTAAAGGAGGCAAAACGGTCCTATTCCTACCTTCAGCTATACGGCTACAATGTAGATGCCGTGATCGTCAACCGCATTTTTCCTGAGGAAGCCGGAAAGGGCATTTTTGAGCGCTACCTGGTTTCCCAGCAGGAATACCTCAGAGAGATCAGGGAATCCTTTGACCCCCTGCCCATTTTTGAAGTGATGCACCAGGGGCAGGAAGTCTTCGGAATAGAACTGCTGGACAAGATCGGCAGGGCGATATACGGAGATACCGATCCGGCGGCCATCCTTTACCAGGACAACCCTTTTGAGATCCGGGAAGAAAAAGATGGGTACCTGGCGCGAATTAAACTTCCTTTTGTCGAGGAAGGGGCTGTCCGCCTGGAAAAATTCGGCGACGAACTGGTCATCAGCCTGGGCAACCAGCGGCGCTCCATCTTTCTGCCCCGCTTTGCCAACTATCTGCAGTTGAAAGGGTATGAATTCAACCCACCCTGCCTGGAGATCCACCTGGTGCGGTGAAGAAGATTGACTTTTATACCTATTTGTAATAACTTGCTGGCCGATGTCACGATTGGAAAAGCATATCATTCAGGAAACGGCGCAAGCCAGGGCCCTCGCCTTTTTGTTCAGTGTCCTGTTACTGCTGGGAATTGGCAAAGCGTTCCAGCCTGATATTCTTCCTTCTTCTGAATACAGGGCCGCCGCTTATCAGGCACACACAGAGGCCTCTCAGGCGGCGCTTCTGGCCCCCCCTTTTCCTTCTTTTAAGGAGAACCCCGCCCAAACGCCAGGCTCGAACACTGGTGGGCAGGCACTACCGCCGGTTCCTGTTCAAACCCACTCAAACGATCTCCCCGGGCAGGTAAACAAAACCTTCGTTTTCACCCCCGGCGTTAAACGCTGCATCTTGTTTTCCTGCCTGAGAATAGACGCCCCTCCCCCTATTTCCACATAGTTTAAATTGACGCAGAAGCACGATGGCGCAGGAGAGCAGCGCCCTGGCTGTTCCATTCCACGCGATCGCGCCCGGCGTTTGTCTACATACTATTTCAACCATTCAAAATCAGTATGAAATGAAAAAGTTCATATATATCGCTGTGGCCGTCATCCTGGCCACCAGCCTGATGCCCGGCGTCAATTACTCGGCGCCCGTCGGATTTCTGGAAATCACCATTGAAAGCCCGGAAGCCAGCCGGGAAACGTTACTGGAAGCTGAGGAGGTAATCGTTCGGCGCCTCAACGCCTATGGCCTAAAGGCTTTCGAAACAGAAGCTCATCCACAACAGCCCGAGCTCACCATACGGTTTCGGGAGGAAGTATCGGCAGAAGCCGTCCTTCCCCTGCTGTCCAGCGTGGGGAAGCTGGAATTTTGTGAAGTATTTACCCAGCCGGAGGTTTTCCGGATGCTTAACGGATCGGGGCAGGAAGAAGCCTGGAGGCAGTGGCTCCCACTCGATACGGAAACCGGTGAAATGGAAGCGGTGCTCGGCAGCATCTCCTCGCAAGAGGTCCCGGCCTTTGGCCGGTTCGTCCTCAGCCGGCAGTCCAGTGGGGTTTTACCCGGCAACCTGAGCTTCGCCTTCGGGCGTTTTCCGGATGAGAACGGGAAACAGGACCTCTACGCCCTTCAGTACGGGAAAGGCATGTCGCCCATTCTTACCGGAAGGGAGATAGCGCGCAGCGAGGCCCGATACGATGAACGCACCGAAACGGCCAGCATCGCCCTGAGCTTCGATGAAGAAGGCGGCGCCCACTGGGCGAAGGCCACCCGGGAAAACATGCGCCGCCCGGTTGCCATCGTTTTTGACGGGCTGGTTTATTTTGCGCCCCGGGTATTGGCGGAGATCAATTCCGGGCAGGCACAGATCACCGGAGATTTCTCCAAAGAAGAAGCCGGGGTAATCGCCGCGCTGATACAGGGAGGAGAACTACCGGCCCCTTTCCGCATTAAGGAGGTACGCCAGTAGGCGCTCCGGAAAATTGACGGAGGCTGTCTCATAAGCCCAGAAAAGGATAGAACACTGATCGGTTAAGATTTTTTATGGCCTGGATAAGATATGGCCAATATCGGTTTTGGGCCTTAATACAGTGTAATTTAAGTTCTTTTACACCCCCTCGCAGCCCTCTAACTCCCTAAAGGGAAAACCCCTTCCCGCAAAACCAATATTATTGTTAATTGCGGGTGGCAGCTACTCCTTTAGGAGGCTGGGAGGCGGCGCAGGCA
>CAYQKY010000036.1:0-52605 GCA_964418125.1 uncultured Phaeodactylibacter sp.
AACATTTAGGCCCTAACGGGCCAAGCCTTGGGCATTTCAGCCTCCGGCTCTCCGGACAATCCCATGGTTTTAGCCCTGGATTCGCATATTGTTATATTGTTGGGTGTACTCCCGCAGGCCAGGTCATCAATAAGCAAACCACCCAGCAATATAACCATCCAGCCCTCAATACTCTTTCCAGCGTTTTAATTCGATAGTAAGCCCCAGTTTCGGCTGCCGGAACTCAAACCGCGTTTCCCGGAAGGCGGGCGCCCGCCATTTCACCCGCGGGTTGCCGGAAAAGGCATAGGGTTCGGTGGGGATGCCGAGGGCATTTTTGTCCAGTTCCCCGTTGCCGTTGAGGTCGTGGAAAGCGGCGAGGGCATAACCGCCGTAAGGAAAGCGCCCCAAGGAAACCTGCAGGTTCTTTACAGACTTAACCGGCACGGCCAGGCCGGCCACGCGCTTTTCTGTTTCCATAAAATCCGCTTCGTTGTCGTACAGGGCGATGTGTATTTCTCCCCTGCCCACTTCCAGGTTCCGGATGTTGAGGATCAATTCTCCTGTATCCACCCGGCCGGCAGCGGGAGTAAGCATCAGGCTCATCAATAGTATTGAAGGCATGGTTTTTTAAGTTGTTTTAAGGCCTCTCCCAGCCCAAACATCAAACATCAAACATCAAACATCAAAAATCAAAAATCCTACGACCGTTTCTCCACCGGCTTTTCCTCTTCTTCCTCCTCCTCGCCGTCAAAGAGCAATTCGGTACTGGAATAAGTAGTCCCGTAAGTTTCCGCCAGTTTGGCAACCTGCCGCATGGCGTCTATCAGTTGTTCTTCCGACAGTTCCCGCAGCGGATGGGTGAAAACGCTGACCACAAAACCTTCATATATGCTGTACCTGGCATCGAGCGCTGAGTGGAAATTGGCCTTCAGCATGCGCGACAGCTGAGCGGGGCTGGCGGCTTCCTCCTCGACGATGGGCGTAAAAACGCGCATCCGGTTTCTTTCCTCATCAGTGATGACCAACAGGATGTAGTCGTTAAAATAAACCATCCAGGCGCCGGGATCTCCCTCTACTTGTATGGACCGCTTTTCGAAGATCTTCTCCATTCTCTTGTTGTCCATCCGCTGCGTTTGGGCAGGATGGGGGCCCAGGAGAAAAAAGGCCAAAGCCAGGAACACAGTGCGGTACGTCATCTTCACAGTGCATTGTTCCATTCATACTTAAAGCCGTCTTCCGGGTTCCATTGCAGAAACTCCTCCAAAGTTTTCGGCAGTGGCTTGCGCCTTCCCCGCCGCTTCTGTTTTCCTTGCGCAGACGATGCCGTTGCCATAAGTTCGTTTTTTACAAATATACCTTTAAAAAAAGCGGATTGCAAGTGCACATTTCCATTGCATTCACGCGCATTTCATTGTATTTCCTTGCTTGCACCCCGCCTTTCCTCACCCATTCTGCTTCAGCCAGTCCAGAATGTTGCTGGTTTGCTGTGTGGCGATATTGGAGGGCAGGGCAACCCGTTCCCTGTCCCTGAGGTCGAAAGCGACGGCGGTTTTTTCCGCATTGGCCTGGCGCAGGACCAGGAAGCGGTTGTTGCGGGCGCTTTTCGGAACATCGGTATTCAGGGCAATGGGGCTGTCGAAGGCCGGGTTGATGGAAAATTTATCGGTTTCATTGTCATAGCTGGGCATAATGGCCTGGTACCCTCCCTGCGATTCCAGCAGGAAGAGGGAATGAAACACCTGGGTCTCCACTGCGTACTCTGCGAAGGGAAGGACGGCCTCCGGGTTTTGCCGGTTGCTCAGGTCGAAAGCAAAGCTCCCGTAGTCCCGGGCGTAGCCCATAAGGTAATTTTCCCACACTTCCAGGCGCTGGATCATGCCCGACTGGGCGTCTACTCCGTAACGCTCCGTCCGGTACTGAGGCTGAAGCTGCGGCAGGAGGCTGCGGTTCTCCACATCGTAGATGTAGATCAGGTTGAAACCGTGAATGGCGACCAGCTGGCTGCTGTTGTTGTAAGTGATCTCGGCGATGAAATAGGGAAAATCGGGGCTGACATCTACGGGCAGGACTTTTCGTTCGACGCGGCCACAGGTTTTGGTGTCGTATATTTCCACGACGCGGTGGCTGGGGCCATAGTCGGGGTCCAGCGTGGTGGAATCCGCTTTGACGACGACCAGTATTTCCTGCTCTCTGATCCAGAACTGGTTGCCCTCGAGGATGTCGCCGGCCACCTTGCAGTCGTGGCTGGAGCGGAGCTGAGCGCTCTCGTATCCGTCCGGGCTTCCATTTTCGGTGAGGCTGATGGTGTCTGCCGGCGTACCGTTAGCCTCTTCTTGCTGGTTTGAGGCGCCCCCTCCTCCACAGGAGGCGAAGGTGAACAGAAAGATGCCGGCCAGGAAAAACAATGCAATTCTCATTGAGGTGAAATTTTTTTGATCACTATTGCGGCCGGCCCTAAGTTCGGCGGCCGGTAAAGGGTAAAGGTAGGAATTTTAGGCCATAGGCCGATTACCTTTATCAAATACATAACAGTTCCCTGCATCCCTGCGGTTCACTTTGCTGTCCTTTGTCAAAGGGGCGTTAAACTTTTAATAAGTACGAAAAAATTCGTACAAAAACTTGATTTTACGAAAAGCTTCGTATATAATTGCATACGAAATGATTCGTAGAAACACTGACATTCATGAACTACAATATTCCAAAGCCGACGGAATCGGAGCTGGAGATCCTCCAGGTCCTTTGGGAATACGGCCCGTCTTCGGTGCGGTTTGTCAATGAAAAGCTCAACGAAGAGCGGGAGGTGGGATACACCACTACCCTGAAGCTGATGCAGATCATGGCTGAAAAAGGGCTGGCCCTGCGCGATACCCAAAGCCGCACCCACATTTACCAGGCGGCCGTCAGTGAGGCGGATACGCAGAAGCGGCTATTACAGAAATTTGTTGATTCAACCTTTCGGGGTTCCGCCATGAAGCTGGTCATGCAGGCTCTGGGCGCTCATCAGGCTTCCCCTGAGGAGCTCGACGAGATCAAGGCCCTGATCGAAAAGATGGAATCCGACAGTGAAGATGAAAAGTAACCCGGCAAAACTCCTTTTATGAATACTGTATATGCTCTCCTTACCGGTGAAGTGGGTTATGCCCTGGGGTGGACGGTGGTCCATTCCCTCTGGCAGGGCATGCTCATCGCCATCCTGCTGGCGGTGGTGCTGATCGGCCTTCAGAAGCGTTCGGCGCACTTCCGTTACCTGCTGGCCAATTTTTCCATGCTGGCCCTGCTGCTGGCCTCGGCTGTTACTTTTATCGGTTATTATCAGCCGGAGGGCGAGGCGGTGGCCGAAGGTGGTGGTGGCGAAGGCGTTCTGGGCGCCGCCGCCTCCCGGATGGCGGAGGAAGGGCCGGCCCTGGCCCTCTTTGCCCGTCGGTTTGAGGCCTATTTCGAGGAACACCTGCCGCTGATACTCTGTATATGGCTGTTGGGCGTGGCCTTTTTTGTGCTGCGCCTGCTGGGGGGCATCGCCTACATACAGCACCTCAAGAACTACAGGGTGGCGCCGCTTCCTCCTCCCTGGCAGCAACGCCTGGAGCAACTGGCCGGCCAGTTGCGGCTGAGCCGCCCCATCCGGCTGATGGAGTCGGCCCTGGTGAAGACGCCAATGGCGATCGGCTACCTGAAGCCGGTAGTCCTCCTGCCCATCGGCGCCATTAACGGGCTGACTACCGGGCAGGTAGAGGCCATCCTGGCCCATGAACTGGCCCATATCTACCGGAAGGATTATCTGTTCAACATCCTGCAATCACTTATTGAAGCACTATATTATTTTAACCCGGCTGTTTGGTGGATCTCCGCCAATATCCGGATGGAGCGGGAAAATTGCTGCGACGACATCGCCGTAGCGCTGTGCGGCAACTCCCTGGCCTATGCCAAGGCCCTGGTGAAGATCGAAGAAGCCAGCCAGGGAAACCCCCGCATGGCAATGGCCCTGGCCCGGAAGGGTAAAGGGCGCCTGCTCCACCGGGTAAAGCGGATACTCGGCCAACCGCAAAACAAGTCCAACATCATGGAAAAATTCACAACGACAGTGCTGCTGCTTGCCGCCATCTTTCTCCTGTCGGCCAGCGCCAGCCGCCCGGCTGAAAACCTCGCTGAAATAGAAACTTTTGCTCCCCTGCCTTCTGTTATTGCCGGGGAACTCCAGCCCCTCCACGAGCAGGAGATAAGCCTCCGCCTCCCGGCGCTTCCCGATACCCTGCCGGATGGAAAGGTGAATATTCACTCCCATAAAGACGGCAAGGAGGTCAAGGTGCGCATCAGAGACAGAAAGATTACCGAGCTGGAAATCGACGGGCAGAAGATCCCGGAAAGTGAATTCGGGCAGTACGAAGAAATGGTCGAAGAACTGGCCAATAATGCCCCCAGGCCTCCCAGGCCCCCAAGGCCTCCAAGGGCTCCGGCGCCTCCCGCCGCTCCCGCCCCGCCGGCGCAGGCAGCGCCTCCTGCCCCGCCCGCTCCCCCTGCTCCTCCCGCCCCCCCCCGTTTGGAGCGGAAGGAGGTAAAACAGATCACCGCAAAAAAACAAGACGATGGCAGCACCACCGTCATTATTGAAAAAAATGACGGGGAAACAATAGAGTTCATCGTCGCCGATGAAGATGGCGGGCACGCCATTTACCTCGATGGGGAAGAACTGGAAGATGGCGAAACAAGGGTGGTCATCGAAGGGAGCGACGCCAATTTCTTCCGCTTTAAGGGCGATAATTTCTTCATGGAGGCTCCGGGGATATGGTTTGGCGCCCCCGGCCCGGACGGAGAACTCTGGCAGGAATCCCGGGAAGCCGAGCGCGAAGCTTACCGCGAACTGATGGAGCATCAGCGCCGGGAACGCGAACGTATACAGGAAGAAATGAGAAAGGCGCGCGAGCAACTCCGCGAGCAGCGCACCGAAGAAAGAGAACGGCTCCTGGAAGAGCTGAAAGCCCAGCAGGATGAAATACGCCGGCAAACGGAAGAGGCGATGGAGCAATACCGCGAACAGCTGCGCCTGAACCGCGAGGAAATGAGGTTGCAGTTTGACGAAAATAACTTCAACTTCGGGAAGGAAGGCAATTACGTGTATTTTTTTCCCGAAGGGCCAAGGGGCAAGGGCAATGCCCAGAGCACACTGGAAAAAGCCCTGCTGGCCGACGGCCTGATCGGGACGGCCGCCGAATACCGCTTTGAACTGTCGGGTAAAGGCTACGTCCGGGTCAATGGTAAAAAACAGTCTCCGGAGGCCTACGAAAAATACAAAAGGATATGGGAGGAAACCACCGGAGGGAAAGTAGATGAAAACACCCACATTCGCATTAACAAGAAATCCCAGTAAAGAAAATCCCTTAGGGTTGTGTAAAGAATAAGTTATAAATAATTGGCGCACTTATTTTGGTGCTAGACGAGGCAAAAAACGCAGGCGTAGCCAAAGCTACGGCGAGTATTTTTAACGAAGTATAGCGCCAAAAGAAGCAGCCAGGTGTTATAAGTTATTCTTTACACAACCCTTAACAAACAAAAAATACCATCATGAAACTGAACTGGACTCTTTTATTGGTATTTGCCGCTTTGCTGCCCGGCCTGCTCACCGCCCAGGATGAGCCGAAAAAGGGGCGGCAGAAGATCGTCATCATAAAAAAATCCGTCGATGAGGACGGAAACAAAGTAGTGGAAAAGATCGTCCGCGAAGGGGAGGAAGGCGAAGTGCTGGAATGGGAAGGCGAAAACGGCGAGGTGATCATCCGGCTCGGCGACGGCGATGTGGAATGGCGCGGCCTGGAAGATATGGATATCGACATCGATGTGGAAGGGCTGGATATGGAACTGGAGGAACGCCTGGAGAATATAGATGTAGAGCTGGAAGAGCTGGATGGCCTGAAGAACCTGAGAATACGCATCGAACCCGGCGGAGAGGTGATCGAATGGCAGGGGCTGGGCGACCTCCCGGAAGAACTGGAGGAGCGCCTGGAAAGCCGGGGCTTGCATTTCAAAAGCCTGGATGGTGAGGAGTTCACCTTCAGCACGCCTCCCAACCGGGCCATGCTCGGCGTGCAGGTGGGGCAGACAAGAGAGCTGATCAACGAAAACGGAGAGACAGAGGAGGTGGACGTGCCGGAAGGCGAGGGAGCCGCCGTCCTCAACGTTTTTGAAGGCAGCGCCGCCGAAGAAGCGGGCATCCGGAAAGGAGACATCATTACCACTATAGACGGGCGCCCTGTCGGAAATTACGAAGGCCTCGTCAAAGCTCTCGGTGATAAGGCGCCCGGCGATAAGGTGTCGGTTGGCCTGAGCCGGGAAGGGCGGCCGATGACGGTGGAGGCTACTCTCCAGGGAAGGGCCGCCGCTCCCCGTGTATTCGAATTCCGGGTGGAAACAGATGATGAGGAAGCTCCCCTTCCCCAACTCCGGGAAGAAAAACCCGAACTGGAGCTCGAAGCCTTCGAAGCTTTCCCCAATCCGGCGGAGAATCAGCTAACGGTGCGCTTCACCGGGGAAAAGGCGCCGGTTACCGTCATGCTGCTCGATGCGGCCGGCAAACAGCTGTACAAGGAATACATTCAGGAATTCAGCGGCGCCTACGATCAGCAGATCGGCCTGGAAGGGGTGCCGGAAGGTATGCTCCTGCTCACCATCGAGCAGGAGGGTAGGGTGTTTGTCGAAAAAGTGATGGTTGCCAGGCAGTAGCCCGCTTCTTCCATTACCCTTTGTTACCTCGAAAAAACGATGGTGTTCACTATGCTGTCTGTGTCAAAGAAGAGGGAAATGAGGATGCAGATCAGGAAAAGAAGCAGCGCAAAGATCACATCAGGAGATGTCTCCTTCATGGGGGCATTTTCGTTCATAGGGATTATGTTCGTTTTAATTGGGATTATATTTCAATAATGATTTATACGGACGCCTGGTGCATATAGTTTCGGATAATGCCAGGTGTACGCCGTTATAACGCGCCCAATTTGCCAATATTTTTCAGATGGTTCAACTTCCGGGGGATATTTTGCCGGATTCCGGCAAAATATCCCCCGGAAATTCATTTGTCCAGCCAGTTCTTGAAGTCAGTCACCCTGTCCCGGCTGACGATCACCTCGAATTCCGGCTGCGGCCGCATTTCCACGATCAGGCGGCTGTTGAAATAAGGCGCCACCTTATAGATGGCGTTGATGTTGGCGATGGTTTTGCGGTTGAGGCGGAAGAAGTCTTTGGGGTCGAGCAGGTTTTCCAACTGGTCGAGGGTGTAATCGAGAGCGTGGCGCTTCTTGTCATTCATCCGGGCGAAGAGCAGGCCGTCTTCCGAATAAAAATAACGGATGTCTTCCACCTGTATAAAGGTGAGCTGCTGGCCGGCCTTGACGATAAAGCGTTCCTTGTATTCCGGCGCCTGAAAGGACTGAATGAGGCTTTCCAGCGCACGCGTGTCCAGCAGGGGCGCTTTGCCGAAGTAGCGGTCGAATTTCTCCAGAGCCTGTTGCAACTCCTCCGGGTCGATGGGCTTGAGCAGGTAGTCGATGCTGTTGAGCTTAAAGGCCTTGAGCGTATACTGGTCGTAGGCGGTGGTGAAAATAACGGGCGCCTGCACCTCCACTTCCCGGAAGATATCGAAGCTCAGCCCGTCGGCCAGCTGAATGTCGAGGAACATCAGGGCGGGCGGAGTATTCTCCCGGAACCATTGCACGGCCCTTTCCACACTATCGATGGCGCCCAGGATGCTGGCCTGCGGGCGTTGCTGGCGGATGAGCTGCTCGAGGCGGCGTGCCGCCGGCTTTTCGTCTTCGATGATGAGGATGGTCATGACGGATGGCTTTGCCTGGCCCAAAGGTAGGGGAGTTTTTGGAGAAATGTCTTTGAATGGAGGTGGGAAAATCTTGTCACATGAGCTGACAACTTCGAGTTGTCTGCTCACTTCTCCCTGGCAAAAGACAAAGTCAGCTGACGGCCGCATACCAGCAAACCACCCCGATAGATAAAAAAACGATCCAGGACAGGCGCCTGCCCCGGGAGGCTGTCAAGGCCGTGGCGCCGATGAGCAGGAAGGTGGCGGCTATGGTCCAGGCCAGGTTGCGGAAGGAAACAGCAGCCTGTGCCATCAGGATGAGGATGGCGGCAAGGTGCAGTATGGTGGACATGTGGTTCTGAAGTTTATGAGCAGGTGAAAGGGCCGGGCAGCCGCCGCAGGGTGGGGCTGTCCCACTCCACTTCCACCGTATCTGCTTCCGGGTACAGGGCGGTGATCCTTCCGGGCCGGCCGGCGACGGAGGCGCCGGTGTCTTCGTCCCGCTGCCCGGGTTTGACTTGAACGGTTTGGCCGATTTCGAGTTGCATAGGGGGGATTGAAGGTGAGTAATAAAGATAAGAATTTCCTTGCAGGAGCGTATCTTTAGGGAAACTACCAAACCACAAAAACACCTATCCATGAAAAAGGCCGCCCTGTTCAGTTTATGGCTTTCCTTTTTTTTCTGTTATCTGGAATGGGGTACGGAACAATCGGCCTTTGTTTTTGAAATAGCCTACCAGTTACTTTTTAAGCAGTGGGATAAGGCTAGTTCATTTGTGCATCCGCTGATCCTGGGGCCTTTCGTGGGGCAGTTGCTGATACTTGTTGCCCTGGCCCAAAAGCAGCCGCGTAAAAGCCTGGTGTGGGCAGGAATCGTCCTGATGGGGGTGCTGGTGCTGTTCGTGGCATTGGCCGGGATACTGAGTGGGAATGTAAAGGTTGTCCTGTTTACGCTGCCGTTTATTTTGTCGGCTTTGTGGTGTGGGTGGGTTTTTGGGCGGGGGAGCTTCGTGGCGCGATCAGGATAGTCGCGCCACGAGCCTACCGCCCCCACACCCCTTCCTCCACCTCCTCCGCCTGCCCCAGTGCCGCCAGCGTCCCCAGCAGGCGCTCCACCTGCTCCAAATGCTTTTTCGTCCGTTTCTTATCAAAAGCCGCCGCCAGGCTGTTCGTGGCGCGATCATCTTGATCGCAAGCCGTACTCTCACACGTCAGGCCGGACGATCAAGTTGATCGCGCCACGAGGCTACCTCCCCCACACCCCTTCCTCCACCTCTTCCGCCTGCCCCAGCGTCTCCAACAACCGCTCTACCTGCTCCAGGTGCTTTTTCGTCTGCTTCTTATCAAAAGCTGCCGCCAGGGTGGGCACGTCCGTCTTCGTGTTCGGCCTGCGATCAAGATGATCGCGCCACGAGCCTACCGCCCCCACACCCCTTCCTCCACCTCCTCCGCCTGCCCCAGCGCCCCCAGCGTCTCCAGCAGCCGCTCCACCTGTTCCAAATGCTTTTTTGTCCGCTTCTTATCAAAAGCAGCCGCCAGGGTGGGGACGTCCGCCGGGGTGTCCAGGCTGTTCAGCAGGTCGCGGAGGGCGGCGGCCTGCTCCGGCAGGGTGGCGGGCCAGGGGCGCTTTTCGGCAGCGGCCACCTGCGCTTCCGCCGTTTCCACTTCCACCTCCAGCAGTTTGCCCTGTCTGGCAGTTTTGGCCTCTTCCGGCGCCTGGTATTCCGGCCGCAGCCAGCGCACCAGCCCCGCCGCTTCCTCCGCCGCCCGCTCGGCGTTGAGCTGCACCAGGCGCTCCAGGATCTCGCCCTCCTCCAGATCGGCGGGCCAGCCGTAGGCGGCCGCCACAGCGGCGTCCAGCTCGTCGTGGATCTGCCGCAGGATGCCCACCAGGCCCTGCTCGTGGATGCGGCGCTCCTTTTCGGTGAGAGGCTCCCCGGCGCGCTCTTTTTCCAGGACGTTGTATAGATCGGTCATGGTCAGGTCGGGGTGCAGCTCCTGCTGCCGCTTGCGGTGGGCGTCGAGGCGCTCGCCGAGGGCGCGGATGTGGGAGCGTTGGGTGTCGGTGGGGGTGGGGAAGGGGAATTTAGAAAAACAATCAGAATGGTTATAGTTTGAGTCATTACCGACGCCAAGCCAACCTCCTATACTTGCAGCCCACGTAATATGAATTTTAGAAGATAAAACACCAAGAAAATAGATATCTTCTAAGGCGATAGCCACAATTTTGGCGTCTGGTATGGTTTCTGAAGATAAGATGCTGAAGACACGATGTTTTGCTGTACGACATGTCGCTATAAAACTACTCAACTCTTTTGAAGCTTCACGAAACATAGGCGCTCCTTCACCAAAAATCCACCATTTTTCCCTTCTAGATTTACGGCGATTTTGGTCCCTTTGAGGTTTTACAAACTCTAATAGGTGTTGAAAAAGAGGTGGGTACTTATCTCTTGCGACTTGAAGCGGTGTATCCCAAAAATCTATAACAAATTTTTCTTCTTCCCTTTGTACCAAGTCCTTACCGATTCTATAGGGCCTTATCACTTCTGGTAGGTTTTGTAGTGAATATCCATACTGTTCTACTTCATCTGGTGAAAGTCTAAATCCAAGGCCTAATGGATTCATACCTTGACTAGCTAATAAAGAATTAGCCTTCAAATCAACTGTTTGTGTAACGTCTGCTCCTACTGTTAGATCAGAAGCAATTTTCCCCATTTCGTTTGTTAAATTGAGCCTAGGCTCCAGGCTGTTTGTTTTATCTTCATTTCTCACCTTTTGAAGGATTCCTATTTGGTTCCCTTTAATTCCAACTGTCATAGCAATTCTTACAGCAGCTCCATCAGAAGAGTCAGTCCATGGATGATTTGGTATAGCAAAAACAAGCGATAGAGATTTATCTTCATTCAGATATTTTCCAACAACCTCACGATTAAAAACTTGGGTGATGCTATTTGTGGTGATAAAACCGAATCTTTCTATTTTATTTTTAATGGTGAGCTGTGCGGCTTTTTCCCACCAGTACATCACATAGTCAGCAGTATTAGAAACTCTATTGCCGTATGTGTTTCGCAGGGCATCCACATAACCATCCCCAAGATGGTACCTCATCCTTTTATTCCCAATAAACGGCGGATTCCCCACAATAAAGTCCGCCTCCGGCCATTCCGCCGGCTGGGGGTCATGGTATTGATACGCCTGCACCTGCGCCTCCGGGTCCGGCACTTCCTCTCCGGTTACGGGGTGCGGTTTGGTCGTCCGCCCATCCCAGCGCGTCACCGGCCGCCCATCCTTATCCAGCATAGGCGTGCGATCCTCCCAGGTGAGCACCGCATCCCGGCATTCGATGTTGTGCAGGTCGCGGATGATGGGCTCTTTAAGGTCCTCCAGGCTGCCCCTGCTGCGCAGGTGCCACTGGAGGAAGCCGATCCACAGGACCAGCTCAGCAATGGCGGCCGCGCGGGGGTTGACCTCGATGCCCAGCAGGTTGGCCGGGGTGACGATGGCGCCGGCCAGCTCCAGGCGCTGCTGCCCCTGCCCCAGCTCGCGCAGGGTGTTGAACACTTCCCCCTCCAGCCGTTTGAGCAATTCCAGGGTGACGTAGAGGAAGTTGCCGCTGCCGCAGGCGGGGTCGAGCACCTTCAGGTTGGCCAGGCGCTGCAGGAAGCCCTCCACCTGGCCGATGGCGCCGGTGAGGTTTCCTTCCTCCGCCAGCTGCAGGGCGGCCACCTGCACCGCCTCCCACTCGGCCCGCAGCGGCTCGATGATGGTGGGCTGCACCAGGCGCTCCACGTAGGCGCGGGGCGTATAGTGGGCGCCCAGCTTGTGGCGCTCGTGCGGGTCGAGGGCGCGCTCCAGCAGGGTGCCGAAGATGGCCGGCTCCACATCGCGCCAGTCGGAATCGGCGGCCTCCAGGAGTAGTTGGATCTGATCGGCATTGAGGTCGACCACCTCTATTTCCGCGAACAGGCCGCCGTTAAAACGGGGTAAATTCTTGCGCAGGACGACCGAAAAGCCGCCCTTGTTCATGCTGTCCCAGAGCGATTCCAGCATGGGCACGAAAGTGCCCGGCGCTTTCTGCATATCGTTCAGCAGTTGGGTAAAGCTCTTCTCCGGCAGCAGCCCCACATCTTCAGCGAACATGGTGAACAGGCAGCGCATCAGGAAGTGGGCTACCCGCTCCGGCGAGTGCTGCCCTTCCAGGGAGCGGGCCAGCCGGGCCAGGCGGTCGGCGATCTTGCGGGTCACTTTGGTGCTCCGGCGGCTGGGGTCCAGGATGAGCGGGTCCGTCCAGACGGTGCGCAGCAGTTCCCGGTTCTCCTCCTTACGCAGCTCCTCCAGCCGGATGCGGTAGGAAGTGGGGTCGGGGAAAGGCACATAATGCCCGCCGGCGCGGCTCCAGTCGGTGTACAGGGCGATGCTGTGCCCAACGTCCACCACCATGAGGAAGGGCGGGCGGCCGCCGTCGATCTCCTCGCGGGGCAGCAGGCGGGCGTACTTTTCCGCCTGCTTGCGGGCTTTCTCCATGGCCGTATCCCAGGCTTTGGTGCCGCGGATGCCGTGCCCGCGCCGGCGGCCGGCGCGTTGCGCTTCCGCTGCGGCGGAGAGGGGCGCGCTGCCGGTAGCAGCGTCGGCGCCCTGCTTGGCTTCCAGCACAAAATGGCCCCGCTTGTAGCAGTCGATGAAGTTCTTGCTGGCGCCGCTGATGGCGGGCACCGTTTTTTCGAAGACGTAGGCGTTGGCGGCTTCTTCCGGCGTCTTGGGCCGGGGCGGTTCTACGCCCAGCACCTGGCAGAGATCGAGGATAAAGGCCTGGGCGTTGGCGCGCTCCGCCGCTCCGGAGGCCGCCCATTTGGCGATGAAGGCGTCGAGGGTGTCAGGGTTGGGATGGTTCATGTGCTGTCACAGAAGTTGGTTGAGAGCTTGTTGCCGATAAATCTAAGGATTTTTACGGTGATGGGGGAGGTTGGGTTCGGGGAAAGTGGGAAATTCTATCAGGCTTCAAAATTTATATATCGCCTACTACTTTACTTTAAAAAAAAGCTCCGTAGGAGCGACAGAGAGCCCCATTATTCTCGTTCTGTCGCTCCTACGGAGCTTGTCCACCCCTTGCCCCTAACCCGGAGCTAACGCTCCGGGCTATGGCCTATCGCCGCTACGCGGCTTTTTTAAAGTAGAAAGTAGAACTACTTCCCCTTCCCAACCAACTCCTCCAACTTCAACTTCCGGTACGCCTCCGGGTAGTTCGCCTTCAGCTCTTCGGCCACCTCTTCCAGTTTCTGGACCAGCATGCGGTTGAGGAGCTCCGGGTTGGGTGGAGAAGAGGAATCTTTGGGAGGGCTTTGACCGGGAGTGTATCCTTCCTTTTCGAGGTCAATAATTACCAGAGTGTCCAGGCTTCACCAAAAACCTTACTCCTATGATCCGAAGCACCCCCACTTCCGGGAATATAGTGGGCGCCGGGGGCTTATTCCTCCTGGCGCTTCTGGGCGGTACGCTGCTCTACTTTTCCGGCCTGTCCGCCGGGCATGCCCCGCCGCCCACCGTTCGGGCGTCGAATCCCGTCATCGACTACGAAGTCACTGCTTCCGACATCACTGTCGACTGGGAGGCCGCCATCTTTTTGCCCCGGCAGGAGCTCGGCCTGGAAGCCGGCGAGTATGATCTGTCTATGCTGGAGGACGGCCTCTACGCCTTCAAAGGCCAGCAGCGCTTCCCGCTGGCCGACCGGCCGGTGGTGGTGGAGGTGGTTTCGGTGGAGGAGGAGGATTGAAAGGGCCTGCCCAAAGCCACGAATTTCAAACAAACCCTTCCCGAACATCTGGCCGAACAGGCCAATGAGGCTATAAAAAGCAGTTACAGCCTGGAGTTTCTTAACAGCCGGGAACTCCAGAAGCGTTCCGGAAAAGAAAGTGGTAAAAAAGACTCCACAACATGAAATACGCCTTCAAAGATCAGCAGCGCTTCCCGCTGGCCTGCCGGGTCAGCGTTGGCTTTTCGCCTCTGATCCAGGACAAACATCATTGCAGCTGCGCAATCTGTTATTATCAGAAAGATTGAAAGGCCCAACCTCACCCCCATCTCCCGATCACCTCATCTCCCCCTCACGCTCTCTCAATCATACCACTCCCGCAGGCTTATCTTCAGCCGTTGCGTATTGTTCCGGAACTGGAACGAGACCTCAGTGAAGGTAGGCAGGCGCCACTTGGTGCGCGGCGGCCGTGAAAAGGCGAAGGGCTCGGTGGGGATGCCGAAGAAGTTGCGGTCGAGCTCGCCGTTGTCATTCACGTCGTGAAAAAGGGCGACGGCGTAGGTGCCGTAGGGCAGGCCGGGAATGGAGAAGCGGGCAGCCCCTGTCCTTTCCACCTTGAACCCTTGCACGATGGCCTTTTCCTTGACCAGGTAATTATCCTCGGAGTCGTAGATGCCTACCCAGATGGTGCCTTTGGCCTCTTTTACATTATCGATCTCGATGATCAGTTGGCCGTCTTCGGCAGGGGCCGGGGTGGCGGAAAGCTCCGGGCCGGGCGCCATCAGGGCGGGCAGAGCTACCAGGAGTTGAATGAGGATCGAGGTCATCGTTGAGGTTTTTGATGAATTTTTTCTTAACTAACCGGTGCCTATCTATTCATAGACGGAAAATAAAAGCAAAGGTTGCTTATAGTTTGTTCAAAAATCCTTAACAAACTCTTAATGATTGTCCGGATTGAGGCAGGATTGCCTGCCTTCCCGAATAAAAAGGCCTTCAAAACTGGAAGAGATTCGAATTATTACCTATTTTTGCAAGGCTGGCAAAAACCGGCCCCAAACAATTTTCACCTGTATCAATGTCGGATAGTCGCCGGTATCCTGCCGGCAGAAAGGAAAAGCGTTTCAATTTACTGCCCACACAGGCACAATCCTTTACAAGCCCTTCGATCCTGCCCCACTTGTGTCGAACACTTTTGCGCCTTGCGGTGTAATAGAGGAGGCCAAGGCGGTAGTTATTTTCAGGAAAACATGTACTCAAAAGAAATTCTTTCCGTCTAAGGAAAAGAGGTACATTCTTTGCTATAACAAATCATAAAAAAAAGACACTTTTTTATTTTCTTCTCCCCTGTAGGGAGGATAATGTTTTGTTAAGCTGACAAATTTTAATTCGCATGAAGGACCGCTACACGGCATTCTTTGAGAAAACTGTAGCAGCATTTTATACCAGGAGATGGGTTTATCTTGCCACAAGCCTTGTCTTTTCTTTCTTTTTTTCCTCCTCCCTGGCCAATGCGCAGTGCACCCTCAGCATAGAATCCGTTCTGGTAAGCTGCAATTTCGACAATGGTAACAATACTTTTGAGGCGGAAGTAACGGTGAGCTGGGTTGCCGCTCCGGGAGCTTCCATAAAAGTAACGGCCGGCGGCCAGGGCCAGGTATTCACTCCGGCAGCCGGAAGCGGCACGCATACCTTTACCGGCTTCACCCTGCCCGGCCCGGGGATGGGGTATCCCGTCATCGCCGCTTTTACCGATGCGAATAGTTTTCCGTGCGAGGCCTATGCTACCGCCGATGCCATCGCCTGTACCCCCGCCTGTTCCGGTGATGCCGACGCCATCGGAGGCCTCGCCTGGAAAGATACGGTGGCCGACGGCCTCTTCGACGGAGAGCCCGGGCAGCCCAACATCAAGGTGGAAGTATATGATTGTGAAGGAGTATTGCAGGGCGCGGCCTTTACCAACGGTGAAGGCCGGTGGAGCATCTCCGGGCTGAATCCCGGAGAAGAATACCGCGTAGAGTTTTCCACCCTGCAGGCCCCGGGGATGAGCCCCTCGCTTGCAGGGGCCGACAACGGTTCCCCGGTGCAGTTCGTTACCGCCGGAGATTGTGCGGTGAAGGCGGGCTTTATGGATCAGGCCGGCCAGGATTGTTATGGCGAGGAAGAAGGCGCCGCCTTCAACTGTTCCGATACCCCCAATACCCTGGACTGGAGCGCCTACTCCGACGGCGCCAACCCTTTTCCCCTGGCGCCCTTCTCAGCGGCCGTTAATGGAGACGCAGTGTTCTGGGCCCGTACTACCGACGGCGCTACGCCATATGCCCACCGGGTATATCATGAGGAGCTCGGCGGAGTGGAAGCTTTCTACCTGCTTGAAACCGAGTCGGGCAGCGCCGGCTCCGGAGCCGATAACGGGGTAGGGGTGGTTCTGGCCTTCGGCCGGCCGGTTGCCGCGCTTTCCTTTTCCCTCCTCGACATAGACCTTACCGAAGGAGCCGCCGACCGGGCCGCCGTGCAGGCTTATCTCGGCGGGGCGCCGGTAAGCCTGTCCCTTTCCGAAATCACTGCCGGGAGCGCTGTGAGCGTCCTGGAACCCTACCTTTTTGAAGGAAATACCGAAGTGGATGCTTCTTCCGGAGAGGGCAACGTTACCATCCGTTTTGACGAGCCCGTCGACCAACTGGCGATCACCCTGTTTTCGGTTGCTCCTGCTGACGGAGAGCCCTTGGCGCAGGGCATTGGCCTGGGCAATATCAGTTGGTGCGCAGAACCGGTTGCCTTGTCGCCCGCCTGTACCCGTATATTCAACTGGCTGGCCCTTCCCGATAATGAGGACAACCCTACGCCTTTCACTATAGATGGAGTGGAGTTGAACATCAGTAATAACGACCCGTTCGGCATCGCCTCCGCCTCGGCTTTTATGGTTGACAATGACTTCACTCCCCAGGGCGGCCAGCGAGGGTTCTGGGCAATGAATATGAACGCTGCGGCGCCGGGCCAGTATGTGGAAAGTTCGGTGATCTTCAGCGAGCCGGTTAGCCAGCTCCGTTTTTCTATCCTGGATATCGACCAGAGCGACGGCCAGGGCCTGGCCAGCCTGGCCTATCAGGACCGGGTGACGGTTCACGGCTTCCTGCAGGGAGAAGAAGTGCTACTGAGCTTATCGGGCCTGACTCCGGGCGCCGGCGCCCTCGGTGGCAGCATGAGCATTTTATCGCCCAATGAATACCTGGGAGACAGCTGGATGGCCAACGGCGCTTCTGCCGACGGCAATATCTCTATAAGCTTTCAGGGAGAGGTGGACTCTGTCGTGGTCCGCCTGGCGGCCGGGCCGGACGGCCCCTCCAACCCGGCCGCCCAGCAGATCGGGCTGAGTGACATCAGTTTCTGCATCTGCCCCCCGCCGCCCCTGCAGGTTGGCGACCTGGTGTGGGACGATGTGAACGGCAATGGCGTTCAGGAAGCCTGCGAGCCTCCGCTGCCCAACCTCATCATTACCCTGTACGATGAAGCGGGAACCCCACTGGCGGCCACCCGTTCCGATTCCCTCGGCCGTTACCATTTCACCCAACCCGGAACAGCGGGCGAAACCTGGTTCGTAAGCGAAGGGCTGCAGCCCACCACGGCCTATATCCTCGTTTTCGGCAGTGAAGACAGCAACCCCGGAAACGGTTTTATCCTTATCAACGATGAGCTCTACACACCCACCCTGAGGTTGGCGGGCATCGGCTCCAATCCATACATGAACGATTCGGATGCCGGCCCGGAAAATATCACCGCCGGCATGCCGGGCCTCATTCCGGACGGCATGCCCTACATCCGCTTTTCCACCGGGAGCGCAGGGCAGCCCAACCCTACCCTGGACGCAGGCTTCACGCTGCCTGTTTTTGACCTGGCGCTTCGCCTCCAGCTCAATGAGGCGCTTTCTTCACCGCCATTTATGCCCGGGGAGAGCGTCAATTACACCATCACGGTGTACAACCAGGGTACGCTGGCCGCCGATTCTTTGGGCGTCGCTGTCTTCTATCCGGATGATGCGCTGGCCCTGGAGGATAGTGTCAACTGGTCCGTTAACAACGGCGCCATTCTCAGCCGGGGGCCACTGCCGGCTATCGCACCTGCAGATTCACTAACTCTCGGCATCTCTTTCCGGATACCCCCTGCTTTTACGGGAGACACCATCATCACTGCGGCGGAGATCTTCCGGGCGGTTAACCTCATCGGCAGGGGAGAAGAGGATTCTACCCCCGATCTCATTCCGGATAACGATGCCGGCGGCGCTCCCGGCTCCGGCGCCGATGACGCCATCTTCGGGGACGGCACCGGCCCGGCCAACGGTACTGAAGCCGCTACCGATGAAGATGACCACGACGTGGCCATGATCGTAGTGGACGGCCTGCCCGAATTCGACTTGTCGCTCAATCTTTTCCTCAATGGCGACGGCCCCTTCTACCCGGGTGATGAAGTCACCTTTACCATTGAGGTGGCCAATGAGGGCTTCCTGGGTGCCGGGACAATTCAACTCAATAATTACATTCCCGCCGGCCTTATTCTCGATGATCCTGAATGGACAGCGGCAGGGGGAACCGCTACCCTGAATACGCCCATCGATACCCTACCGGTGGGGAGTTCCGTATTTCTGGAGATCACTTTCCGGGTAGAAACGGGCTTCCCGTACGGCGACATCACCAATGTGGTGGAGATCGCCTCCGCTTCCAATGCAACCGGCGAAAATGACGGAGACTCCACACCCGCCAACCAGAACCCGGCTGAGGACGACCAGGCCGCCGTCGAAGTGTATATCAGCGCCTCTTATGACCTTTCCCTCCGGAAAGAACTAATCAGCCCCGGGCCCTTCTCGCCGGGCAGCTCCGTTACCTTCTCTATAAAAATAACCAATGAGGGCTCGGCGCCCGCCTTTAATGTTCAGGTCACGGATTTCATCCCCGACGGCCTGGCGCTCAACCACAACAGCTGGTCGGTTGTCAACAACACCGCCCGGCTCAACAACCTGATCCCGAACATCGCGCCGGGCAATACGGTGAACCGGCAGATCACTTTTGTCATCGAAGACGGGTTTACCGGGACCAGCATCACCAACTCCGCCGAGATCTTCTCTGCCGTCAGCGAACCGGGCCTGAACGACCGCGATTCCACTCCCGGAAATAACAGTACTCAGGAAGACGATGACGACAGCGCCACCCTTACCATTCAGCAGCCTACGCAGGTGTTCGACCTGGCCATCCGGAAGGAAGTCAACTACGATGAAACGCCGGGGCCGTTCGAGCCGGGCAGTTACATCACTTTCACCATTACCGTCATCAATGAAGGTAACGTAAAGGCCAGGAACATACAGATTGCCGATTACCTTCCGGCCGGGGCCACTCTGGTGGACAACAACTGGGTTTCTTATGGAGATATAGCCGTAATGAACTCCATGATCTCCTCCCTGGAAGGAGGAGCATCCACCACAGTAACCATTCGGATGCGAATAAACGATGACTTTGATGGGGAACAGCTCGAGAACCACGCCGAGATCTACTTCGCTTTCAATAATGAAGGGCTGGATGATGTCGATTCTGTAGCTGACAGCGGTATCGGAGACAACCAGGATGACGAGGGCATGGCGGTAGTAGCCGTGGAACAGGAACTGCCGGCCTTTGACCTGTCTCTGTCCCACCGGGTAAAAACGTCCGCTACTCCGGGGCCTTTCTATCCGGGCAGTATGGTGACTTTCTCCATCCGGGTAAGCAATGAAGGCAATATCGATGCCGGCGCCGTAACCCTCATCGATTATATCCCCCCGGGGCTGGTACTGGCCGACGCCAACTGGTCGCAGGTATTCAGCACGGCCGTTCTCAATACGCCCATTACCGGGCTGGCCGCCGGCGCTACGGCCAGTGTGGATATTACTTTCCGGGTCTCGGATGGCTTCACCGGCGTGCTGATAAACAACACGGTGGAGATCAACAGCGCATCAAATGCAATGGCCATGCCGGACGAGGATTCCACCCCCGCCAACGGCATTCCGGGAGAGGATGACATCAGCAGTTTCGGCCTGGCCATTGTCCAGACGCATGACCTTGCATTGGCCAAAACCCTGAACACCATCCTCACGCCCGGGCCGTACCGGCCGGGAGGGCAGGTGGCGTTCAACCTGACGGTGTATAACCAGGGGAGCCTGCCCGCCACCAATATCCAGCTGTACGATTACTACCCTTCGGGGCTTATCCTCAACGACGGCAACTGGGAGGCCGTTCAGGGCAATATCCTGCGGCTGGCTACTCCCATTCCCACTCTGGGCCCCGGGCAGTCGACAACGGTAAGTATCCTTTTTGATATTTCTCCCGGTGTAATGCACGGGGACAGCCTGGTTAACTGCGCGGAAGTGGGCGGCGCCATCAACAGCGCCGGCCTTCCGGATGTGGATTCCACTCCCGCCAACGGCAGCCATGACGAAGACGATGACGATACCGAAACCATCCGGGTCACGGCGCCCAAACGCTTTGACCTGGCATTGTCCAAGTCGGTGGACACCGTCCGGTCTCCGGGGCCGTACTACCCGGGAGGGGCTGTCTACTACAACATTACGGTGAAGAACGAAGGAGAAGAGGAAGCGTACAACATCCAGCTTCAGGACTACATTCCCCAGGGCCTCATCCTGACCAGCCCTGATTGGTCGGCGCTGGGAAGTGTGGCCATGCTCAACAGCCCCATTGCAAGCTTGCTCCCCGGGGATTCCACCATGGTGGGCATTACTTTTGCCATCAGCCCTGTTTTTCAGGGAACTTCCCTGACGAATTACGCGGAGGTGGCAGGCAGCAACAACGGTTCCAGCCTGAACGACGCCGATTCTACGCCCGGCAACGGCAGCGCCGGCCCGGGAGAAGATGACTACGACGGAGCAACGATAATGGTCAGCCGCCAGGATTTCGACCTGGCCCTGCGCAAGCGCCTGAAGTCCAGCGCGACGCCCGGGCCCTTCATTCCCGGCAGTACCGTCACGTTCGAGATAGAGATCCTCAATGAGGGAGACCTTACTGCTCAGAACATCCAGCTTCGGGAGTATTTCCCCCAGGGGCTCCTTCTTTCCGATCCGGACTGGAACGCCGTGGGCAATGTCGCCGAGCTGGCCTTCCCCATCGGAAGCCTGGCGCCCGGCGCCACCGTGACAACCGAAGTAACCTTCACGGTTGCTCCCGGTTTCGGCGGGGCCACCCTTACCAACTACGCCGAAGTGGGCAGCGCCTTCAATATTCTGGGGTACGATGATATGGACTCTACCCCCGGCAATGGCAGCCTGGGAGAAAATGAAGACGATTACGACGGCGCCACCATTACGGTGCTGCAGCAATATTTCGACCTCCGCCTTTCCAAGGAACTAAAAGTAAGCGCCACGCCCGGCCCCTTCGTTCCCGGCAGCACCGTCACCTTCCGCATTACGGCCACCAACGAGGGAGACCTGGAAGCTCAGAATATTCAGCTTAGAGACTACATTCCGCTGGGGCTGGTACTGGCCGACAACAACTGGACGCAGAACGGCAGCATGGCGGTGCGCAACATCGGCAGCCTGCAGCCCGGAGCTTCCGCTTCCTATGACATCACCTTCACCGTATCGCCCGCTTTTGCCGGTTCGGCCCTGGTTAACCATGCCGAGATCGGCGCCGCCGCCAACAGCATGGGCATACAGGACAGGGACTCCACGCCGGGCAACGGCCCCGCCGGCCCCGGGGAGGATGACTACGACAGCGCGTCGATCAGCATCATACAAGCGGAGTTCGACCTGGCCCTGGCCAAAGGCCTGAACACAACGCTGACCCCCGGGCCCTTTATCCCCGGAAACACCGTTACCTTCCGCCTGACGGTAACCAACGAGGGCGGCCTGGAAGCGCAGAACATTCAGGTTCGGGATTATATCCCGCTTGGCCTGGTACTGGCCGACAACAACTGGACACAGAACGGCAGTATGGCGGTACGAAATATCGGCAGCCTGCAGCCCGGAGCTTCTACCTCGGTGAACATCACTTTTTCCATCTCCCCGAGCTTCTCCGGCACGGTATTGTCCAACTTTGCGGAGGTCGGCGCCGCCGCCAATATCTATGGTTTGCCGGACCGGGACTCCACGCCGGGCAACGGCCCCGCCGGCCCCGGAGAGGACGATTACGACGGCGAGTCGATCAGCATCATACAAGACGAATTCGACCTGGCCCTTACCAAAGAACTCAATACAACCCTGACCCCCGGGCCTTTCGTCCCGGGAAGCACCGTTACCTACCGGCTGACGGTAACCAACGAGGGTGATGCCGCCGCCCAGAATATTCAGGTGCTGGATTATATCCCGCTGGGGTTGATCCTTACGGATAACAACTGGGCGTCTACCGGCAGCATCGCCAGCCGCACGATAAGCAACCTGGCGCCGGGCGCTTCCGCCTCCCTCAATATCACTTTCTCCATTGCCACCAATTTTGTCGGAACGGCCATCGCCAATTACGCCGAGATCGGCTCCGCTTCCAATGTTTACGGCCTGAATGACCGGGACTCTACTCCCGGCAACAGTTCTTCGGGCGCCGGGGAGGATGATTTTGACGGCGCTGCCATCGATGTTATTCAGCAGCCCTTCGACCTGGCCTTGTCCAAAGAGATCACTACGAGCGCTACGCCCGGTCCTTTCTATCCCGGCAGCACCATCACCTACCGGATCACGGTAACCAATGAAGGAGGCATAGCGGCGCAGAGTATACAGGTAAGGGATTACATTCCCCTCGGGCTGGTGCTGGCCGACAACAACTGGACGCTGAACGGCAGCATGGCCTACCGGGCAATCGGCCCCCTGCAACCCGGCGCCTCCACTTCGGTTGACATTACCTTTACCCTTTCGCCCAATTTCAGCGGCCTGTTCATCACCAACTATGCAGAGATCGGCGCCGCTACCAATGCTCCCGGCCTGGGAGATACCGACTCCACCCCCGCCAATGGCAGCGCCGGCCTCAACGAAGATGACTTCGACAGTGCCGGAACGATCGTCAGCCCCCCGCAACAATTTGACCTGACGCTGAGCAAGGCGGTAAGCCCGTCGACGCCGGCCCCGTACTATGGCGGCAGCCCGGTTACTTTCCGGCTGACGGTAACCAACCAGGGCAATGTGGAAGCCCAGGGCATACAGCTGTGGGATTACCTTCCGCCGGGCCTGGTGCTTTCAGATAATACCTGGACGGCGAACGGCGGCGTTGCCAGCCTCAACAGCCCCATCGCCAGCCTGGCGCCGGGCGCTTCTCATACGGTGGAGATAGATCTCGTCGTAGGGCAGGGCTTTGGCGGCACACAGGTGGTGAACTTTGCCGAGATCGCAGCAGCCTTCAACGGGGCGGGCCTGAACGACGCGGACTCTACGCCGGGCAACGGCAGTACGGGCGCCAATGAGGACGATTATGACAGCGCGGGCATCGACATCAGCGTGCCTCCGCTGTTCGACCTGGCGCTGAGCAAAGCGGTGAGCCCCTCGCCCCCCGGGCCGTACTACGCCGGCAGCCCGGTTACTTTCCGGCTGACGGTAACCAACCAGGGCAATGTGGAAGCCCAGGGCATACAGCTGTGGGATTACCTTCCGCCGGGCCTGGTGCTTTCAGATAATACCTGGACGGCGAACGGCGGCGTTGCCAGCCTCAACAGCCCCATCGCCAGCCTGGCGCCGGGCGCTTCGGTTGATGTGGAGATCGATTTCGTGGTGGCTCCGGGCTTCGGCGGCACACAGGTGGTGAACTTTGCCGAGATCGGCGCCGCCTTCAACGGGGCGGGCCTGAACGACGCGGACTCTGCGCCGGGCAACGGCAGTACCGGCGCTAATGAGGACGATTATGACAGCGCAGGCATCGACGTCAGCGTACCTCTGCTGTTCGACCTGGCGCTGAGCAAAGCGGTGAGCCCCTCGACTCCCGAGCCGTACTACGCCGGCAGCCCGGTGACTTTCCTGCTGACGGTAACCAACGAGGGCGATGTGGAAGCGCAGAACATTCAGCTGTGGGATTACCTTCCGCCGGGCCTGGTGCTTTCGGACAATACCTGGACAGAAAACAACGGCGTTGCCAGCCTCAACAGCCCCATCGCCAGCCTGGCGCCTGGCGCCTCACAGACGGTGGAGATAGATCTTTTAGTGGCTCAGGGCTTCGGAGGTACGATGGCTGTGAACTACGCCGAGATCGGGGCGGCTTCTAACAGTTCCGGCCTGAACGATACGGACAGCACGCCGGGCAACGGCGATGCCGGCCCGGATGAAGACGATTACGACAACGTCGGCATCGAGATCAAGGTGCCTCCACAGTTCGACCTTGCTCTGGCCAAGGAGGTAAGCCCGTCGACACCCGGCCCGTACTATGCGGGCAGCCCGGTAACCTTCCTGCTGACGGTAACCAATGAAGGTAATCTGGAGGCCCAGAACATACAGCTGTGGGACTACCTGCCCCAGGGGCTCCTGCTTTCGGATAACAACTGGACGGATAACGGCGGTGTTGCCAGCTACAACACTCCCATTGCGGGGCTGGCGCCTGGCGCCTCGCAGGCGATAGAGGTGAATTTTGTAGTGGATCAGGGCTTTGACGGCGCCACCATCACCAACTTTGCCGAGATCTTTTCCGCTGTCAACGGGCAGGGGTTGAACGATGCGGACTCCACGCCGGGCAATGGCGCTTCCGGAGGGAATGAGGATGATTTTGACAGCGCCGCCGTCACCGTCAGCCCGGCGCCGCGTTTCGACCTGGCGCTTCGGAAGCAGGTGAAAACATCGGCCACCCCCGGGCCGTTCTTCGCCGGCAGCCCCGTCGTTTATCGCATTACGGTGGCCAACCAGGGCAATATGGACGCTTACAGTGTGGAGGTTACGGACTATGTCCCTTCCGGGCTGGTGCTGAACGATGCGAACTGGGCCCAGGCGGGCGGAATGGCCACCCGCGTGATTCCCGGCCCCATTCCTGCCGGAGGCACGGTAGTACTGGACATTTCCTTTGTGGTCGAGCAGGGCTTTACCGGCAACTCGATCATGAATTACGCTGAGATAAGCGCTGCCGATGACGATACCGACTCCGGCAATACTCCACCTTCAGATGCGGATTCTCAGTTCGATAATGACAGTAGCAACGATGCCGGCGGTATGGCCAACAGCCCGTCCGATGACGCCATGAACGGCAATGGAACCGGGCAGCCCGGCAGCACCCTGGCCGCCACGGATGAGGACGACCACGACCCGGCACTTATTCTGGTGGGCAACTGCCCGACAGCCGGATCTGACGGAATGGTGGAAGAATGCCTGAACTGTACCACTAACGATATATTTATCGGCCTGGCCGGAGCGTTGGGGGGCGCCCCCAGCCCGGGTGGGGCCTGGTCCGACCTCGATGGAGCAGGCGTATCACTGGCCGATCCTTCCAGCGTCAATTTCGCGGGCGTAGCCACCGGGGAATACCGGTTCCGCTATACGGTGGGCGGGCAGAACGGCTGCCCGGTTTCCTCGGCGGTAGTTACCGTAATCCTGTCCAGTAACTTCGATTATACCTGTAACGGCTCTGTAAACGTGCCCCTGGGCAGCCGGTGTGAGGTGCTCGTGGTGCCGGATATGATCCTGGAAGGCGGATCGGATGTCTGTGCCGCCGGGTTGGTTGTCAACCTGATCGGCCCCAGCGGAGAGATCCTGGGCAATACGATCACCACTGCCCAGGCCGGGCAGACGCTGATCGCTGAAGTGCTTGACCCCTCCTGCGGGCTGGTGTGCTGGGGATATGTCAATGTTCAGGACTTTACGCCCCCTTCCTTTGCCTGCCCGGCCCAGGATGTGGAACTCATCTGTTCTGACCTGGATTCCATACTTAACAACCCCGCCAGCCTGGCGGCCACCGGGCAGCCGGAAATTTACGATACCTGTGCTCAGCATACCGTCACTTTCCAGGATGAGCTGGTGTCTACGCCCGATTGTCAGCCCCGCCGGATCAACCGAGTATTTACGGTCACCGACCCGGTGGGCAACAGCGCGCAGTGCACTCAGGTGATCACCGCGAGGCAGCCAAACTTCAATGACCTTCTGCCCCTGCCATCCCTGGTGGAATTGCCCTGTGATTCTGTTTTCGCTCTGGATCAGAACGGCAATCCTCACCCCTCCGTTTCGGGGTATCCTATGGTGCAAACCTATTTTGGCGTATTGCCGCTCAACCAGGCCCTCTGCAACCTGGGAGCATCGTATACGGATTCGGCCCCCATAGTGGTTTGTGACGGAACCACGAGGGTCATTCGCCGTTGGGACATACTGGATTGGTGTGCTGCTTCCGGCAGCAACACCTTGCAATTGACGCAGGCCATTATGGTGGGAGATGTGGACGGGCCAATGGTGTCCTGCCCTGAGATCGACCGCACCGGCGACGGATATCCGGACCCGCTCCAATTCTCAACAGTGCCGTACGATTGCACCGCGGCTTTTGAAGCGCCGCTGCCCAATGTGGCGGACAATTGCTCGAGCTGGGAGGTGCGTACGGAGATTGTTACCGACGAAGTAGTGCCGGTCACCAATCAGTACGGCATCATCACCGGTTACGATACCGTAGCTACGATCATCGCCACGATCCTGCCGGGAGCGCCCCGGTACGTTAGCGGCATTCCGGTCGGATGCCACCGCTTCCGCTATAAGGTTACGGACGATTGCAACAATTATACAGTGCTGGAGTGTGATTTCTGCGTTGTTGACGATGTCGAGCCGACGGCGATCTGCAATGAAGACCTTCAGGTGTCCATCGGCGGGCAGGGTGTCGGCAGGATCTACGCTACCGACGTCAATGAAGGCAGCAATGACAACTGCGGCATCGACACCCTGCTGGTGCGCCGCCGCTTCGATGTGGACCCGGTTACCTGTGATCCGGTTGCTCCCTATTATTCCGATTGGGGGCCGTATGTGGATTTCACCTGCTGTGATGTGGGGCGCACGGGCGCCATCGAGTTACGGGTAATTGACCTTTACGGCAATGAGAACATCTGCTGGATGGAATTGACGGTTACCGACCAGGTATTGCCTGTTTGTATTGCCCCTCATGATACGATAGTAAGCTGCGCGGATCTGCCGGCCAATTTCAGCCCCGATGATACCAGCCAGTTACAGGCTCTTTTCGGCGCCGCCCAGGCGGAAGATGGCTGTGGGAGCGCTATGGTGGTGGAGCAACCTCCGGTTGTAAACCTGGGCCAGTGTGGGGTGGGGACGATCATACGCACTTTCCAGGCGGTGGACTTATCCGGCAACCTTTCTCAGGGCCTCTGCCGGCAGGTAGTGACGATCGGGGCAGTGTCCAATTATGAGATCAAGTTCCCCAAAGATTTTACGACGAATTGCACGGCGCCTTCGCCGGACACGCTGATCCACACCAGCCTGGGATGCGACTTGCTCTCGGTGAGCGTCACCGACGAGATCTTTACGCCCCAGCCCGGCAGCGCGGCGCCCGAGTGTTACAAGATATTCCGGAAATACCGCGTCCTCAACTGGTGTGAATACGACGGTATCTCCGATGCTGTGGTCATCGGCAGGAATGAAGACTGTGACGGGGCGCCCGGCGACGAAGACGTATGGGTATTGCGGCGCCCCAACGGCGCCTTCATTGACCGGGATAACAACCATGCGAATAACATTCCCGTATTCGGCGTCAAAGGGCCGGGTTGTGACGGTACGACCAATCCGACGGGATACTGGCGCACCTCCTCCTCAGTGGGCCTGTGGGAATATACCCAGATCATCAAGGTGATGGATACCATCCCTCCGCAAGTCAGCTTTTCCATTCCGGATCCGTTCTGCAGTTACGATACGGCGAACTGCAGCGGGCAGGTAATTTATCCATTTACCATATTTGAAGACTGCTCGGCCAATGGCCTTACCGTAGAGGTATACCTGGACGCCAATGCCGACGGCGCCATCGACCAGGCACTTACCAATACGGGAGCGCTGAGCGGGGCTTACCCCAACTTCAGCATTCAGGGAGAATTCCCTGTAGGCAACCACGCCTTCATCGTTCTGGCGGGGGATGGTTGCGGCAACAACACTTCCTCAACCACACTGCCCTTCGAGGTAGTGGACTGTGAACCGCCGGCATTTACCTGCCTCAACGGGCTGGCCTTCAACCTGGCGCCGCTGCCCCCCAATACCGATTTTGACGGTGATGGCGACGTCGATATTGCCGGGGCTGCCATCTGGGCGGAGGACCTGGTGCCCGGCGCTACCGATTGCAGTAATGACACCATTGCCTATTCGATCAACCTGGCCGGAGAAATGCCGGACATCAACCGGCGGGCTCTGTATTTCACCTGTGAAGATACCGGGACGGTGGCCGTTCAGGTCTACGTCTGGGATAGCGCCAATAACCCTCAGTCCGTACAGCCCGATGGCACGGTGGGAGGGCCCAACTACGGATTCTGTGATACTTACGTTATCGTGCAGAACAACAACGGCGCCTGCACTACCGGGCCGAGGATGGCGGGCCTGATCGCCCGTGAGGATAATGTTGGGGTAGAGGGCGTTGAAGTATCCCTTAGCGGGCCGATGAGCCTTATGATGAATACCGCTGTCGATGGCTCCTACGAGTTTGACAATCTGGAAACCGGCTACGACTACACCGTCCGGCCTTATCTGAATACCGGCCACCGCAATGGCGTTTCCACTTTCGACCTGCTGATCCTGCAGCGGCATCTGCTGGGGGTAGAATTCCTGGACAGCCCCTACAAGCGTATCGCTGCCGACGCCAACCGGACGGGCAGCATCACTACTCTGGATATGATACAGATCCAGCGGCTCATTCTGGGCGAGATCCTGGAATTCCCGGACAATACCAGCTGGCGCTTTATAGAAAAGGCTTTCGTATTCCCCGTTCCCACGAACCCCTGGTTCACGCCTTTCCCGGAAGTCATCAGTGTCAATGACCTGGCCTTTCCCATGATGGCGAATGACTTTGTTGCCGTCAAGATCGGCGATGTGAACAATTCGGCGGTGACCAACAACCTGACGGGGATAGAAGAGCGGAGCTTTGCCGGCACATTCTACCTTCAGGCTCCCGGGTTTAAGGTGTCGAAGGGAGAGGTGGTGGAGATTCCCGTTACCGCGGAAAGGCTGGCGGCAGCCGGGGGCTTTCAGTTTACCCTTGAGCTCGGCCCGGCCCTGGAGCTGGCCGATCTGGAATACGGGCTTGCGGATGAGAACAGCATCGGCCTGCATGGGCTGAAGGACGGATATATCACGGTAAGCTGGTACAAAAAGGACGAGGCAGATTACTCCGAAGGAGAACCTTTCTTTATCTTGCACCTGAGGGCTAATGCCGATGCCCGCCTGAGTGAACAGTTGAGTATCAGTTCCCGTTATACGCTGGCGGAAGCGTATTCGCCAGGTAACGAACTTCTGGACATCGCCCTGCGCTTCGGCGCTGAAAGGGAGGAGCTTCCGGCAAGCTTCCGGCTTTATCAGAACCGCCCCAACCCCTTCGCACAGGAAACTGTGATCGGGTTTGAGCTGCCGGAAAGCGGCGCCGCCCTTATAAGCGTGTTTGACCTCACTGGCAGGCTGGTGTTTCAACGGGCCGGCCTGTTCGATAAGGGGTATAATGAGCTGATACTGAATTGTGAAGACCTGCTGCCCGCAGCTTCCGGAAGCGGGGTGATGTATTACAGGTTACAAATGGAGGACAGAGTTGCCACAAGAAAAATGATCATCTTCAAGTAATTTGTATATTTGTAGTGATTTTGGCAAATTTGTCGATACAACGCCAGTATTACCACCGATCGCCCCTCACATACCCCAGTATTCTTCTTGTGATAGGAGAGTCGTTCGTCCCGTGAATGATCCAGAAAAAGAAGACACGCACCCATTGAGCCTCAAAGCGCATGCTTCAGGGCTTGTTGCATGGAGGTGGTGCTTTGGTAGCGAAAATGACTACCTCCACACAAGCACTCAGGCTCAAAGCGAAGGCTGGTTCAACCAGGCTCACCGTTTGCAGTGCAAACCGGTTTACATCCCAAAAACTTTTAAGGCAGCCCCTGCCGGGCATACCGGCAGGGAGGAGGTATATTTTTGTGCCCGGTGGCCGAAAAGATGCCGGAAGGGGTCTATACAATATACCCCCTTTTGTGTATCAGTTAACAGTTGAAAGGCTGGAATACAGGCCAAAAGTACGTTTATATATGTTACATTGAATGTATTCCTGAGGGGGCAGGCATGGGAGAACTGCCTTGGTGAGCAGGCTTGGCACGGCCTCTTTGGCAAAGGAGGACAAATTGCAAATGCGCCCGTTACTGATAAATAAATACAAGGGTTATTTTGAGCAACACTAAAGAAACGAATAAAAAATGAACCAGGAATTGGTATAAAAGCTTTGGCATGCACAGATTAGCAATAATGGTGGCCAGCATTGGGATAGCCTTTGCTTTGAGTGCCAGCCGGTGGCCGGCAAGCGGCCCTGCGGGTAACGGAGCGGCGCTACAGGGGTGTGATCCGGACACAGACCCCCCGCTGATCGTATACCCTTCCCAGGATATTAGTGTTGAGCTTTCTTCCTGCGATGGCAGCCAGGTGGCAGTGGTGTTCTTCGACGCTGCGGCCAGCGATGCATGCGACCCTTCTCCCAGCCTTTCCATCAGCGTTGATCCTTCGGGGGCTGGACTGCAGTTGTCGAACCCTTTCGGGAATACTTACATGGCCCTGGCCACTCCGGGTGCCTATCTGCTTACCCTTACCGCCACCGATGCCTCCGGCAACAGCCGGGAGGAGGACTTTGCGGTCACCGTCAGCCAGCCGGTTGCTCCGGCGCCCGATGCTGTCTGTAACGGAACGGTAGTGGCCAACCTGGGGCCGGGATGCCAGCGTTATATCTCCGCCGATATGCTACTGGAGGGAGAACTGGGGTGCCTGAGCGACGCCAACTTCCGGATCGAGATCGAAGATGCAGACCCTTCCAACGGCAATATCCTCGACGACGTTGGAACATATCCCTATTCTATCGAACCCATACAGCCATTGGACGCCAACGGTTTTACCGGCCCGTTTGCCCTTTCCAACTGGGGCGTCCACGTCGATTTTCAGGGCAGCGTAACGGCCAACACAGGAGCCGATTCCCTTCTGTTGAACGGGAGCACGGGCGTGGCCTCCGCCATCGCGGTTTTGCCCATGCGTTTTAACGGGGCTCTTTCTTTCCGTTGGGGCGCCGCCACCCTGCCGGCCGGCGCCTTATTTGAAGGGCGCCTCCTCAGCCCTTCCGGAAACATCATAGCTTCTTTCTCTTCAGCCGATGGCTCCGGTGGAATGGAGAGCTTCTTTGTCAGTGCCGGCAGCACGCTGATGCTGCAACTCCTTTCCGGCGGGCCGGGCAGTGGGGCCTTGCCCCGGGCCTGGCTTACCAACTGGGTTTTTGACTTTGCCCCAATAGATATTTCCGGGGCGCCTTCCTGCTGGGGAGAGATCGAGGCCCGTGACGGAGGGCCCGTGCCGGATTGCCCCGATGACGCTGACAGTGTCCCCCTGACAACCAATGTACAACAACTGGCCGGGGAGCTCGACGACAGCGACCCGCTCCTGAACACCGCCCTGCATTCCTGCCTGATCGAAGGCCCGCTTCCCGGCGGCGACAGATATTTCGAACTCATTTCTTTTGAGGTTACGGAAACGGATATATACACTATTTTCCTGAACTCCGGATTTGATCAGGGAGGGGCGCAAATGGCACTGTTCCAGGGCAGTTTCGATATCAGTAACCCCTGTGTCAACATCATTGCCCAATCGGATAACCCGCTTACCCAAAATCCGCTGGGAGGGGCCAACGACCCTTATGTGCGCATCGGCCTGCCGCTGCGGCCCGGCCAGCAGTACTTTCTGCTGACGGCCAGCGATGAACCCGGGGCTACCGGCCCTTATACCTATACCATATTGAGTGAAAGCACCGGCCAGGTCACGGGGGCTACCGCTGCTCAGCTGGATATTTCCTACCCTCTTTACTGCGAGGATATTGCGTCAATCCGGAATGATTCGCAAAGCCTGGCCTGGCTGGGAGTTCCCGAAGTACAGGGAGGTTGTACGGATTTTACCCTGAGCTTTGAGGATGTGCTGACTCAACAGGGAGACTGCGGCCCTCGCTACCTTACCCGCACCTTCACTGTCATTGACCAGCAGGGGCTCACCGGCAGCTGTGAACAGCGGATAAATTTCCGCCGGCCCACCGTCGAAGACGTCATTCTGCCGCCACGCACAGCTTCGATTGAATGTGACGAGTCTTTCCCGGTCGACCAGTTTGGCAACCCCTCCCCTGATTTTACCGGCTATCCTTTCATGGTGACGGCCGGAGGCATTGTCGACCTCAGGGATGCCTACTGTAATATTGGCGCCTCCTATGTAGACGGAGCATTGATCGATGTTTGCGTGTTATCTTATAAATTCGTTCGCACCTGGACCATCATCGACGGATGTAACCCGGATAATCCGCTGGAATTTGACCAGGTCATCAAGATCGGCGATTTTACGCCCCCAGTGGCCAGTTGCCCCCTGATCGACCTGACGGGGGATGGGTTTCCCGACCCCCTGGTGTATTCCACCAACCCTTTTGAATGTTCGGCTTCCTTTGCCGCTCCGCTCCCGCAGGTAAGCGATAATTGTTCGCTCTGGGAGGTAACCACGGAAATTGTTACGGACGAACCCAACATCATTTTCGGCCCGTCCGGCAACCCCGTCGATACCGTTTGGGAAACCGTCGTTCTGGCTACCGTCCTTCCGGGCGCTCCCAACCGCATTGTAAGCGGGATACCGGTAGGGTGCCACCGGTTCCGGTACATTGTGGAGGATGAATGCGGCAACAGTACTGTTGTGGAGTGCGGTTTTTGCGTCGAGGACAAGATCGAGCCCTCGGCTTCCTGCGACGACAGCCTGAATATTTCCATAGGGCCGGGCGGCGTGGCCCGCCTTTTTGCCGACAGTTTCGAAGAGGGAAGCTGGGACAACTGCGGTATCGAACGGATCGAAGTACGCCGGGAGGTGCGCCTGAATGCAGACTGCGGCCCGGTGGCCCCCTACTTTACGCCCTGGGCGGAATACGTGGACTTCTTCTGTTGTGAAGTAAACAGCAACCTGCAGGTGGAACTGAGGGTCGTGGATGCCGCCGGCAACGAAGATTTCTGCTGGATGGACGCTGTGGTGGAGGATAAAACCCGCCCGAACTGCATCGCCCCGCCTCCGGCTACCGTCAATTGTGACGCTCTGCCTGCCGGTTTCGCCCCATCGGATACAGAGCAGCTGCAGAGCCTGTTCGGTACTCCCGTCGCTACGGATAACTGCCAGGCGGACTGGAATGAGCTGCCGCCTGTGAATAACCTGGATCAATGTGGGGTGGGAACGCTCATCCGCCGGTTCCAGGCGGTTGATATTTACGGCAATGTATCCAATACAAACTGCCAGCAAACCATCACCATACAGGAACAGCACAACTACGAGATAAAATTCCCGGCGGATGCCGGCGCCAACTGTGGCTATCCTAACCCGGACACCATTGGGGTTAGCGGCCTGGGGTGCGACCTGCTCGCCGTGAGCGTGGATGACGCTTTCTTATCGGCCTCGGGTGACGAATGCTACAAGATATTCCGCACCTACCGGGTGATCAACTGGTGTGAATACGACGGGGAGAGCAGCCCTGTCGTCGTTGGCCGTGATGAAGACTGCGACGGCGCCCCCGGTGATGAACCCGTCTGGGTGCTGCGCCGCCCCCAACACACCTATATCGACCGGGACAACAACGAGAACAATTCGGATCCTGTCGCCGGAGAGCGCGGAGCCGCCTGCCAGGACAATCCGGAAGGCTACTGGCGCATCGCCTCTTCCAATGGCTACTGGCAGTATTCTCAGAACCTGAAGGTGTACGATACCATACCGCCTCAGATCCAGTTCATTGTCCCTCCTCCTTTCTGCGCCATCAGTGACGATTGCCTGGCAGAAGTGGAGTACTTGTTTATAGTATCTGACAATTGCACCCCCGACGACCTGGAGTTTGAGATCTACTACGACGAAGATTCGGACGGTGTTCCGGATTCCATGGTTACCAATATTTTTGGAGTCTATCCGAAGTGGAAGATCAACGGAGAGTATCCGATTGGCACTCACTCGTTCGAAGTCAGGGTCAGAGATGGATGCGGCAATACGGCTTCGGCCAGCCTGCCCTTTGAAGTTGTAGATTGCAAGGGGCCTTCCCCCACCTGCATCAACGGGCTGGTTACCACCCTGATGCCGGTCATTCCCGATTCCGATGTTGACGGTGACGGAGACATCGATCTGGGCGCCCATACCGTCTTTGCTTCGGATTTTATCGCCAGCCCGGCGATGGACTGCTCGGGGCCGGTAACCTATTCGATCAACCGTCCGGGAGAAGAACCGAGCCCCGATAAAGATGCCCTCATCCTCACCTGCGATGACCTCGGCGTTCTCATCGTGGAGATCCACGCCTGGGATACCGCCGCCAACCCCTATGCCGTCATGCCTGATGATCTCGATATCCGGGGGCCCAACCACGACTTCTGCGAAACCTTTATCCTGGTACAGGACAACGGAGAGAACTGCGTGATCAGCCAGGGGATGATCGCCGGGCTGGTGCAGCGGGAGGACGATCAACCGGTGGCGCAGGTAGAAGTCAACCTCAGTGGTGATGACGCCGCCGGCACCATTACCGTTGATGACGGCCTGTATTCCTTTACCGGCCTGGAACTGGATTATGATTACACCATCACTCCGTTCCGGGATGGCGATGACCACAACGGCCTGTCTACTTTTGATATCGTGCTCATCAGCCAGCATATTCTGGGCATCCGCCCCCTGGATTCACCCTACAAGATCATCGCTGCCGATGTCAATGGCTCCGGTTCCGTCAGTACTATTGATATGATCCAGCTTCGGCAGCTCATTCTAAGTATCATCGTGGAACTGCCGTCCAACGACAGCTGGCGGTTTGTTCCCCGGGATTGGGTGTTCTCCGACCCCGGCAACCCCTGGGACCCCGGTTTTCCTGAGTCCATAAGCATCAACAACCTCAGTGGCCAGCAGCTAAGCGAGAACTTCGTTGCCATCAAGGTCGGTGATGTAGACCTGAGCAACCAGGCCAACGGCCTGCAGGAACTGGAAGGACGCAATTACCCTTACTCCCTCCACCTGGAAAGCATAGACAAACACCTGGAGGCGGGAGAAACCTACGTATTGGGCCTGCGGGCCGGCCTGTCCGGTATTCTCGGTATGCAGGCCGCTTTGCGATTCGATACGGATGCTCTGGAAGTGGTTGAACTTAAAGGAGAAGCCATCGAAGAGCAGTATTTTAATCAGCAACAGCTCAGGGAAGGAAAACTGGCCCTGAGTTGGAATACGAGCCGCCCCTATACTTCCGATGCCGTAGTAGCCTCTCTTTATCTGCGGGCCCGTAAAGCCTGCCGTCTGTCAGATGCCATTCACCTGGACGAAAGCCGTATCGCTGCCGAGGCTTATGATGAAAACTATCAAAAGATGGGCCTTTCCCTGGAATGGGAAACTCTGCCGGCCGCGGGAAGCGCCAACCTTTACAACTATCCCAATCCTTTCAGCACCAGTACTACCGTCCGCTTTGAAATGCCGGCAAGTGGCCCGGCGCGCCTCGAACTGTTCCATCTTGACGGAACCCTGGTAAAAGCCATTGACACCTCCTATCCGAAAGGCGCCAATGAGGTAAGCATTCAGGGGGCCGGGCTGCCGGCTGCGGGTGTCTACATTTGCCGGCTTCAGGCCGGCGGGCAATCCTGGGTGCGGAGAATGGTTTTCTCCGGCAGGTGATTTGGATACTGCAATCCTTTGACCCTCAATTCTGAAAAAATGAACTTTTCTCAAATATAACCGCTGAGCCTCCGCGGGCCACCCGCGGATCAATGTCGTCAACTTAACCCGGCTTAAGTTGACGACATAACACCCGCGGATCACCCCTCCCTGTTTTTTTTCAAAAAAAAAATGTTATAACAACAACCCTATTAAGGATGGATTGTTATATTTGCATAAATGATAGCAATGCTATCATTTCGCATAGAATAACTAACTGATAAACCCTTAGCCATGTCACAAGTCGAATTCACCAATGCGTTTTGTCAGTTTGAAAGGGCCTTACTGGCCTTCGCCTGCCACCTGACCAAGAATGAGGATGAAGCACAGGACCTGTTGCAGGAAACGGCTTATAAGGCATTTAAATATCGGAGCATGTACCAGCCCCACACCAACCTGCGGGCCTGGCTGATGACCATCATGAGGAATACTTTTATCAATGACTACCGGCAAAAAAAACGCCGGCAAACCCTGAATGACCGTACCCCGAACAATTATTTCCTCAACTCCGGCAGCCGTACGGTACACAACCAGGGAGAGGCCGAAATAACGATCAAAGAGCTCACCGTGCTGATCGACTCTCTGGAAGATTGGATGAAGGTTCCCTTCCTGATGCATTATCAGGGCTTCAAATACGACGAGATCGCTACGGAGCTGGATATTCCGCTGGGGACAGTCAAAAGCCGGATCTTCTTCGCCCGGAAAAAACTGCAGGAAGCCCTGCAGGTGATGTACCAGTCTGGTAGTACTGCGGAGTTGCTCAATTAGCAGGAGCGCTTACCGGAGTATTTATTTGGAAAAAATATATAAGGCCGAAAACAGTAAACCAACCTTCATTTCTTTTATGGCTATCCTAGCGATTGAGCTCAGCATCAATGAGAAGTTGTTTTTGCGCAATCCTCAGCGCACTGCTTTGGGGCGTAAGATCCTGCGGCACAGCATTCTGATGATCGATGAGGTGGGCATGGAGCGGTTCAATTTTCGTCGCCTGGCCAGCCGGATAAACTCTACGGAAGCCTCTGTTTATCGTTATTTTGAGAACAAACAGCTTCTGCTGGTGTACCTGGTCAACTGGTACTGGGAATGGATGAAGTTCCGGATAGATATGAGGGTTATGCATATCAATGATTCCCGGGAAAAACTAAAAGTGGCGATCAGTTGTATTGTGGATACTGCCAAGCGCAATACGAGGGTCACTTTTATCGATGAAGATATTTTGCACCGCATCGTAGTGGCGGAGGGCGCAAAAGCTTATCACAATAAAGAAGTGGACGAGCAGAACAAAGACGGGTTCTTTTTGTCTTATAAGTCCTTATGTCAGAAGATCGCGGATATTATCCTGGAAAACAACCCTACTTTCCCGTACCCGAGGGCCCTGGCCAGCAATTTGCTGGAAATGGCCAACAACCACATCTATTTTGCCCAACATCTGCCCAGGCTGACTGAGGTGGACGGGAAAGGAGATATACTCAGGCAGGTGGAAGAATTGCTGGTATATTTTGCCTGGAAAATGTTATTTTCCAACGGCAATGAACGATTCGGAAGCAATGGCAGCCTGCCAAAACAAAATGGAAAACCGCAATAACAGGCTCTCCGCCTTTTTCAAGGAATAAGAGAGATGCCCCCCTTGATCAGGCAGGGCTCTTTTTTTTGAACCATTAGTTGCTTATCTTATTGTGCTATTGGGCCAGGAAAAAGATATTAGGGAAAATGCCCTGGTTTCCCGGGCCACTGTCTTTACCCCGGATAAATTTCAGAAAATGGATAACAACAGCCAGCTTCACCCGCTACAGCGATTTTTCAAATTGCTGGAGCTGGACCGTAAGGAAATCACTTACATTTATATCTATGCGATCTTCTCCGGGTTGATCACGCTCAGTATTCCTCTTGGAGTACAGGCTATCATCGGCCTGATCGCAGGCGGCGCCCTCTCGGCCTCTTTGATCATTCTGGTCGCTATCGTGACGTTGGGCACGGCCCTTTCAGGTATTCTGAAGGTCATGCAGCTTACCGTCACCGAGACCATTCAGCGGCGCATTTTTGCCCGTTCGTCTTTTGACTTTGCTTACCGTATTCCCCGCCTCCGGCTGGATTCGGTGGTGCGTTTTTATCCGCCCGAGCTGGTCAACCGTTTTTTTGATACCCTCACTCTGCAGAAGGGCGTGCCCAAGATACTGATGGATTTTTCCACTGCCGTTCTGCAGGTGGCCTTTGGCCTGATCCTGATCTCCTTTTACCATCCTTTCTTCATATTGTTCGGCATCACCCTGGTGGCCATTCTGTTGCTGATCTTCCGGATAACGGGCCCCGGAGGGCTGGCGACCAGCCTGAAGGAATCCAAATACAAATATGAAGTGGCATACTGGCTGGAAGAAATGGCCCGGGCTATGAACACCTTCAAAATGTCGGGCGGAAATGCTTTTTCGCTCAACAAGACGGACGGCCTGGTGTGCAACTACCTGGACAGCCGCCATAAGCACTTTAGGATCCTTCTTTTTCAGTATGGTAATATCGTCGCTTTCAAGACCATTATTACTGCCGGGCTGTTGTTCCTGGGCAGTTACCTGGTGATCGACAATCAGATCAATATCGGACAGTTCGTAGCTGCCGAGATTGTCGTGCTGTTGGTCATGGCATCCGTGGAGAAGCTCATCCTGGCCATGGAAACCATTTATGATGTGCTTACTGCACTGGAGAAACTGGGCAATGTGACCGACCTGCCCATCGAGGAGGAGGAAGGCGTGATGTTTGATGACATCGATACAGGCAAGGGAATGCATATCAAAGTGGACCACCTCAGCTTTGAGTTCGCTGACGCAAAGAAACCGACCCTGAGCAATATATGTTTCGAGGCTCAGCCGGGAGAAAAGATCTGCATTGCCGGATACAGCAATTCCGGCCGGGCAACTCTTATGCAACTGCTGTCGGGCCTTTACACCGATTATGAGGGGGGCATTTCTTACAATGGTTATCCTCTTCGCAACCTGAACGTTGCCAGCCTGCGCCACCATATGGGAGATTACTCTGCGCAGGAAGACATTTTTCGGGGCACCATACTTGAGAATATCACGCTGGAACACCCGGAGGTAACGCTCGGCCAGGTGGTGGAGATTGCCGAAAATATCGGCCTGAGTTCCTTTGTACAGCGTTTGCCGAACGGCTTTGATACCATGCTGTTGCCCGAAGGGCGCAATGTGCCAAAAAACATCCGCACCCGTATCATCCTGGCGCGCTGCATCATCGCTCAACCCCGCCTGCTCGCCGTCGAGGGCTTTTTTTACGGTATGGAGAAGACAGACCGGGAGGTGATCTGCAGTTACCTTACCGGAAAGGACAAGTTGTGGACTATGCTCGCGGTAAGCGACGACCCCTTCTTCGCTTCGCGTTGCGACCGGGTGATCATCCTGAAGGAAGGAGAGATCATCGAGTCCGGGCCCTTCCAGGAAATTGTAAAAAGCGAACACTTCGACCGGGTGTTCCTGCCTTTCAACGGCAACCTGACGGCTCCAAACGGGAAAGTGGAAAAAGCTGTTAAACAATAAAAACGACGACCGGCCATGCTCAATATATCACCAAATACCATCAATCAGAAGGTAGAGCAGGGGAGTTTCAACTCCTTTTCCAAGATCAGCCTTTCTTCTGCCAACCAGATGTTCACCCGCTGGCTGGTGGGAACTATCCTTCTGATCATAGTGCTGCTTCTGTTGCCCTGGACACAAAATATTCAGTCCAAAGGCAAGGTGACGACCCTGCAGCCTGGCCAGCGCCCACAGACCATTCAGTCGACCATTGCCGGCCGTATCGAAAATTGGTATGTACGGGAAGGCCAGCTGGTACAAAAAGGGGACACCATCGTCCATCTTTCCGAGATCAAAGCGGAGTATTTCGACCCCGACCTGGTGTTCCGCACTGAGCAGCAGGTGGAAGCCAAGGAAGGAGCTATCGTGTCTTACGACCGGAAGATCGAGGCCCTGGAAGGGCAGATCGCCGCCATGAATTCGGAACTGGACTTCAAGCAGCAACAACTGACGAACAAGATCCGGCAGGCCGAGTTCAAACTGGCGTCCAGCCTGGCGGATATGGAGCAGGCCTATTATCAGGACTCTGTAGCCATAGTGCAATACAACCGGACAGCACAACTCTTTGACCAGGGCATCAAGTCCAGGGCAGATGTGGAAGAGAAACGCATAAAGATGCAGGAGGCCAGCGCAAAATATGTATCCAGCCAGAATAAAGTGGAAGAGAGCCGCAACGAACTGGCCAACGCCCGCCTGCAACTGAGTACGGTGCGCTACGAGTACAATCAGAAAATCGCCAAGGCGGAGTCGGACAAGTTTAGCACTCTGTCGACCAAATTCGACGCCGAGGGCAGTGTGAACAAGCTGCGTATACAAGCCTCCAATTACGAGCAGCGAAGCCAGTTTTATTACATCGTCGCCCCCCAGGATAGCTATATCACCAAGGCCATCAAACCGGGTATCGGGGAGACCGTCAAGGAAGGGGAGGGCATCGTCACCATTATGCCGGCCGATTATGAACTGGCCGTGGAGCTCTACGTTAAACCCATGGACCTTCCTCTGGTCAGCATCGGCCAGGAAGTGCGTTTCATTTTCGATGGCTGGCCGGCCTTTATCTTTTCCGGCTGGCCGGGGCAGTCCTTCGGTACCTATAGCGGTTCGATAGTGGCCATTGACAATATGATCAGCGCCAATGGCCAGTACCGCATCCTGGTGGGGCCCGAAAAGGAGAGTAAGCCCTGGCCGGAAGCCCTCCGGGTCGGCTCGGGAGCCCAGGGTATTGCCCTGCTCAACAATGTGCCGCTCTGGTACGAGGTCTGGCGGAAACTCAACGGGTTCCCTCCCGATTACTACGGTGAGGATGTTAAAGAGGCGCCTAAGATGAAAGCGCCGGTGAAGTCTATAAAGTAAAGTATGAAATATATAGAAATGCATTGAAATGCAGTGGAGGCGCCCGCCTTGCCATAGATGGGGCCAGCCTGCATTTCAATGCATCACTATGCATTTCAGCCCAGGTGCTTACCTGCTCAAATCGAGAACTCTATGAAAACGAACGTTATCTGGCACATAAAATTTATCCCGATATTTCTGCTCCCACCGTTACTTTCGCTGGCTCAGCCTGCCGACAGTGCCCGCTTGTTTTCTCAGGAAGAGTTTTTCCAATGGATACTGGACTACCACCCCGTCGTGAAACAGGCGCGCCTGCTGGATAGCCAGGCAGAGGCGCTGGAGCGGCTGGCGCGCGGCGGCTTCGACCCCAAAGCTTATGCCGACTGGGACCAGAAGTCTTTCGATAAAAAAGAGTATTTCTCTATAGGAGAAGGGGGGCTGAAAGTGCCGACCTGGTACGGGATGGAACTGAAAGCTGCCTATACCGTCACAGATGGCATTTACCTCAACCCGGAGCGCAACCTGCCGGAAGCGGGGCAGGCGGTGCTTGGGCTGAAAGTCCCGTTGGGGCGTGGGCTCATCATCGATGAACGGCGTGCCACCCTGCAACAGGCACGCCTGATGGCCGAGGCCAATGAGGCGGAGCGGCAGTCCATCATCAATACATTATTGCTGGAGGCGGCTTCGGCCTATTGGGAATGGGCCAGGGCCTACAACGAACTGCTGATCGAACAGCAGGCGCTGGAACTCACCCGGCAGCGCTTCGGCGCCATCGTGGAAAGCTTCATTCAGGGTGATAAGCCCGCCATCGATACTTTGGAAACGCTGATCCAGGTGCAAAACCGGCAGCTGTCCCTCAATGATGGCCGCGTCAACTACCAGAATGCCGGCCTGCTTCTTTCCAATTTCCTTTGGTATGAAGGGGAGGTGCCGGTGGAAGTCACCGATGGCCTGCGGCCTCCTGTGCTGGAGGAACTGGACCCCGTCATGCCTGCCCTCGGCCCCGATGCCATCTGGCGCAACGCCAGCCTCTCCCATCCGGAGATCCGCAGCTATGAGGTGAAACTCAGCCAGCTCGATGTGGACCGCAGGCTGGCCGCCGAACAGCTCAAACCCCGCCTGGATGTCGAATACAATTTCCTGAGCGACGGCAGCGATTTTATCTACGACACCGGCGAGGGCTCCGGCCTGAATAACCTGGTCGCCCAAAACTATAAGTGGGGCCTGCGCTTCGACTTTCCCCTCCTGCTGCGCAAAGAGCGCGGCAAGCTCCAAATGACAAAACTGAAAATACAGGATGCCGAATACGGCCTGCAACAGAAGCGCCTGGAGATCGCCAACAAGATCGGCGCCTATTACAACGAACTGGAGAACCTGCTGCGGCAGATCCGCCTCACCGAAGACAATGTCGGCAATTACCAGGCCCTGCTCAACGCCGAGATCCAGAAATTCAACCTCGGCGAAAGCTCCATCTTCCTCATCAATTCCCGGGAACAGAAACTGATCGACGCTCAGCTGAAGCTGGCGGCCCTGCGCGGAAAGTTCTTCAAGAACCGCATTGCCCTGGAGTGGGCTGCGGGGCAGTTGGGCAGGGAATAGGGAAGGAATGAGGGAATGAAGGAATGAAGGAATGATGGAATGATGGAATGAATGGGGCTGCAATCACTCATTCTCTCCTCACGCGCTCCCGAAGGCCTTCTTCCACCCGTACCGGATAGCCAGCAGCAGGCCGATAAAGATCAGGATCACATATTGGAACGGCAGGTAGGAAAAGACGATGATGCGGGTGCGGTCGGCAACCCACATGAGGATAAAGGCGGCGGAGATGACCGTTACCAGGCCCGAAAGCTTATCGAAACCGGGAACGTAGTCCAGGTTTACATTGCGGCGGATGATCAGCAGCGTTATTACCATGGATAAGACGGGCAGCACCTGGGCGAAGACATCGGCATCCATGATACTGCCGCGGCTGAACAGGAAGTTGTATATGCTGACGGTAATGGAGAAGATACCCGGTACGCAGACAAAATAGATCAGGGTGGAATAGATGTACCGCCACGGAGACAGGTGCCCCTCTCCCTTACCCAGGATGCCGGCAAAGAAAGCCATTACAGGAATGATGGCGAAGTAAAAGATGATGTACTCCGGGTGTTCGGCAAGCAGTTGGAATAGTTCTCGTAGTGTCATACCAGGTTAATCCAATTTTTTGCTAATATAGGGGAAAGAAAACATTCCGGAAACCCTAAATTTCCAGTAATGAAAGCGTTCCTCTTTGCCTTGTTCCTCGCCTCGGTTTCCTGCCTCTCTGCCCAGGATGCTGGGTTTTATCCCCTCCTGGCGGTGAAACTTTCCCCCCTTTCCGCCCTGGACCCGCTGACCAGTACCTTCACTGCCGGCATCAGCTTCCGGCCTGCTCCCCGGCTGGGGCTTCACTTCGACTACGGCTGGCAATATGAAAGGCTGAAGCTGATCGGCCGCACTTCCGGGCTTGCCGACAGCCGTTACTATGAAGTGCGGCCGGAGATCCGCTACTTTTGGCCTATGGGGAAAAAGAAGAAATATATCTGGCCCTGGAGGGATTCTACATCCCCCACACCTTTTCGCGGGAACACAGCTACATCGTATTGGAAAACGGCCGCGATATCCGGTTTGACAGGGCTGATGGTAACCGCCTTACCCATGGCCTGGCCTTCAAGGCCGGCGTACAGTTCCTAATCAATGACTATTTTTTTTTAGAGGCGTTCAGCGGCTTCGGCTACCGCCGCCGAGAGATCAATATCTTCGACCTGGTGAATCCTCGTGAAGATTACGTGGATGAGCATAATTTCACCGTAGACCCTTTTACCCGTCCCGGCGTGAAACACCGGCTTCATCTGGCATTCGGCCTGCGGCCGGGATAGATACTGGCCAGAAGGAGGGGCAGCAAATAAGGCAGGAGACTGAACCCCTCAGAGGAGTAAGGTAAGGCCTGCCCGGAAACGCTTTCCCAATTCCTTCCCGGCCGGAAAGCGTTTCCGGGCAAAAAACTACAGGTCCATCAGCATGGCGACCGGGTCTTCCAGCAGTTCCTTCACCTTCACCAGGAAGGTCACCGAAGAGCTGCCGTCGATCACGCGGTGGTCATAGGAGAGGGCCAGGTACATCATGGGGCGGATCTTCACTTCCCCGTCCACTACCATGGGGCGCTCCTTGATGGCGTGCATGCCCAGGATGGCCGACTGCGGTTCGTTGAGGATGGGCGTGCTGAGCAGGGAGCCGAACACGCCGCCGTTGGTGATGGTGAAGGTGCCGCCCTGCATTTCCTCCAGGGTGAGGTTGCCGTTGCGGGCCTTTTCGGCCAGCTCGGCGATCTTGTATTCGATCTCGGCAAAGCTGAGCGACTCTACGTTGTGGACCGGAGGAACGACCAGGCCGTTGGGCGTGGAGATGGCAATGGAGATGTCTGCATATTCGTGATAGACGAGTTCTTCCCCGTCGAGGCTGGCGTTCACCTCGGGCATTTCCATAAGCACCTTAGCGCAGGCCTTGGCGAAGAGGGACATGAAGCCCAGCTTGATTCCGTACTTTTCGACGAAGCGGTCCTGATATTTCTTGCGGAGCTTCATCACCTCGGTCAGATCCACCTCGTTGAAGGTAGTCAGCATGGCCGTTTCGTTCTTGGCGCTCACCAGGCGGCGGGCGATGGTGCGGCGCATACGGCTCATCTTCTTGCGGCTGGTTTCCCGGCTGAAGTTCTCCTTAGGCGTGAAAACCACCTTCTTCTGCTCCTTCTCTTTTTCTTTGGGCTCTTCTTTTTTCTTTTCGGGCTCCGGTTTGGCCTTCGCTTCCTCTTTTTCTTTTGCCGGCTGCGATTTTTTGGCTTCGGCGGCCTTCTGTGCATCATCCTTGGTGATGCGGCCGTCCTTGCCGGTGCCTTCCACATCGTCGGGGCTTATGCCCGCTTCATCGAGGATCTTCCTGGCTGCCGGGGAGGGATGGCCGGCAGCGTAGCTTTCTTCTTTTTCTTCTTCCTGCTCCTCTTCTTTTTCCTTTTCAGCCTGCTTTTTCTTTTCCTCCTTTTTCTTCTCCTCCTCCGCTTCTTCTTTCTTTTTAGGAGCGCCGTTGTCGCCGCTGCCTTCGCCTTTTTCCACGCTGGTGTCGATCCTGGCCACCAGGGCGCCGATATCGAGGTCATCGCCTTCCGAGGCGACGTGGATCAGCTTGCCGGCTGCCTCGGCAGGAAATTCGAGGGTTGCTTTATCGGATTCGAACTCGCAGATGGGCTCGTCGAGTTCTACATATTCTCCGTCTTTTTTCAGCCACTGGGACAGTGTCACCTCCGTAACGGATTCGCCAATGGTCGGGACCTTCATTTCTACTACGCTCATATAGTGTGGGTAAGTGGGTTAAGTGGCCTTCCGCCTAAGGTTGGACAGAAAGTTCCATTGGCGTGTACGGTGTACAGGCCGGTGGCAGCCCTCGGCCATGCAGGATGTACGAGGCTGCTCAACCTTAGAATGGTAGCCGGTTAAATACCATAATTCCCGCAATTATCCGGGAATTGAGGAAATTAAGCAAAAGTTACACCATTTTTTTGGTATGGGTCTTCAGTTAATTGGGGTTGATAATAAAAACAACGGACACCGGAATCAGGTTCGGAAGCGAGGGCCCCCAATCAACCCAATCAACTCAATCAACCAAATCAACCCAATCAACTCAATCAACCCAATCAACCCAATCAACCAATCACCTAATCCTCCCTCCCCGGCTTGTAATTAAAGCGATAGATCAGCCCGTTGTCTCCCTTGCCTTCATTGGAGATGTAGAGGGTGCCGACGGGGTCAAAAGCGAGCCCTTCCGGCTGGGGGTGCACTTTTTTACTCAGTTTTTCGATGTGCATGATCTGCCCGCTGGGGCTAAGGACCAGTAACAATTTTCCTACGGAAGAAGCCACGTAGATGTTTCCGGTAAGGGGATGAATGGCGATGGCCGAGGGGCTGAAGTCGAAATCTTCATTGGGGTCGAAGAATTCGACCACTTTCTCCAGCTTCCGGATGGCGGGGTCCTTTTCCAGGTAGCTGTTGACGGAATCGAGGCTGACAAAATATACGGGTTCTTCGCCCAGGGTTTTGGTGGCCAGGTCGAAGGCGTAAATGCCCTTTTTGTGTTTGTATTCCTTTTCGTGCCCCGCTTTGGCCTTGCAGGCCAGGAGGAGCCGGTTGTGGGCTTTGTCATAGGCCAGTCCTTCCACATCGTTGTCTCCGTCGAGGAAGAAATTGTAATTTTCAACCTTTTGTTCGGGAGTACCCGGCCCGGTTATTTCGTAGAGTGTGCCTGAGCTTTTCACCACCCAGGCGGTGCTGCCCACCATTTCAACCCCTTCGTAATCTCCATCCTTCCAGAATTCGGCTTCCATGGTGACCTGCCCGTTGTACCGGTTGATGAAGAAAAGCTTCCCGTTTTCATCCTGCACGGCCACCAGGGCCTCGCCGTCATCGGTGATCCCCAGGCCGGAGATCTCCTCCAGGTCTTTGGGCATTTTGAAGGTTTGATCCGGTTCTTTCAGATCGTAGGCAAAGTGATAACCTTCGGCCAGGGTAATGCTGGTGGGGCCTTCTTCTTCCTCAGCGGGGGCACTGCAGAAGATCAGGCTCATCAGGAGCAGGCAGAATGCTGGAGTCATGTATTTGAAGTTTAGGATTTTCATCAATTGGGTTTCTTTGGATGAAGCGGTTTCAAAAAGATAACAAAAAGCCAATAAAAAGTTATACCCGCGGAAACATTGTGGGAATATTCGGCCTTTTCCGTACCTTTTTTCCGGCAGAATATTGTCAAATCGCAAATATCTCTCTGATGAAACAAAGAAACGCACTCTTTCTCTGCTTTATTTTCTGGGCCGGAATAGTAACTGCTCAAACGGATACCTTTGAGTTGAGCAGTTACAAGGCGCGCTACGAGCGCCGGCCGGCGATGTTTCTGGATGGCGCGATGGCCTTTGATGGCAATTATGCTGACAGAAAATCGGCATTCAATTCCGGACTCGCGGCAGCAAGGCTCAACTGGCAGGAACTTCGCAATACGGACGAGCTGGCCTCTTTCTGGTCATTTTCCGGGGACATGGAAGGAACCCTTAACCTGTATTCGAGTGCTATTTCCGGCCGCTACAATACTGCCGGCATTGATGTATACAGCCTGTGGAACAGGCGCCATTACCGGCAGGACAACCGCTTCTGGGGATGGGCAGGTACGTTTCGGGCTGACGGGAACCTATCTTCCCTGCGCGAGAATGATCGGCGCTTTTATACTTATCTCACCCCTGCCGTTTTCAGAGGGCGGGGCAGGATCGAATACGCAGAAGATGCACTGCTATCTTCCTGGATGCTGGAAGATCTACAAAAAGCCGGAGTCATCGGCAGCTATTCCGGGAGCGATATTACCACTCTGGCGCGCACCATCACCGACATCATCGGGAACCGGACTTTCGACCTTCGCCGGCGCCGGATCTATGAGCTGGAAAGGTTGCAAGGCACCCTCCTGGAACTCGGGCTGTCGGAAGAGGGGAATTTTCAGCTCTTTGCCATACTCAATGACAACTGGGCGTTCGCCAACCGCAACTACCTGCCGCACGGCAATCGGCTCACTTATGGGGTGGAAGGCACCGCCTACCACCGGTGGTCCAGGTTTGAAGAAGCCGCCAGAAATACTTTTGCCTGCAACGGGCTGGCCTTCCTTGAATATATCCACGGCCGGGTGATCAACAACCGGAGCGGCAGCAGTTGGGTGCTAAGGGCGCAGGGAGGTTACCAGCAGATCATGGATAAGCTGAATAAGGAAGAATGGGAGGCGCCTCGTGAAGGGCTGTTCGCTATGCTCTCTGCCGGATACACCTATCGTTGGTTCCCCTCTTCCCGGACATCGCTAACCTGGACAAATACGGCATCCATGGATTGGGGAGAACGAGACTCCGGAGCTACCAATACGCTGGGGGGATTGGTAGAATTTGACCAGCGGGCAGACTGGATTTCAAACCTGGAGCTGGATTATTTCATCAACTATCAGTGGAGCTTTCAGCTGCGTGCAAGGGCCTCCATGTTATACCGGATGGATCCGGGCCTGCTGAGCTTTAACCCAAGTTTTTCCTTCAATACGGTGTATTACTTCTTTTAAAAGATTACGGCGCACGGAAAATAGCTTCCGTGCGCCGTAATCACAACCGGCGAACGCCATAAATCACATCATGACGTACTACACATCCACATTCGCATACTTCGCATTCGCCTCGATGAAGGCGCGGCGCGGCGGCACGTCATCCCCCATCAGCATGGAGAAGATGCGGTCGGCCTCGCGGGCGTCGTCGATGGAAACGCGCTGCAGGATGCGGGTATCCGGGTCCATGGTGGTTTCCCAGAGCTGCTCGGCGTTCATTTCGCCGAGGCCCTTATAGCGTTGTATCTTCACGGAGGAATCGTTCTCGCCGCTGGCGTAGGCGGCGACGGCCTCGCGGCGTTCCTCCTCCGTCCAGCAATAACGGAACTGCTTGCCCTTCTTGACCATGTAGAGGGGCGGCTGGGCGATGTATACGTAGCCGCTTTCCACCAGGGGCCGCATGTAGCGGAAGAAGAAGGTCAGGATGAGAGTAACGATGTGGCTGCCGTCTACGTCGGCGTCACACATGATGACGATCTTGTGGTATCGCAGCTTGTCCATATTGAGGATGCGCTCACCGTCGTCGTTCTCTTCGATGGTGACGCCCAGGGCGGTGAACATGTTCTTGATCTCCTCGTTTTCGTAGATCTTGTGTTCCAGGGCCTTTTCCACGTTGAGGATCTTGCCGCGCAGCGGAAGGATGGCCTGGAAGTTGCGGTCGCGGCCCTGCTTGGCGGTGCCGCCGGCGGAGTCGCCCTCTACGAGAAAGAGCTCCGAGGCTTCCGGGTCGCGGGAAGAGCAGTCGGCCAGTTTGCCCGGCAGGCCGCTGCCGGTGAGCACGTTTTTGCGCTGCACCAGTTCGCGGGCTTTGCGGGCGGCGTGGCGGGCGGTGGCTGCCAGGATCACCTTGTCGATGATCTTCTTGGCCGCTCTGGGGTGCTCTTCCAGGTAATGGCCCAGCACTTCGCCCACACAACGGGAGACAATACCGGTCACTTCCGAGTTGCCGAGTTCGCCCTTGGTCTGGCCTTTAAACTGCGGCTCCGGTACTTTGACCGAAATGACCGCCGTGAGGCCTTCCCTGAAGTCTTCTCCGGAGATGTTGAACTTCAGTTTTTTGAAGAAGCCGTTGTCCTCTCCGTATTGCTTGAACAGGCGGTTGACCGCCCGGCGGAAGCCGTTGACGTGGGTGCCGCCTTCCCGGGTATTGATGTTGTTGACGTAGGAATAGATGGTCTCCGTAAAGGAGGTATTGTAGTGGAGGGCCACTTCTACCTCTACGTTTTCCTCACTGCCGGACACGTGGATCGGTTCATCTATGAGGCCTTGCTTGGAAGCGTCGATGAATTCGACGAACTCCTTCAGCCCTCCTTCAGAAAAGAAGGATTCTGATTTGAAAGAGCCATCCTCTTCGATTTCCCGCTCGTCGGTCAGTTTGAGCTTGAGCCCTTTGTTGAGGTAAGCCAGCTCCCGCATCCGGTTGGCGAGGACGTCGTACTTGTATTCTATGTGCTCGAATATCTCCGGGTCCGGATGAAAGGTGATAATGGTCCCGGTCTTATTGGATTCGCCTACAGCCGCCACTTCGCCCAGGGGTTTTCCCCGGCCGTACTCCTGTACGAAGGCCTTCCCTTCCCGGTGGACTTCGGCCTTGAGGTGTTCCGACAGGGCGTTCACGCAGGAAACCCCTACGCCGTGTAACCCGCCCGATACTTTATAGGTGTCTTTATCGAACTTACCACCGGCGTGAAGGACGGTCATGACCACCTCCAGAGCGGATTTTTTCAACTTTTTGTGCATATCCGTAGGTATGCCGCGGCCGTCGTCTTTTACGGTAATGGAATTATCCTTGTGAATGATGGTTTCGATCTCGGTACAATAGCCGGCCAGATGCTCGTCGATCGAGTTGTCGACCACTTCCCATACGAGATGGTGCAACCCTTTCGTATCTGTACTTCCGATGTACATCCCGGGGCGTTTCCGCACGGCTTCCAGCCCTTCCAGCGCCTGAATATTACTGGCGCCGTACTCGCCCGCCTTTGGTTTCAACTCTTCTTGATTTTTTACTGTATCCATCCTGCAAAAATACTAAAAAAACTGTGCTTATTAAAGGTTTTAACGGTATTAAAACACCCCTTGAGCACCCTTGGTTTAAGCATTTTGCTGACAGGTTTTCGGGATTCGTGGATTCGTGTAATCATGCATTAGTGCATTAGTGCATTAGTGCATTAGTGCATTAGTGCAACGAATCACGAATCACGAATCACGAATCAACCAATCAACCAATCCACGAAATTCCTACCTTTGCGGCAAAAGGCCACGGCCCATGAAAGAGATCATCATTCACCGCCCGGAGGAGTTGCCGGACGCTGTCAAAATACTGTTGCATCATGCCGCTCGGGCGCGGGTGATGGCCTTTTACGGAGAGATAGGCGCCGGCAAGACGGCCTTCATTCAGGCCCTGTGCCGCAATCTGGGCGTAAAAGAAGAGGTGTCCAGCCCAACTTTTTCCATCGTCAATGAGTATGAATATATAAGCCCGGGCGACAGCCTGGCCCATCCTGTATATCACATGGACCTGTACCGGCTGAAAGACATAGAAGAAGCGCTGCAGATCGGCATCGAGGAGTACCTCTACAGCGGGGAATACTGCCTTATAGAATGGCCGGAAATCGTCGAGGCCCTTTTGCCGGCGGACAGCGCCCGAATTAAACTGGAAATAATCGGCGATTCCAGCCGAAAAATCCTAATTTTGTAGGCCATTGAAGCTACGGCGGTTATGAGCGATAAAAAGAAAATACCTGTGCCCAGAGAGTTTACCGAAAGCCAGTACCGGCCACAGGAGGAAACCCTTCAGGTTCAGCAGAAGCCAAACAAACTTTACATTGGTATTCCCAGGGAGATCACCATGCAGGAGAACCGTGTAGCTCTGGTGCCTTCTTCGGTTGCTACGCTGGTTGCTCACGGGCATCGCATCGTCATCGAAACAGAAGCCGGGGAAAAGTCCAGTTATTCAGACCATGATTACTCCGAAGCCGGGGCAGAGATCGCCTACAGCTCTGAGCAGGTCTATAAGGCCGACATTATCATCAAGGTAGCCCCTCCTACTTTAAAGGAGATCGACCTGATGCACCCCAACCAGATCCTCATCTCCCCGCTGCAGCTGCCCATTATCAGTGCGGATTACATCAATAAACTTCGCCAGAAGCGGGTGATCGCCCTGGCGATGGAATACATCAAGGATGAGTCCGATACGTTTCCTGTGGTGCGCATTATGAGCGAGATGGCCGGCATCAACGCCATGCTGACGGCTGCCGAGCTTATGTCTACTACCGGTGGAGGTAAAGGGGTGCTCCTGGGAGGGATCTCCGGCGTCCCCAGCGCCAAGGTAGTCATACTCGGAGCAGGGATCGTGGCGGAATACGCTACCCGGACCGCCCTGGGGCTGGGCGCCGAAGTCCGCATTTTTGATAACAACATCACCAAGCTGAAGCGCCTGCAAAACCAGGTAGGCCGCCCGCTCTACACCTGCGCGGTCAACCCTCATTACCTGGAAAAGGAATTGCTGGGGGCCGATGTGGCTATCGGTGCGGTACACTCCAAATCCGGCCGCACTCCGGTCATCGTCAGTGAGGACCTGGTTTCCAAAATGAAGGCCGGGGCAGTGATCATAGACGTCAGTATCGACCAGGGAGGCTGCTTTGCCACTTCAGAGGTCACCAGCCTGGAAAAGCCCACCTTTATCAAACATGATGTCATTCACTACTGTGTGCCTAATATCGCCTCCCGGGTATCCCGGACCGCATCCATGGCCGTGAGCAACATCCTGACCCCCATCCTGCTGAAAGCCGGCAGCACGGGGAGCATCGAGTACCTGCTGTTCAACAACCTGGGCCTGCGCCACGGCGTCTATACCTACAAAGGCTGCCTGACCAACAGCTATCTCGGGGAGCGGTTCGAGATCAAATCCACCGACCTCGACCTCCTGATCACTTCAAACCTGTAGCTCGGTGCTTGTTTGGAGGGGGCCATCGGTGTACGCAATACAGGAGGTACGTTGCCCGCCCGGCCGTACACCTCGGGGCTCCTGTTCGGTTCATGCATCGTACATTTTCCAATCGGATATTCAGGTAATGGGGTGGTGAAACCAAATTCTTATCCTTGAACCTCACGTTTACTTACTTCAACAGCCTGGTTTCCACCCAGCCGATCTTGCTGCGGTAGGCTACCATCCACCACTCGGCAGTGGTGCGCTCCAGCACTTCGATCTCCATGCCTGTACTCAGCCGGGCGATCACACGGGAATTGCGGTCCATGTCTTTATAGACGGATATGTCCTGCTTCAACTGCAGGCTCCGGGCAGGCTGGTCTATCCAAAGGCCGGAGGGTTCTTCTTTCGGGACCGGCCTCTGAATGGCTTCCGATTCCTCCTGCTTCAATTCCGGAACCGATAGCTCCATGAGGTCCTCCGCTTCCGGCGCTTCTTCGTTTTCCATTTTCGGCTGGCCCTTCTCCCGGGAGGGAGCAGGAGCTGGCTCTTCCGGATAAGACGCTCTCCGGAGGGTTATATTGCGGGTAATGTTCGGCCCTGCCTTTTCCAGCTCTTGTTTTTCCACTTTTATGACCAGAGGGGCCGAATCGGAATGCCGGAAGTTGATCTCGTGGTCGGATGACCGGTCCAGATACAGTTTAAAGTCGCCGTTGGGAACCCTGCCGGTACGGGCCAGTTCCCGACGCCCGTCCTGGTTGATCTTGTACACGTCAAAATAATAATGGCTTACTTTCCCGGGCTGCCCTTCCAGATGAATTGCCCCCTGGAAAACCGTATAGCTGGGAGCACTGTCACTGGCCTTCTGTTCTCTTGCCGGCGAAGAAGGTGGGGCGGGGCGTGTGGTATTCCGAGCTGCCTCGTCCGGCCTTGTGGTAGTTGGCGGAGTGGTATTCTGAGCGGTTCTGTCCGGCTCTGTGGTAGTTGGCGGAGTGGTATTCTGAGCGGTTCTGTCCGGCTCTGTGGTAGTTGGCGGAGTGGTATTCTGGGCGGTTCTGTCCGGCTTTGTGGTAGTTGGCGGAGTGGTATTCTGAGCGGTTCTGTCCGGCTTTGTGGTAGTTGGCGGAGTGGTATTCTGAGCGGTTCTGTCCGGCTTTGTGGTAGTTGGCGGAGTGGTATTCTGGGCGGTTCTGT
>CAYQKY010000037.1:0-52402 GCA_964418125.1 uncultured Phaeodactylibacter sp.
TGGCGACGACCTGGATCAGCGCCTCCGGATTTTTGAGAAATGAAGCCCTTCTCAGATCCTCTACCGGGTGGAGCATTACCAGGACGTTCTGCCTTATGGAATTCTCTATGCTGCCGTTCCGCTGAGCTTAATTGAGGCATTTGTCGCTTCGTTTATTATTTTTAAATTGAAATAAAAGTGGCGGGGCGGGATCAAAAGTCCGGTATAAAATTCAGTACGTCCCTTGGCCGCACCTTGCTGAATCTCCTTCCCCGGGAGCTCGTACACCTGGGCCTCAACCTGCCCAACCCTGTTTATTTCGAGGAAACGCCCACCTTCCGGATACTACCCGTCATCGGAATGTTGTTAATATTGTTATATTTGACTAACCTGGCCCGGGGACGCCCCAGCCAAACCCTGTACGGCCAAATGCTTGGCGTTTACGTATAGCATTAAGACAAAAAACATTAGCTGAAATGAAATGGGCCTACGCCATCAAGAATAAAACCAAAGCCGCCATCCTCCTTGCCGTTGTACTGGGGCTGACCATGCTGACCAACCTGCTGGAAAGAAGCCGCTTCCGGGAGCTCGAGCGCTCCTTTTCTTCCATCTATGAAGACCGGCTGATGGCAGAGAGCTATCTCTTCCACCTGTATAAAAGCCTCAAGAACGAGCAAGACCTGATCCAACCGGTAGGAGAGGAAGGGCTTAGCTCCGTAGCGAAAGAAAAACTGGCGGCACACCAGGCCAACCGGGCGGGCCTGATGGCGCAGTACGCCGAAACCTACCTCACCGAGGAAGAGGAAGTGCAATTCAGCCAGTTGCAGGCCACCCTTGGCGAAGTAGACCGCCTGGAGAAAGAAATTGCCGGCGGCCATGTCGCGGCGCCCCTTATCAGCGCTCACGACGCGGCCACCGCCGAAGCTTTTGCCACCCTTTCCGCCCTATCGGACATCCAAACCACCGTAGGGGCAGAGCTTAGAGATGAATCGGAGCGGATCATCCTGGGAAGCGTCTCCATTTCCCATCTCGAAATGACCATCCTGATCATCATCGCAATTATTATCCAGGGGCTGATCTTTTCCTCCAAGACGCTGCTGGGCAGCCCCGGCCGGGACCCCAGCCTGAACTGAAAATTAAGATCCGCCTATTTCCCCCGAACGAAGGGCAATTACGTAACCCAAAACCCGATATTTATGAAAAGCACCGTTCTTCTCTTTCTCTTTTTTATTTGCCTGGCCCTATACTTGCCTGCTCAGGATCGGCAGCCCTCTCCCATCCTGTTCATCTACGACGCCAGCGGCTCCATGTGGGGGCAGATAGAAGGAAAAACCAAGATGGAGATCGCTACCGGGGTCCTTTCCACCACAGTAGACGAGCTTCCCGACGGCCAGCCGGTGGGGCTGATGGCATACGGCCACCGGGAAAAAGGGAACTGCGAGGATGTGGAATTCCTTGCCGAAATGGATAATACGGACAAGGCCCGGCTACACCAGGCGCTGAAAGGCATCAAGCCCCTGGGTAAAACACCCCTGGCCCACTCCACTCTACTGGCGATCGGCAAATTGCGGGAGGCCAGCCGGAAAGCAACCATCATCCTGATCACCGACGGCATCGAGTCCTGCGACGGCGATATTTGTGAAGTAGCCACCGCCGCCAAAACAGAAGGCATAGACTTCCGCCTGCACATCGTGGGCTTTGGCCTGAAGGATGAAGAAACCGAGCAGCTGCGGTGCGCAGCCAAAGCCGGCGAGGGCCGTTACTACGACGCCGCCGACGCCGACGGGCTGAGCGCCGTCCTCCGGGAGGCCGCCGCCACTACCGTAGACGAGCCGGCCGCCAACTTCAGCGTCTTCGCCGTCAAGAACGGTAAGGCCATCGACGCCTATGTGAAGGCCTACAAAGCCGGCACGAAAGACTTCGCGGCCACGGCGCGCACCTATGCCGACACGGCCCTGCTGTACCTGCCCGCCGGCTCTTACGACCTGGAAGTACAACCCCTGGAAAACAGCGACGTGAACGCCATCACCATGCCCATTGTGCAGAGCGTTGCTGAAGAGGCGAGGCACCAGACGGTAAGCTTCGACGCCGGCAGCATACAGGTAACTACCCTGAACAACGGAGAAGGCTGGGACGCCGTAGTCACCATCTATTCCAAAACCGGCGGCAAAAGCGCCGCCGGCGGCCGCACCTATGGAAGGCCGAAAGTGTTCGAAGTCAACCCCGGCCGGTACGATGTGGAAGTGAAAGCCATGAAGATCGAAGGGCCAGCCATTACCCACCGTATTGAAAACGTGGAGGTGCGCGCCAATGAAACCCAGGAGCTCGAACACAATTTCAAAAGCGGAATTGCCCGGATCGGCGCCCAGAGCGCCGGCAGCCTGGTAGACGCCGTTGTTAAGGTCATGGATGCCGAAGGCAAAAAAAACGTGGCCGGCGGCAGGACATACACCTCTGAAAGCAGTAATCCGAGGGAATTCACCCTCACCCCCGGCACTTATCAGATAAACCTGGACGCCCTGGGCGAGCATAAGGGAAAATCGGAATCTTTCACTCTGGAGGTGAAGGAAGGGGAGACGGTGGAGAAAGTAGTTGAATTCTGAGGCCATGAAGCGATTGACCAGGACCTGGCGGGCGGAGCAGCTATCGTCCTGGGATATGGAATATAGTTCGGAAGAAGAAAAACTAAACGAAACAGCCTCTTATCACTCGAAATATGAATACTCCGCACCCGGAAAAAGTAGCCCGGCAATTCAACGATTGCATTAATAAGCAGGATGTTGACGGCCTCGCCCGCCTGATGACGGACAACCATTCCCTCATCACCTCCCCTGAAAATATTGTCAGGGGAAAGGCCGCCTGCCTGAAAAGCTGGACAGCGTTTTTTGAAATGGCTCCGGATTATAAAAATACCTTTACGGCCATTACCACCCGGGAGAATTTAGTGGTGATTGCCGGCTATTCCTCCTGCTCCGACGAACGCCTGGACGGCCCTGCACTCTGGACGGCTAGAATTGCCGGTGATCAGGTGGAGGAATGGCGCGTGTACAAGGATACGGGCGAGAACAGGGCACTTTTGGAACTTGGAAGTTGAGCTGCCTCAGCAAAATGCCACATCCCCATCTCCATCCTGCAGCACCACCTTCTGCGGAATCAGCGGTTCCAGTTTTTCGTGATAGGCAAAGGTGCGCCGGATGTCCTTGTTGAAGATGAACGGCGACGGGTTTTCCAGCAGGTAAGCTTTAAGCCTTTGATGGAAAGTGGTAAAATGCACACACTGCCCTTTGGCCAACTGCCGGTAGATGTAATTGGCCATTTCGGGCAGGATATCGTCCTCAAAGTAGAGATAAGGAATGGTAAAGGCCCGGTTGAGCCGGCGGGTAAACAATATAGCCTTCGTTTCACCCAGCCGGGAAATCCGCAGCAGGCGCGTTTCAAAATCCTCCGCAACGGCCGTAAAATAATAGTGGCTGTAATCGAGGGCGCACTCACCGGCCGGCAGCACCCAGGGGTTGTCCCGGATCCAGAGCAGCTCTTCCGGCCCTCTGCGGGTGAGTTCTCCTTCGGAATGGGCTTTAATGAAGGCCCGGTCCGATTCATCCAAAGAATCAATGGGTTCAACCCTCACTTCGCGGGGTATCGGATAGCGGCGAAGGGAATTTCTCGCCCCGATCAACAGGTTAGCTTTAAAGTCGATAAGTTGGAACAACGGGCGCCACGGCGCCAGCCCGGGGCGGCGCTGAGGTAGCAGATCGCCCAGGTTGAACTTCAGGTAGCCCCGCAGGCCGGGCGCCATCTCCCGGAAACGGAAGAAATGCAGGCGCCGGACGATGGCCTCGGTATGAGGCGTCAGGTCAGTCAGCAGAACGCGCTCGCGGGCTTTTTGGAGGAATTGCAAAAAGAGAGTCAAGGCTATGGGCTTGTGTTCCTCCGCCACCCACCAGCCGCTGTTCCAGTACACTTTTTCTCCGCCGATGCGATCCGGTAGAAAGCCGGCATACCCCACTACCTGCTCATCCTCTACGGCCAGCACCAGCGCAGGGCCATCCGCCTCCGCCCTCGGGTTGGCCGCCTGAGAAAGGGCCCGGTGGCGGGTGATGGGGCAATGAACAGATCGCCGGTAGAGATCCGACTGAATGAAGGCCTCCAACTCCCCTACCCTTATCTCGCGGAATTCCATCACCTTTTCTTTTCCAGGGCCCGGGCGATATCGCCCACATTCTGAAAACCGATCATCTCCTCCAGCTCGAAGCGGGTATTAAAAGCCTTTTCGATCTCCGAGATGAGCAGGACGTGCCGCAGGGAATCCCACTTGTCGATGTCCCGCGCCGAGCTCTCTTCGGTGATCTGCAAAGACTCATCTTCGAAGACCCGGGCAAAAATGGGGTTGAGCTTGTTCAGTATATCTTTCATAGATTTGGACAGCCCGCCTCATTCGAGCCGGGTAATAATTTTTGAATAACTGATATGGTGTAATCGCCGGGCCCGCCACATCCGCGGCAATCCGCGTTCCTTCAAATATTTTCCTTCCCTACCAGCCAGTAAATATAAAGCTTCGAATACACTTTATAGCCGATCTTCTGCCAGGGGCTGATGCCCTCGGGTGTGGCAGAACACACCGCCAGGCGGGCGCCCCCCTCAAAGGCGGCCCCGATGGCAAGCGCCAGCATCCACTGGCCAATGCCCTGCCGCCGGCAGGCAGGCAAGGTGGCGGACATGTGCTGGCTGACGGTATCGCCCCGGTAAAAATTCATGGCGGTGCCGACAAATTCACCTTCCTTTCTGCCGAGGAAAAGCTCCACCTCCGGCAGCCTGAGCAGCGGGTAAAAATACCCTTTTTCGATCGGGGTATTGAATACCCGGCCAGCGATTTCTGTCCAGGCATCCAGTTGTTCTTCACTTTGTACCTTAAGATATTCGAGGCCCGGTACGGAAGCGGGGCGGACGAGCTCTTCCGGCCGCATCGCCAGGCCCTGCCACACCCGGATCAGCCGGAAGCCCGCCCGGCCGATGACGGCTTCCAGGTTGGGATCGGGCGATATCCAGAAGGGAGGGAGTTCTTTTGCTGCGATCTGTTTTTTCAGGACATCGATGTCGATCGCTTCCGCCTTTTCATTGAAAATGAAATTCGGATAAGTGTTTCCGGAGGGAGCCAGGGCCCACTCATAGGCGAAGCTCCTTCCATGAGTTCCTCCGCAGGCGCGGGCGATGGTACGGTAGGTTTCGTAATGATGTTCGAGAATGATATCTTCCGGCCGATCGTTCATAGCAATTCGAGTAGTTTTTTTCGGTTGGTCTTTCCGCTGACCGTACGCGGGAAGGCGCCAACCGACAGGATCTTCCCGGGGATCATGTAAGGCGGCAGCTTCTGCCGCAGGGCGCCTTCGATCTGCGCCCGCTCCCCTTCCTCCATGCCTTCCACGAACAGGACGAGGGACAGCACGCCCTTTTCCAGGTAGGAATCTACTACGATATTCCGGCGGATGGCCTGCTTCACATGATGTTCCACCTCACCCAGTTCCACCCGATAGCCCTGGATCTGCAGCTGATTGTCTTTTCTGCCACAGAAGAGGAAAGCGCCCTGTTCATCCTGAAAAACGATGTCCCCGGTTTTATAATAGCGTTTACCGTTGCGGGTGGCGAAGCTCTCCCGGTTTTTGGCCTCGTTCTTCCAGTAGCCGGGCGTCACCTGGCCGCCGGTGATCCATAGCTCACCCTTCTGCCCGGTTTGCACCACCTTCCCATCCGGGCCCACCACCAGCGCCGCCATACCTTCGTACAATTGGCCGATAGCCACGATGCCGTTGTAGGACGGGCTCCGGCCTTCTTCCCAGCGGTGATACAGGCAATCGATGGTGCCTTCCGTCGGGCCGTAATGGTTCTCGATGACGGCGTTGGGCACGCACCGGGACCACTCCCGGGTGACATCTTCCGGCAACGCCTCGCCGGAGAAGAGAGAATAGCGAAGATGGGGCAGTTCTATCCGCTCGAAGTAAGGCCGGAAAAACTGCAGGGTGGACGGCACCAGCTTGGCAAAGGTAATGCGCTGCTCTTTAAGAACTTTCAGGGCTGCCAGAAACTTTACTCCCTCCTGCGGCACCGTATACACCCCGGCGCCCAGGTACAGAGGAAGGACGTATGACTGCACCGAAACGTCGAACGTAAAGTCGAAGATCTGCAGAAAACGGCCCTCCTCGTTCAGATCGTAACCGATATGAAAAAAGGCCCGAACGAAGGCATCCAGGTTTTTCCGGGTGATGGGCACCCCTTTGGGCGTGCCGGTGCTGCCGGAAGTGAAGAGAATGTACAGGATGTCCTCCTCCCGGCTGCGCTCAGCAGGGGCCACGGGCCTTTCTGAAAGGAGCCCCCGGGTTTCGATAAGTTCGGCCGGTATTTCACCGCCGATGGCCGCTGCTTCCGCTTTTTCAAAAGCCAGGATGTGCTTCATGCCTGTCTGCCCGATCATATTGCGGTTGCGCTCCGCCGGGTTGGCGGGGCTGAGGGGCACGAAGATCATCCGGTTGAACCACAGGGCGAAGATGGCGGCATACGTCTCCGGGCGGTCGGCCGTGACGACCCCCACCGGCGATTGTTCCGGTATGTTCCGTTCCAGGAGCGCCGCTGAGATCCCGCTGATACGTTCAGAAAAATCCTGATAGGTATATTCCTGCCCCCGGATGAAGAATGCCGTCCGGGAACTGAACTTCCGAAGGTTTTCCGCAATGGTGGGTAGAACGTGGTTGGGTATCATGGTTGAACCAGGTAGAATTTAGGATTTTTGATTTAGGATTTTTGATGTTTGATTTTTGATGTTTGATTGATCATCGCAGGGCTGCCCTATGGGTACGGGCTGGCAAACAAATCAAAAATCCTCAAATCAAACATCAAACATCAAACATCATCACCCCCTCTTCAGCACATTCCGCCCCAGGGGCGCTTTGAGCAGAAAATATAAATATTCTTTCGACAAATTCACCCGGGCGGAAAAGGGATTTTCATCGAAAGGGATGCGTTGCAGGTGCATCGGGGCCTCATCCTTTTTCAGGCCGGCACAGCCGAAGCTCAGGCCACAAATGCCTTCCTCGCCTAATTCCTCGAAAAACCGGGGGCCGATCCCGAAATCCGTAAAGGGAAAGGCAAATGCCCGGACAGGCGGAGCGAAATGCTTTTCGACAAAGGCCAGGCTTTCCCGGGTTTGCCGCAGTTGCTCGGCCAGGGGCAGGACATCATACCTGGGATGGTCGATGCTGTGAGCGCCGATGGTGAAGCCCTCTCTCTCCAGGTACTGCAGTTCCTCCAGGCTCATGTAGCAAGGCTGATGTTGCAGGCAGGCCGGAAAATCGATGGCCAGTTCATCTGCGATATCCTTCAGCACGCCCCGGCCCTCATACCTGACAGACAGCAGGAACGGCTTCCAGCTTTGCCCGGCCTTTTTCCTTGCCATCCAGGCGATCAAAGCCTTCCTGGCCTCCGGTTCCATTTCCGCTTTTTCAATGATCAGAGAGCATTGGTAGCGAAAGAACAGCCCTTCATTACCGACAAAAGCGGAATTAACGAAAAAGGTAGCCGGTATGCCTTTCTCTTTGAGCAGGGGAAAAACAGTGGTATAACACTCCTTCAGCCCGTCGTCGAATGTGAGGTGGAGGGGCGGTTTTTTCGTTTTCTTCCCCGTTTTCAGGCCCTCCAGGCCGACGGGCTCGTAGTGCTTCAGCAGGAATTCCAGGTCCGCTTTGAACCGGTGAGTGGAACGCCATATCCCAATGTGCTTCACATAGGGCGACGGGCTATCAGAAACGGCATGGTACAAGGGTATGACGGGAAGGGGGCTCACCCCTTTCAACCACCCGAAGGGCGCCAGCCGGCCCAGGCGGAAGAGGATCGGAAAAATAATTTCTTCTTTGATGAGCATGTGAATATTACCACTTACTGTTGGCCGGACAGAATTAGCCCTGATACTACACAGCTGCTCCGTCTCCGTCCGTAGTAGCCGGACTACTGCCGGCGGAGACGGAGCGGCCTCAACAATATAAAAATCCAACCATGCCCCCGGCCCCGGTTCCTTCTCCCCTTCATTCCCTCACTCTCCCGCTGAACACACTTACTTTCGGGTTGAGCGGGTTGCCCGAAGACCGCCGGAAGGAAACCACCTGCCCCACGTGCCAGAGGGCGTCGGCAACTGGGCCGTTGACCAGGTTCCAGAAAGGAAATTCCGAGGTATCTTCGCCGCGCTGGAAAATGATATTGAACGTCGCGATATCCTCATCCGTACTCCTGCGCAGTATATCGCTGGCTTCCCGGAGGGCTTCCAGCGTTTTTCGCCTCAATTCCACGAAGGAAAGCGCCTCTTCCTCCTCCGGCCGGTTGGCCTCCCCTTTACAGGCCCTAAGCACCATCCGGGAAAGGCCGTAGATGTGATCCAGGGTTTCCATGGTTGTCCGGGCGGTTTCGTTAGGGCGGAATTGCAGGTCCTCATCGCGTAGCCCTTCGGTAGCCCAGTAGTAGCGGAAGCCCAGGCCGTCGATAAGGCGGGCGGCAACTGTACCGGCGGTGTAGGATTCGGGATAATCCGGTATCTGCCGATAAGGCAGTTCAGGTTCTTTCATGGTTTCACTTTGGGCCATTATCCGGTTAGCACATACAAGGGAGCAAAAAATAAGGAGGTGGACAATTTTCATCGTTATTTTTTTTTCTGACAATCGGGCAAAAAACTCTCCGGCCTCAAATATAAACCATTAACTAAAGAAACGGGCGCCCCTAAAACTATACCTTTCATCGTTTTTGTTAACTTGCGCTGATTTTGTACATTTCCATCTGGAAAAATAACGGCAGAATGGGATTGTTCGACCGCATTTTTGGCGCGAAAACGGAGGAAACGGAACAACCGAAGATCAGTTTCGGGCGCTACAGTGATTCCTACAAGGACAGCTCCCGCTACACCGCCTGGGATGTGGCCCTGGAAAAGTTCGACCATCAGGAATACCTGGATAGTTATAAGCAGTTCTTTTACTACCTCCGCGATGAGGAGGAGGACAACGTCCGCTATGAGGAAGTCAAGGGCGGCCTGCGTTTCGAGCTGTACCAGGGCTCGAAAAAGATTACCGGCATGGCCACTCCCCAGAAAGTGACCGTGGAGGCCAAGGTGGTCAAAGCCGAAGCCCTGAATGTGGCTTTCATGCGGCGCCTGCTGGAGCAGAACTTCAACCTCAAATACAGCCGGTTCGCTCTGGATGAGGACGGCAACATTGCCATCATTTTCGATACCTATACCCTCGACGGCTCTCCTTACAAGCTCTATTACGCCCTCAAGGAAGTGGCCACCAAGGCCGATAAACAGGACGACCTGCTCCTGGAAGAGTTCAAAACCCTGCAGCCCGTCGACACCACCCACCTTGAAGAACTGCCGCTGAACGAAAAACAGGCCAAATACAACTACATCGTCAGCCAGATAAAAGAGGCCCTGGAAGAGGCTGAAAACGGCAAACTCGACAAAATACAGTACTCGGGAAGCATCGGCTATCTGCTGCTCGACCTCATCTATCGGCTCGACTACCTGACCAAACCGGAAGGCTTCATGATGGAAGCCCTCGAACACCTCCACCGTAAATACTACGAAAACGACGGGCTGGCGACCGCCGGAAAAAACCAGGTGCTGTGCTCCGACCTGAAAGAACTGCTTGCCCGCGACAAGGAAGAGTTCTTTAAAGAGATGTACCGCGTCAAATCCACCTTCGGCATTACCCACTCCGTGCATCATGACCGGGTGGTCAGCATTATCGATGCCGAGCTCTTTCACATGGACTGGTACAAGGAACACGGGTATGACAAGATCGCCCTGGCCATTCCCGGTTATATCGTGGGATACTGCATGTTCAACTACGCCGTGCCAAAACCCGACCGCGACCTGTTCCACCTCTACTATCAGGTTATGGAATCCGGTTATTTCAAAAGCCTGGGCTTTACCATCAACTACTACGACAAGGCAAACAACAAATTTGACAAGCGCGCCATCAAAAAGGCGATCAGCCGCATCGTAGAAAACAACCGGGCCTACTACCCCAACCTCAGCCCCGCTACCGGCGCCCTAAATTTCGACAGCCTGCCCGATTTCGCCCGCTCCTACCTGCTCATGGTCCGCAACCTGGAAATGGTCAAAACCGATTGATACGAACGATTGTTGGTTTTTTGTAAGCCCTATTCATTCACTCATTCACTCAATCACTCATTTACTTAATCAACCCTAACCATGACGGCCACAACCACCAAAGAAGACATCAGGAATATTCTGGAAGAAGTAACCGACCCGGAAATTCCCGTACTCACTGTCACCGATTTGGGCATCATCCGGGACATAAAGATCGGAGAAGGGGAAGTTGAGGTCATCATCACGCCCACCTATTCCGGTTGCCCGGCCATGAATACCATCGAGGTCAACATCCGTGCCGCCCTGCAGGACAAAGGGTTCGACAATGTAAAGGTTACCACTGTCCTCCATCCGGCCTGGACGACAGACTGGATCACCGAACGGGGGCGGCAGCGCCTCAGAGAATATGGCATTGCTCCGCCCGTCGACGGCAGCGTCGACAAAAATGCCCTCTTCCAGAAAGGGCCTGCCGTGGAATGCCCCCAGTGCGGGTCCGGCAATACCGAAATGGTCAGCCAGTTCGGCTCTACGGCCTGCAAGGCCCTCTACCGCTGCCTGGACTGTAAGGAACCCTTCGATTATTTCAAGTGTCATTGACCTTTAAGGCTCGACAAATTTACCGGGAGACGGCTTGCAGAAAACTTGTCGAGCCTCTCTGTCTCTTCTAGTAAAAAAACACCCATGCAAGACAACAATACCATCCTCTACGAACTCGATGGCCATGTGGCCAGGATCACCCTCAACCGCCCCGGGGTTTACAACAGCTTCAACCGGGCAATGGCCCTGGCCCTGCAGGCCCGCCTCGATCAGTGCCGGGACGACCCGGAGGTGCGCGCCGTCTACCTCACCGGGGCCGGCAAGGCCTTCTCCGCCGGGCAGGACCTACAGGAAGTTACCGCCGAAGACGGGCCGGAGATGACCACCATCCTTACCGAGCATTACAACCCCATCATCCGGCGCATCCGGCAGCTGGAAAAGCCGGTAGTGGCTGCAGTGAACGGCGTGGCCGCCGGCGCCGGCGCCAACATCGCTCTGGCCTGCGACATCGTGGTGGCGGCCGAATCGGCTTCCTTCATCCAGGCCTTCAGCAAGATCGGCCTGATCCCCGACAGCGGCGGCACGTTCTTCCTGCCCCGCCTCATTGGCTTTCAGAAAGCCTCCGCCCTGATGATGCTGGGGGAAAAGGTGCCCGCCAGAGAAGCCGAACGCCTGGGTATGATCTACGCGTTTTATGACGATGAGGATTTCGAAGAGAAATCAATGGCGATCGCCCGCACCCTTTCCCTCATGCCCACCAAGGGGCTGGGCTACACCAAACAGGCCCTCAACCAATCCATGGAAAACGGGCTTGAAGGACAGCTGGCCCTTGAAGACCAACTGCAAACTGCCGCCGGACAGACGGAGGATTACCGGGAGGGAGTGAATGCTTTCCTGGAGAAAAGGAAGGCGGTGTTTAAGGGGAGGTAGTTCGTTATTCGGGATTCGTTATTTTTACCCGGTTGAGGAACGAAAACCGAACTGCCTGCTCCCAAAACCACCGCCGCCAGCCCGGTGCGGGATGAGAGTCCGGCAATTACTGGGTTCAACCATATAATTGCGTTGCACGGGCCGGCCGGCGGAGGGAAAGTGTTACCTACTCTTTAGGGTGTTTGAGCGCGCGTCTTGAGAGGCCGGGGAGTATGGTTTCATTGCTGCATTTTTTTATTGTTTCATGGCTGGCCGGCACTCCATGGAAGCCATGAAAAAAGGGGAAAACAGATCGACTCCATTCTCCCCTCTGCCGACGGCATAGTTTTCATAGCATTAAAAAATTGTTTCCATTCAATCTTAAAGGTACCAGCGGCGTAACATAGAACCGGGATTCAGGTGTAAAAAAAGATGTAGATTGTTTTCAGCGGTTTTCATAATATGGGTACAGGGTTCTGAGGTGCAAAGGGTTATGTAGATTGTTTTCAAATGACTGGTACAAAGAAGAAAAAAAAGATGATGGCCGTCAAGAGGGTAAATCTGCTGTTGGAGAAATTTAGGAGAGTTTAACCCATTCGCCAAAGGAGAGCGCCAATCGTTAAAGCCGAAGGATGGCTACAAAAAACTGAAAAACAGCGCATTAAACACATGTGTTAAATTTTTAACACAACCTTCTTCAAAACTTTAACAGGCCTTAAGCAAGTGTTATCAGCCCGATTTCGGGAGTTTTTCCGGAAATGAGGGAGAAATGTTTATATTTTGGTTTCTGAAGATGAATTCGTTTATTCGGTTTTGGCATTCGGGGTTCGGCCGCCGAAAGTTGGAACAGCGAATTCCGAACAGCGAACTTCCTGACATGCCCAAACGCACCAAACCACAAGTCATAAGCGGGGTTTCCCCTCCGGGGAGCCTCAACCCCCACCTGCACGCCCAGCGGCGAAAACTGAGGCCTGCGCCCGAGTATGTGGAAGGCATTCTTGGCGGTAGCCGGGTATTGCTCAGCCAGGCCATCACCCTGATCGAGAGCACACGCCCGGAGCATCAGCAGCTGGCGCAGGAGATCATCGGGTTGAGCCTCCCGCATAGCGGGCGCTCCATCCGGGTTGGCATTACAGGCAGCCCGGGGGTAGGGAAAAGCACATTCATCGAAGCGCTGGGGCTTCACCTGCTGGACCGGGGCAACCGCCTGGCCGTGCTCGCCATCGACCCCAGCAGCAAGGTGAGCAAGGGCAGCATCCTGGGCGATAAGACCCGAATGGAAAAGCTGGCCGGCAGCGAGGCCGCCTTCATCCGCCCTTCCCCTGCCGGCGATTCACTGGGGGGCGTGGCCCGCAAAACCAGGGAATCCATCATCCTTTGTGAAGCGGCTGGTTATGATACCGTCATCATCGAAACGGTAGGGGTAGGGCAGTCCGAAACCGCCGTCCATTCCATGGCCGATTTCTTCTTACTGCTTCTTCTGCCCGGCGCCGGCGACGAGCTGCAGGGAATCAAAAGGGGAATAGTGGAAATGGCCGACTTCATCGCCGTCAACAAGGCCGACGGCGAACGGCTCCCCCTGGCCAAACGCGCCCGCCAGGAATACCGCAACGCTCTCCACCTGTTTCCCCCGAAAGAAAGCGGGTGGGCCCCGAAAGTCGAGATCTGCTCCGCCGAAACCGGAACGGGCATCCCGGAGATCTGGCAACAGATAGAAGCCTACCGGAAAAAAACCGAAGAGAACGGCTACTTCGAACATCACCGCCGGGAACAGGCCCACTACTGGCTGCAGGAATCCATCAGCCAGCAACTGCTCGCCGCCTTTGCCCGGGATACCGCCGTGCGGGAGAGGCTGAAAGCCGTGGAACAGGCCGTGCTGGAAGGAAAGCTGTCGCCTTTCCAGGGGGCGGAAGAACTGGTGAGGCTTTTTCTGAACCGTTGAGGGTTGTTTGTTGTCCGTTGTTTGTTGTTTGTTCTACGGAGAACAACCGGTAACCAACAACCAACAACAGGCCCCTTAGAACAGGCTGGCCGTCAAAATCCACAGATTCGCAGAAAAAGTTCAACCCTCTTTTACTTTACAACATTTAATATTTGGCGATCTTTTTTGATATTTTACAGAATAGTGCGCTTATTGGGCGCAGAGTCATTCAACAATTCAAAACAAAACATCCATTCTGATGAGATCACTTGTCTTAGCAGTAGTGCTGATCGGCCTCGGGCTGATCCTCTTTGTCAGTGGCTGCAACAGCTACAACACCTTTGTCGATATGGAGGAGAACGTCGAAAATGAATGGGGGAAGGTACAAAGCGCCTATCAGCGCCGTGCTGACCTCATTCCCAACCTGGTAAATACCGTAAAGGGAGTGGCCGACTTCGAAAAGAGCACCCTCACCGAGGTTACGGAGGCGCGCTCCCGGGCTACCGGCATCAATATCGACCCCACCAACCTGACGCCGGAAAAGCTGAAAGAATTCCAGGAAGCCCAGTCTGGCCTGAGCCAGTCGCTGGGGCGCCTGCTGCTCATCTCCGAAAACTACCCGCAGCTACGGGCCAGCGAGAACTTCAAGGAACTGCAGGTGCAACTGGAGGGCACCGAAAACCGCATCAAGGTGGCGCGCGACCGCTATAACGACGTAGTCACCGAATACAATAAAAAGGTGCGCCGCTTCCCGGGCAGCCTGTTCGCCGGCATGTTCGGCTTCGATCAGAAAGCCCAGTTCGAAGCCGAAGCCAGCGCTCAGGAGGCGCCGAAGGTGGAATTTTAGTATTGTTGTCGGTTGATCGTTGTTTGTTGGTCGTAAACAAACAACGATCAACTAAAAACAGGCAACCAACAACTCAAACAACATGCTCAAGTTTTTCACACCCGAAGAGGAAGAACAGATCATCGAGGCTATCCGCTCGGCAGAACAGAACACCTCCGGAGAGATCCGCGTACACCTGGAAGCGGATTCCAAAGGAGACATCATGGAGGAAACGCGCAAGGTGTTCCAGCGGCTGGGCATGCACAAGACCGAAGCCCGCAACGGTGTACTGATCCTGCTGGCTCCGGAACGCCGGGAATTCGCCATCCTCGGCGATGAAGGTATCAATAAGGCAGTACCGGAAAACTTCTGGCAGGAAGAACGGGACCTCATGCAGGAACACTTCCGCCACGGCGCCTTCGCCGAAGGCATCTGTAAGGCCGTCGAGCGGGCCGGCGAGAAACTCAAAGCCTATTTCCCCTATCAGCAGGACGACACCAATGAATTGCCCGACGATATCTCGTATGGTTAATTTAAAACCGAAAAACTCAGAATATAAAATGTAAAAGTAGCCCCTGGAATAGCATCTTCGACGGAGGCTCCTTTTGCATTTTGCGGCCCTTATTCTCGGCCGGGAAAATTCTACATTTTATATTTATCACCATGTTCAGATCCATTCTAACTACTTTATTCCTTTCCCTTTCCCTGCTGGCCGTTGCCCAGAAGCAGATCCCCGAGCCTACGGATTTTCTGGTCAATGACTACGCCCGGCTTATGAGCCGTCAGGAGGTAGAACAATTGGGGAATAAACTGCGGGACTACGCCCTGAATTCTTCTACCCAGATCGTAGTCGTCACCGAGCCCTCCCTGGAGGGAGAGGACCCATTCGACTACTCTTACCGCCTGGCCCGCGAGTGGGGCATCGGCGGCGGCGAATACGATAACGGCATCCTGATCTACATCGCTGTCCAGGACCGGGCGATCCGCATCCAAACCGGCCTTGGCACCGAGGGGTTCCTGCCCGACGCTATGGCCAAGCGCATCATCGACAACATGATAGCGCCCGCCTTCCGGGAAGGGCGGTACTATCAGGGCCTCGACCAGGCCACCAGTGCCATTATGGACTTTGGGCAGGGCGAATACAGCGGTGACGGGCAGCAGCAACGGCAACCCCGCGACGCCAAAGGCGGCCTCCCTTCCTTTCTGGTCATCGCCGTGCTCATCTTCCTGATCCTCCTCCTCTCCCGTATGGGGCAGGGCGATGATGATGATGACGACGGCGGTTACTACCGCGGTGGGCGCTACGACAAATACCCGCGCCGTGGCCGGCGGGGCGGCGGCTGGATCTTCTTCCCCGGGCCGTGGATCGGCGGCGGGGGCGGCTCCGGCGGAGGCGGCAGTTCCGGTGGAGGCTGGGGCGGTTTCGGCGGCGGCGGGTTCGGCGGTTTCGGCGGCGGCGACTTCGGTGGAGGGGGCGCCGGGGGGAGTTGGTAGAGAACAGTGTATTAGCGATTAGTGAATCAGTATCCCTGCCCATGCACCGGGCCTGAAATGGTGAAACACGCGGAAATGCTTTGAAATGCAGTGGAAATGGCCCTCGTGTCCAGGTTCGGACTGCATTTTCTCATTTCAATGCATCTCTACGTATTTGAGGACAGCCTTTTTTCCCTATCCGCCGGAGCCGTGCCCCCCCCGGCAACTATTTTCTCATAAATGCTTACTTTTAGATCCTTGACCTATACAAACTGCTATGAAAATTATTTTTACCGCCCTGCTCATCGCTCTGGTTGCCAGCGCCTGCATACCGGTTTTGCAAAGCCGCTACGTCACGCAGGACGATGTTTCCGTACTTCCCAAAGATGATGCCATCTGGAGGGTGCGGCGGGGCAGGAATGACCCCTGCCGGCAGTGGGAATCCTATGTCCCCGACACCAACTACCTCAGCCACACCCCCATGCGCTACCTTCGGGTGAATGTGCACTGGATGAACACGCCGGATACGGCTTACGACCTTACAGGGCAACGCGCCATCGAGTTTACCCGGGGACTCATCCGGGCGGCCAATTACGACCTGGCAAAAAACCGGCAAATGTGGCTGCCCAATGGCAACAATATTCCGGTTGTTCCCACCAATTACCGGTACCTCCTCACTCCCGACCCCACTATCCCGGGAGACGAGGGTATCTACTTTCATTTTGACAAGGAATTGTCCTTTTATATCCACAAAGGAAAAAACCGCAACCTCTACCGCCGGGAGGTTTTCGATAAATACGGAGTGCAGATGGATTCCGTGCTCAACATTTTCATCATGCCTCACCATCCGGACAGTGTGGCCTCTCAGACTTACGGCGCCTACGGCGTCGGCGTCGCCCTGGGAAATGCCATCAAGCTTGCCGGTATCTACCACAATGCCAAAGACCGGGACGATTACTGGGATTACCGGGGCGGGGTCAACCACGAGGTCGGGCACATCTTCGGCCTGTCTCATGCATGGACTACGGACGGCTGCGACGACACACCGGTGCATAAGCAGGATTGCTTTGCCAAAGGGCAGGCGCCGGAGTGTGACACCATGACGTCCAACAACTTCATGGATTATGCCGCGGTGCAAAATGCCTGGACGCCCTGCCAGATCGGGAGGGTACAGTGGCGCATGGCCCAGGAAAACAGCCGGGGCCGCAATTTCCTGCTTCCTACCTGGTGCGAATTGAAAGACAGCCTGGAAATCGTCATACGGGACAGTGTGGAATGGAACGGCGCCCGCGACCTGGAGGGGCACCTGATTATTGCCCCCGGCGGCCGGCTCGTCATCCGCTGCCGGGTATCCATGCCGCCCGGCAGCGCCATTACGGTGGAGCCCGGAGGCGCCCTCGTCCTCGATGGCGCCCGCCTCCACAATGCCTGCGGACGGGAGTGGCAGGGTATCGCCGTACAAAAATTCGGCGAGGAAACGGGAAAAGTGTATTATACCAGCGATCCCGTTATCGAAAATGCACGGAACGGATGGCCGGCGCCGGAGGCGCGGCCGTGATGAAAGGAGCTATGGTTGCATGGTTAAATGGCCGAATCGTTTTATTGTTGCCATGGGCCCATGCAACAGAGGAAGGCATTTCCAGAACATAACCATTCAACAATGAAAAACCTCCTCTCCTATCTCCTTGCCTTCGCGATCGTACAACTGTTCTACTTTCCCACATGGGAGTCGGGCTTTGTCACTGACTTCACCGGGTTGATGTGGCGCCTGGAGGGGAGCAGCGCCTGGGGCATCCTCGACAGCTTCGGCTTTCCCTCCCTGCAGCCGGTGCTCAACGCCTTTCTTTATCTTTTCTATCACCTGTTTGGGCTGAACCCACTGCCCTGGTATCTGGTATTTACAGGCCTGCATGCCCTGAACGGCTTCCTTGTGTACCGCTTCGGAAGCGCCATACTGGAAGCCTATAGAGCGAGGGCACCCCAGCTTATTGCCCTTGTGGGCGCTGTTTTTTTCCTGCTTTCGCCCTACCAGTCGGAAGCGGTTACCTGGCGGGTGTGTTTCAACTTTCTCTTCACTACCTTTCTGATCCTGAGCGCGCTCTGGCTGACGCAGGCATGGATAAAAGAAGGGCGTTCCCGCCAGCTTTGGGGAATACACCTGCTGTTCCTCCTGGGCCTTTTCACCTTCGAACTGGCGCTGATGCTGCCCCTGGCCTGCCTGGGCCTGCTCCTGTTGTTTCCCGAAGGGCAGCGCACCGGCGGGGCGATAGGCCGGCAGTTGCGTTGGTTATCCCTTCCTCAGTTTGGCATGCTGGCCGTTTACTTCCTGCTCAACCGGCTGATCCTGGGTTCCTGGGTGGGCCACTATGGCGCGGAAGTCCACCTGAAATTCCAGCTTCGCGAGATCCTGTCTCACTATTTCCTTTACGGAATCAAACATCTGGCCTTCAGCCGGTACTGGCCCCATCCGTGGAAGGAGGGCCTTGTGGTGCAACTGCAAAACCCCGTCCTGCTCTATTCCCTGTCTCTCCTCGTTGGGCTGGCCCTGGCATTTGCCCTGTTCCGCTTTCGGCGCTGGAAGGGCGAAGGGAAGGCCGGCCTGCTGTTCCTGCTGCTTTTCATCCTGGCCCTGGCGCCGGCCGTCAACCTGTATTTCCATTACCTGCTGCATATCGAGAACGACCGGTACGGTTACCTGGCCTCGGCCTTCCTCTTCCTCGGGCTGTCGGCTGTCCTTTCCTTCCTCCCTCCCCGCGCCTATCTCCTGCTGGCGGTAGGATATCTTGGAATATCCTCCCTCTTTCTCTGGCGCACCAACCGGTGGTGGGAACAGTCGACTACCGTCTACTACCGCCTGCTCGACGGCTTCCGCTGGTACGATGCTCCGGCAGTATACCTCCTCAACCTGCCGGCTAATCATCAGGGCGCCCTCCTATTCCACGATTTTTCCGGAAAGGGGCTCGCCTTCCGGGATGCTTTGCAGTACATCAAGGGGAAGCCTTACAAGGGCGACATCTACGAGGTGGCGCAGTACAACCTGGCCATACCCGGCGACGATGTAAGCGTGCGCATTGACTCCACCCGGCAGCTTACCGTCGAGTTCAACCAGTGGGGCAACTGGTGGTGGCATAAGGGGCTGGGCATGGGCGGTGGGTATACTACGGAGAACTACCAGGTGATCAACCATGGGCAGTACTACCGCCTGTTGCTGGAAAGCGTACCGGAGGGGGCGGTTTTTCTGTATCAGTCCGGAGGGGAATGGAAGGCTGTTTCGGGAGATGAGGTGAGGGAGAGAGAGGGTGAGAAAAGGTGAGGGAAAACTTTAACTTCCTCCCAGGCCCCGGACTTTCCGTTGATAAGCGAAGAGGTTCAGGAATTCGCGGGCGGTAGTTTTATGCGAAAGGTAAGGGACGCCCCTTCGGTGGTTCTCGCGGGCAATGCGGCCGATGATCCGCCAGTGGCGGGCGATATCGCGCAGGGCGCTCCAGTAGGCGCCGCGTTCCGGATCGTAGATGTGGGTGGGCTCCGAGCAGGTTCCGTTGATCTCGATAATCTTCATCCCTTCCCCCGTATGAAGGGATTCCAGGTTTTCGCATTTGATGTCGAAGCGGCCGTAATAGAAGCCGCCGACTTCCTTGCTGATGCGGTCGAAGGTGCGGCAGATGGCTTTATCGATCAATTCTTTGCTGTTGATGAAGCGGGTGCCCTTGGCGTGGTTGCCGACAATGCCCAGGTTGGCCCGTTCACCCGGGGCGGGGATTCGTTGGAGGACATCAGGATTGGTAGCGCGAATGCGCTCCAGTTGTAACAAGGCTCTCGGCTTTTTGCGGATCAGCGCTTCCACAGTGGATTTTCCATCCCCCATGACGAAGAGGAATTCCTTGGTGGTCAGGGAAGACACCGTACCTTCCTCTTCTCCGGGCATTCGGTAATACAGGACGCCCACCTCTTCGGGCAGGGTGATGTATTCCTGCAGCAGAAAGTCCAGCGGAAAGCGCTTCAGATACTCCGCTAAAGCCTTCTCATCGTCGACCTTTTTTACCAGGAGGCCTCGAAAGCCCAGGTCCGGTTTGGCGACCAGGGGAAAGCGGAGCCCCGCCACCAGCAGGCGATGGGGCAGGGAATCCAGGGATTCTCCCGCCCGGAAGAGCAATGTCCGGGGGCGGTAACGCTCCGGAATTTTCAGTACCGTATCGTATTTGGACTCCAGCCCCATGCCACCGGTATAAATGCCGGGATTGGCAGCCGTAAAGAAGCAAAGATGACGCGACCGCAGCATCTGCCACAGGATCTGGGGAACGACGGGATAATAAAAAGCCTTGGAGGGCCAGTATTCCCAGTTGAGGAGCTTAATGAAAAACGGCCTTGCCTTAACGCGATCCCACCACTTCACCTTGCAGGCCGATTTTTACTTGTTTCACCTGCCCGTTGAGCAGGTCGTAATACTGCATATCCATAGCGGCATCATCCTTGACGATGCTGGTGATGCTCACGGTGCGCACGATGCCGCCCCGGTTCATGACCACGTCATTACAGGGGTCGCCTTCCCCGGCATTTTGGTGGAAACCCAGTATTTGCTCCCGGGTAAAGCCGGCTGTCTCCCGGCGCCAGTCGGCAAACCACTGTTCGCGTTTTCGGCGCACTTCCTCAGGGTAAAGGGGGGCGGAAGACCAGATATGAGGCTCCCGGCTGTTCATCCACTTAATGTGCCGGTGCTGTTCATCCCAGCGAAATTCAAGTAGTTTGCCGTATTCCAGGACGAGCATAGTGAACGGTTCCATGCCTTCGAAGGCATATTTTTCAAGGAAGTTCTCGGCGGAAGGATATTCAAAAAAGTCGAGCGCCATCAATCCGCGGCTGCGGCGGTAAGGCGGCTGCCGTACGTGTTTCTCAAAAGCGCCATTGAGGATACAGGCCAGGCGGTTGGCGCTGGAAACGGCGATCCATGTCCCCCCTGCCGCCTCATCGCGGGGAAAGGCCAGCTCCTGCCCGGCGATGCGCTGACAGGTAATGTTCCGGGGAGAACGCTCCGGCGCCTCGTCGCGGTTGGAAGTCAGAATGTAGTTGCCGCCCTCAAGGGGCAGATAAGTTACGGTACACATTGCTAATGGCGTTCGGTTTGTAAGGGAATGAAGGATAGAAGGAATGATTTAGCGGGCCTTGCATTCCTTCATTCCTTCATTCCTTCATAAAGAACCATCACATCCTTCAGTGCCTTCCGGGTAATATTCGGCACCTGGGCCTCGCCGGCCGGGTAGCCTATCGGGATGAGGAGGAAGGGGCGTTCGTTTTCGGGCCGCTCCAGGATCTCCTGCAGGAAATTCATGGGGCTGGGCGTGTGGGTCAGGGAAGCCAGCCCGGCATTGTGGATGGCCGCCAGCAGAAAGCCGGTAGCCAGGCCTACGGACTCGTTGACGTAGTAATTCTTTTTCTTTTCTCCGTCGACGCTATCGTATGCTTTTTTGAAGACGACGATCAGGTAAGGCGCCCGTTCGAGGAAGGGCTTGTGCCAGTCGGTACCCAGCGGGGCAAGGTCGGCCAGCCATTCTTCGGACATGCGCCCGTGGTAATTCTCATACTCCTCCTTTTCAGCTGCTTCCCGGATCTTCCGTTTCAGTTCCGGATCAGAGACCACGCAGAAAGTCCACGGCTGCTTGTGGGCTCCCGAGGGAGCGGAAGAAGCTGTCATAATGATATTCTCGACCACCTCCAATGGCACCGGTTTGTCCGAGAAATCGCGAACCGTACGCCGCTTATCTAGATAACGATAGAACTCCCGGCTTCGTTGAAGCATCTCCGCTTTGGAAAAACGCACTCCCTTGTAAGGAATGAAATCGTCGTCTGCTTTTGACATTTTCCTGAAAATTTAATCCTTTACAGGCCGTAAAGTTAAAACAACTCAACGGATAATATGGAGTTATCGCCGGGGAGACAGTTTTATCAGGGCGTCGAAACAGAAACCGGCAACACCTTGCCGTTAAAAAAATGATGGCCTTCGGCAGCGAAGTAGGCAATAAAGCTGCCCATTTTTTCGCTGCTGACCGGCGCCTGCAGGCCCGGAAAGGCCTCTGCCAGCATCTCCGTCTGCACTGCGCCCAGGCAGAGGCAGTTGCAGGCCACGTTTTTTTCCTTCCACTCTTCAGCCAGGCACTCCGTCAGGTTGGCGATGGCGGCCTTGCTGGCGCTGTAGCCCAGCAAGCCCGGGAATTTGGCGCTGCCCTGAAACCCACCCATACTGCTGATGTTGAGGATGTGCGCCTCCCCACTCTTCTCAAGAAAAGGCTGAAGTATCTGTATCAGGCGGGCAGGCCCGAAGAAATTGACCCCAAAGGCCCTGTCCCAATCGTTCGTATTGATATCTTCAAAGGGCTTCTTGAGCAGGTATCCGGCGTTGTTGGCCAGCACATCCACCCGGCCCATGGGCATGACTTTTTCCAGAAGCGCCTCCTCATCAGGATTAAGCAGGTCATAAGGAAGGATGTCCAGGTTGCCGCCGGCTTCCTCTTTCAAGGCTTTAAGGCTTTCCTCGTTTCGGGAAAGAGCCAGCACGCGATGCCCCTGCCGGGCCAGTTGCAGGGCCGCATCGTAGCCGATCCCCCGGCTGGCGCCGGTAATGATGATGTTTTTCATATTTATTTTTTGGTTTTGGCGATTTGCCTGAATCTATTCAACCGGAATGAAGGGCCCATTGTTTTGGAGCAGGTAGAATGGTTATTGTCGTATTGCAGGAAGGTTATATTGTTATCTGGCAAATTTCCACTAATTTTGCCCGTCGAAATCAAGCCTATGTTTTTAAAGAACTTTTTATATCACATGGGGAGGTACACGATGATGCTGGGCGCCAGTTTTTCCCCGCCGGAGAACCACTATATGTACTACAAGGAGACGATGCGGCAGATGAACGACATCGGCGTCGGCTCCCTGGTCATCGTGTGCCTGATCTCCGTGTTCATCGGGGCTGTGACGGCGGTGCAGTTTTCCTACCAGCTGGACGGAACGCTTGTACCGACCTACTATATCGGCTATATCGTCCGCGACAGTACGATCATCGAACTGGCGCCGACGATCACCTGCCTGGTGCTGGCCGGTAAGGTCGGCTCCAATATGGCGGCGGAGATCGGGGGGATGCGCCAGAAAGAGCACATCGACGCCATGGAGATCATGGGCGTCAACACAGCCGCTTACCTGATCATGCCGAAGGTCATCGCGGCACTGATCGTGATTCCCCTGCTGGTGGCCATCGCTGCCTTCGTGAGCATCATAGGTGGATATATAGCTGCCGTACCTACCGGCCTGATGTCTGATGCAGAATACATACAGGGCCTGCGTTCCTTCTTTATCCCCTACAATGTCTTCATGATGTTCGTCAAGGCGGTAGTCTTTGCTTTCCTGCTGACCTCGGTATCCTGTTATCAGGGATACTACGTCAGAGGAGGCAGCATCGAACTGGGGCAGGCCAGCACCAACGCCGTGGTGTTCAGCGACATCCTGATCCTGCTGGCCGATTACGTCATTGCGGTATTGCTTACCGGTTAATTCAAGATCATGATCAGAACAGAAAATATATACAAGTCATTCGATGATAACGAGGTGCTGAAAGGCATCACCACGGAGTTCTTCCCCGGCAAGGCCAACCTCATCATCGGGCGCAGCGGGGCGGGAAAGACGGTACTGTTGAAGCTGCTGGTCGGCCTGCTCCGGCCTACTTCGGGCAAGGTATTCTACGACGATGTGGATTTCTTCAGCCTCGGTAAAAAAGAAGTGCGCGCCATACGGATGAAAGTTGGGATGCTCTTCCAGGCCTCCGCCCTGTTCGACTCCATGACCGTGGAGGAAAACATCCGCTTCCCGCTGGATATGTTCACAACCATGACCTGGAAGGAAAAGCAGGACCGGGTCAACTTCTGCCTGGAACGGGTCAACCTCGGAGAAGTAAACAATAACTACCCCTCGGAGATCAGCGGCGGGATGCAAAAACGGGTGGGCATCGCCCGCGCCATCGTCCTGGAGCCAAAATACCTCTTCTGCGACGAACCCAACTCCGGACTGGACCCCAAAACATCCATCGTCATCGATGAGCTCATCAAGGACATTACCGTGGAGAACAACATGACCACCGTCATCAACACCCACGATATGAACTCGGTCATGGAGATCGGCGACAATGTCATCCTGCTCTACAACGGAGAGATCGCCTGGCGCGGCAACCGCGACGAAGTGCTGCACAGCGACAACGAGACGCTACACGACTTCATGTTCGCCTCTCCCTTCCTGCAACAGCTGCGGGACTCGGCACTGCAGAAATAATTCCCCCTTCTGCTTGCTGGTTTTTGGAGAAATCTTATATCTTTGCAAAACTTTTTGAAAACGGGATTTGTATGGAAAAAGAAACTGCCGAAAGTGGAAGTTTTTCCGAGACAAGTCCCAGAGTTGTTCCAACAACAATTCACGGTTCAACGAATAACGAATCCACCCTCGCCCAGGTGGCGGAATTGGTAGACGCGCCAGCTTGAGGGGCTGGTGTTCGCAAGGACGTGCAGGTTCGAGTCCTGTCCTGGGCACTAACTTTTTCTTTCTTTGACTACGTTTGTTCTTTGAAAACGCCTGATTTTACAGTATATTTGAAGAGCCGCTCCTACAAACATTCTCAAATATTACTGAACTTTTGACACCTTATTTGTCACCTAATCTGTCACCTCATGCCAGATGTCAAATTTTACCTTCAGGCGCCAAAGGACGATTCTTCCCTCGTCATGTTATCTTTCCAGGTTGCCCCCAACCGCAGGGTACGCGTTTCCACCGGGCAGCGCGTACCCGTCAGGTCCTGGAATAAAAAAAAGCAAAGGGCTCGCGGCAGCGGCCAGTTCGACGGCAATGCCAGCCTTAATATGCTGCTGGACCTGATCGAGAGCAAGGTCAATGAGCTGGACCGCCATTGTCGAATGGTGGAGGGAAGGGCCGCTAAACCGGAGGAGGTTAAAAAAGCGGTCTACGAGGCTACCGGCCGCGGCGATTCTATCCACTCTGCAAGCCTCAGTTTTATGCAATTCTGTGAGGCGGAGATCGAAAGGCGAAAACGCCTGCCTCATTATTCTCCCCACCGCGTCCGCCAGTATGGCGTGTTCCTTAAACACATGAACTGGTTCGCGGAACACTACTACCCTACTTCCTGGAATAACATCAATGACGACTGGTTTAACGATTTCCTCGATTATTCCTATAATGTGCAGGATCATTCGGTGAATACCGTGGTCAAACACATCAAGATCCTCAAGACTTTCCTCCATCAGGCGGTCAAGGCCGGCTATACTTCCAATACTGCGTTTACTTCTTTTTCTATTAAAGAGGAGCCTCCTATACTGACTTATCTGACTTCAGAGGAACTGGAGGCGCTGTACCGGCTTGGGCTGTCGGGAAATGAACGCCTGGCCCGGGTGCGGGACCGCGCTGTTGTCTCCGGCTTTACGGCTATGCGCTTTTCGGATGTCGACCGGCTGACTGACGCTCATTTTGTGAAGATCCCTACGCGGGAGGGCCGGATCGATGGCATCCGCTTTATGATGAGCAAAACAGCTGATATCGTCACTATCCCCCTTCACCCGTATGTGAAGGAGATCATCGAACGCTACGGCGGCCGCTTGCCGGTGATCAGCAACCAGAAAGCAAACGACTACATCAAGGAGGCCTGCCGTTTGGCCGGTATCGATAGCCCGGTGACGCTGGTGCGCAACCGGGGCGGGAAAAAGGTGGATAAGGTGATGCCTAAGTGGCAGGCGGTTACTACGCATACGTTCCGGGCGACGGCGGCGACCAACCTGTACCGGGCCGGGGTGCCGCCTAAAACGATCATGAAGTTCGGCGGCTGGAAAACGCGGGAGGTGTTCGAACGATACATCAAACTGGCGGATGAGGAGCATGCGGTGATCGTGGCGCAGTCGTCTTATTTTAAGGTGAGGAGGGGATAAAACGGGGGCCCTCTTTGAGGCTTAAAATCTGAGAATTTATGGGCCATTGAACCAACTTATTGCCTTCAATGGTTACTTTAGTGTAAGCTTACAGAAAATCAATTGGCATCCGCCTAACAGCAATCAGTCAATTATGGAAAAAGAAGAGAAATTATTGAAGCGCATAACAGTGAACCCTAAAATATGCCATGGGAAGCCCACTGTAAGAGGATTAAGGTATCCGGTTGAAAATCTTTTGGAGCTGATAGCCTCCGGAATGACGTTCGATGAGATCCTGGAGGACTATGAAGATTTGGAACTTGAGGACCTGCAGGCATGCCTGGTTTACGCTGCAAGGCTGGCTAAGGTCAAAAATATTACGCGGCTGGTGGCATGAAATTTATTGTCGATGCGCAACTCCCCAAGTCCTTGTCCAGGTTCTTGAATGAAAGAGGGCATGATTCTATTCACACTTTGGACCTTCCCGAAAGGAACGCAACGGACGATTCGATTATCAATGAAATTTCTCTCAAAGAGAAACGAATTGTTGTTTCAAAAGATAGTGATTTCTACGACCGGTTTTTTAGGGTGCTTGAACCTTATAAGTTGCTGTTTCTGACTACTGGCAACATTACGAATAAGGAACTGCTTGCCATATTTGACAAGAACCTGGAAAGAATAGTCCATCAGCTGGAAACAAATTTTGTTGTTGAATTGTCTCGCACTTCTATTATAACTATTGATTGAAAAGGGACTGGGGCAAGATATCATCTCACCCCCTCTCCTCAAACGGATCTACCCTCAACACATACTTCTCCACATCCGAAACCCGCACGCGCCAATCGCCCAGCTTCCGGGACGACCGCACCTGGAAGCCGGGCTGGTTGGCCTGGATGATCCGGCGCAGCTCGGTAACGGATATATCGTATTGCCCGGAAATGGTGGACAGCTTGGCCCAGCGTTCGCCGGCTTCCGGGGCTGGCGCCTGATACCGGGAAAGGGCGTAAAGCGCTGCATTCTGCATCATCTCCTGGAGTTGCTCCGGAGAGAGGGGCAGCGTGATGATCTTGATGGGCTGTTCCATGGCTTAACTTTTTAGGTTTTCCAATATCTGCCGCAACACTTCCTGACATCCCTCCACCACCTCCAGGCTCATCTGCCGGTAGGCGCGGACCTGCTCACTGCCACTGCGGAGGCTTTGCAGCAGGTTATGGCGGATCTGCTCCAGCTCGCGGAGCTTTTGTTGTATCAGGTTTTCCATCTGGCTATCCGAATAGTTCTGTTTGCCGGCCCGGCGTCTCTTTTTGCTTGCCTTCGAGCACTTCGAGGGCAAACTTCATCCTTGCCAGTTGGCGCTCGGCAACGGCCTTGCTGAGTTTGCCGGAGGTGATCCAGCCGGGGTACAGCCGCTCCCTCATTTGGATCTCGCGCCGGATTTCCTTGATGGCGTCCTGCATGGTTACTTTTTTCATGATCCTTCTTTTTTCTGGTTTGGCTCTTCACACAAAAGTTTCCGGTATACCGACATCTTTCGGGCGATCTCCTTGGCGCGCGCTTCTATACCCTTCTCATCGGCCATGGCCTTTTCCAGTTCGCGCAACTGAAATATCGTACGGCCTCCCCTGCGGCCTTGCTCGTAGGCGGTTTCGGCTTCTTCCCGGGCGTGCCGCAGGGCTTCCTGGTAGATCTGCTGAGCCTCACCTGGTTCAAAATGGATCAGCCCGCGGCGGTGGGCGGTGTCGTAGAGGTGGGCGCCGGCGTCCTGCCAGCTCCCGGCTTTGCTTTTCAGTTGTTCAATGATCTTGTCGAAGTTGTTTTCGTAGTGCTCCTTCCAGGCCTGGGCGTGGGCAGCCTTCTTTTGTTCCCATTCTTCGCGCTCCCGCTCGCGAAGGTAGGCGCCGATGACCTGGCGGCGCTTCTGGCAGTAGGCGGCCAGGATCTTGCCCAGTTGGCCGGGGTGGAATTGCCCGCCGTACATCTCGGCGCCGGGGGCTTTTATTTCCCCACAGGACCAGAGCCGGTAGGCTTCGGTGATCTCTTCGGGGGCGATGAAAGCAAATTTCTCGCGGACGTTGCGGGTGGCTTCTTTTAGCGCCCCTTTGGCTACTTTTTCCCGGGCGCCGTAGTTCTCGCAAATGAACTTGACCTGGGCTTCTACTTCGGCGACCTGCCGGGCGGGGTGCATGTGCCGCAGCTGGTTGTGGTAACCGGCAATTACGGTACGGGCAAAGTCAATGCTGCATTCCGCTGTATCCGCTAAGGTCGATACCTTCTTCGGCGCAAAGTTCCAGGAAGGCTTCGGTGGCAACGGCGGGGTCCCAGACTCCACTGTCGCCGGGGGCGTTCGCTTTTTCATCGCGGTACTTTTTGGGATAAAATAATGGGTCCTTAACCAGCCAGCTTTCGAAGCCGGCGAGGTTCTTACTGCTGCGGGCTTTCCAGATGTAGATCCAGCGGCCGTTCTTCTGGTGGTTGCGGAAGTAGTCGTAACAGCACTCGCGGGCCTGCTCTTCGCTGCCCGGGTAGCGGGCGTTGGCTATGATGCCGGGCAGGTAGCCGGTGTCGAGGGCCCAGGCCCAGAAGGACTCGGCGGCCTGGGTGTGGTTTTTTGTTGGGGTGTCGAATTGGGGTTCGGCTTCGCCGGCGGTTGAGCGGAGCCGAAACCGGCGGGGAGGGGGGGCGCCGGAACCGGGGGGTGGGGCTGGCTCGGCTTCGGCCTCGTTCAACTGAGCAAGGAGGCTCTCTTTTTCCTGCCGTAAGCTTTCCAGCTCCCGGCGCATTTTTTCATTTTCCTTTTTCAATTTTTCGGCTTCCTCGCGTGCGCGCGCGTAGAGCGCTCTCAATTCTTCCTGTTTATTCAATTCTTCTTGTTTATTCAATTCTTCAAAAGAGTATTCAATACTTCCTGGCGGGTTTTCAGGCTGCTGAAAACCAGTATCCTGAAAATCAGTATCCTGAAATTCCGCGTCCTGAGGATCCGTATGCTGAGGGGGGAAACCCTGGTTTTCCGTGCCCTGAAACTCAGTATCCTGAAAACCAGCACCCTGAGTTTCCGTATCCTGAGGCGGCGTGTACTTCCGGGCCAGTTGGAAAGGGATGGTATAGCGGTTGCTGGACAAGCGCCGTCCGTCATCGGTGCGGCGCTGGGCTTTTCTGGCCAGCTGGTGCTTCTCGAGCAGGGCGATGTCCTTATCGAGGGCGTCGCGGCCCAGCCCGGTGAGGGCGCGCAGGGTTTTGCGGGAGGGCCATGCCTGGTTGTGCTCGTTCATGAACTTGGAGATGGCTACCAGCACGCCGATGGCGCGGGCGCCGACGATGGGCATTTTCTCCAAAACCAGGGAGTCGCTGAGGTTGATCATGGCTTTCAGCTTTTTGATGAAGTGAGAGAAAAAGGGCCCCGGTAAGTGGTTTGTCAACGTGTGAATGTCGGGTTAGGTATCTGCGGTTTTTTCGTCTGATCAAGGCGGAGGTTCGGGATCGTAGCCGTAGCTACGAAGCCCGGTTCTCCAACGATGAGCAGGCGGAAAAGGCGCCATAGATTACCCGACAATTCATGCTTGACTAACCACTTGCAACCATTATCCTTTTACCGGGGCCGGCAAGAGACAGGTTCGGATAACCCATTGAAAGGCTCCCGGGCTTCTCGCTGACACTATTTTCCGCTCCGCTTGAAGTTCACCTTCTGCCCGGGAGCAACACGCCCTACTTGTATCTTTATGGCTCGGAAGAAGTAGCCTGCTCTCCGATTGTGGCTACTATGCACCGCAAACGCCGAATGGCGAATAGCGGCCGGCCCGCCTCTTGTTGGCTGCAGCGCCCGCGTTTGGGCGCCACAGCCTTGGAAAACAAGAGGTGCCGGGAAATGAAAAACAGGGACGGGCTTCGTCCACTGCAGCCTGCCGGATCAACGTCAGCCGGCCACTGCCCTCCCTGCATGTTTTTAGGGCGGGGCTTTTTGCCCGGAAGCTCTGTTTCTTTCGTAGCTGTTTATCTTTAGCCGGCCCAGTTCGGCGCCGGATGTGGAGTGGTAGAACAAGGTGAAGCTGTCTTCTTCGTCGCCGTCCTCTATCTCCTTCAGCTCCCATTGGATGAGGCCGAAGGCTTTGCCTTTGTTGCGCTCGATGAAGGCCACCGAGCGGATGGCCCGGAAGTTGTTGGCGCCGGCGAGGGCCCGCTCGGGGCCGTCCCAGGGCTGCCCCTGTATGCCGTAGAGGATGAAGTCGCCGACCAGCTCGCGGAGGGACTCGAAGGGAAGCGGCTTGTCCCGCTTCGCCCGGTTGCAAAGAGAGGCCCGGGCAACGGGGTACGGTATGGCGGTTGTTCCCATTGCAGGTAGTTTTACATAAAGAGTTGTAAGATTTGGTTTTTGCCCCTCCTGTTCCTATATTTGAATGGTAATTAATAATTATTTTTACATAATATTATGTAATTTTACATTAATTTAAGACAAAAAATTTTTCGTTCGATAGAAATTAGTGTATTTTAACGTTTTCTTAACGTCCACAAACCCGGCAAATATTGAAACAGGAGGTCAACAACAGGTTCATTGACGGGCTGGAAACCCTGAAAAGCAAAGGGGTCAGCTTCGTAGCCATGGCGCGGTCCATGGGCATTCCCAAACAAAAGGTCATCGATATCCGCCACGGGCGCTCATCGGCAGACGAACTGCTGCTGGCACGGCTGCTGGATGCTTATCCGGAACTGGTAAAGGAGGGGGAAATACCGCCGATGAGCCCGGGCCGGATACAGTCGGAACTCGCAGCCAGGGATGCGGAACTGGAGAAGCTGGAAAAAGAGGTGGCAGCGCTTGAAGAGCTGTTGCAGAAAACCAACACGGAAAAGGAGAATACCCAGAAGGAACTCAAACGCGCCCTGGACATCATCGAGAAACAAACCAATACCATCAACGCCCTGCTTAAAAAACAGGGAGTTATCGAATAGCCATAGCCTATCATTCGATAGAATGGCTTAATCCTCCTTCCCCACTTTTTCCTTCAGCCTCCGGACCACTTCCTTGGTTTTCAGCGCTTCCCGTTTGACGGCGGGGTCCTTAGATCTTTTTGCTTTAGCTATCAAGTCTTTGAGTGCGGCAATAACTGCACGAGGGTCCACTTTACCCATGGCCTGGTGTTTTGCTGCCGGCGCTCAGCGCCAACACATTAGAGAATCGGTTCCAGTGATAGCTTTAAACAATTAAAATTGGTACAGGTAGGGGTGTGCAGGGTAAAAGTAGGGAGATGTAAGAGAATTGTTTATAACTTTTTACAAAGAAAAAGACATGCCAGTTTTAAGCAAAACTGAAGATAAAAAATGGATAAGTAGCTGATAACGTGAAAAATGAGAACTCCAGATATAGAGACAAAACAAAAGGATGGCTTGAATCTGAATTGTATTTTTTCAGATCCGGTTTGTATATTTAAGATAGTTTTAAACAATTTTTTGGGTTGCTCTGCGTAAGCGGGGCTTCCCTTTTTTAGAATCCATCTATATCACCGATCACGATGATATAAACCATTAGGTCAAGGAGCCACATAGCTTAGAGTTTTAATTACCAATATTATTCCAATCTCTAAACTAGGCTCCTTGCCTTTTTCACAATAGGCATAAATAATAGTATCTTTATACTAAAAAAGCAATAAAAATAACACTAAATATTTGATTTACAATTTTTTAAAGTAATTGAAATTTATATCCCTCAAAGAATTATGTAGCTTGGTAGAGATCCCTCTGAGCAGGGGTTCCTTTGAGTACAAACTGTATTCCGGGCTGCGGAAAGGTGTCTTCCGAAACGACCAGGAAGCCCAGAGCCGGCTGTATGGCAACCGAAAACACGGAGCGGCCTATTACAGCCAGCTGAAAACTAAACTGAAAGCGAGGCTGGTCAATTCCTTTTACGCTTCTGATGCCGCTACCCAGAATAAGGCTCAGGAGCAATATCATCAGGCGCACAAACTTTTTTGCATTGCAGACGAACTGATGGGAAGAAGAAAGGCCAACGCGGGGGCTGCCCTGATGAAGGAATCCCTGAAGTTATCCCGGGCGCTGGGGCTTACCTCTATTGCTACTCTGTCGGCACAGCGCCTTGCCTTCTATTACGGCACTATCGGAAATGACCCCAAGGCGTTTTTAAAGTTTAAGGAACTGTATTCCGGCTTGTCAGAAAAGGCAAATATTGAGAATGAACTCCGCCTCGCTTATGTGGAAACCAGCGGTTTTTTCAATAACCGCTGGGGCGGAGGCGAAGAAATTTATGAGATTGCCCGCCGCCACACCGAACGCCTGTCGCACCCTCTGGTTTTCGAAGACGCTAAGCTCTGCCAGATCTACTACAACATCAGGATAATCGGCCTGCAGGCAAAATCGGCATGGGAAGAGGTGGTAGCTGCTTGTGATGAAGCAATAGATGCCCTTCTGAAGGCAAATCCAAAGGCGCCATTTCAGTTATTGGCGAATTTCAAGATTATGGCGGCCTCGGCTTTTATCCAGCTCCAGCAATACGCAAAGGCAGACGAAACCATAGCCCAGGCCCTGTCCCGGGATGTGAATGCTATCAACCGGCAGGTGCTGAATTTCTACCTGTTCGTCTCGAAGCTCAACCAATTTGAACTCGCTGCCGCCAGGGATATTTTTGAAAAGGCCCAGCAGTCGGCCCGGGGCATGCCGGAAAAGATCGTGGAAAACTGGCGCATTGCCTGGGCTTATTACGCTTTCATGGCCAGCGAACCGGCCAGGGTCGGCAAGCTGATGAATGAGGTGCCGCTGTATTCCAGGGATAAGGAGGGAAGCAACTTTGCTATCCTGATCGTCCAGTTGCTCAATTACCTGAAGGAAGGGAAAAAGGGGTTCGTCATCGACCGGATGGATAGCCTGGGCCGCTATAAACGACGGTACCTGAAAAAAGACCCCAGGGGCGCGGCTTTTGTAGCGCTGCTTTCCTGCTTGTCTAAAGGTAGCTTCCGGCGGGAAAAAGTGGAAAGGCTGGCTGCGCCTCACCTGGAAAAGCTGAAATCTGAACACTCCATTTCCGACATCGAGCTGGTGCGGTATGAGTTGTTGTGGGAGAAAGTTTTGAAGCTGCTGGATTAGGCTCACTTCTCATGCAATTTCTTCAATTCCTCATACCGGTTACAACAAATATAAAAGGCATCGAATACCAGGTTGACTTCCTTTTGGCGGGAGCGCCGGATGCGGTTCAGAATATCTTCCCGGGCCCATCGGAAAGCTAAAATTGCGAGAACTGATATGATTACAATTCCAACAGATGGGTGGAGCGGCGCCTTTCCGGCCTCAATGGTTAATTCCTCTCTGCTTATCCACAGGAAAGCCAAGTGCACTATAACGGCCAGTGCTGTTACCCATAATCCATATTTCAGAGCATAGAAGATCCCGGAAAGCATCCTTATCAGGGCTTCCTGGCGAATGAGCTCTTCTTTGAAAGAGGGGCTGTATTCATAGACTGCCGACTTGCAATAGTTGAAAAAGGTGGTGCCCTGTTCCTGTTGCTGTTCATCATACTTTCTGAAGAACTGAAAATAGGCGGGAGGGTGCCACAGCCGGCTGCGAACTTTCATGGTGTATGGGTAGGGAAATACTTCCCAGTCTCTTATGCCGTAGTATATTTGTTCGAGCTGTCGCCGGCCCAGGGATGCCCCTTTTTCAGAGGATTCTTCATCGGCTGCCTTTTTTACTGCTTCAAATACGGTTTCCGGAGTTTCCGGCTTTTCCCGGGCTTCCCGGTTTACTATATCTGCGAGGCCCAGTAGCGCTTTCCTTCTTTGCGCATCCTTCCGCAATTTATCGGTGGCTTTTTTCTCGATGTAGTTGAGCTGCCGGATGCGCAGCAGCTGCCCGGCGACATAACTGAAAACAAGGAGTGCGAACAATACCGCGAAATTGTTGGCGGAGGTGATCAGCGATACGGGGCTGCTATCGGGGGAAGTATTTAAGGGAAGGAATATTGCCCATAACAGCCAGATGGTGAAAATGACGATCAGGCTGCCTGGGAAAATGATCCCTACCAGGTCTCGGATGAGGTCTCTGAGTAGCTCCATATTGGTTTGTTTGACATGGGTTTTATAATCCGGTATGCAGCAGGCGGATCAGCTCTTCCTCCAGCGCCGGTTCCCGGGATACTCTTTTCAATACCCTCGAGATCCCGTCGGCGAATTCTTCCGGATCTTCTTCATAAAGCCTCAGTAACTCTTCAAAGGTAACCAATTTCAGCTGGCCGGCCACCTCTTCGATTTCTTTTCCACCGGCCATAACGGTGTCTTTTACCTCCAGGTAGTCGCCCAGGGGTTCTCCTTCTCTTAGTGTTAGCAGCTCTCCCGGGATAAAGGCAAGGTAACAGGTGGAAATTTCCCGGTTGGTGCTTCCCGGATCATCGAAACCGGTTTCAAAACCGCCTATCCCTCCGGCACACCGCAGGTGTTGCCCGGTAAAGTTAAATGCCTCCTGCTTCAATTGTACTTCTTCGTTGGCTTCCCTGACGGCGGTTTCCCAGAATAAGCGGCTGATGAGTTCCTGGTTTTCCCAGCTGGAAGGAGCTTCAGGGTTGTTTTTATCCGGCAGTATCCGCTCATCCGCTTCCAGGTGCCCACCCATGATGTCCCACTTTCCGCCGCCTGTTTTTTTGTGCCTGGATCGCCGGTGCAGGCAGATGTGGGGAACAACCCCTCCTCCTGCTTCCTTCCGGATGACTACCACCACCTGGACTGCTCCATGAGGTACGCCCTGGTAGTGGCCCACACTGCGAGTTACCAGGCCGCCGATCCGGAGCTTCCGGTTCTTTCCGTCAGCCCACCGTTCAAGGACTACCATGAGTTGGTTCATACAATGCTGGAGTCTTGGTTTTTCAGGTTGGAAAGTACGGATTTTTGAGGAAACCAGAATAGGTATTTGCCCTCTCAATATCAGCAATTTAGGCTACCTCATATGAACCAGATCTTTTAGGGCAGGATGGATATTCTTCCCTGAATTTCCCCTACCCCTTTCGGGTTGCGGGAGTTTGATCTGCCAGGGTGAAGTGAGTTAACATAAGATAGGTTATAGGAAACATTAAAACCTTGCAAAACAGTTATTTATGTAGTTTTTACATAAAATTATTATGTTAAATAGGAATTCCTCGCCTCTTCATCCCTATCTCTCTCTGTAGGTAAAACCTAAAGACTAACCACAAGCCAGGAACGGTATTCCTACCCACGCCGCCGGCCGAAGCATCCGCCCAGACCACTCACGAAACCCCTCCCCTATTGAAACCCTATCACTTGCCCTTTCGTATCAGTAAAAGAAGAAAACCTCTTGCTATGAAGCGGAAACTAAAAGCATTTACACTAACGGAACTCCTGCTCGTACTCGTGATCATCGGTATTCTGATGCTCATCGCTCTGCCTAACCTGATGCCGCTGATCGCCAGGACCCATAGTATCGAGGCGCAGCAGGCGCTTACCACCATTCAGAAATTGCAGAAGAGTTATTACCAGTTGCATGTGAAATATTCGGCCGACCTGGTGGAACTGGGGTTTGAGCCGGAGCCTACGGTGCTGGAGGGGGGGAATGCCAAATATGCGATCGAGATACAGAATGCCTCGCCTACGGGCTTTACGGCCAGGGCCAGAGCGGTTGTGGATTTCGACCAGGATGGGGTGTTCAATGAGTGGCAGGTTTCCAATAATGAGCCGCTCCGGGAATTGGTAAAGGATTAGGCTGTGGTTCCGCTGGTTATTGTCCCGGCTTTGTTGGCGCTGGCTTACCAGGACTGGAAGAGCCGCTCGGTGAGCCTATGGCTGTTGGGGGTGCTGGCGGCCGGCATTGCTGTGGAGGGGAGCATAGCGGTAGGCTTTTCCTTCTTTTTCCGAAACTGGCTGGTTAATGTGGCGGCCTTGTCTTTTCAATTCCTGCTGTTGTGGTTGTTCTTCCGGTTGAAGGAGGGACGCTGGGTTGCGCTTCCAGGCCGGTATGTCGGCTGGGGGGATATCCTTTTCTTTATCATCACCGGCGGGGCCATGTCTCCTCTTTTTTTCTGCTGGGCGTACCTGGGCAGCCTCTTGTTTACTTTACTTGGCGTTGCGGTGGTTTGGCTGGTGAGGCGGCAGCCTGCCGGGCAGGTGCCGCTGATCCTGGGCACAGGGCTTTTTTTTGCTATGGTGTTCCTGCTGGCCTGGGGCCGGGGTGTCGGGTTATACGGGGTTTAACATATACTCCCCTCGGGTACGAGAGGTGAAATTTTGACAAATTTATTTTTGTGGCCTGCAAGGCAAAAAGCGCAGGCATAGCCTAGCTACGGCGAGCATTTTTAACGCAGCAGGGCGCAAAAAGAAAGCGGCAAAAATCACTTCTTGTGCCCGAGGGGAGTATAATATCTACGCCGGGATCAGAAACAAGCTTCCCGCCTTTTCGTATCACTGTTGAGTAGGTAATATTCCCAAGCTGTGAGAAAACGCTTATGCCCTTTCAGGAAAACATATCCGCAAATATTCTTCAGGAAGTGACTGCCCAGCAGGCCTGGCATTACCAGGCGGTGCCTTTTTATTGTGATGCGGAACGAATGAGGTTTTATGTTCCGGAGGAGAAGGCGACGGAAATGCTGAGGGAGGAGCTGGAATTGCTCTTTGGCAAGGAGGTGGAGCTGCTAGCGGCGCCGGGGGAAGAGCTTCGCCGTTTGCTGGGCAGGTATTACCGCAAGGGCAGGGAGGGCAAGCTCTCGGGCCTCCAGTTGGGGAATGGTTTCCTGGATGGCCTGATCGAAGAGGCCCGCAACCTGGGGAGCAGCGATATTCACATGGAGCCTTATGAGGAGGTGTGCCGGGTGCGGTTCCGGGTGGATGGGGTGCTGCTGGAAAAGTACCAGCTGCCTAAAAGCGATTACCCGGGGCTGGCCAACCAGGTGAAGATCAAAGCGCAGCTCGACATTGCGGAGAAGCGCCTGCCTCAGGATGGGCGGATCTTTTTTTCGGATGGGGGCGAACAGTTTGATATCCGGGTTTCTACTTTGCCGACTTTGCACGGGGAAAAGATCGTGATGCGGTTGCTGAGCAGCTCGGATGCGGATGTGGATATCCGGTCGCTGGGGTTCCGGGATAAGGAACTGGAGTTTTACCTGGAGGGGGTGAACCGGCCTAATGGCATGGTGCTGATCAGCGGGCCGACGGGCTCGGGCAAAACGACGACTTTGTATGCTACGCTGCGGATATTGAATGAGCCTTCCCGAAATATCCTGACTATTGAAGACCCTATTGAATATACGCTGGAGGGGGTCAACCAGGTCCAGCTGAAGGAGAGCATCGGGCTGAATTATGCCAGTGCGATCCGCACTTTCCTCCGCCAGGACCCGGATGCGGTCATGGTTGGGGAGATCAGGGATATGGAGACGGCGGCTATGGCGGTGCGGGCGTCCCTGACGGGCCACATGGTCTTGTCTACTATCCATACCAACTGGGCGTGGGGGATCGTGGCCCGCCTGCTGGATATGGGGGTGCCGCCTTATTTGCTGGCCGATACGCTTAATACTGCGGTGGCTCAGCGGCTCGTCCGGCTGCTGTGCCCTGATTGTAAGGTGGAGAAGCCGCTGGATGTTTCTCTTTATCCCAGAAATTACCGCCCTCCCCGGCAGTTGGGCAGTTTTTGGGATGCGGTGGGGTGCGAGGCTTGCCATTATAGCGGTTACCGGGGGCGTACTGCTGTTTATGAGGTGATCCCCATCGATGGGCAGCTCTCTGATATGATCAAAAGTAAGAACCTGAAAGTGGAGGGGCTTCTTCGCGAGAAAGGCTTCAGAAGCCTTGCGGATGGCGCTTTTTTGTTGCTGGAGGAGGGAAAGACTTCTCTGAGGGAGGCCTACCCATTGTTTTATGGAAGGGCTTTTTAGAGCATGTTATGAAGCCGGTAAATGATAATCCCATGAAGAAGGAAATTAAGGTTAGGATAGTCTTTTGTATGGTTTTCTGGCTGGGTATGGCTTCCGGCCTGCTGGCGCAGGAAGATAGGGCCCGCCTGGCGGAGGTGGAAAAGCGCCTGGATATCCTGGAGCAGAGTGGCGTGCCGCTGGGAGAGGCGGTTACTATTGCCCTGAATGGCCCTATCCAGGAGCTGGTGGCTTTCCTGGGGGAAACGACGGAGTTGAACATTTCTGTGGACCCGAGCCTGAATATTCCTGTTTCGGTAGCTTTTACGGATGTTAAGGCGCGGGATATTATCCTTCACCTTTGTGATACCTATAACCTGGATTTGCAGCCTACCGGCAATATCCTGCACCTGGTCCCTTATGAGCCGGATCAGGCTCCTGCCCGGCCGAAGGTGCCGGATATCCAATTCGACCCGGGTAGCGGGCTGTTGGATATGCGCCTGCGGCAGGATACGCTGGAATTGGTGGCTCAGCGGATCTCGGAATTGACGGGCAGGAATATCGTGCTGAGCCCGCTGGTGCGCTATTCCAGGGTCAATGCTTTTGTGAATGGCGCGCCTCTGGAGCGGGCGCTGCGGCAGTTGGTGGTCAGCAACGGGCTTGTCCTGGAGGAAGAGCCGGATTATTTCCTGATCCGGGAGCCGGACGTGGATAATGCTTTTGGGCAGGAGCCGCCGCCGGGAGGGGCTGCGCCTGGTAATACCGGCTCGGGAGTGGCCATGTCGATCCGGAAGGTGACGAATAGCCAATTGAATATCCGGGCGGATAATGTGCCTGTCCTGGAGGTCGCCCGGGCGGCGGGCGAGGAGCTGGGCGCCGATTTTGTGTTGCTGGCCGGGGCTGAGGAGGGCGCCGGCAGGACAGCGGGCGGCGGGCGGGCCCAGGCTCCTGTGTTTTCGGGTAAGTCGGTGAGCGTGCAGCTGCGGAATGTGAGTTATGAGGAGTTGCTGTATTTTATTTGTAAGAATTCTCCTTATTCGTTTAAGGCCAGGGACGGGCGGTTTTTTATCGGCGAGCGGGAGGCGGAGGATATCCGGATGACCCGGGTTTTTCAGATGCAGTTCCGCTCGGCCCGGGGGGTGCAAAACCTCATCCCGGCCCGGATGTTGGAGGGGGTGCAGGTGGATTCGCTGTATGAACTGAATAGCCTGGTCTTGAGTGGTTCTCAGAAGAATATTGACGAGATTACTCATTTTCTTCATTCTATCGACCGCCCGGTGCCGGTGGTGGCTATTGAGTTGACGATCGTCGATGTGCAGTCTAACCAGCTGGATGATTATGGTATCGAGGCGGGCGTAGCTCAGGGGGGAAAGGAGGCCGGTGGGACGATCATCGGCGGGGATGGCATTGATTTTACGTTCAGTACGGGGGCCATCAACCGCTTGCTGGAGATGCTGTCCCGTGGGGGGATCATCAACCTGGGGCAGGTTTCTCCTGATTTTTACCTGACGTTGCGGGCGCTCCAGGAGACGGGGGTGGTGGAGATCAAGTCGACGCCCCGTTTGTCGACCCTCAATAGCCATAGCGCGGTGTTGAGTATTGGGCAGAAGCGGTATTACCAGGAGCAGCAGGTGAATTTTCCGGGCTTCGACCGGCCGATACCGGTGCAGGCGTTGGTTTTCCGGGAGGTGGAGGCCAACCTGCAGGTGAATATTAACCCGGTGGTTTCGGGGGATGAGGAGGTTACCCTTAATATCGCTTTTGAGCAGTCGGAGTTTATTGGCGACCCGGGGCCGCTGGCGCCGCCGCCTCAGGTGTCCCGCCGGTTTGATTCCATGATCCGGGTGCGGAATGGGGAGACTATTGTCCTGGGTGGGCTGGAAAGGGAACTGGATTCTAAAACGAAGAGTGGGGTGCCGTGGATCAGCAAGGTTCCGGTGCTGGGCTGGATCTTCGGCCGCCACCGCCGCAATAAACAGAAGGAAAAGCTGCTCATCTTTATTAAACCGGTAATTGTGAATTGACTTATGGCGCTTCTTTTTCAATTGAAGGCCTCCGGCTCCGGAAGGGTGTGCGGAGTGGAAGCTTGCCTGGTTAAAGGGCGGGAGGAGCCTGTTTTTCAGCTGGTTGAGCTGGAACGGGTTGGGGATGAGGCGCGCATTGTGGGCAGAAAGATGGAGCTGGGTTCCTGGGAGGAGCTGTCCAATGTGCTTCCGGAGGGGCAGCCGGTTGCGCTGGCCATCACCGGCGCCGGCATCCTCCACCGCAGGGTTGAAGGCCGGAGTGGAGAGTGGCATGAACTCGTTGCCCAGGCGATGCCTAATGCGAAGGCGGCAGGGCTTGCCGGGCAGGTGGAGCCTGCCGGCGAACGGCCCTGGCTGGCGGTTGCCCGGCGGGAAAGCCTTATTCCTGTGCTGAACTTGTTCCGGGGAAGGCCGGTAGCGGCTTTGTTCATCGGGGGGCTGAATATTGGTTCTGTTTTGCCGCTGTTGGGGGAAGGGGAAGTGCGCACCGGATGTTACCGCCTGGAGGTTGGGGAAGGGCAACTAGTTGACATCAGCCCTTTTGAGGGCCAGGAAACGTCTCTGCATCATCCGGGGGGGGAGGAACTGGATGGCAGGCTGATGCCCGCTTTTGCCGGGGCGCTGCAACTGGCGCTGGGGAGAGAGGTTCCGGTTTATAACCTTCCGGAGATAGAGGAGCTTAAAACGGAATATCGGCAGGAACGCCTGCTCTGGCTGGGGGGCTGGAGCGCGCTTTTGGCCTTGCTGTTGTTGTTGCTGGCCAATTTTCTTGCTTTTTCCTGGCTGAGTAGCCGGAACCAGGAACTGGAGGCGGCCCTGGCTTTTAACCGCAAGCAGGTGGAAGAGGTGCAGGAACTGGAGAAGGCGCTGCAGGAAAAGAACAGCTTTTTAAAGGGAAGTAATATCCTTTCTGCTTCTCGTACGTCTTTTTATGCGGATGAGGTGGGCCGCATCGCACCCGGGGGGATCACTCTCGAGGAGTTGTGGATATTTCCGCTTCAAAACCCTGATGTGAAGCGTGATAAGCAGGATGGCTTTGTTTTTCAGGATAACCTGATCTTGGCCCGGGGGCTTAGCCGCAACAGCGCTATCCTGAATTTGTGGATCAAACAGCTGGAGAGCCTCGATTGGGTGAAGGAGGTGAAAGTATTGCCGTACCGGGAGAATGAAAAGGGGGTTGGAGAATTTGAACTGCACATCATCATTTACTGACGTTCGACTCTATATTTCTGGCCTTGCCATTCTACTACGATGTGGCTCTTTTCCATCTGCCGGAGGGCCAGCCCTTCTGCCTGCCCGTTGAGGCGGAGGGTATAGCTTTTGCCGTTGATGTCTACTTTTACGAGGGTGATGGCGTCGCCGTTTATCGAGTACCCGCTGTACTTAACCCTGGGCATTTCTGTAATAGCCTCCTTTTCCTCTTTTGGGGCCTTGTTTTTATTGTTTTCCGGCGCCCTGCCGGAAGTGTTCCGGCTGTGGCTGCGCCGGGAGCGGGTTCCTGAGCTGGAATGGTTGTCCCGAAGGAAGGGGTCCTGGTAGCCGCCCCGGAGGGTGAAGGTGTCCGGCGGAGCGGGCATGGCTGTGGTGGCGGCGGGCGGGTTGCCGGCGCCGTAGGTGGTGTAATTGCCGCCGGGCCGGGTGTACTGGAAGATGCGGTATCCAATGGTGGCCCAGATCCCTATGGCGAGGGCGGCGAGCAGGTATTGTACGTGCTTTTTGTTCTTCATGCTGGAGCTATTTCACGGTGAACGCTCTTATTTCACTGTCTTCGGAGATGTTGCCGGCTTTGTCTATGGATAGCACCAGCCAGTAGTATTCTCCGGCGGGGAAGCCTATGCCGGCAGTGTCCAGGTTGACGGCCTGAGCTTTGGTGGCCCGGCTCCAGTAAATATCTTGCAGGTTGGGGTTGTCGAATAACAGTACGCTGTCTCGGTCCAGGCCGGCGGCAGAGGACCACTTCAGGTCGGGGTCCTGGGCGGCGACCAGGATGGAATCGCCGTCAGTGGGAAGGAGCAGGGCGGGGCTGGGCGGTGGGCTGAGGTCGATATTGGCCCTCCTCTGGGCCCAGTTGGTAAAGGTGTTGGTCAGGTTGCTCTCTGCCCGCACGCGCCAGTAATAGGCGCCTTCGCCGGGGAGGCTAAGGGAGAGGGCGTTTTCGGTGAGTTGCCGGGTGGTGATGGGGGCGGTAAAGCTGGGTGTTGGGGCTACCTGAAAGGTGTATTGCGTGGCTTGCGGCAGTGGCTCCCAGGTGAATAGCACGTTTTGGTTATTGAGAAAAGCGTTGTTTGCCGGCTGTTGCAGGATGGTTTCCTGCCCGCTGAGGCCGTCCAGAGAGTCGGGGGTTACCTGTAGGTTCCTCACTTCTGCGCTGTCGGTTTCGTAGGCGTCGTTCAGCCCGGTGACGGCCCATTGGTATTGCCCGGGTTGCAGGGTGAGGGACAGGCGGTTTTCGGTTATTAAGGTGTCGAAGGCTAATGAAATGATAGAATCAAAGGATGGAGAAACTACTTGTAACCTGTAACTACTTACGCCTTCCAGGGTTTCCCAATAAAAGGTGATCTTTCTGTTGTTCGCGGACAGGCCTTCCGGCGGGGAGGTTAACCGCACGGTTTCTCCGGTGATGTCGGGCACAATGACGTCGCTGCAGGCATTCCAGCCAATGGCCAGCGCTATGGCTATGGTGAGAAGGAGGGTGTTCCTGTTCATTGGGTTATTGGTTGAAGGTTCTGTAAATAGAGCGTGGCGGCAAGGTAGTTTTCTTTTTTGCGCAGGTTCTTTTTGAGCTGGAAGTGGAGGGAGGCGATGTGGGCCGACTTCCTGGTTTGTTCTATGGCGTAGGCGAGCCGGGTGATGTCCAGGTAGTTGCCGCTGACTTCTACGGGGTTGGTGATCAATTCGATGTCGCTGCGGGCTTGCCGGTACTCGGCGCCGAAATCAGATAGCTTCAGCCCGTATTCGGCGCAGTGGGTGTTGACTTCTTCGAATAGCGCTTCCCGCTCGTAACCGGATGCCTGGAAGGATTGTTCCAGGGCCCGGAGCTGTTGCCGGTATTCCTGTATCCTGGTGGGGGCTACTTCGGCGGTGGCGGCGGCGAGCCGGTTGTTGGTATAGCTGCGGTAGGCTTGTATGGTGTTGCGGATACTGAACTGGTAAGCGAGCAGGTACAGAAGGGCTATTCCGCCGGCGGCTGCCCGGAGTTTTTGGTTTATCGGTAGTTGGTTGAAGTATTTGACCATATACTTTTATACGTTTTTTTTTGGGTGGAGGTTGCTTTTGGTTTAGAGCATACTCTTAGGCACGAGGAAAAAATAGAGTGTACAATTATGGCGCAGTAATTTTTGTGCCAGGCAAGGCGCGAAGATCGAAGATAGCCATAGCTACCTGAGTGATGAGCAACGTAGCCTGGTACAAAAAGAACAAGCCAGAATGGACAGTTTATTTGTTCGTCGTGCCTTATATCCCGAAATTGGTGACCAGCTTGAAAATGGGCAGGTACATCGCGATGAGGATGAGCCCGACTACCAGCGCCAGAAAGACGATGAGCACCGGCTCGATGAGGCTGCCCAACAGCTTGGTGCGCTGTTCTACTTCGTCGTTGTATTGCTGGTCCAGCTTCCGGAAGATGGTGTCCAGTTGGTTGGCCTCCTCCCCCACCCTGGCCAGGGCAATGAGGCGGGGTGGGAATATCCGGAACCGGCTGATGCTTTGGTGGAAAGGCTGCCCCTTGAAGATGCTTTCCCGGGAGGATTCCAGGGCTTGCTCGATGGGGTAAAAGCTGATCATCCGCTGGGTGAGCTCGATGGCTTTGAGCACGGGTACCCGGGAACTCAATAGGAATGCGAAGGCCTGGCAGAACCGCGCGAGGTAGAGGTGGTGGATGAGGCTGCCGAATACTGGCATTTTTAGTATCATGGATGAGCTGGCCTTTCTCAGCCAGGGGGCTTTTCGCTGGAGGTAGGCCATTGCCAGCAGCCCGGCCAGGGCAAGCAATGTGGGGCGGAACCAGGCTTGGGCGGTATTGGAAAGGCTGACGATAAAGGTGGTCAGCGGCGGCAGTTCCTGGTTGAGCCGCCCGTATAGGCCGCCGAAGAGGGGGACCAGGAAGTTGAGGAGGAACGCCAGGGCCAGCACGGCTACGGTGATGACTAACGCCGGGTAGGAAAGGGCGCCGGCCATCAGCCGCCGGTAGTGCATGGCGCGGGCGAAGTAGGTGGCCAGCTCGGCAAGGATGGGGGGCAGGTCGCCGCTTTCTTCGGCAATGCGGATGCTGAATATTTCGTATTCGGTGAATTGGCCGGTAGCGGCCATGGCTTCAGACAGGCTCTGGCCGTTTATGATGGATTGGTAGATGTTTTGGATGGTGGCTTGTTCTTTTTTGCCGGGCCTGGATTCCAGTAGCAATTCCAGGGCTGTCTTCAGGCCGAGCCCGGCTTTGAGCAGGACTTCCAGCTCGGTGTAGTAGGCTTCTTTCTTTTTGGCGCCCAGCCCTTTACCGAAGAGTTTGATGTCCCGGTTCATGAATTCCCACAGGCCGCCGCCTTCTTTTGGGGGTGGGTGGGGCGGTTCGCTGCCGGGTAGTTGGTATTCTTTCAGGTTGATGCTCATTGTTGGCGGGCGTTTATTAGTTCGTAAGTGCTGTAATGTTTGTACAGGTGGATGGCCTGTTCTTCTCCGAAGAGTGTGAATTGTACCCGGCAGTAGCCGGCTATGCCTCCATCTGCGGGCTTGCCCTGAAAGGAGGCTTCGGTGGCCTGGCCGGAAAGGGCAAAGGTGTCCTGCGACAGGCCTTCGGGCGTGGTTACTATCCTCAGGGTATGGCCTTCTTCAAAGCGGTAGGTTACTTTGAGTGCGGGGGAATGGGTGAATATCAATTCGCCGGGCGCCGTTTCCATAAGCCGGGCGTTGCCGGCTTCGTGGTGGAGGGCCAGGGTAAACTGCCCGGCTTCCCATAGCTGGCTCTGTATTTTGTCAAATTGCCGGTACTGGCTGCGCAGCAGGTTTAGCCCGGACAGGCTGAGGCTGGCCGCCAGGGCGGCCACTGCCAGGGCGATGAGGAGCTCCGCCAGGGTGAAGGCGGGCAGTTGTTTAGGGATCTGCTGGTACAACTTCATAGTAGCTTTCTATTTTTCTGCCGTCCTGGTTGTAGGCTTCCAGTTTTAATAGAATGAAGCCTTCTAACCAGGGGTGGGCGGAGGCCTCCTTGCGGATGAGAAACCGCCCGGTTTGTATTTCTTCCGGCAGGTAGCTTTCTTCCCGCCGGCATTGTGCGGCCTGGTTTCTGAGGGCCTGCCCTGCCTGGTATTGCTCGGCTGCCTGGTTGGATGACAGTACGTGGTTGACGGCCATCATGCCGAGGGTGAACACCAGGATGATGATGGACAGGGCAATGGTTGATTCTATTAGTGATGCGGCTTTTAGCCTCACTTTAGCCATTTTGATGCTACCCATTTTTCTCTGGTTTGCATTATGGGGGCGTTGGAAAAGTATTCTTCCAGGGCCGCCGCGTCGATGACGGCGTCCAGCAGGTGGTTGTAGTATCCCCTGCCTTTTATCTTTAAATGGAAGTTGCGGCAGCTGACGTGCCCCTTTACTGTTCCCTGTAGCTCCAGGGAGCCGTTGGCATATACCATTCCTTCTACGGTGCTGCCGGGGGCGAGTATGGCTTCCGGGGCTTCTGTGGGCTTTGCCCCGATGTTTGCCGCCAGGAGCATGCCTGCGAGCTGCGCGCCTGCGGCCAGGTGGAGCCGGGGGGTGGCTCCGGGCTGCCTCGCCGGCCCGTCGAGCAGGGCCAGGCTGCTGGGGTACTCGAGTTGGGCACTTTCCTGTACCTGGATGGACCGGCTGGCGATGGCCTGAAGGCTGCCGCTGAACCCTGCTTCGATGATTATCTCAGGAGCGTACAATACGATGTCTTCTAGCCGGGCGCCGGCTTCTACGCGAACCAGGCTGTCGGCCAGCAGGATGATGTTGCCGGCCAGTTGCTGCCGCTGCAGGTGGATAGTGCGGCGGCGGATAGTTATGGTGGTGTCGAGGAAGGGCTGCCAAAGGCTGTCGGGCAGGGCGCCCTGGTGGTAAGGCGCCCGGGCGGCGGCTTCCCAACGGTTAAGGGTTGCCAGTAGGGCCGTAGTGTCCAGCGGGGGCATTGTGGGGCGGCTTGGCTTTTCCCGCCCGTAAACCATCTGTCCGCCGCTATAGGCGTGGCCGCTTATCCTGCCTTTCAGGATGCCGGAAGATGGAATAAAAGCTTCTCCGCGTATGCGGGTATGGCCGCACAGGGCCAGGGGCTTGTAGTTGTCCTGAAGGTAGAGGGCGCTGCCGCCTACTTCGCTCTGCCGGCGGCCGAGCAGGGCGGCCCGGGCCCGCTCTTGTTTGCCGAAGGCGGTGGTTTTGAAAACCTTGGCCGTTGCCGCCGGGTAAATGCCCCAGGGGTGTATCTTGAGCTGGAAGGAGTCGGCCGGCTGCCCGTACAGGCCGCCTTCGATGGTTTCGCCTATTTTCCAGGCGCCGTTCAGGAGCAGGGCGGTGGCTGATTCGAGGTTGTGGATGAGCCGGAGTTGAACGGCTTGCTGCTGGTGGAGGCTTTGGTAATAGTAGGAGGCGGTGATGAGGGCGGTGGACAGCACGGCTACTATTACTGCCAGGAGTAAGGCGTAAAATAGCGCGCTGCCTGGTATTTTCCCACCCTTCTTCATAGTTCCCGGATGTAGGTCCGCAGCGATAGCTTGCTGCCGGCTTGTTGTTCAAAGCGCTGGGCTTCTTCCAGGTTGGTGAATGAGCCGATGCACACGCAGTATATTCCGGTGTCTATAAATTTGATGGCCTGGGCATTTGTGTACCCCCTTTCCCTGACCACCTTCAGGCGCCGGCGGGCGTTTTCTTCGTCGGGATAGGTGCCGGCTATGACCAGGTAGCCGCGGGGCTGTATGGTAGGTTGCCCTGCGGAGGTAGGCAGCACTTCCACTCTGCCTGCGCTGGGAATGGGCCGGGCCATGGATGGATCCGGCGGGTTGGCGCCGGCCAGGGGGCGGCTGCCAGTTGGGGCGAGCAACAGCTTGAGCTGCTGTGGGGGCTGCTCGCTACAGTCCGTTTCGATGTAAACGGCTTCGGTTGCCGGGAGGAAGCCTTCTTTCCGGGCGGTGATGCGATAACGCTGGCCGCAGGGCAGGCATAGTTCGCAGGCGCCGCTTTCTTCGGTGAATGCTTGCCCGGAAGCCTTGCCTTGCATGTCGTAGGCAATGGCTTCCGCTTGCCGGAGGGGAAAGCTCTTGGTGCCGTGCTCGACGGTGATGCGCAGGGCAGCGCATTCCTGTTTTTTTTCCAGCTCTACCAGGATGGAACTCTCCCGGCTTCCACCGTATATCCTTACTTTCTTTAATTCATATCCTTCCCGGGAGAGGTAGAGCACTACGTCGCCGGTGTCCCGGCTCAGGGGGTAATGCCCTTCGGGGCTGGTGTGCCCGAAGCGCCGGTATTTTTCCTGCTGGGTTTCCGGGTTGTATTGGTTGACTTTTATGGAGGCGCCTTCCAGCGCTTGCCTGCTTTCTTTGTCGATGACAAAAATGGAAATGGCGCCAGGGCTATCAGGGACAGGGCGTTCTTCGGCTGCTGGAGGCTCTGGCAGAGCCGGGGCTTCGGCTTTTCTGCTGTCGTTTGCCGGTTCTGCAGAGGGTAGCTCTGCCGGCGGCGCCTCGGGGGAATCGGCCGGATCTGCTTTTTCGGCCTTTGGCTCTTTTGCTTCTTCCTCAGTCCATTCTCCGTTTTTGTACTTCTTTACGGAGGTTACTTCCCCATTCTCATAAGTATATTGTTTGCCGTGGAGCTGGCCCTGCCGGTAGTTGAACCGTTCCACCAACTGCCCATCTGCATTGTAGGTTTCGGAAAGGCCGTGTTGCCGGCCGTGTTTCCACTCTTCTGTTGCTTTCAGTTTACCATTGTCGTGCCAGTATTTCCAAAGGCCGTCCTTCAGGCCCTCGCGGAAGTTGCCGGTGATGAGCAGTTGGTTATCGGGGCCCAGCACTTCATAGGGGCCATGGAGCAGCCGGCCGGCATGGCCGCCCTGGGTGGCATGGACCTCATCCTGGTAGTAGGAGTAATAGGTGGCGGAGTTGTCATGCTCAATATCGGTGGCGCTGAGCAGCACGCTGGCGCGGTACAGCCGGCCGCTGTCCCTGAAGACGGCGGCGTAGGTATTTTCCTGCGCCTTGAGCGAAAAGCTCAGCGTTAATTGAAAACCCCAAAACAACAACCCCACCAAGGGGTATATCCTGTAATGTCTTCGTGCCTGGAGTGAATCGGTGAAACGCATAGGCAAGGAGTGGTTTTCTCACATTAATGGCCTGCCGGCAATCTACAGGCCTTTGATGCAGGTGATATCTTTTCCAGAAGCCGAAACCCTGAACCGCCGTTTTCTACTTTTACATCCCATCAGTACGGCGGCCGGATATGGTTTGTTACAGAAATTTCGTTAAAATTATTTTTTTACAAATAGGCCTTGTTTTTTTTAATTTCTTTTTTCACTTTTGTTTTCAACGTGCAATTTCTGCAATCCAAAGATCTTACCCCCTCATTTTTAATTTTACGTTCTAACCTGCTTAACCCCCCTCTATAGTTACAGCAAAAACTAACGTGGCTCCAATTCGCCTTGGTTAAGTAGTATTTTCATCAAAAGATCACGCATTACGGAAAGCCTTGTGGCCTGTGTGGCCAGCGGCCCCGCCATTATTGCGCGGGAAAGGCATGGCTTTGTATGCCCTATGCTAAGCCGTCTTGTACCCGGAGACGGCCTGCCGCAGGTAGTACTGACATTACCTGGATGGCTACGCCATGCCCGGAGGCGAAAAAGGGCTTTTGCCAAACACTGCATTGTTCTACAGCAAACACAACATTGGAAATGAGGTAAAATCATTTTGCCTCACTATCTCGGGCGGCTGAACGGCTGCCTGGGCTGAATGCCCGTATTGTTGCTGCCAGGTATGTATCTCACCTGGAGAATGTAGCTGGTATTTTTAAAAAGGACTCAAAATTGATATTACTTACTATGAAACCTGATCTTAACATCGTGAGAAACACACAAGAAACAGGGAATAATTATTCCTCCTTCCGCGCTCTTATTTCCCTTTGTTTTTTCTTTGCTTTCGGGTGGGGGCTGCATGCCCAGCCCGTCAACAACCTGCTGGGCGATGTGGTGATGCCTTCTCCGGAGGCGGCAAGCCTGGGGAAGTATACGGATGTGCCTGTCGGCTACTATACGGGAGTACCGAGCATCGGAGTACCGATACATACTGCTAAGGATGGCTCGTTAAGCCTGCCGGTTAGCCTGAGCTACCACGCTTCCGGCGTCAAAGTGGGAGAGCCGGCGAGCTGGGTGGGGCTGGGCTGGAGCCTCAACGCCGGCGGCAGGGTCATGCGGACGGTGATGGGGCTGCCGGATGAAAATTATAACGGTTATTTTACGAGTGGGACAAGTGTACAAAATGTGCCAGATATGGACCCTTCCATGCCCGTTTCTCCCGGAACAGCAGCCAGCCAGGTTTTATATAATATTTTTGAAGGGGTTGCAGATGGAGAAGCAGATATTTTCTCCTTTAATTTTGCGGGGTATAGTGGGAAATTTTACTTTGACAAAGATGGGGCGCCGGTGTTGGTACCTCGGCAAAATATCGTTATCCAGCTACATCTTGAGGGTACCAGCAATGAATCAGACAGGATAAAAGGGTTTACTTTTATAGCCCCCGATGGTGTCAAGTATCATTTTGGAGTACCTGATGCGGGGAGTACCCTGACGCCGATAGTGGAAAAAACCGCTGCAGAGGGAGAAAACCCGGCCGCCTCGGGTTGGATGTTGGTAAAAGTGGAATCTGCTGATGGCAAGCATGAAATTGAGTTGAATTATGAAGAAGAAGAATATAGCTATAATAGCCTGGGTAGTTGCAGTACGGTCAATACGAGTTCATTTTCTGGTTGTTCTCGGGAAAACCGGTACAATATAACCACTTATCGCCTTAGTTCTATTGACTACAACTCATTCTCGATGGAATTTGTTGTTGACACGATACCCAGAGAGGATTTACATGTATACCGCTTTTTAAGCAGTTATGGCTCACAGGCAGCCCGGAGTTTGAAAAAAATCATCGTACACGAGGGGGCGCCGCTTTGTAAGGAGTTTGTTTTTTCCTACGATTACTGGGAGGATAATACCACCTATTCGAGAGGGGGGGCAGAAGATAAGCGGCTGAAATTACTTTCCGTTCAGGAAGTAAGCTGCGACGGAGCCGAATCTCTTCCTCCTTACGGCTTTAAATATATAGGAGATGGAGGATCCTTACCCCACCGGCTTTCCCTGGCTATTGACCATTGGGGATTTTACAATGGAGCGGGCCAGAATAATAATATTTTTAATTCAGGCCAACTTAATATTCCTGCTATTTCAGAAGAGATTACAACTTCTAATGGCCAGATAAATGTATACTATCCTGGTAACTCTGACCGAAGTACAAATGAAGACTCCATGTTACTAGGTACGCTTCAGGAAATAGTTTACCCTACTGGCGGTTCCCATCGGTTTGAATATGAGGCCAATGATTACCACAGAGAAAGGTTGGAGCAGGCGCCTCCTCCACTCACTATGAGTATTGGCCATGGCCCTGGTTGCGCTACTGCTGCCCAAACAACATCTGCTTTACCCAGTTCAATAACCTTTTCAAGTGATAACCTCTTAAATTATACTTTTTCTGTTTCGATCACACCCAATAGAGATTCTTATAATAATAATGATTTATGCGGAGATCCGTACGACTCAACTACATCCTTCGTAAAGATTTATGTATATCATACAGGAACTACATCTAACCCTGTAGCTGTGGCTACCCTGCCATTATTTGGGCTTGATGCCCCCTACACGAACGGAGGCTCTTTACAAACTTTGTTTAATAATGCCTTGCAACCTGATACCCCTTATAGCTTTGGAGCCAAAGCTATGAACTGGAGGGGGGAATTCAGGATAATCTCAAGCGAGCAAATTGTAATCTCAGAAGATATAAAAGTGGGTGGGCTTAGAGTTAAGAAGGTGGAAATCAACGATGCTAACGGCAATGTGATCGCCAAAACATATAAATATCTCCAGGGCTCTACCAAATCCAGCGGGATACTTTACAATTTACCTCGTTATTGGTTTAATTATGACGATATCCCGGTTGTTGTCAGCATTTATGGCGACACTGCAGGAGCCTGTTACAATTGCAACCTTTTCGTTGAAAACAGCATTGTGCCTTTGGGTGACTTTCAAGGTAACCATATTGGCTACAGCCGTGTACTGGAATTTCATGAAGGTAGCGGATGGAATGAATATCAATTTTACACAGAACCGCCGCCGACAAATGAGGCACAATACAGCTATTCTGAGTATCCATTTGCACCGGAACAGCTAAGAGAGATTGCCGGCAATACTCAAAATTCTTCCGCCTGGACAGAATCAGGAGTAAAGCTGGAAGACACCTCATTCGATTGTTTTTGTACTGTTACCAGTGGATTCGATGATTACATTGACGGCCAAAGCCAAATGGTTAAGACAACAAGCTCTAATCCCGATGGCGATGGAGGGATTATTTGGCAGGTTTACAGGGTGCGGACCCGCTTGCCTTTCAGGGTCTTTAAGAGTGAGCACATGCTTGATGGCGTTACTTCCACCACGTTGTACGAATATAGCGGCATGACGGACCCAATGTATCCCCATTTCAACCCAACTTCTGTTAGTATCGAGAATAGTGATGGAGAAGTACACCAAACGGAGTATGAGTACGCACTGGAGCAGAATAACTCATTTTTGCTAACTCGTAACATGGTATCTTTCCCTTTGCAGGAGAAAAAAATCGTAGGCGGCCTGGCAGGTGGCTGGCGTAAAGGATATTCCGGCTTTTACCCGACGGAATATTATGAGATCCTGTCGGACGGAAGTGAGTTGTTGCGCGGGAGAAGTTCTTATGGCCCTAACGGGCTGCCGGAAGATTATACTGGTATGGGGTACGATCCTATCCACTACGATTGGCATGGTAATAAATTTTTGGCAGGAAAGGAATTTCTAAGCTGGAGGTGGTCCTTTGAGTATCATGACAACAATAACTCTCCTTTACTTCGGAGGTCAACAGATATCGACGGGCAGTCCGTTACTTTCGACTACGACCAACTGGGCCGCCTGAAGAAAACCGAAGCCCGGGGTGGAGAGGTGAAAACGGAGTATGATTACATCATCGGGGGCGGCCAGAACCGGATAACCACCACCACTACTTTTTCGGACGGCACGCCGGCGCAGACGGTAGAGGAAGTGTTCGATGGCCTGGGGCGACTCACCCGGCGGTCCATTAATGGAGTGCCCAAAGAGGAGTTCTTCTACGATAACCAGGGGCGCGTGGAGCGGGAAACTTACCTGGTGGGCTCTTATACTACTCATGAGTATGAACCTTCTCCTCTTGGCAGGGTTGTCCGGTCTACCTTCCCTGACGGAAATTCTATCCAAAAGGAATACGGGGGCGAGGATAACTACTATAAGGTGACTACCATAGATGAAAAAGGCAATGCCAGCTCCAACCTGACGGATGTCCTGGGGCGCCAGCATAAGTTTGTCAATGCTATGGGGGACACTACAAAATATGCCTACGACAACCGCAGCAACCTGGAACGAGTGTCCCCTCCTGCGGGTAGCCCTTATGAATATACCTACGATGTCCGCAACCGGATGGAATCCAAAAAGGTACCCGGAAAGGGCTTGCAGGTGTTCCGGTACTACGACGACAGGGACTTGCTGAAGTACT
>CAYQKY010000038.1:0-51910 GCA_964418125.1 uncultured Phaeodactylibacter sp.
TCTTGCCTAGCGGGCAGGCAGGCGCGGCTAAAAGTTAAAGTAACAAAGTAGTAATAAGTACCTGGGGCGAAATAGAGAAATACATGGAAATGCACGGTGACGTGCTGGCCGACAGCAGTCACGCCAGGATAGAAATGCAGTGGAAATGCACGCCCGGTGGAACGATTGCAAGTTCCACAGGGGAGGCTTTGCCTGTGCATTTCAGCCCAGGTACTTATTTCACTAGAGGCACAAAACAGGAGGAGCAAATGGGAAATAAATTTACCGAACACGAATTGGATTAAACCATGCACCGGGTACCTATGCTGGAAATCCTGGCGCTCTGCGGCATACTCTTCCTCCTCAGCCCCATGAAAACCGAGGAGCCGGCCCGGTATCTTTCCGGCCCCAATACCCATGCGAGTTCGGAGAAGGCACAACCGGCGCCCCCATCTCTCCTTATCTCCCATTCACCCCTTCCCCCCCTCTCCCGCTACACCTTCCACCACCCCCAAATGGGCGCCCTTTTCAAGATCATTCTCTACGCCCGTGACAGCCTGACAGCCCAGGCCGCCGCCCGCGCCGCCTTCACCCGCATCGACAGCCTCGACGCCATGCTAAGCGACTACCGGGAGGACAGCGAGCTCAGCCGCCTCTCCGCCCGGGCGGGCGACGGGCAATGGGCGCCGGTGAGCGATGAACTGTGGTCTTTGCTCCGGAAATCGCAGGAGATGGCAGCCCTCTCCGACGGGGCTTTCGACCCCACCGTCGGCCCGTTGAGCAAACTTTGGCGGAAGGCCTTCCGGCAGGGAGAATTTCCGGATACGGCGGCCCTGCGGGCGGCAAAGGAGAAAGTAGGCTATCCGCATTTACAATTCCACGAAACGCAGCAAATGGTGTGCCTGGCGCTGCCCGGCATGCGCCTCGACCTGGGGGGCATCGCCAAGGGGTACGCGGTGGATGAGGCCATGAGGGTGCTTCAGCGGCACGGCCTGCCCACGGCTCTGGTGGACGGCGGCGGCGACCTGCTGGCCGGCGAGCCGCCTCCCGGCAAAGAGGGCTGGGAAATAGCCATCGGCGGAGATACCTTGCTGACGATCTCCCGGCAGGCGGTGGCCACCTCGGGAGATACGTACCGCTACCTGGAATGGGAGGGGCGCCGCTACAGCCACATCATCGACCCGCGCACGGGAGTGGGCGTAGCGCATGGGTTGAGGGTAACCGTCCTGGCGGCCGATTGTACCACGGCGGACGCACTGGCCTCGGCCCTGAGCGTAGCGCCGGAGCTGAGAAACGGAATAAAACGTATCTTTCCTCAGGCAGAAATCATTTTTCAGGAATAACCATAAAGAAATGAATCGAAGAACCTTCGTCAAATCCGGCCTGGCCGCTTCGGCCGCCTTTGCCAGCCCCGCCGCCCTGGGCGCTTCCATCCCTTTTGCCGGGGATAAGCCTTTCAACCTGAAATTCGCCACCCACGTAGGCATGTTCAAAGAACATACCGGCGGAGACCCCATCCTGCACCTGGAATTCATCCACGACAAAGGGTTCCGCGCCTTTGAAGACAACGGGATGAAAAACCGGGAGGAAGGCGCCCAGCGCAAAATGGGCAAGCTCATGGAGCAAATGGGCATCGAAATGGGCGTATTCGTCGCTCACAAGATCTACTGGAACGAGCCCAACCTGGCCAGCGGAGACGAGAACCTGCGCGCAGAGTTCCTCCAGCAGATCCGCGAATCCGTTGAGGTGGCCAAGCTCGTCAACGCCCGCTGGATGACCGTCGTGCCCGGCCACACCGACCCCCGGCTGGACATGGGCTACCAGACGGCCAACGTCGTCGAGTCGCTCAAACAGGCCAGCGCCATCCTGGAGCCGCACGGCCTGGCCATGGTGCTGGAGCCCCTGAACTTCCGCGACCACCCGGGCCTGTTCCTCACCAAGGCCGCCCAGGCCTACCAGATCTGCCGCGCCGTGGACAGCCCCGCCTGCAAGATCCTCTTCGACATCTACCACCAGCAGATCACAGAAGGCAACCTCATCCCCAACATCGAAAAAGCGTGGGACGAGATCGCCTACTTCCAGATCGGCGACAATCCGGGGCGCAAAGAGCCGACTACCGGGGAGATCAATTACAAAAATGTCTTCCGGTTCATTCACGACAAGGGATACGACGGCATACTGGGTATGGAACACGGCAACTCCAAACCGGGGAAAGACGGGGAAATGGCGGTGATCGAAGCGTACCGGAAGGTGGATGTGGGATGAGGGTTGTATAGCCATGGAACATTGAGAGCATGTAACAATTAAAAAGCAACCCCTGCCTACTGATCGTGCCGATGGTGTCTTTGTCAATACCTATGAGAAAAGGCTGGCAGGGGCTGCGTCAGTACGGGCGGCGGGCGGTCCCGCCGGCCCACTCTATACAGCATCTTTCAGGCAAAGGCCTTCAGCCTGATATCTTTTCCGGCAAACAGCCGGGTGATCGTTTTTCTGTTCATTAAAATAAAGGCATCTGGCCAAATTCTGCAGGAAAATGCCCCGGAACGCATTGACTTTGAAGCGAATGGCCATCATTGTGCAGTGAAATGAGGGAGCCAATAGGAATTTTAGGCTAATTTTGACGGCCATGTCCTCTGCAAAGCAAAACATAAGGCGCTTGTCCGACGCCAAGCTCATCATCGGGGTGGGGTTGGTGATCACCCTGCTGCAGCTGATCACTTTTTTCGAACTTTATCTGGGCCTGATAGCCGAGAATAAGGAGATCAACCTGAATGAACTGCTGGGAGGGCGGCTGCTGGCCTGGGCCATGGCCCTGGGCTTCGTTTTTCTGATCGTCAAAACCACCACCCGTTTTCTGGACGCCAACATGTCCTGGGGAAAGATCATCGCGATCCACCTTCTGTTTGCCGTCCTGGTCTCTCTCGTCTGGTACTCACTTTTCCTGTTTGTCAACCACCTGCTTTGTACAGGGGAAAAGTGCAATGAGCCGTACAACAGCACCCACATGTTGCTGTGGTACCTCAAGAATTTCGACAAACTCTTCCTGATCTACCTTCTCACCGCCAGCCTTACTTATACTTACCACTATGTGCAACGCGACATCATACACCGCATGCAGCACAGCCGCATGGAAAAGCAATTGCTGGAAGCCCGGTTGATGATGCTCAAATCGCAGCTTCAGCCTCATTTCCTCTTCAACACCCTGAACAGCATCGCCAGCCTGATGGACATCGACGTGCAGCGCGCCAAGGCCATGACCGCCGACCTGGGCGGCTTGCTGCGCCACGTCCTGGAGAAAAAAGACCAGCAGGTTGTCGCTTTGGAGGAGGAACTGAAGTTATTGCAACTGTACCTCGAGATCGAGAAAGCGCGCTTCGCCGAAGACCTGGAGATCAGCCTGGAGGTAGGCCCCGGTATTGCCCATGTCCGCATTCCCAGCATGCTGCTCCAACCCCTGGTGGAGAACTCCATACAACACGGTTTCTCGGGAAGCCATCCCCGGTTAAAGATAGACATCCGCCTGTTCGGCGAAGGGCAGTGGCTGGTGGTCGAAGTAGAGGACGACGGGCAGGGGTTCAGCGAGGAAGCTGAAGCCAGCCTGTTTGAGCGGGGCATGGGGTTGCACCATACGCTGGAGCGGCTCCGGCCTATGTATGGAGCGCAATTTACCTTCCTTGTGGAAAATTTGCACCCCGGCGTCCGCAACCGCATCGAAATACCGTTGTCCTTTTGAATGGAATGAAGGAATGAAGGAATGAAGGAATGATTAGGACCATGATCATCGACGACGAAGCGCTGGCCCGGCAGCGCATCCGGTCGCTGCTGGCGCAGCGGCAGGAGGCCGCTCTTGTCGGTGAGTGCCGCAGCGGGGCCGAGGCCATCCGGGCCATCCGGGAGCAGCAGCCCGACCTCATTTTCCTGGATATCCGCATGAAGGACATGACCGGCTTCGAAGTCCTGGAAAACCTGCCTGAGGAAGAAACGCCCCTCATCATTTTCAGTACCGCCTACGACCAGTACGCGCTTCGCGCCTTCGACGTATTTGCCTTCGACTACCTGCTCAAGCCCTTCCGGGAAGAGCGTTTCCACCAATCAATGGACAAGGCCGTGGCCCGTTTGCAGGAACGGCGCCCCCCGCAGGAGGCCTCTCAGCTAAATGCCCTGCTCGACTTACTCCGCCATGAAAACAACCCGCCTGGCAGCCGCTCTTTACCGGTCAAACAATCCGGAAAGATCTGTTTAATCGAAATGGATGATATCCGCTACGTCGAAGCGTCGGGATATTACATCGAGATCTATACCTCCGGAAAAAAATTCCTGCTCCGCGAATCCCTCACCAATATGGAGCAACGGCTGGTGGGCCGGCAATTCATCCGCATCCACCGGTCTACCATCATTAACACTGCTTTCCTCGGCCACATCGAGCAGATCGGTTTCGGGGATGTGGAAGCCCATATGAAGGATGGAAAGGTATTCCGGGTGAGTAAGACATATAAGGAGGAGTTGTTTGGGCGGTTGGGAATATAGGGGGGGAGTAGTGTATCAGTGAGGCCGTTCAGCTTTGGGCTTCGGGATGACAAAAATCATCTCCCCGATTGACTACCATTAGGGAACCAATGGGATTAAGGCCTTATTTTCCTTGCAGTAACGATCTGCCATATGTATCACAAGGGTTTTTAAAGAATGTTTGGACGGCTGCCATTACTGCCTGCCATAGTAGCTTGCTTGCTGTGGGCCTCGATCTTTCATCAGGCCGCCAACGGCCAGGAGAAGCGGTATGCCAATGGCCTGTACCTGGAGCGTTTTTCCTTAAAGGAGGGGCTGCCTTCACAAACTACTTATTGCCTGGCAGCCAGCCGGCAAACGGGGGTTCTGTGGATGGGCTCCAACTTCGGCATGGTGCGATACGATGGCTATGCGTTCACATTATTCCCGTTTTCCGATGCTTCTCTTCCCCTCGCCTATGGCGATATGAACAACCTGTGTGAAGGCCCCGGCGGCAACCTCTGGTTCACGGTAGCAAACAGAGCGGAGATATTCCTCTTCGAACCCGGCACAGGAACTTACCGGTACTACGCCGGCACAGCCCCGGATGGCGCTCAGCCCCGCCGGAAAACGGCCCTGGCCGCTGACGAAAAGGGGGGATTATGGATCGGCGACGCCGCAACCGGCCTCTACCATTTTCAGCCGGGCGATAGTGCCGACAGCCTGCACCTGGAAGGAAAGCTGCTGCATTTCCCGGCGGCCGCTGAAGGTGGAGACGGCCATTCCGCCGGCCCCCTGTCCAATACGATCCATGCGCTTCTGCTGCATCCTGATGGAGACTTATGGGTTGCCACCAGCAAAGGCCTTTCGCGGGTAAGGGCCGGCAAGCAGCCGGAAACCGGGCTGGCCTTTGTCCATTACCATCAGAATTCCGCCACGCCCATCCGCCTGGAGGCGGCCACCGCCCTGGCGCCTGCCGCCTCCGGAGGCCTCTGGGTAGCAGAAAGAGCGGAAAGCCCGCAAGGCGGCCCGGCCAACGCCATTGAACATTTTGACAGTTCGACTGGAAAATTTCAGCCTGTTCCAACTGAATTAACGGGCCAGGCGCCCATTTCCAGCCTGCTGGAATCCGAAAACGGGCAATTGTATATTGGTACGCTGGGCGATGCCTTGTATATCCTTCCTGATGCGGCAGGCACACTGGCAGGGAAACCGGGCCAGGCCAAAAACTATCGATTCGAGCCGCGGTCGACCTGGAGTAATGACCACATAGTAGCCATCACTCAGGGGCGCTTTAAAAACATCTGGATCGCTACGGGCATCAGCGGCCTGTATAAAGTAAACCCCTGTTTCAATCAGTTTTCCCATTACAAGCCACCAACGGCTCCGGCAGAAGGCAGCCTTTACTTCACCTGTGCCGCGGAAGGGCCGGGCGGCCAGGTATGGGTAACGAGCAGCTCTTCCGGCGTTTATTGTTATGACCGGCGCCGGAATACGTTCCGGCATTTTCTGCCCGAGGAAGGCAACCCCTATAGCCTGGCCTCAAAAACGGTAACCTCCGTATCCATCGACAGGGACAGCAACGTATGGCTGGGCACGACTGCCGGCCCCAACCGCTACGAGCCGGAAACCGGCCGGTTCATACGGTATCCGGAGCCCCGGGGTTTCATCATATGTATGTTTGAGGACGGCCAGGGGTACCGTTGGTTCGGGAGGATCGGAGGGGGCATTACCATTCTCGACTCAGCCGGGCAGGTTGTCGCCCGCTACCGCCATGACCCCGATGATCCGAAAAGTCTCATCCACAATGATATATGGCAGATCTATGAAGATAGCCGGGGCGATATCTATATCCCGACCTCCGGCGGCCTGAACCGGGTCGTCCGCAACGGCCCCTTGCGGGTAGACAGCCTGCAGTTCGAGCAGATCCCTACTCCCCATTCCTTTATCACCTGGATACACGAAGGCCGGGCGGGGCGCTACTGGCTGAGCTATCTGGGGTATGGCCTTTACCGTTGGGACCCTATTGACAATTCCTTCCGGGAAAACAAACTGCCCTCCGATATGGCCAACGTCATCCTGGAAGACAGGCAGGGCCGCCTCTGGCTGATCGCCTCAGGAGGTATTTACTGTTTTGACCCGGAAACCGAAACCCTCCAACCCTATGAGAGCAGCTACGGCGTTCCTTTTGCCAGCCTCGGCCGTTTTGGTACGCAAAACGCCAAGGGAGAGATCACGCTGAGCGCCGGTGAGTTCGGCTTCACCATCTTTCACCCTGACAGCATCGGGGCCAATTCCGTTCCGCCTGTGGTGATGATCACCGGCCTGTACACCCAGGGGGGAGGGAGCGAAAGCACGTCCCTTTTATCGGGCTTAAAGCAGCCGGAAAAATTATCCCTCCCTTACAGCAAAAACAGCATCACCTTTGAATACAAAGCCATACACCTCAGCCAGCCGGATCTGATCCGGTACGCCTACCGCCTGCAGGGCCTGGATGAAGGCTGGATCGACGCCGGCCAGAGCCGGGTGGCCCGGTATTCCAAAATACCCGCCGGGCAATATTCCTTCCAGGTGAAGGCCGTCAGCGCCGATGGGGTGCCAAGTGAAATAGTAACCAGCAGTCCGATCCGGATTGCCCCTCCCTGGTGGCGCAGCACCGGGGCCTATGTGGCCTATGCCCTGCTCCTGGCCGGGGCCATCGCCTCCTACACCCGCTTTCAACGCCGACGGTGGAAACTGGAGTCTGAGCTGGCCCTCGAGCAACAAAAGGCGGCCCAACTCAAGGAACTGGACGACTTCAAAAGCCGCTTCTTCACCAACATCACCCATGAGTTCCGCACGCCCCTTACCATCATACTGGGCATGGCCGATCAGATCAGGATACAGCCGCAGAAGCTGCTGGGCGAAGGCCTCGATATGATCACTCGGAACGGAAAAACCCTGCTGCGCCTGGTCAATCAGATGCTCGACCTGGCCAAGGTGGAATCCGGGAAATTCAGACTGAATAATGTACAGGTAAATATCATCCCGTTTTTAAAATACATCACCGATTCATTCCATTCCTATGCCGCAGGCCGGAATATCGATCTCTCTTTTCACAGTCCGGATGAGGTGCTCCGGATGGATTATGATCCCGATGGGATACAAAAGATCTGTGGCAACCTGATCTCCAACGCCATTAAATATTCGCCGGAAGGAAGTAAAGTGTGGATAGGGGCAGAGCGCCGTGAAATGCCGGATGAGCACGATACGGAAAGGGGAAATCACCCCAGGTATACCGCCACCTCCCGGCAGCTGACGGCCGGCCCCTTCCTGTCTCTGACGGTCCGCGATTCCGGCATGGGCATCGCACCGGAAAAACTCCCCTATATCTTTGACCGCTTCTTCAACGCTCCTGCTTCCCGGGAAGGCGGGGGAGAAGGCGGAACCGGTATCGGGCTGGCGCTTTCAAAAGAGTTGGTGGAACTCATGGGCGGAACGCTAACTGTGGAAAGCGAACCCGGAAAGGGGGCCGCATTCACGGTAACCCTGCCCATCACCCGAAACGCAAAGACCCCGGACACTTCCCCCGCCTGGGAGGCCGCGGACACGGGCATTTCCAGGCCGGAGCCCAAAGGATCAGGAAAACAGGCCGGGCGCCCCGCTTCAATAGCCGCCGGCCTTGCACCACACCGGCCACTATTGCTCATCGTCGAAGACAACGCCGACGTGAGGCGTTACCTGAAAACCCTGCTGGAGAGCAGGTATACCATCCGGACCGCCCCCGACGGGGAAAAGGGCATGGAAGTGGCCCTGGAAATCGTTCCGGACCTGATCATCAGCGATGTTATGATGCCCAAAAAGGACGGCCTCGAACTCTGCCGGGCCCTGAAAACCGACCGGCGGACTAGCCACATCCCCATTATTCTCCTGACGGCAAGGGGCGACGTAGATTCCCGCCTTACCGGACTGAGCCAGGGCGCCGACGCCTACCTGGCCAAGCCGTTCAACCAGAGAGAACTGGACATTCAGCTGCAGAATGCCCTGGAGCTGCGCCGGGCGCTGCAGAAAAAGTACAGCGGCTGGGGATACAAGCTGCCCGCTGCTCAGGATGAGGATAGCCCGGATGCCCAATTCCTACATCAGGCCCGGGAAGCCATCAGAAAAAACCTGGACAACCCCGATTTCGATATTGCCGAACTGCAACAAGCCCTGGGCGTCAGCCGGACGCAGTGTTTTCGCAAATTCAAGGCGCTGGTGGGCGCCACCCCTTCCGATTTCATCCGCCGGCACCGGCTGGAACACGCCCGCACCCTGCTCGCCAATGATAACCTGAGCATCAGCCAGGTGGCCTATCAGTCGGGATTCAAAGACCCTGCCAACTTTTCCCGCCTCTTCCGCAAGGCCTTCGGAATGTCTCCCAGCGAATTCCGCGCCGGGCGATAACCGGACTCGTGAGGTTTTCGTCTTCGACGCCAAAAAATTTTGGCGAACCGAGGGAGCACTTTGGTACGATCTGACAAGCTTTTGGTACGCATTTACAGGCGCAGATGGCGTAGAAAGGCCACTTTATTTCTGAAACCAATGGAATTAACAAAAAACATTACCGACATGAAAAGGAAAACCTTACAACCAATGCGCTGCCTGATGACCCTGGCCTCCGCCGCCTTTCTGTGGGCCCTCCCCTTTGCTTTCCTTCAGGCTCAATTTGTAGATTTCGGCCACCAATATTCTTTCGACGACAATTATGCCGCCGGCGTACTGGTGTGCGACTACGATGAAGACGGCCTCGAGGATATCCTGATCCTCAATGGCAGGACCGAAACTTACCTGTCGAATTCCCTGTACAGGAATACGGGCGACGGGTTTGAGGATGTCAGCGCCGACATCCTGCCCACTCATTACGGCAGATACAATGCTGCTGCCATGGCCGATTTCAATGGAGACGGGCGCCGGGACCTTTACCTGGCCGCCTGGAACTACAGTAGCACCAACTATCTGGAGAATATATTACTGGCCGGCGACGGCAATGGTGGGTTCAACGAAGTAAGCGCCGGCCCGCCCACTACCGACCAGAGCAGCACCGCCGGCTGCAGTTGGGCCGATGTGGATGGAGACGGATGGCTGGACCTCTTCCTGGCCAACCTCAGCACCTCCTTCAGCGCAGCACCCAACGCCCTCTACACCAATGAAGGTAACGGAACGTTCAGTAACAACCCGGAAAACCTGCTCGTCGCCGGCCCCTCCCGCTTTTCCTTCTCCGGCAACTGGGCCGATGTGGACGGCGATAAAGACCTGGACGTATACGTAGCCAATGCTCATGCTTCCGACCAGCTTTATTACAATGACGGAGCGGGCAATTTTACCCTCAATACCGACGATGTAGAGTTCAACCAGATTAATACTATCTCCTACCGCGCCGCCTGGGGCGATTTCGACAACGACGGCGACCTCGATTTTTTTGTGCCCACCGAAGAGGAGTTCAACTACCTTTACGAAAATGATGGCGCCGGCCACTTCACCAAAGCAGTGGGCCCGTGGGAAAACGACGATGACGACACCGCCTGCGCCGCCTGGGGCGATTTCGACAACGACGGCGACCTCGACCTGTTCCTCGCCTCTTTCTATGGCAACAACAACCGCCTGTTCCGCAATGATGGCGGAGTATTCGTCCGGGAAGAAAGCGTGTCCATTCCTGTACTGGACGGCTTCTCCGGCATAGCCGATTTCAACAACGACGGCTTTCTGGACATCGTGATGGCCAACGGAGGGTTTCCCGATACGTATCGGCATGTAGCGGTTTATTTCAACCTGGGCAATGACAACCACTGGCTGGAGCTCAACCTGCGGGGCAACGCCCCCAACACCATGGCCATCGGCGCCGTCGTCCGGGTGAAGGCCACCATCAACGGGCAGGAAGTATGGCAGATGCGGCAGGTAGCTTCCAGCTCGCACGAGAGCAACGGCCCCCGCCTGCACTTTGGCCTGGGTGACGCCCTGTTCGCAGATGAAGTCATCATAGAATGGCCGAATGGAGAGGAAGAGTCCTATGCAGGATTTTTGGCCGATGGAATTTGCACCATTGCGCAGGGAGAACTGCCGGGATGCCCGATGGTTGGCGTCGATGACAAAGGCCGGTTGCCGGCAAGGCTCACGCTGACGCCCAACCCCGCCAGAGGCGCCACCCTGCTCCACCTGGAAACCGAAGCGCCCATCGGCCGGTGCACCATCCGCCTGCTGAACCTCACTGGGCAGGCAGCCTGGGTGGAACAACAGGTAGTCAATGGCGCCTCCCTCATGCGGGAGATCAACCTGAAAGGGCTGCCACCCGGCCTATACGCTGTACAAGTACAGGCGGAAGGCAAACAAGTTGCAACAACCCTTGTGATAACTCCATAGAGCCTTCGCGGTATTATTACCCGTGAAATCTGTTTTATTTGAACTGGGGCAGCCCCGAAGTGGGCCGCCCTACTTTTCGTACACCTCATACCTGTAGGTTACCTCCCGTTCCTCCCCCGGTTTCAGAGTGATCGTCCAGGTAGCCTCCGAGATGGGGTTGGCGGAGCCGGTTTGGTTGAAAAAAGCGGCAGTTTCCCAGTCCGTATCGGAATCGAGCAGGCGCCCTTCCAGGCGGCAGCTGGCCTGCAGGGTGATCTTTTTGCCTTTGAAATTAACGGCTTTGACCTTACCTTCCACCGTGATGAGGTCTTTGTTGTCGCGGGCATTGTTCTTCCGCCCCAATTCCCGGGCGGCGCCAGACACCAGGATATCCGGCACTACCGTCATCTTTACGACAGCGTTGCCTTTTGCGGGAGTAAACCCCAGCTCATTCTGGCTGATGGGGCTCAATCCCTCTCTTTCTTCGGAATAAAAACTGACGGTACCCGTCGTTAACGGCACGTCTGCTTTGTTCCTGAATTTCAGGGCATGCCAGACCCGATTTCGGGGCTCTCCTTCTTCGCCATAACGGAGCTGGCTCCTATCCCGTTGTATATCAACGACGTACAGGTCCTCATAAGCTACCTCCTGTTCCAATATTTTGAACAAACCCCGCCCCCCCTGCGGCAGCGATACTTCGTCCCGTTTGTAAAAGAAGAGGCCTTCTTCCATCCGCCCTTCAAAATCGGCAACCAGGTTGGTACCGAACCGGATATCGCGGTTGGCGGCTGCCCGCTGGGAAGTGATCATATTAGACATGGATACCGGCCCTTCGGCGGGGGCATTTTCGAGATCCTGCAGAAAGCTGAGTACCGTTTGCCGGGTAAACAGCGGCTCCTCCATATAGCCGAACCGGAAGGAGGGGATGCCGACAGCAAAACTAACGGGAACGTTGTCGAGCGCTTCAATATCGTTCATCAGGTTGGCGTAGAGGGCCAGGCGCGCTTTTCCGTTGCCGAGCAATACCATCTGATAGTTCGGGAACCAACTCATCCCTTTCTGCAGGTAGGCCAGGCGCAGGGGTTGTTTTTCAGCGGCGCGCTCCAGGTTCAGGTGCAAAGAAGGCATCGTTTCGGATACCTCCTCCTCGTAGACGGCATCCGCCTCGAATTCCAGCCGCTGTATGCTCTGCACGGCAAACTGGTGGAGGATCTGGCCATCCCGCAGCAGCAACTGGCCGGGAATATTGCCGGCGCCATCCCCGGAATGGCCGACGATGTATCCGCAGTTGTTGGGCCCTTTGGTATCTTTGGTCCAGATGCAGACCTTCCTGCCGATATTGAGCTGCAGAAGCCGGTACAGGTTATCGGCAGGCACCTGCCGGGCCTCTTCCCGGCTGCCGGCCACTACATCCAGGACCTCATTTCCGGGCGCCGACCAGCGGACAGTGCCAAAAAGCACCGGCAGGGGCGAATTCCGGGAATATCCCGAACTGTAATAGGAAGGCGGGACATCGGTATCTGCAACGGCGGACAGGCGGGCCTCAACGGGGTACTCCGGCAAGCTTACCGTCCCGGAAGCGGCGTCCACCTCCGCTTCCTTTTCCAGGAAGACGGTTCCGTCCTTGAAAACCACCACCCGCCGCAACTGAAAACCGGGCTTCTGCCCGAATGCCGCTAAGGCAAAAACTGCCAATAGCATTAAAGTTGAAATGATCCGCATTGCCTTTTATTATATTTTGATGTATGGCTAAATATTTCTATCCCGGCGCCCGTTTCAATGCATTTCTATGTATTACCTCAGGTATACTTTCTCTTCCTACCCATCGCTCCTGCTTTCCGCCGCCACTTTCGCCAGCTTATTCTTCCGGTACCGTGAAGGGGACAGGCCCGTATGCGCCTTAAAAGCCTTGTTGAAAGAAGTTTTATTATTGAACCCGGACTCATAGGCAATGGCGATCACATAGCGGCCCTTGTACCGGGGGTTGGCCAGCAGGCGCTTGGCCTGTTCAACGCGGTATTCGTTGATAAAATCGGAAAAGCTTTTGCCCAGTTGCTCGTTAATCACCTGGGAAAGGTGGTGGACAGATATATCCAACTGTTCGGCCAGGCCCGACAGGCGCAGTTCGTTATCCAGGTAGGGTTTTTCCTTTTCGACGTATTCCAATACACGGCCCAGCAAAGACCGGGAAGCGGAGGGGGTAAGGGAGGAATTCTGGTATTTCGGCGCCAGGAAGGCCTTCGGCCAGAGCTCACCGGAGAAGATCTCCGGCTGTCGGTATCCCAGATACCCTACCATATAAATGAAAACCGTCATAGCGAGAGAGATCCCATAGTCCCACTCGATATGGAAGAAAGGCGTTCGGATGAGAAGGTAATAAGAAACATTTCCCAGCACAAACCCCACATAAAGCCAAAGCATTGTACGCGACCAGTTGCGGCGGATCAGAGCACTGTCATCTCCTTCACCTGCTGGCCGCCAGAAGCCGTTGCGGTGCAGGTACCAATAGGCCAGCACGGCATAGGCCGACAGATGCAGCATGAAGAGGTAATCCTGAAAACCGAACATCGGGACGAAGGGCCAGTGGATTTCTTGGGCCACCTCCCGGTTCCCGGCACGAAAAGAAGCTTTAACGGCCGGGCCTGTCAGGTAGTAAGGCAGGCGGTTGATCAGGATCAACAAAGCCGGCAGGAAGTGCAGGGCGTCCCGTCGGCGGGCCTCATCTTCCGGATTGATCGCTTTGAAGTAGAGCAATAACAGGGGGCCGAACACAAAAATGAGCGGGATGTAGAAGGAATCTGCCCATGAAAACCAGGTGATGTACTTCGTCCAGTGCAGCACATACTCCGAAAGGGTAAGGGCGAAAGCAAGAAGGAAGGCGCCAAGCAGCCGGTTGGCCTGGTGGTTGCCCTGCCGGTTAAAAAAGAGGATGGCGGAAAGGAAGTACCCATGAGCGGCCGCCAGAATGAAGAAACTGGCCCAGGTATCAAGTGACGGGGTGACGGTTTCCATAGCTTTTCTTTCCTGCTAATTTAAGAAAAAAAAGCGGCCCGGATTCACACCCTGAGAAAGGCGGGTGACAAAACCCGGAAAAGAAAAAGGACTGCCGGGCTGGCAGTGGATGCAACCCGGCAGGCTTTGCACATAGAGCGCGATAATAAATAAAGAGCGTATAAATTGATTTCAGGTGCTTCTCGGGGTTATACCCTACCAATACAGACCACCCGGGCGGAGATTTCCGCCCCCTCACTGTTATCTCCGGTGAGGTACCAGTATCCATCCTCCGGATCGACATACATTCTGATGCCGCTGGAGTTATTCCTGAATTTTCCTTTCAATTCGGTAAGCACCGGGATGCCATGGCTGTGATGGACAAGGCGTACCGGCATCTCCCCGCTCTGCCATTCAAAAGGCTCCGTGGTGCTCATCCGGGCCGAGAGTTCCCCATCCAGGCTTACCCGTTGGGCCTGTATCCTGACATTGGAAGCATTCAGGTGCAGGGTGTCGCCGGCTTGGAGAAGAGCGTCGGCGCCGGATATCAGGTCCAGCCGAGCTGTCGGAGCGCTGCAGACGCGCAGGGCCTTATACCCATTGCCGAAGTCGCCGGCTTCGACGGAGCCGTAAGTATGGGGCGGTTCACTTCCCCGGCGGTGTTCAAAAGACAGCATCGGGGACCGGGCTTCTTTTGAAGAAAGCCCCAATTCTGCCGGCGGGTGGCTGGGCTGTAACATTTTCCTGAGTTCTCCGATCTCCCGTTCGAGCAAACTCAATCTTGTTTCGAGGGCCTTTGAGTGCATTACCATTGTTGTCATTTTCGGCTTTTGTCAAATTCGGGGCTCTGCGTGAGCCTTTGGCAACTTAGGGTTATACAGGTGTTTGTCTATCATTCTTTTCATTCTTCTGCTGGTATGAAGGCTTTGAGAACAACAGAATTCGTCGTTCTTTGCAAACCAAATTCTCCGGAATGGCTCAATCTCATTAGCGTCCTCAATACATCCTGGTCTTCATCGCCGATAAATTCCAGAAGCAGGCCTGCCGGGCTGGCCTTTTCTGTTAACTTCACTTTCAGTGACAAGCCCTCCTTAATTTCAGAGGAGGCGGTTTCGCCCGTCATTTCTTCAATTTCCACTAAGGTGTAATCCTGGCCGCCTCCTTCACCGGAGGTTACTGCAACCTCAAAACACAACAGGCCGGACTCCGGGATGTCGAAGTCAGTGGATTGCTCATTGACATCAGTTACCCTTAGTTTGGTATTGGCCTGCTGAAAGCTGAGCGCTCCCTTCGAAATAAAAGCGCCGGAACTGTTTTGCTGCCCGATAAGTATCGATGTAGGCATGTCTTTTTTTGTGTTTATCCTTATATTTGGGACACCCTGTTGCTATCTGAGCATAAAGATAGGCCCAAGAAGAGGCAGAAAAAAATCACGACTTCCCGATTTTTAAGAACTCCAAAATGAACAGAAGCTGGGTTTTATCATAAAAATCCGTTACTTTGCAAGCACTTCCCCAATACACCCTTTACAAAGTCATAAGAATTCCAAATTGAATATTTTTTGTTAATGAAGCCTTCTGATCACTTATGGCGCCTGGTTCACCTGATGGATAAATCCGAGGCGCGGCATTTCCGGTTAATGGCACAGGTAAATAATGCGAGGAAGAACGGCGAAAAGAAGAAATATGAATACCTCTACGATGAAATAAAAAGCATCGAACAGGCGGAAGGCTATAATGAAACTGCCATCCGGGAAATACTGAACAGGGAGGGAAAGGTCCCGGCCGGAAGTTTTTCCGTCACCAAGAACTACCTGGAAGACAATCTGCTGAAGATGCTGCGCTATCTCAATGAAGACAGCACCATTGAAGGAAAGATCCGGATCTTCCTGGATGAGGCCTGGTTGCTATTTGACAGAGGCATTATTGAAAGAAGCGCCAAGTACCTGAAAAAGGCCCGGAAACTGGCGCAAAAATACCAGTGTTTTACGCTCCTGATCGAGATCCTGAAGCTGGAGGTCAACATACAGCTCAGCACTATGGCCCAGGTTGAAAGGCCTTATGAAAAAATTGCCCGGCTCTACAGCGAACAGGAAAAGGCCATTAAGAGCCTGGCACAGGAAACGGAGTACAACCGCCTGATGAACCAGGCTTTCATCCTCTACCAAAGCAGAAACACCCTTCCGGGAGAAGATGGCATACAGCTGCTTAAGGCGCTGAAAGAATCCCCGGCCTTGAAAACGCCGGAACGCTTCCGCTCTTTCCGTAGCGAATTGCTGTACCACCACGCCTGGGGGCTGGTCCATACGGTGGAGAACATCAACCCCGGCCAGATATTCTACCACTACCAAAAGACGCTGGAAGTGTGGGATAAATACCCCCTTTTCAAAAAGGAGTACACGCGCAATTACAAGCTCTACCTCTTCAATTTCCTCGCCACCTGCCATACCCATCAGGATTATTCTTCCTTTGAGGCTATCCTGAAAAAGACAGAAGAAATGGAATCCAGGACCATCTTCGAACGCACCCGGGATTTCCACAACACCTACCACTACAAGCTGCTGTTCCTAATGAACTCGGGCAAGGGGGAAGAAGCCCAGGCCCTTGCTGCCGAGGTCGAAGAAAAGGTCCGGGCTTACAAGAAGCAACGGTATCCTCTGCAGCAGAACAAGCTCCTTAGCCTTTACTACAATATTGCTATACTGCTCTTTACCACCGAAAAATTCACCGAGGCCCAGCGCTGGACGGAAAAGATCCGCAAAGAACTCCGGAAGACTTCCGCCCGGCAAGACCTCAAATACTTCTCCCGTATCCTTCAGCTGCTCATTCTCTTTGAATCCGGAGAGGACGACCAGCTCGACTATAAAGAACCCTACGTCAAAAGGTTGCTGAAAGCCGACAATATGCTTTCCGAGTTCGACGATATGGTGCTGAAATACATTCGGAAACTGAGCAAAAGCCGCCTCCCCAGAGAAGACCGGCGCCTGTACAGCAGTTTACTGGAGGAGATCGAAGCATCAGAAGCCAAATACCGGAAGATACGGGGGCGGGAAGAAGTAAAAATATGGGCACAAAGCCATCTTGAGGGGAAAAAAATGACCAGCCTGGTGAGAGAAAAGTACCAGGCCCAAAGAAAAGGCAAGTAACCGGGCCCCGCCTTTTGCGCCTGCTTTCCATAACAACATGGCAGCGAAGGGCCGGGGCTGAGCGTTATCCGGTTACCCGCTTAAATCAGCATTATGAAAAAAACGACCTTCTCTCTGGCCCTGGGGCTTTTTTTGGGGCTCCTGCTTAACGGATGTTTAGAACCCAAAGTGGACATTCCGGAACAGGTTACCGGCCTGGCCCCCATCTACTACGAAGGCGACTGGCGAGACATCGGCGCCGAACCGCCTCAACCCATCCGCGAACTGTTCAAGATCTATTATAAAGACAGCATTATTTTCGCCGGAGAATCCCTGCAGGGAATCCATGTGATCGACAATACCGACCCCTTCTATCCGGAAACCATTAAGTTCATTCGCATCCCCGGCAATTCGGACATCGCCATCAAGGGAAACACCCTGTACGCCAACAACCTCTCCGGCCTGGTTGCTCTTGATATCAGCAACCTGGATGATATCCGGGTCCTCAGCCGCTTGGAAAACGCTTTTCCCGGCGGCGGCGCCCCCCTGCCCGACAACTACTTCGGCTTTTTCGAATGCCCCGACACCAGTATGGGCGCCATCGTCGGCTGGGCAGAAAAGGTGCTTGAACGGCCGGAGTGCTGGCGGTAAAGGAAAGGAATGAATGTGGCCTGAAAATCATTCCTTCATTCCTTCATTAATTCACTCATTCACTCATTTCACCATGGCCCGAAACCTGATCATCGCCCTCCTCCTCACCACCCTCTGGAGCTGCGCCGAAAGCGACAGCGAAGCGGCTTTTTCAGACTCCAACACCGGTACAGGCGGCTCCCTGGCGCGCTTCACCATTGTAGGGGATTATCTTTATACTGTTGACAACAACAGCTTGCACAGTTTCGACATCAGCAAGCCGGATGAGATCAGGCCCCGGGAGTCCGTCCTCGTGGGCGAAGGCGTGGAGACGATCTTTCCCCTCAGCGGATTCCTGTTCCTGGGCACCCGGAGCGGGATGCTGATCTACCGCATCCAACAAGGGGGCGTGCCGCAATTCGTCAGTAATTATCAGCATGTGGTCAGCTGCGACCCCGTTGTGGCCAACAGCCGGTATGCCTACGTTACGCTAAGGGCCTCCGGTTGCCGACAGGCGGGCCCCGGCGCCGCCAACCTGCTGGAGATCATCGACATCCGCAACATCACCAATCCTGAGGTCGTAGCCAGCTATGGTATGGACAGCCCCTTCGGGCTCGGGCTGGACGGGCAGACCCTTTTCCTCTGCGAGGGGGCCGGCGGCCTGAAGGTGTTCGATGTAGCCAACCCACAGAGTATTCAGCTTTTGCACCACCTCACCAATTTCAACGCCATCGACGTCATCCCCCTCGACGGCCTGCTCCTGGTGATCGGCCCGGATCGCATCGTACAGCTAGACTACACCGACATCGATGACATCAGAGTGGTCTCGGAAATATCGATCGGTGTATGAGAGCGTGGAAGTGGGGCATTCTCGTTTTTCTCCTGGGTTTCGGGCCGGTTCAGAGAGTTTTCGCCGGGGCGGAGCAGGTTACCGGTTATTGGTTGCCGGTTGATAGTTCCAGGGTAGGGCAGGCAACAAATAACGGGGAGTACCCGGAATTCGTTGTTCGCCGTTCGCAGGCCCCTGAAAATCACGGGCTTTTTTTCAGAAGGCACGAACAACCAACACCCCCTGCCACCGCCCCCCGGCTCAACCTCAAAAACGGAACCCTCAGCCTGTTCGACCCCTATGCCCCGAGCTTCAACCTCGCCGTAGAACATATCATCCGCCCCCGCCTCTACACCCACCTGGAAGGCGGCCCGCTCTTCAACCTGCGCTTCTTCCGCGAACCGGCCATCGATAACCTGAAAGGCTATCGGTTCAGAGGGGCCATTCGCTATTATCTGCGGCCCAATGAAAGGGGAGACTACGCCCCTTTTATCGAGCTGATGTACGCCCGCCAGTTTACAGATGTAGATATAGAGGGAGACTTCCGCCGGAACAACGAATGGGGCTGGTACCGGCAGCGCCTCACCTACCATATGGAGCAACGCAAGCATGGAGCCTTCATTAACATGGGCCTGCAGCAGGTTTACGCCAAAGGTTTCATCTTCGAATTCGGGGCGGGCCTGGGAATACGCAATAAACGGGAAGATTTCAGCGGCGTGCCTCCTGATGCAGCCTTCCGCACCAACGGAGGGCTGGGCTGGGAATATTCCAATTTCGACCGTGGTCCGAACATGGCGGCTGCACAGGTGTATATCAACCTGGGGTATGTGTTGAAATGAGGTTCCCGGAAGCCCGCCTCCTGGCCTGACGATATAGCTCGTATATTCAACCCAAGCTGAGCCTTTACGCAGGTGTTCGCCGTAGCTGTTCGGAATTCGGCATTTCAAAGGAAAGCCGTCGAAAGCCGCCCTATTCAGCAATGAAACCATATACCGGTGGGCGCCGTGGTTCCCCATACCGGCTCCGATACTGCCAGTGGCCGGCTCACCTTTTATCCTTCCACTCCTTCACCAGTCGTCCGATCTCCTCTTTTTCTTCCTTATAGAAATCATCACCGGGGTTGGCTGCCGCCAGCCTGGCTACCGTTTCCGCAGCGCTGATGGCGCCCGCATAGTCCTCCTGCGCAGCGAGAATACGCGCCTTGATCCAGTAGTTCCACGGCATTTCCTTCTGGCCAATGGACTGCTGGACGTACTGCATGGCCGGGCTGAACTGGCCCACCCAGAGCAGGAAATCGGCTGCCCGGGCGTTGATGCGCCATTTGTCTTCATCCGGGGCGGCGGCAAGGGCCGTAGTGATCTCCATCACGGCCTTCTGCATGGCGTTCACCCGGAGGCGGAGATAGAGGCGCAGCTTTTCCCAGCTCAGCAGGATGTAGCCATTCTCCACATTCTGGCCAATGATCTCATAACGCAGGTGCTCTTGATTGACCTGCCGGGAAAACTGGGCGTCAACGTCTACCCGGAGAGCATCTTCTCCCTGGTTGTAATCATAGGCGCCCCATTGATCCCATGTTTTATTGAAAACAGCCGTCCATTTGCCCTCCTCCCGGGGAATCAGGAAAAATGCATACCGCCCGGCCGGAAGCGCCTGGCCCTCGACCTCCACCTCGGTACTGAACTCGATCGTGGCCGCTTCATCGGCCCCGGCCCGCCAGAGCTCTCCGTAAGGAACCAGGCTGCCCCATATCTCCCGCCCCCGAACGGCCGGAGAGGAATACTGAATAGAAACCTCGGTATAGCCTATGGTGTAGGAAACGCCGGCCCTGGGGCTTTTGCGGGGAAGGCCCAGGTCCTGGGCCAATCCGATCGAATTGAACAGGAACAGGCAACTAAGTATTGAAGTGATCTTGGTTTTCATGGCTTATCGCGTAGCTTGATTGAAAGTTTTGAAAGGTCGTTACAAAAGTAATTATTATTTTTATAATCATTATATTCATAACGATATTTTCCCGGTATCTCTCCTTTCATATCAACTCCACAAGCCGGCCAATGTTCTGCCCGGCAGAAAGGGAATTTACCCGGGAAAGCCAACTTTTAAAACCCGATTTTAAGTATTAAAAAAAAATCAATTAGTTTTGGGGAGCTTTACTAGTCCCAAAACCGGATCTCATGAAACTTATCTACTCTCTCTCATTACTCGTTATCTTTATTTGCCTATGGTACAGCCCTGCCCGGGGGCAGGTTTTTGAGAGCCCTACTGCCGCCGAGATCTACCGCGATGCCGAAGCTGCCCTTCTGGAAGGCAAGGTAGAACAGGCATTGAAGCTCTTCGATCGCAGCCTGAAAGCTCAGCCCGGCCTGACCGCCGCCCGCCGCGGCATGGGGCTATGTTATGTTCTGCTGCGCGACTACTCACGGGCCGTCGAGCAGTACGAAGCGGTGCTGGAGTCCGACTCCCTTTTTTCCCGGGCGCTCTACTACCAGCTCGGAGAGGCCCACTACAAGGCCGGGCACCATGAAGAGGCCCTGAAATACTTCCATCGCTTTAAGGAGCTGCAGCAGGTAGCGGCCGATACCTTCAGCATGAACACGGAGCGCGAACTCAGGGATGAGGAGCGCTACCTGGCCAAGCTGCAAGGCAATATACGGGCTTGTGAAGTGACGCTGGACTCCATAAAATTCATTAACATCACCAAAGTGTCCAACCTGGGCAACGCCGTCAACTCCAATGAAGACGATTACTTTCCGTTCATCACCAATAATCAGGAACGCCTCTTTTTTACCCGCAAGATGGGCAAAGGAGAGGAAGACCTTTTTGAAAGCCGGCTGGTGGATGGGAGGTGGTCAAAGGGCAGCCCTGTAAAGGCCATCAATACCGATAAGGACGAAGGCATGTGCACCCTGGTCCGTGACGGCCGCCGCCTGTATTTTACCGCCTGCGGCCGCGAAGCAGGCCTTGGCGTTTGCGACATCTGGGAGGCCCTCGTCAGTGCGGAAGGCGAAATCGGCGAAGCCATGCCTCTGGAGGGGTTTGCCAACTCCGCCCGGTGGGATTCACAGGCTTCCATCAGCTGTGACGGCAGTACCATTTACTTCGCCAGTGACCGCGAAGGGGGGCTCGGCAAATCCGACCTTTACTTCAGCAAACGGCAGGCCGACGGCAGCTGGAGCACCCCCGTCAACCTCGGCCCCAAGATCAATACGGACGACTACGAAGAAGCCCCCTTCATCACCAATGACGGCCGCACTTTATACTTCTCTTCCTATGGCCACCCCGGTATGGGCGACCAGGACATTTTCATGAGCTGGCGCAATGAGGAGGACGGAGAATGGAGCATCCCCGTCAACCTGGGCCCACCCGTAAATACCGCATTCCGCGAACTGGGCCTTTACCTCTCCGCCGATGGCGGCACCGGATATTTTGCATCCGAACGCCCCGGCGGCTTCGGCAAGCTTGACATCTACACTTTTCAACTCGACGAACAGCTTTACAACGAACCCGTCACATTCGTGGAAGGGCTCGTCGTTGACAGCGCCCTGGATATGGCCGTCGCTGCTACGGTGCATTTTCCCGACAGGCCTTCCATTACTACCGGCCCCGACGGCCGTTTTTTCCTCTGTATCCCGGCCGGTGAATCCCTGGACGTAAGCGTCGACAAGAAATATTTCCATTCCTTCCACAACGTCTTCCTCATTCCCGAATGGGATAACAAGCAGTTCTATACCATCGAAGTCCTGCTCAAGTCCGTCTTTGAATTTCCGGAGCCGCAACGCCCGGTGGCGAGGGATACCAACACTGTTGCGCCCCACATAAAGCGCAAACCGGTGGAATACCACCACACCGTCTTCTTCGGTTTCGACAAAACGGATATGGACATTGACGAGCTGGAAAAACTAGACGCCTTCCTGAAGCCGTTCAAGGGAAAAAATGTACACCGCCTGGAGATTACCGGCTATGCCGATGACATCGGAACCGACATATACAACATGATGCTTTCCGAGGAACGGGCCAAGCAGGTAGCCCTGGTCGTCACCGAGAACGGCTTCGGCATCAATCAGATAAAACTGGATTACAAAGGCGAGATCATCAATGACAAACCGAAAGAGGAAAACCGAAAGGTAGAGCTGAAGGTGGTGGCTTTGGAGTGATTAGTTGATTGGGTTGATTGAGTTGATTCGGGGAGTTACACCCAATCAACATAATCAACTCAATCAACTCAATCAACCAAACTCCTACCGGCTCCCCTCCACTTCCTCTTCGGCCATTTTCACCTCTTTACGGGGCAGCATCTCATCGCGCATGGCAGTATGCATAACGAAGGAGGCGATGATGGTAGCCGCCTGTTTCAGGTCTTCTTCCACCAGGTGGTCAACATTGTCCATATTGGAGTGGTGGGTACGGGCAAAATAGGCCATGGGGTCCTGAATGAACTGAAAGCCGGGGATACCCACGGCATCGAAGGCCAGGTGGTCGGTCCCGCCGGTGTTGGAAAAGCTCAGCGTACCGGCTCCCAGGTCTTTGAACGGCTCCAGCCAGGCCCGGAAGATGGTGGCTACCTCGGGGTTACCCTGCAGGTATACGCCCCGGATCTTACCCGTGCCGTTATCCAGATTGTAGTAAGCGGAGACCTTTTCCTGTTCGGGCTTTAACGATTGGGGGTTGTAGGTGCCTTCCGGAAATTCGGCGAAGTGCCGGCCGGCGTACCCGCGGCTGCCGAGCAGGCCCTGCTCCTCCCCTGTCCAGAGCGCCAGCCGGAGCGTGCGGCGCGGGCGGACCCCAGTTTCTTTGATCACTTCCTGCAGGATGCGCGCCGCTTCCATCATCACGGTTGAGCCGGCGCCGTTATCGGTAGCTCCGGTAGCTGCATGCCAGGAGTCGAAATGAGCTCCGAACATAACGACCTCATCCTTGAGGTCTGTGCCCGGTATCTCAGCAATGATGTTGTGCTCCATCCCGTCCGGGTTGGTATACGCCCCCTTCAGTTCCATACTGAGGGTTACCGGAAAGCCCTTCTGGAGGAGGCGGAAAATGCGGTTGTAATGCTCAACCGCCAGGGTGGCCTGCGGAATAACATACACCCCTTCGTTGCGGGCATCGCCCCAATCGCCGCCGGTGCGGGCGCCGGAGACGAAAACGGTGCCCAGGTCGCCCTTATAGCTTCGGTCCAGCACAGCCAGAGGCTTTTCCTCTTCCAGGAACTGCCAGAGCAGTTTGTTGAACTGGAACCCGCCCAGGCGCTGGTAATTGCGACGGGGCCGGGGTGTAGGCATGGGCTCATTGGCCAGTTCCAGCAGCCCCTCGGCATCGTAGCGTTTGGCGAAAGCTTCAAAAGGTTCTTCCACAGCCCGGAGGGTATCCATCAGCACGAACTTTCCGGCGAGTTTTCCTTTATATTTTTCCAGGTCTTCCTCAGAATTCGCTTCCAGGTAGACCACTTCCCCGCTGGCCAGCCCGTCAGTTGAGGCCGACCAGGCCTTGGGATAGGCAATGACCGGCCAGTAGCTGGGGGTATGAGCGTGCATTTCAAAATGCTGCAATTCCCAGCCCCGGCCAAAAGGGCCCCATTCTTCCGTATGGACATTTTCCAGGCCCCAGCCTTCGAGCTGCTGAACTGCCCATTCCGTAGCCTTATCCAGCATGGGCGTTCCGGTCAGGCGCGGCCCGTAGGTGTCTACGATCCAGCCGGCAATCTCCATGGCCTGGCTCTGTTCCAGGCCGTGTTTGCGGATGGCGTCGACGAGCTCCTGGTTCACCTCTTCCTGGGTGAAAACCGGCCCGGACAGGCCCAGGAAGATCAGACATAATAGTAGATAACGTGCCATAAAATTTCGGTTTTTAGCTAATTAATTGCCGAAGATACAATTTTACCGGCCGTTCAACTACCCTCTGGAGGGTATGAAAAATGCGGATTTTAACATTTATATTTTTCTTTAATCAAAAAAATACCCTGTTTATGGTATGCGCCGCGTACTTTGAAATTATATCTTTGTTGCGAGTGGAATTGAAACAAGAAAAATTAAACCGATTAAAAAATATTCCACTGTAAGACAAATTAGTTAATCCCTTAAACTGCATAATCCCATGACTACAGTAGCTGTTTCTGCTGTTCCAAAGCTTTACCTCCTGCCGTATTGTATTTCCATTCTTATTTATCAGGCATTTTTCTCTCCTAAAAAGGCTGTTCTTTTTGTGCGCTAAGGGTTTCTGTTGTAGTATGCCCGCGCCAACAGCATAAGCGATATTGCCTTAAACATAAGAATATTACAATGCGAGCCTTGATATTGTTAAGCCTTATCCCTGCCGCTTTCCTTACAGCGGTATACCCCAACCGGGGTATGGGCCAGTGCGCTCCTCCCGTGGCGCCGGCTGAGGCGGAGGAAGGCACGCTCAGGCTCAGGGGGGAACACCAGGCCGTCAGCTGCCTGAAACAGCAGGAGGTAGCCCCTCCCGTTGCCACCGCTCCCGGCAACGCCCAAGCATCTCTGAGTTACCAGGACCAATACTTCAAACTGGGTTGTGCAGTTTCCGGATTCAACGAATATTTCGCCCCGTCCCGCTGGACGGTGGCCACGATCAATGGTGACGGTGGGGTAGATGTCACCGGAGCTCCCAATTCGATATTGGTTGAAGGGGCCAATAGAGCTTCAGTAATTGCCACCCCCGGAAGCGCGGCGTCCTATCGGATCGCCATCCCCGCCGAAGGGTACGTGAGCTTTGACTGGGGTTATGTTGGGGGCTCCAACTTTTTAAATCAACAGTTCTGGATCGAAGTCAACGGAGAACGGGTTGAAACGATGACAAAAGAGCACGCGAGCGGCTCCTTTTTCTCCAGTTTGCTCCTCCCCGGAGACGAGCTGGCGTTCAATATCGTATCCGCCAGAAAGAGCTTCTCGGTCCAGCTGTCCAACTTCGAGTTTCTCAGCAATGCCATCGGCATTATCGAACGGCGCTGGGAAGCCCATACCGAAGACGGCCTCCAGGGCCATTTCACTCAATTGGTGAGCGTCAAAAAACCAGACTTCACACAGGTCATTTTCCCCGGCAATTGCGATGGGGTAGATTACCCTCAACTCGAGAACGGGTCCTCGGCCGAACCGGTATGGACCGGCTATCCGGTTATTGACGAAGACGGGTCTGTCGCCACTACCCACGACCAGTATCCGCTGTCTGGCGACGGATGTGCTTTTAACCTGAAATGGGAAGACGAGATGCTCTACGATGAGGGCGCCTGTATCATCTTCCGTCACTGGACCGTCAGCGATCATTGCGGCGATAATGTCCAGAAGCACACGCAGGTAATTAAAGTACGGGGAGGATGCCCGGAAAGCGCTTCCGAACCTCCCTACGGGCAGTTCGATGTCAAGGAAAACAGGGATAGCAAACCATCCCCGGGCCTTTCTTCTCATTCTGCCTCTGCCCTTGCGCTGCAGCCCATGCTGCACAGTGCTTTCAATGCAGGGAATACGCCGGAAGAGCGGGGGGGACTGCCGCTCGCCGACTAGGCTGTTAAGCGTTATTTTTTAATAATAAAGTTTAGAGTTTGTTCAAAATTCGATGATGAGGTGAAAGCGAGGAAATTTTGTTCTGAACAAGGCAAAAAACGTAGGCATACCTGGAAGGTATGACGAGGCTTTTTAACGCAGTGCAGGATAAAATTTGCCGCTTGGAGCCCATTGATTGAATTTTGAACAAACTCTTAAGTAGGTTTGTAAAGGGTTTCTCATACAGGACTTTCGGCAGAGAGCAAAGGCTCTCTGCCTTTTTTAAAACTTAGAGTTTCCCTACCGGAAGATCTTTCGCATAGTACAATATTTTATTAGTGAGTGAACACTTTTGCTTCTTATGCATTAAGGCGGCCCCAAAAGCCGTCTTTTTTTTTGGTCCTGGCCCCGAAAGGCAGTAAATTTCGGAATATTCCATAAACCCGGATATCATGACGGAACAGGACCACCTCTTTTCGGAATTCTCTCCCACTGCCAAGGCGGAATGGCTGGCCAAAGTCGAGAAAGACCTCAAAGGAAAACCACTGCAGGAATTGCGCTGGCAGCTGGAAGAAAATATAATCCTGGACCCCTTCTACCACCCCGAAGATATGGAAAGTACGCCTGCACCTTTGCAGGCTCCGAATGATTGGGAGGTCGGCGAATACATCGACGTAGAAGACATCAAAACGGCTAATGCGGCACTGATCGAAGGCTTGCAGGGAGGCGCCGAAGCCCCTTTATTCCGCCTCGACCGCCCGCTCGGCGCCTCCCAGCTTGAGGAACTGCTGGAGGGAGCCGGGCTGTCTTTTATCTCCACCAATTTCGGCGAGTATTATGCCGACAAAGAACCCTGGGCACTTTTCCGGCATTTCACCGCTCTCCTTGAAAAGCAGGGCGCCGACAAACGATCCGTTCGGGGGTCCATCGATTTCGACCCCCTGCTCGACTGGGCCCACCCGCCTGTAGACAAGCTGGCGGAGCTCATTCGGTTCTGCCGGGAGAACATGCCCCATTTCCGCCCCTTCCAGGTGAATGCCCACCGCTTTCATTCCGGCCCGGACGACAGCTCCCTGGAACTGGCCTATACCATAGCCAAAGGGAGCGAATACCTGGCCCGCCTTACAGAGCATGGCCTTTCGGCGCAAACCATTAACGCACACATGCAGTTCTCCATCGCCATCAGCAAGAGCTACTTCGTAGAGATTGCCAAGCTGCGGGCACTGCGTATTTTGTGGGCCAACATCATGAAAGCCTATGGCGCCGCACAACCTCCTTTCCTGGCCGTACATTTCGCCAAGGAAAGCCAGGACGAAGACCCCAATACGAACATGATCAGGGCCAGCACCCAGGCCATGGCCGCCGTTATCGGGGGAGCCGACAAACTCTACGTGCTGCCCGCCAACCATGCCCGGCAGGAACCCAGCACTTCCTTCAGCCGCCGCATCGCCCGCAATGTCCAGCACCTCCTGAAAATGGAAAGCCACCTCCACCGGGTGATGGACCCCGGCGCCGGCAGCTATTACATCGAAAAACTCACCGAAAAACTGGCCGAACAGGCCTGGGAACAATTCCGGGAGATGGAAAAAAGGGGAGAGTTTAAGTAACAATACCCGATTGGGGCAAAAGAGCGGTACCTTCCAGCCTTCACCTTTCTCTTACTACGGGCTTTATAGATCAGCCCGACAGTAAAAATGCTCCTCCGGAATTCCGAAGGAGCATTTTTACTGTCGGGTGAAATTCATTCTTATTCCGGAAGGATTACCGTATCGATGGCGTGAATGACGCCATTGGCAGCCTGTACATCGGTGGCGACGATCTGGGCGGTATTGCCGCCGGCAATAATGGTCGGCGTTGCCGGGTCGAGGTCAATGGTGAAAGTCTCGCCCGATGCCAGGGTAGTGACCATCATATCGTCGCTGAGATCAGTAGACCGGACGTTTCCGGCATCAGTCACGTGGTACAGCAGGACCGTCTCCAGGACAGTAGCCGGAATGTCAGCTACGGAATTCCAGTCGGGGCTGGAGTCCAGCAGGGCCTGGAAGGCGGCATTCGTGGGTGCAAAGACCGTAAAGGGGCCATCGCCGCTGAGCACATCCACAAAGTCGGTGCTCAGCCCATCGGCAGTCAGTGCGGCCACCAGCGAACTGAAATTGGGGTCGGCAAGCGCAAAGGTAACGATACTCGCAGGGCTGATCACCTCGTTGATGACGTGGATCACGCCGTTATCTACCTCTACATCCGCAGTAGTCACGGAAGATGTGCCGTTGATCGTCACACCGCCGTCAGTATTGATGAAGATACTGGTAGTGGCCTCACCGAAGCCGGTGGCACTGAGGGTAGAATAATAGCCAGTAGAAAGGCCGCCTGACCGTACATCGCCGCTGAGTACGTGGTTGGTCAGCACGGTTACCAGGGCCTCTTTCGGAGTATTTTCAATGGTATTGGTGCCGATAGCGTCGAGGAAAGCCTGGAAAGCGTCATTATCGGGAGCAAAGACGGTAAAAGGGCCGTCGCCACTCAGTACTCCATCCAGTTCAGCTTTCACTACCGCATCCCGAAGCAGGCTGAAGTTATCATCTCCCAGGACGTAATCGACCACGGTATTCGGCTCATCCGGCATAGTCGTATCATCATCATTATCGCAAGCCGTGAAAGTTGTGGCTGAGCCCAGCATAAGCAGGCTGAACAGCCAAAGCATTGACTTCTTCATTGGTGTAATTTTAGGTTTAAGAAATGGTGATTGATTGTCGTTTCGCCCGTCTAAACGGCGATGAATAAGGGGATGTTCAGGCCTTACCGAAGGATTGGGCGCAATAAACCCGGTTTTGCTCAATCCTTTACATTTGGAGGGAAAGAATGGATTTTGAAGGTTTTTTTTTGAACAATCTGGAGGAGAGGACGAGGAGGCCTGGAGAAGGAAAGAGGGGGTGAAGGGGAGACATCCGCCAGATACAATTTAACCGTCCAACCATCCAGCTACTGCCCCCTATCTGGCCCTATAGCCCCTTTCGGATCAGCGGCCAGGCCTCTTCCACCAGGCGTTGGTGCAGCGTAGCGTCATCGGAGCGGATAAGAGCGCCGGTTTCAGTTAGTAAAGTGTGAAGTGTTACGCCGTTGGCAGCGGCGGCGGCGGCAAGGGCGTCGAAATAGGGCCCTTTACTACTGGATGCCAGAATGAGGACCGGCACGTCCGGCTGTTGGGTTTGAATATGCTGAAGGAGCTTTCGCACATCGCGGGCGAAGGCTTTGGGTGGGGTACGGTGGGCTTCATCCGCCTGCCCCAGCTCCAGGATAACCTGGCTGAGGGGGTAGGCCATCAGATAGCGCAGGCGTTCGGAGGCGCCGGCTGCCGTCTCTCCGGCCACACTGGCGTTGAGGATGGAAAGAGGCGCCTGTGCGGCGGCGAGGCGTCGTTGGAGCAGCGCTGCGTATCCCTTTTCGGGAGGCAGGCCGCGGGCGACGGAAAGAGTGCTGCCGAGAAGGAGGATCATGGGCTGGTTGGGAGAGGGGGTGAGCGGGTGAGCGGGTGATGGGGAAATAGTAATGGGGGAAGCATCCCTTTCCGGTTCGGAGGAAGGAGTATCCGGGCTGCATCCCGTAGTTAGGAAAGCTGAAATCAAGAAGCACGTGAAATGGATGTAGAGCCTTTGCATAATTTTAAAATGAAAGTCGTTATTTTACGGTACTGTGCCTTCGGCGAACCCCGAATTCCGAACAGCATCCCCTTCTTCACTCCTCCTTCAAAAAAGCAATATTCCGCTTCAGCCCCTCGTATTTCGTCCGTTTGACCGCTGATTTTCGGAACAGCTCCCGGAAGGCATCTTCGGTGACCTCTTCCCAGTCCCGCCTTTCCATTTTCAGCAGATCCGGGTGAGGCTCGAACTCGGGCTCGCTGTGCGGGCGGGAGAAACGGTTCCAGGGGCACACCTCCTGGCAGATGTCGCAGCCGAACATCCAGTTCTCGAATTTTCCCCGGTATTCCTCAGGGATGGACTCCTTGAGTTCGATGGTGAAATAGGAGATGCATTTGCTGCCGTCCAGGATGTAGCCTTCCGGTGAGATGGCATCCGTCGGGCAGGCGTCGATACAGCGGCGGCAGTCCCCGCAATAATCCCTGATGGGCCCGTCGTAGTCCAGGCCCAGGTCGAGGATCAGCTCAGCCAGGAAGAAGTAGGAGCCGGCGCGGGGATGGATGAGCATGGTATTCTTACCGGTCCACCCCAGGCCGGAGCGGCGCGCCCAGTCGCGCTCCAGGACGGGGGCGGAATCGACGAAAACGCGCCCCTCTACCTTTCCTATTTTCTCCTGAATGAAATGGAACAGGCTCTTCAGCTTGTGCTTCAGCACGAAATGATAGTCTTTGCCGTAAGCGTACCTGGAGATCTTCGGAGCGTCCGGGCGTTCCTGTTTCTTTTCCGTGTAGTAATTGTACATCAGGCTGATAACCGACCGGGCGCCGGGCACCAGTTTGCGGGGGTCGGTGCGCTTATCGAAATGCCGGGCCATGTAGCCCATCCGGCCATGCATGCCCTTGTTGAGCCAGGCTTCCAGGCGGCGCGCCTCTTCATCCATGTGTTCTGCCCGCGAGATTCCGACAAAGCTGAAACCCAGGCGCCTGGCCTCTTCCTTGATCCAGCGGGTATGTTCTGAGCGGTTCGGCATCGGTTTCTGTTTGTATTTAAAAGCCTTAAACTTTTGTATCCCAGGCACTTCAGCCCCCGAAAGGTAGGCAAGGCCGGCCGGATTTCCAAAAGCCGGCGGCCGGCAGTTTCCCGTTGATAAAAATCACTGGCTTGAGTGTCAATTGTCATTTGGTGTGCGAGGGTTAGAATGCATTTTTGATAGTGTAAATAAGATCTTTTAACACCCTCGGGTACAAAACTCCTCACTCATGAACCCTAACTTTGAAATCACAGGCATAGGTTTATTAACGGGCGTGGGGATCGGAGTAGTACTCTTAATGGTCCTTATAGGAGTAATAAGAGCATATTTCCGCCGCAAGTCACACAGCGATCTCGCTGAACATTATCGAGACAAAAAGTGGGATTCGCCGCTCGAAGCCCGTAACAAGTACCCGGATGTAGATGTTTTTCGCTATGGCGCCACCTTCTGGAGGCTGAGCCTGGCAATAGTCCTGCTATTGCTGATCGGAGCTTTCAACTGGACACAGTACGAAAAAGAAGTCTACATTCCGGATGATGCATTATCGATGGACTTTGACGTAGAGATTGATGTACCGCGCAGCGCAACTCCCCCTCCTCCTCCTCCTCCGCCTCCGCCGCCTTCCATTGAGGCAGTGCCGGACCTGGAGCTGATCGAGGAAGAAGATGTGGAATTCGTTGACCAGTCGGTTGACGCCAATACCTACATCGAAGCCCCGGTTTACCACGAATCCAAGAAAGAAGCGGCGCCGCCGCCGCCCCCTCCTCCGCCGCCGCCACCGGAACCGGAAGTAGAGGAGATCTTTAAGATCGTTGAAGAAATGCCGCGTTTCCCGGGCTGTGAAGGCCTCTCGGCCTCGATTGAAGAGAAACGGCAGTGCGCCAACAAAAAGTTGTTGGAGTTCATCTACGAGAACATCCGCTACCCGGCAGTTGCCCGCGATAACGGCATCGAGGGCACGGTAGTCGTCAGCTTCGTCGTCGACCAGAAAGGCTTCGTTCAGGATGCCCAGGTCGTTCGCGATATCGGCGGCGGTTGCGGGCAGGAAGCCCTCCGCATCGTCGAACTGATGAACAGCATGCCGAACCGTTGGGTCCCGGGCAAACAGCGCGGGCGGGCAGTAAAAGTGCTGTTCAACCTTCCGGTTAAATTCAAACTGGAATACAATTAAAACCGAACTGAAGTTTTTACTTCAGAGCCAACTTTAGCATAGCAACAAGCCACTGTGGAAGACTTCCGCAGTGGCTTCGTTGTTTGAAATCTACAGTGTTCTTCTGAGAATCAACAGGTGGATTCTTGACAAAAACCTGCCGGGGTATCCCGCTACACCAGGTGCGAACGCACCATCCAGGCGAGCTTTTCGTGCGCTTCCATCAGGGCGATGAGGAAGTCCTGCGTGCCGGCATCGCTGTATTTTTCCATTGCGGCATCCTGGTCTTTGCGCAAAGACTGTATGATCGCCTCGTGGTCATGAAGGATGTTCTCCAGCATCTGGTGGGCGTCACCGTTCAGGTGGTGGGTCTCCTCCAGGCGGGTATACGCCCGGAATTCTTCCATAGAACCGGGGGCAAAAAAACCAATGCTGCGGATGCGCTCGGCAATATCGTCGATGTGTACCGCCAGGGCCGTATACTGCTCTTCAAAGAACGCGTGCAGGGGCTGGAAGTGAATGCCCGTCACGTTCCAGTGGTAATTGCGCAGCTTGATGTACAATATGTTCTCATCCGCGAGCAGGTGCTTGAGCATTTCTGCCACGCCCTCGCGCTTTGCTGCCTGTATACCGATGTTGACCTCAGCCTTTCCTCTGGCTATTTCCTTGGTTGTAATACTCATAATTATATGGTTTTTTTTTCAAGAAGAGTGGTCTAATAAAACAGATGGCAATGGTTGAAAGTTGGGCGCCAGAGCCTGTTTTCTACTACAAATACTGATCCAGAAAGGCCGCCGGGCTTTTGCCCTTTTCTTCCATCCAAAGACGGCGATAGGCTCCGTCCTGGTCATACATGGAAGCCTGCTTCCGGGTATTGAAAACGCGGTCGCGGGGGTCATTGCCCACTCCGGCGGCATACATCCAGTTGCCGTAATTGCTGCATACGTCATAGTCGAGCAGCAGAGACTCGAACCAGGCGGCGCCCTTGCGCCAGTCCTGCTTCAGCTGGTGAACAAGGAAAGAAGCCACATTCTGCCGGCCCCGGTTGCTCATAAAGCCCGTAAAAAGCAATTCCCGCATGTTGGCGTCCACGAATTCGTCACCGGTAGTTCCCGACTGCCAGCACCGGAAGGCTTCATCGTCTTCCTCCCAGCTTACGGGCTTATCCTGTATACCTCCCGGGAAAAAGATCCGGCGGCCGTGCCGCATGGCAACCAGGCGGAAGTACTCCCTCCAGAGCAGTTCAAACTTCATCCAGTAGGTTGACCTGTTGCGCTCCACTTCTGCTTCGTAGCTTTCCACCTCATGGTAAATAGTGCGGGGCGAAATACAGCCGTGAGCCAGCCAGGGAGAAAACTTGGACGAATAATCAGCGCCGATCAACCCGTTCCTGGTTTCCTTGTAAGCAGACAAGGATTCCGTGTTCCAGAAATAGTGGTCGAGCCTGGAATAAGCCTCCGTCTCTCCTCCTTTGAATTCCAGGACGGCCCTTTCATCAAAAGGAGGCGCCGGCTGGGCCAGGTTTTCGGAAGAAGGTATATGAGTATCCGGCAGTTCCGGGCTGATGATCTCATCGGGAGGAGGAACAGGGGCGGGAACTTTCGCGTACCGCTCTACTCGTTTACGGAACCGGGTAAAAACATCCGGCGCCTGATCGGCGGCGAAGGGCAACTCTTCCGGATGGAAAAGGGTACTGCCATGATAAAACCGGGCATGGAGGAACTCTTCCAAAGCTCTTTCCACCTGAATTTCCTCGTGAGCATATGCTTTGGAGGCATAAAGGCGGCGGCAGCGGAATTCCTCCGCCAGGCGGGGCAGTTCCTTCTCGGGAAGGCCTTTCCGGACAATGAGGCCGCTGCCTCTGTCCCGCAGCGACTCACTGAGATCGTAGAGGCTCTCCAGAAGGAACTTCAGGCGGTAAGGGCCGGTGCGCCGGAAACCCCAGCGATCGCGATCGAGGTACCGCTCATCCAGAATATAAACAGGGACGATTTCATTGCATTCACGGACAGCAGCAGCGAGTGCGGGATTATCATCCAGCCGCAGGCTATCGCGAAACCAGAGTATTCCTTGGGACATGTACGCAGGCTTACAGGTTAGTTTTAATGGCAGCGCCCAAAAAGCAAAAGTGGAACAGGACAGGCAGTATATTGTTTAAGCCGAAGTAACGGAAATCAGCGATGCAGGCGAGGAACCACCAACCCAATGGCGGCGCCCACGGCATAGCCTACCAGTACATCGGTCAGATAGTGCTTTCCTCCTCTGATCCGTAGATAACCGGTAACGGCAGGAAGGATGGAAGCAGTTGTCCAGGCCAGGGCGTCATGCCGGTTGTCGGGGTTGAGGCCAGTATACAACCGGGCGCTGAGAAAGGACATGGTGGCCACGGTGGAAGTATGGCCGGAAAAGAAAGACAGGCGGGCATCGCGTTCCAGCTTGGGAGGCAGGGGCGCATCGGGATTGAAAACGAAAGGGCGGGGGCGGCGCACGCTTGACTTTGTCAGCTGCATGAACGCCAGGTTCATCAGAAGCCCTTCAAGGGCGATCAGCCCATGCCTGCCGAATTTGTGATCGGTATTCCTGTCCAGAAGCAAGGTAAGCGGAAGGGCCGGCGCTACCATTAAAAAGCCATCACTGAGGCGCTGGGCAGGAGGCGACCATTGCCGGGTTACCCAGCGGTCTATTTTCCAGACCCCATCGGGGCTGCCCTGCAGAAGGCGGACATCCTCCGGGCTCAAAGGCTCCAACTGCCCGGACATCAACAGGCCCACCCCAAATAAACCGGCGCCGGCGCCGCCTATCCAGGCATCCCGGGAATCTACCGGCCCGTATATGGACTGCCCGTTGAGAAAAAAGAAACAACAAATGAACAGGAGGAGAAGTAAACCAGGCCGTCGAATCATGAAAACTGGGTTTTGGGCAAAATTAGGCATTTCCAGATAAATTCCACCCCGGCGGTTTGCGGGCCATAGCCGCCAAAACAATATAGCCATTCAACAATCTAACAATTACCAGAAGCGCAGCGCCACCCCCCGCTCAGCGCCGAAACCCGAAGGCAACAATACCACCACCCGGGAGATCAAAGTTCCCAGCGCAGCCCCAGGTAGTATTCCCTGCCCTGCATCGGCCCGTAGGCATAGGCCGTATCGAAGCTCTGGCTGAACCCGGCGCGGGCGTTGGGGTCATTGTACCCGACCAGAGGAGAAAAAGGCTGGCGGTAATTCAGCAGGTTCTGAACGCCGCAGTATACTTCCAGTTTCCAGTCGGCAAGGGTTTTGCTGGCCTGCAGGGAGTGGATCAGGAAGGGGGCCGATTCGATGGGCCGGGAAGTGGGTAGCAGCTGGCCGTCGGGGCCGAAGTCAAAAGCTTCTGGAAGGGCCATTGGGCCGGTGGCGTTGAGGGTATAGGCAAAGGTAAGCCCTGTTTTTTTCCAGCGGTAATTAAAGGCCCCTACCCCACTCCACTGCTGGGCGAACTCTATGGGTTGGGTGCGCAGCTGGCCGTCGGCATCCGGCTCGGCCTGCGTCGCCCGCTGCCAGTTGAGCCCCACCTGCGCCGACAAGGAAAAGGGAAACTGATGTGAAAGGTTGAAACTCGCGCCCATAGTGCGGGCGTAGCCTCTGGTATTCGCATAGATGATCTGGCCGGGCGTATCGTAATCGGGGATGATCTTATTGGTGAAATAAGTATAAAAGAGGTCAATATCCAATGTGCCCTGGCTTTTTCCCAGAAGATATACATGGTGCAGGTTGGCGGCGGCGTTGTAAGAACGTTCGGGTTGCAGCGACTCTTCGATAACCACTTCCCGCTGCCCGGAGATGAAGGCGTGGTCTTCCGTGAAGAGGTTGACTATGCGAAAACCGGTGCCGCCGTTGAAGCGCACATCGGTCCAGTCGCTGAAGGAATATTTGAGGTTCAAGCGGGGCGCGAATATCAGGCCGTGTGCCTGGTAATGGTCCAGCCGCGCCCCGGCAAGGAGAGAAAGATTATCGTTTAGTTTCCACTCGTCCTGAGCGAAAAGGCCGGGGATGAACTGCCGGCTCGGCGATTGATGGGTCGCCATAGTATTATCATCATACCCCTGCCAGCGGGAAGTCAGCCCCAGCAGCAGGCTGTGCCGCCCTACCTCCAGGGGCAAGGTAAGGTTAGCGAAAGCAATAGCCTGCTCCGCTTCGTAAAAGTCGGCGCCGTAGTAACTGTCCTGATAGTGATAGCTCAGGCTGTAGTCGAGCTTCAGCGCAACTGCTGCGGGCAGTTCGTAGGTACCGAACAACTCCCCGCGCCGGGTAAAGATGCTCTCTCCATACACCTCCTCACTGCCCCGAAGATTGCGCCAGGCCCCATCCTGCATGAATTCCTCCACCCCATTGCGGCGGCTTTCGGAATAGTACTTGCCGAAAATTGAAAATGCCTTGCCACTCTCCCGTTCCAGTTCCCATTTAGTGAAGAAGGACAGGCGGTTGAGGTTGACAAAGTCTCCGAAACCATCCTCGTTCTTATCCGCGTATTTGTTGGTATAACCGTAATCGATACCCGTATACGCCCGCCACTTTCCCAGCCGGGGAGCAAAGGTGAGGTTGCCGAAGGACTCCCCGTTGGTGGTACCCATTACATCAGCAGAGAGCAGGGGCTGTTCCTCGGGATGCTTGGTGATGATATTGATCACGCCGGCCACCGCTTCCGAGCCGTACAAGGTGGAGCTCGGCCCGCGGATGACTTCTATGCGCTCGATAATAGAACGCGGAATGCCACTGAGCCCGTATACCGCCGCCAGGTTGCCGTAGATCGGCGTGCCGTCCATCAGAATGGCAGTATACGCGCCGGGCAGTCCATTGAGGCTGATGCTGTTGGTGCCGCACACCCCACAGGCCACTACTTCCTGAGCTCCGTTGATCAGGGCAACACTTTCCATCAGGTTGGTGGGCGCTCCCTGTTGCTGCAGGTAGCGCCCGCTGATAACTTCCACCTTGACCGGCGAGTCCTTGAGATAGGTTTCCTTCATCGTGCCCGTTACCACCGCTTCCTGCAGGTTCAGGATATTGGGTTCGAGCACGATGCGGCCAAGGGCCAGCGCCTCTCCTTCACCGACCTCAATTTGCCGGGCCCAGGCCAGGTATCCAAGAGCAGAAATGACAAGGCGATACGTTCCAGGCGGAATGCCCTCGAGACGGAAGGCGCCGTCTTCTCCGGAAGCAACGCCAAAAGGGGTTCCCTCAAGAGCGATATTGGCGTAAGCCAGAGGTTCTTCCCCGGCAAGGACATAACCCTGAATACTGCCGGAATGCGCCAGGGCGGCAATAGGCATTATGGATATGGCAAGCAGCAATAAGGCTTTCATGAATTGGGTTTTTCTATTTAGCGAATCAAATCTTTAAGGCAAAGATAAATAATTTTTAGATTAATCTAAAATATTATTCAAGCAAACTATAGATTGTATTTTTTTTCAACTTCACCTGCAGGAATATCCCGGCAGAGAATTTAAGGTTGCCGGCCCTGGCCATATAGCAGTACAGGGCAGATCCCGGTTACAGGGCCGTGAGGATTAGGGAAAAGAAAAGAGGGAGAGCAGGAGAAAACGGGAGGAGGCTATGAGTTTGTTCAAAATTCCATCACTGGCATCGAAATTTGAACAAACGCTAATTGAAAAATCCGGGAGGCCGGCCGGCCGGCCCCGGACTTTTGTCCTTATGTGACTTTAATCATTAACATTTCATAAGCAAAAAGCTTATCTTTGCAGCATAGTTTACTAATGCATTTTAAGCCTGGCGCCCCGGCCTGTTTTTGGCCGGGGCGCAGGTTCTTCATGTCTTTAGCTTTACTCGTTCTGCCTTACACTTTAGCAGCTACCTTCCCACCTGTAGCCTTGATGGTTTCTCTGGCGCCTTCAGCCGTCTTGGATACTGCCAGGCTATAGATCACCAGCCCGAAGCCGATCTTGTTGACGGCGTCACCAATGTTGTAGATGATGTCCATTGAAGTAGCCGGGATCACTCCTGCCAGCCAGCCGGTGTCCATCGCCATATACCCGACCGGGTAGATCGCCCAGCCAACAAATACGAACCATGCCAGAGCATTGAATGCCTTCTGCAGGGTGGGGTCATTGGAATTGGACGAGAGGCGGCGAGCTGAACCTAACCATACCTCATAGAGAATGCCGGCATAACCGATCGTGGAAATGAAACCCCAAAGCGGGGAGTTGTCGCGAAAGATTGTCTCGCCCAGATATCCGGCAACCAGCATCAGGACAGAATAGGCGATCATCTTCCAGAGCAGGCCCATCCTGGCGCCGAACGCTTTGAGAATGAGGTAAAATTCTACACACATCAGCGGAACCGTCAGGATCCAGTCGATGTAGCGGAATTCCGTCGGCGAAGCCTGGTTCTCCGCCCAGAAATCACGCATGTAGAAATAATGAACAGCCGCAATGAAGGTGATCAGCCCGGAAACGAGCATAGAGTCCCTCCACTTTCCTTCTACCTGGCTGAACTGGAAGAAGAAAAACACAGTGGCGGCAGCCATGGCCATGGAGCCGATGAAAAACGTGAAGCCCACGTAGTCGCCCGACTTCAGCTGAGCCAGCAACAACGGTTGGTAGTTTACTAATGCATCCATAAGAATTACTATTTTGTTAAAGAACTGTTAAAGATTAAAGGGCAAACAGCCGTATTTTCAAAATGTTTAGAACTTTTCAAAAATATTTGAAAACATGAAAGTAAAGATCCGCTTCCTGTTACGTTATCACATTTTCCGCTTCCTCCGCCTCCGGTAATTCCCGGTAAAGCTGATCGATCAGGATCATGTGGGGCAGGGTAACCATGGAAATGAAAATGAACACCAGGCCGATGTTGAACCCAAGGCCCATGCCTGCCTGAATACCCACAATTCCCGCCAGCCCCCCGATCGCGGCCAGGCTGAGCGGCAGAGTGTTGAACACGTAGTCTCTCAGGGTATACGTTCCCAGCCGCTCGCGGAAAAAGCGCACCTGGTCCATCACCGAACTCATAGAATGCCAGCACACGAAATAAACGGCGAAACCCAGGAGCAGAGGGGCATTTATGAACAGCAGAGCGAGCACCGTATAGTTGGCCAGTTCATCCGCAAATTGCCGGAAATTGATCTTCTGCTGTATTACCAGCCCGATCGTAAGCCAGAGGTTGCCCGCCAGCAGGCCGATGCAGAAGGCTTCCCGCCAGTTCTTGCCGATAGCCGGGGCCGGCGCTCCGATGATGTACTGTATGATGCTTTCTGCTGCATCGTAATGCCAGAGTATGGGCGTCAGCACCACAAAAGCGCCCCATAGCAGGTGCGTGGCGTATTCCAGCCCTTTATTCGCGAATGCAACGTAATTCCAATTGGACTGCCCGAAGTGATACATGGAAAGCAGCAGGAACAGGCCGAGAGCAAGGCCCGGCAACAACCACCACAGCAACGCGTAGCCCGTCATCAGCAATATATATTTGATGTAAAACCTGGCCATCTGCCGCGGGCCCCACATTGGCCGGGACACGAACTGAAATATAAGGTAATCGGTTGCCCCATGGGGAATGCCCACCAGAACGATCAGCGCTGTAGCCAGAATGAGCTGCCATTGCGCCAGCAACTGAGGGAACAATAACCCGAAAACTACAATGGCAAGGGCAAGAGCCTGAACAGAACGGTATAGCAGAGGATAACGAGACGCCATAAGTGTGTCGTTTATAGCTGGACTTTGGCAGTTCCGACGTCGAAGGCGGCAACCGGACACGAGCGAAGCGACTGACGAAGTAAAAGCAGGCGTTGTGCGTCCATTTAGAGCCCCATTCCGACTTCCGGCTTCGCACTTCCGCCTTAACGGCCAAAGTCCAGCCAGTTATAAAGATGTACCTTGAATTTGCCCCCCGGTACCGGCCTTCGGCCCCTCGCCCAGGCCATAGATCATCTCCGGAGTAATTGTTTTTTCAGTGTGGCCATTCCCTGCCCACAGCCGCCGCCGAACCGAAAACAGCTTTACCCGAACCAAAGCACTCAGAAAAGTAATAACCGGCAGGCCGGCAAATATCCGGGCTTCCTCCCACAGTGAAGTTTCTTCGTTCAGGAAGGGTAGTACCCGCTTCATGTCATTGTTTCGAAAGAGTGCGCTGAAGATCGGCTTTCCTTCCTCCCCATGATACTGAAGGATATTGAGCAGGAGGGAGTCGTAAAACCGGAATCGGCCCGGCGCGCAGTCATGTATAACGGGCGGGCGGCCTGCTGCCAACTGCGCCGCGATCTGCCTGGCCTGCTTTTGAATATTCAGAAAAGCATATCCGGTAGTCGGTTTCACCGCTCCCCCTGCCGTGCCGATATTGACTACGTGGGGGCTCATCACCGCCGGGAAGGGCCGGTCAGTCATTGGGATAGCCCCCTGCTCGGTATCATAAACGGCATAGCTATTTACCCCCAGAATGTCGGTTATATAATTTTCCAGGGCCCGGCCATAGCTCTTGGGGTGTAGCTTATTCCGGGACAAGACAGTGTATTCCACCAAAGCTTCCCGCTCCGACAACGGAAGAACGTAAAAGAAACGGGTGCTCAGGTACTGAGGCGTTCGAAAATCCATGAGCATGCCCTTGCCCGGATCAAAGATGGGCTCTTTGCTCCGGATCCACCAGCCGACAAAGTGCTGAAGCAGAAAGTGGTGAGAAGGGCCCGGGCTGGCGCCTATCGCTTTGCGGAAGGCACTGTTGAACACCCAGGAAGCTTCAAACATCGGTACGTGGACAGAAATAATGAGGCATAAAAACCTGGCTTCCCCCCGGTTATTCACTCATTCCATCATTCCCTCCCCTACCCCTCCGAGACGATCCGCCTCAGTTCACGCGGCACCCGAAACCGCTGCCCGTGGGCTTTCTGATATACCTTGCATTGTTTCACGAAATCATCTACCCCATAATCGCTGATGAACTGAAGGACACCCCCTTTGAATGCCGGGAAGCCCCAGCCGTGGATGCTGCCCAGGTTGGCCGCCGCAACCGAGTGGATGACCTGTTCCTGCATACACCAGACCGCTTCCAGCACCTGAGCAAAAAGAAAGCGGTTGACCAGTTCCTGCCGGCTGAAGCTCTTCTGAGAAGGGGGGAAATGCCCGGCCAGTTCCGGCCACAGGTAAGGCTCTCCATCCGGAGGGTATTCATAGAAGCCGCCGCGCCGCTGCCGCCCCTGCCGCTGCAGTTCTTCCAGCATCTTCTTCAAAACGGAAACAGCCGGGTGCTGCACATATTTGGAGCCGTAGTGTTCTGCAGCCTGGTTCTCGTATTTCAGGACCATGTTGAGCCCCAGGCGGTCGGCGAGGGCCAGGGCTCCGCGGGGCATACCGGCCTGCCTGCCCAGGTTTTCGATCAGGGCTGGCGGATAGCCTTCCTCCAGCAGCGTGATGCCTTCCAGGATGTAAGTATTCTGGACGCGGGCGGCAAAGAAACCCCAGTCGTCCTTCACCACGATCGGCGTTTTGTGGATGGCGCGGACGAAGTCGAAAGCACGGGCCACCGTCTCATCCGAGGTCTGTTCGCCCCGGACGATCTCCACCAGGGGCACCTCTTCAGCTGGTGGAAAGAAGTGCAGCCCGACGTAGTTCTCCGGGCGCACAGAGGCTTCTGCCAGCCTGGTGATCGGAATGGAAACGGTGTTGCTGGCAAACAGGGAATATTCATCGAGGTGCTCTTCCGCCTCGCGGGTGACCTTCTGCTTGACCAGGCGGTTCTCGAATACTGCCTCGATGACCAGGTCGCAGTGCTCAAAATCCCGCGAAGACTCGGTGGTATGTATCCGGCGGAGCATCTCTTCACCGTCTTCGGGTTGCTTCTTTCCTTCGGCAACCAGGGCATCTAGTTTGCGGCGAACGTAGTCGCGGCCCCGCTCGGCAATGGGTTTCGACACATCCTTAAGGACGACTTCCATGCCGTTGCTGAGGCAGGCGAAGGCGATCCCCGACCCCATCCGGCCGGCGCCGATAATGCCTACTTTCCGGGGCCTGAACTTGCCAAAGCCTTTGGGCCGGTTGCCCCCCTGCTTGATGAAATTGAGGTCGAACCAGAAAGCTTTGATCATATTCTTGCAGGCGGGGCTGCGCAGTAGTTCGGTATAATAACGGCTTTCGATACGGCAGGCAGTGTCGAAGCCGACCTTTGAACCTTCAGCCAGAACATTCAGGATGGCCTGCAGAGCAGGATAATTATTCTGCCCCTGCCCGGAAAGCTGTGCCGCCAGCAGGCGGATGTGACTGGCCATCTCCGGCTCTCTGGCAGTGCCTCCGGGTATAGAAGTACCCGGGCGGTCCCAGGGGCGGCGCCCTTCCTTGTTCTGCAGGAGCCAGGCGCGGGCCATTTCCATCATTTCGCGGGGGTTGCCGGCCAACTGGTCTACCAGGCCCAGTTGCAGGGCTTCGCGCGGCGTATAGCGCCTTCCGGAAGTGAGGGCCGGGAAAGAGCGCTCTATTCCCAACAGCCACATCAGCCGGATGACGCCGCCGCTGCCGGGCATGAGGCCCAGCTGCACTTCGGGGAAACCCAGGCGCACTTTAGGGCTGTCGACAACTATACGGTAATGGCAGGCCAGGGCCACCTCGAAGCCGGTCCCCAAAGCGGCGCCGTTGATAGCCGCTACCACGGGGATGCCCGGGCTCTCCAGGTCCCGCAAAATCCCTTTCAGCTTTTCGGCAAAGCGAAAGATCTCCGCCGGGTCTTCGGCCTGGTACAGATACTCCAGGTCTCCGCCGGCGAGGAATGTTTTCTTCGCCGAAGTGAAGATGACGCCCCTCAGCACCCCCTTATCTTTCTCTTCCTTGAGGTGGGCAATGACCGGGACGAAAGCCCCGGCGATCTCGTGGTTGATCACGTTGGTGCTACGCCCGCTCATATCGAGGGTGAGGGTGACGATGTTGTTGGTGTCTTTTTTGTATCTGATCATAGGCTTTTGATGTATTCCCAGGCCGGGTCGGCGCCGCTGCGATAGCCGCTGAATGATATTTCTACCCGGACGTCCGGTTCGATGCTGGGTGGGTTGCCCTCCACCCGTTCGAAGTATTTCGTGGAATGCGTGACGATGGCGCCGGAATGCGGTAAGTCAAACTTTCTTACTTCCCCGAAGTGATTGGGGCGCCCGGCGGTGGGCTCGCCGACGAGGGTGGCGTTGCAGTACTTTCGGAAATCCAGCGTGTTCAACACCGCCGAAGAAAAAGTGTACCGCCCGATAATCACAAAAACCCTTCCCTTATAAATTTCACTGATCTTTTTCGCCAACTCCGTCCCTTGTTCGGAACTTCCTCCCGGGTTGTTGCTGACATCGAAAACCAGCTTTTTTACGGGCTGCTGCTCCAGTATGGATACGATTTCCTGTTCGAATTTCTGGAAGGAAGGCAGGCGTTTGGCCCGCTGCTTATTGCCGTACTTCCGCTCTACCTCCCGGCTGGTGCAGCGGTTGTAACGAATGTAAAGGATTTGCTCCTCCTCCAGGTATTCCTGCCAGAAAGGAGTGCGGTTGTTCTGCCAGGTAAAGGGGAAACGCTCCGGTTCGAATTTTACGAGGTTGGACTTTAATGAGCGCAGCGCAAGCGCTTTGGCCGGCAGGTTGGAAATGTGGCCGCCGTCGCCGCGAAAGGTGAATACAGCAGAGGTAGTATCCACGATACCGGTGTAGCGAAGTGCGTAATAAGAAGACAGCAGATCAGGAACCCGCACCCGGACAATAGATTCGTTTTCCTCAACCAGCAGCTTCGACAACCGGCCCACCGCCTCTTCCACCGGAATGCCGTTAATGGCCAGCAGTTGCTTTCCCAGCAGGGTATCGCCTGCGGAAAGGGTGGTAGCGCCAACTACGGTGAACCCCTCTGTGAACCATTCCACTCTGAAGGGGAAAACGGGGCCCTCCTTTACTACTTTATGATACACAGCGGTATGCGAATCTCCCGCCCGGCAGATGATCTCCTGCAATTGCAACAAAACCTGCCAGTCTTCCATACCCGGCAGCGCCTGCCGCAGGCTGTCGAGCGCCGCCTTAAATTCCTTTTTGGAATAGTGGTGGAAAAAGTCCTTGTGGCGCTTCGGGAGCTCCGTTTCCAGAAATGCGATGTCTTCCCCCCACTGAGCAGCCTTGTCCTGGCTATGGGCGCCAACCGAAAAAATGAACAGGCAGAAAAAGAGAAAAATATACTTCATCAGTATCAGAGTTAGTAATTTTTGATTTTTGATGTGTGATGTGAAGAGCTGGCCGCCGGCAAATCAAAAATCAAACATCAAAAATCAAACATCAAACATCATAAATCACACCTTACACCCTTTCAATCACCGTCGCCACGCCCATACCCCCACCCACGCACAGCGTCACCAGGCCGGTGGCCGTGTTCCGCCGTTCCATTTCATCGAGCAGCGTACCCAGCAGCATAGCGCCGGTAGCGCCCAGCGGGTGGCCCATGGCAATTGCTCCTCCATTTACATTGAGCTTCGAGTCAGGCACCTTCATTTCCCGCTGGAATTTCAGGACGACGGAGGCGAAAGCCTCGTTGCACTCCCACAGGCCGATGTCTTTGGCTTTCATGCCGGCTTGCCGCAGGGCTTTGCGGGCGGCCGGGGCCGGCCCGGAAAGCATCAATGTAGGGTCGACGCTCACCGTCGCGGCAGACAGGATGCGGGCGCGGGGCCGGAGGCCCAGGCTTTCGCCCTTCTCTTTGCTGCCCACCAGCACCAGGGCGGCGCCGTCGACGATGCCGGAGGAGTTGCCGGCGGTATGCAGATGGTGGATGCGCTCCAGCGTTGGGTATTTGTGCAATGCCATTTCATCAAACCCCTGCCTCCCAAGGGCCTCAAAAGCCGGGGGCAGCTGGCTCAGTGCCTCGAGAGTAGTATCGGGGCGGATGTGCTCGTCCCTGTCCAGTATGAGCAGGCCGTTGCGGTCGTAAATGGGGATGATGGAACGGCTGAAGTAGCCACTTTCCCAGGCCTGCTGCGCCCGTTTGTGCGAATTATACGCATAGGCGTCGAGCTCTTCGCGGCTAAACCCCTCGAGGGTAGCGATCAGGTCGGCGGAAACGCCCTGGGGGATGGAGTTGACGCGGTTGACCAGTTCGGGGTCGTACATCAGCGGCCCGCCGTCGCTGCCGATGGGGATGCGGCTCATGCTCTCCACCCCGCCGGCCAGCACCAGGCTCTCCCAACCCGAACGCACTTTCATGGCCGCCAGGTTGACGGCTTCCAGGCCGGAGGCGCAGTAGCGGTTGACCTGTATGCCGCTGACCGCATCCCCCCAGCCGGCGTGCAGAAGGGCTGCCCTGGCGATGTTGAACCCCTGGTCATCGATGGGAGTCACACAACCGACAACCGCATCATCGAGTTCTTCCGGGGCGATGGCCATGCGCTCGCGCAAAGCCTGCAGCGTAGCCGCCAGCAGGTCGACCGGTTTGACCTCGTAAAGCGCTCCCCGGCTTTTGCCCCTGCCCCGGGGGGTGCGCAGAGCGTCGTATATATATGCTTCCGGCATGGTGATGGTTTAATGGTTTGATGGTTCGATGGCTATATTGTTGCCCGGGGCCCCCGCAATATAATAATCAAACCATGGAACAATATAACAATCGAACAATATAACCTTAACCTGATCGGCCGCCCCGGTGTTTAAGTAGAAATAATGTGCATTTCAGACGCCATAAATGTACCTTTATCCATGTACTTTTAACAAACCTCCTTTAACAAAAGGATCAAACGAACCATAATGCCAAGAAGAAAAATGACGCCCTTTGCGCGTTTCCTTATTGTAATGCTCTTTGTCGTGCCGCTGGCCTATTTCGGCGCTTCCTGGTATAACGGGGAAGACCCGCTGAACGTAAGGCAGTACCTGGGGCTGGATGGACAAAAAAACCAAACCGAACAGGTTACCGTAAAAGCGGATACACAAGCTCCGGAAGCCGATTTGCAGCTGCGCATCGAGGAGCTGGAACTCAAGCTGCAACAGTGCCAGAACGAGCTGGACAAACTGAAAATACAAGTCGAAAACCAACAGTAAAAACATGGAAATACTGCTGCTCGACGCCGGCCTGGGCGGCCTGGGGGAGATGATCATTAAAGTACTGCTCAACGCCCTTGCCCTGATGGCCGGGGCCCACTTGCTGAAAGGCGTTGTGATCGAAGATTTTACGCGGGCGGTGATCATCGCCCTTATTCTCTCGTTTCTCAACGCTACCCTGGGGGCCTTTCTCGACTTCATCACCACCCCGCTGCGTTTTCTGACCCTGGGCCTGTTCGCCTTTGTGGTGGATGCCGCCATGCTGCTCCTGGCCGCCTATTTTCTGAAAGGATTTGACATCAAGAACTTTGTATCTGCATTTTTCCTGGCCATCATCTTGTCGGTGACCAATGCCATCTTATACGCGATATTTTTGTAACGAATTTTTGAAACACGGGCAGCCCAGATTAAAGCACCGTATTCCCGGTTGCCCTAAACCTTTCACCCTATGCGCCACCCCCTACTCCTACTCCTCGCCCTGTCCCTGTCGGCTACTTCCTGCCAGCTTTCCCGAAAGGCCGCCAGTAATGAAGAGGCTGAGGCCGCCATGCAGGCCGTTTACAACACTTTCACCCGGGCTTATAAGCAGGCCGACCCCGCTATGGTGGCCAACCTGTACACTGAGGATGCCTACTACCTCCAGCCCAATACCATGATCGTTCAGGGCAGGGACACCATCCGGGCCAATTTCGCCCGTTACCTGGAGCGCTTCACACCCGGCGCAGGCCCCGACATCACTTTCGAGATCCTCGAACGGCAGATCTCAGGAGATATGGGGCATGATATCGGCTATTATCACTTCAATGGCGAACGCTCCGGGAAATTTATCGTCCTCTGGCAACGGCAGCCGGATGGGAAGTGGATGATGCGGGCGGATGGGTACAGTGGGTTGGGGAGGGAGTGAATGAAGGAATGCCTACCGGGAAAATTCGTAATTTGCCGGCCAGTAACCGAACACTCCATCTTACCATGGCCAAAACACCGGCGCTCTTGTTATTCCTGGCATTGTTGTTTACCCAGTGCACCAGCGTAAAAAAACTGCTACAGCAAGGCCAAATCGTCAATGCAGATATTACCCAGCGAATAGAATTCGATTACGAAAGCCGCCTGCTCTTCATGAATGCACGGGTGAACGGCCTGCCGCGCCGGTTTATCATCGACAGCGGAGCGCCTACGGTGATCAGCCGGGAATTGAGGGATGCCCTGAAGCTGAGAAAGGTAAAGTCCATCGACGTTTCCGATTCGCAGAACAACGAGTCGAAACTCGAATTTGTCGTACTGGAAAGCCTGGCCTTCGGCGGGGTGGAAATTGAAAATTCGGCCGCCCTGGTAACGGACCTGAGCCTGTTCCACTGCCTGGATATCGACGGCCTGCTGGGCGCCAATGTGATGTCGCACTTCAACTGGGAGGTAGATTACCGGGAGGAAAGGATACGGCTGTACAGTAAGGACAGCCCGGAGCGGCCGGAGGAAGATTATCCCATTGCCTTCCCGTTCACCACCAAAGCCCAGGGCACGCCGAAACTGGAGATCGGCATCCCGGGCCTGCTTTCGGCTTCCGGCGTCACGTTCGACCTGGGCTCCACCCGCGGCGTTTCCCTGCAAAAAACCGATGAGCTGGCTATTCCGCAGAATGGCGCTTCCACCTTTGCCTACGGCCGCACCTCCAAGGGAATTTTCGGCGCCAATACGGACACCACCTGGTATTTCCTGGCCGACAGCCTGCGCATCGGGGGCGTGCCCTTTGGGCCCACCATGGTTACCTCTTTCAATACCAGCGACAAGATCGGCAACCGCTTCTGGGAAAATTACCGGCTGCTCATCAGCTGGAGCGACAGCCGGCTGTACCTCAGCCCCCAGGCCCTTGCCTCAGCCCAACTGCCGGAGGAATTGCTCAAGATCGGCTACGAGGATGAAGCCATCCGGGTGCTGGCCATCTATGAGAAGCTGGCGCTGCGAAACGATGAGATCGAACCCGGAGATGAGATAATCGCTATCAATGGCGACAATACAGAGGGAATCTCACTGGAGGGCTACTGCGGCCTCCGGGAACGAGGCATGGAGGAATTACAGTTGAGGATCAGGAAGAACGAAGGCAGGGAGGAGATTGAAATAAGGCTTAGGAGAGCGGAGGTGGAATGGTAGGGCCTTTTCTTACTTCCCAGGCAATGTAACTTGTTTCTGCATCCAGGCAACATATTCAGGAAGCTTTTCTCCTAAAAAATAGGGAAGGTTGAGCAAATGGAAGCCCTTTCCACCTCGTGTAACTGCCTTATTACGTTACAAAGTCAGGGTTATTTTTTGAAAAAGCAACACAGAGTCAAGGTTTTCTTATCGGCCTTTGCCTTTTTTACTCTACCCACCGGCAAGTCCTTGTTTTGATAAAAATTCTTAATTTTAGAAAAACGCCATCTAACCATGCCAAAACGCATCCACCGCAAGACCCGCTACACCAAACTGCCGGAGGGCGCCGTGCTCGTCACCCGCGGCAGCCGCTGGGGCAACCCCTTCCGCATCGTGGAACACGGAGGGGAATACACCCGGGAAGAGAGCGTGCGCCTGTACCGGGAGTACATCCTGCATAAGATCAAAGAGGACCCGGAGTATTACGACCTGTCCCTGCTCCGGGGCAAGGACCTGGCCTGCAGCTGTAAATTGGATGAGCTGTGCCATGCGGAGGTGCTGCTGGAACTGGCGAATGGGTAGGAGCCCCTCTCGATCCCCCCGAAGGAGGGAAGTTTCAGCAGAGAACCTTTTCCATCGTTTTATTCACATGCTCAGAATAGATTCATATACTTGTTGCAGAGAGACGGCCTGATCCAGGATCGGGATCTGATCCTCCGGGGAAGTCAGGTCGAGGTTGCGCCATTCTTTGGCGCCGACGCGGATGTAGGTGGACGCCCAGATCTCATCCTGTTCAATGAAGACCACCTGCTGTAGAGAAGGGATCTGTTTATAATCGCTCAGCTTATCGGAGAGGTCGAACTCACGGGTGCTGTCGGACAGCACTTCCAGCACCAGCCAGGGATTGGTGAGGCCGGAAACGGCCCGGCGGTTGAATTTGTAGGTTTTTTGTTCCACTTTGCCTTTTACAACAGTCACATCGGCGTTACAGCCCTTTCTGTTTTCAGCAATGAACAGGCGAATGTTGCTTCCCAATATCTGAAATCCGGGGCTTGTCTTACCTAAGGTTTCTGTTAATAAACTGATCATCCGGGCGACGATCAGTTCGTGTTTTACACTTGCTTCACCCATGACCGCGTTGGTTTGTTCGTCTATTTCCAGGAAAGAGATCACCTGCCCGTCCCGGTAGTGGATGCGGTAGTTGCAATCTTCAGAGAGCGCAAGGTATTCCTCGAAGGTGGCCGGCGCGCGCAGTTCCCGCAGGCCCAGCTCTATGCGCGCCTCCAGGGTTTTGGGCCAGTGCCGCCGCTTGCGGAAAGGCTCGGAGGTGCGGACGTCCGCCAATTTGGTGAGTTGTTGCTCGCTGGAAGCCGGCATGATGTTTTTTGTAAAGATAAGGAATAAATCAGTGAAATGCATTCTGTGGAAAAGGGCACTCCCGATTGAAAAAAGTTCCCGCCAACCAGGCTGGTTTTATATCCTCTCATTTAACCTCATTAACAGCTACTTCCAGCGTATCCGTATCCAGAATAACATAAGTGGCGGTTATATCCTTAAGCGCCGCCCCGTTGTAGCCCATGACGGCGCCCGGGTTCAGCAGCAGCGTATTTTTGATCTTCTCCCCCCGGTTGAGCTGATGGTCGTGCCCGTAACAAACGACGTCGTACTGCCCGCTTTCCGCCAGAAGCCGGCCCTTGTCGGGGAAGTGGTTGGCGGCCACCGTCCTGCCGCCGAATTCGCCGCGGAAGTACTCGCCGTGGAGGTGGATGTGTTCGAAATCAGCAGCTACCTTGACGATGTGGGCGAGGTCGCCGTCGTTGTTGCCCAGTACGGCGTGGATGGGGGCGAGATACCCCTGGCCCAAGAGCTTGAGGACGAAGGGCGCGCAGAGGTCGCCGCAGAAGAGCATGGCGCCCGTTTTCTGCACTTCGGGGTTGTCCAGCACTTTTTGCAGGTTCCAGACGTTGTCGTGGATGTCGGAGAGGATGGTAAGTTTCATGGATGCGGAATTTATTTATCACATAGGCTGCAAAATTGCTATCTGAAATAGCAAAATATTCCGTTCTTTTTATTCACGCCGCAGCTTTTCCTTCCACCTTCCGGAAAAACGTACTCGTTATCCCCGCAATACACAGAGCGGCAACCAGCCCGCCGGCCACGCCCGTCAGCAGGAACACGCTCAGCTGTTCGCCGAACAGCAGGCCGAGCACGACAATGAGGAACAAGCCCAGCGCCCAGCCGAAGACGTTCATTCCGATCCAGGACGATGCTTTTTCCCGGTGCTTTCTCAATTCCAGATACTGCGCAAAACCGATGAAGGCGCCCATCAGGCCTCCGAAGATGATAGAGCCGTACATGGCGGTGTACACCGGTATCCCGAAGGGCGGAATGACCTGCTGAATGGCGTTCTCCCCGGTATAGGCAAAGGACGGCGCGATGGCCAGTATCCACCCGGCGACAAAGGCGATGACGGTATTGCCCCACCATCCTGTCCAGGAAAGATCGGAATAACGGCGTTTGAGCGCCCGGTACTGGAACCAGGCCAGGATGGTGCCGGCGATCAGCCCGCCCGCCAGGGCGACACCCAGGCTGCCGACCTTCTCGGCGGCGGTACCCGGCTGGCCGAGCATCTGGCCTTCATAGGTGAGGATGCCCGCCGCTACGGCGATGCCCAGAAAAATGCCTATTGCGTCGTTGATGATCCAGTTGGTGCGGTAGGAGGTGCTCATGATTTTTGTTTGTTGTGAACTAGTGCCTCGCGGGCATATCTTGCCAACGGCTGATAGCCAATTGCCGAAGTGTAATTGTTTGTCTTCTATAGAAGGAGAGGGAGGGGGGGGATGTTCGCGGGAGGGCTCTGGAGCATGTTTATCGGAGAGGGGCAATTGACGGTACATGACCTTTCTGATAATATCGGAGACCAATATCATTATCATGGCGACTATAAAGAATTGGTTTTTTCGGGAAGCGTACTTTCACATCCGCATCCATACGTCTCCAGGCGATTTAGCCCAATTTCTGATGATAGAACTGATGATATTTTGATTTTTCCCGGATCATCAATCGTAGTGTCCTTTTGAGCGAAGCGGGTGGTGGTAAATCTGTTGAAATACAAAAGATTAGTATTGGGATAGAAGGAGACCTTGATTATCTGATGGATTTAGCCTGGAAACTTCAACCAAGTGACCCTCTTGAATCAGGCCTGCTTAATTTCTTAATCTCTAAAAAGACAGAAGGTATCTTAGAGTTGGTTAAAGAGCGTTTCTCTTCTTCCCAGGAGAATGCCGAAAAACTACAATACGCCAAACAAATGATCAGATTGAACAAGCCGGAAGGATTCCCGAATAGCCTCATTATGAACGCTTATCATCCTTCGCTCCTTCCCTACTCTTCCGCCGCCAGTACAGCAAAAAAGGCGTCCCCAACAAGATCAGCGCCAGCCCCAGCCCCGCCTCGCGCGGCCGCTGGAAACAGGTGACAACCACCAGGCAGGCGCAGAAGAGCACGAAGAGGGCCGGCAATACAGGATAACCCACCGCCCGGTACGGCCGGGGCGTCTCCGGCTCCTTGCGGCGCAGCACGAAGACGCCGAGGGCGATGGACCCGTAGAAGATGAAGGAGGCGAAGATCAGCATGTCGGTCAGCTGGTCGAAAGAGCCGGAGAAGACAAGCAGGCTGGCCCACACGGCCTGTATCAGCAGGGCGTTGCCCGGCGTGTGGAAGCGCGGGTTGATGTGGGCGATCTTCGGGAAGAAGAGGCGGTCGCGCGCCAGGGCGTAGTGCACGCGGGCGGCCGTCAGTATGGTGGTGTTGGCGCAGCCCAGGGTGGTCACGCAGATGAGGATGGAGATGAAAAGAATGCCCCCCTCGCCCAGGAACTTGCCGACAACGGCCACCGCGGCGATGCTGTTCTCATCTCGGGCCAATGCGATCATCTCGTCCATGGGCATCACGTAGAGGTAGGTGAAATTGATGGCCAGGTAAACGGTAATGACGATGGCGATGCCGATCAGGAGCGACAGGGGAATGTTGCGCTGCGGGTTGCGGACCTCCTCCCCGATGAAGCCGATGTTGAGCCAGCCTTC
>CAYQKY010000039.1:0-51766 GCA_964418125.1 uncultured Phaeodactylibacter sp.
CAACAAAGATAGGTACTCTCCAACTTTTCACCTCTGGTGACCGCGCTTAGTATAACTTCAATACTCATGATTCTCTGAATTTAATATTTTGCCGGGTTTTCCTTGTCCGGTTTCAGTTCGTATTCTTCTGCGAAATCCGCCAGGTCCTCTTCTTCTATCCTGCCCTGTTCCATCAGCAGGCAGAGAGCATGATAGGCGATGTGAATGGCGTCCACTTCGAAATGGCGGCGCAGGGTTTTTACCGTATCGCTCCGGCCGAAGCCGTCGGCGCCGAGGGCGGAAAAGTCGCCGGGCACCCACTGTGATATGCTCAGCGGCAGGGCTTTTACATAATCGGTGGCAGCTACAAATACCGGGCCTTCGTCATCCAGCATTTTCTCGATGTGGTTCTTGTCGGAAGTACGCCGGCGCATGTTGCGGCGCTCCGTATCGCGGGCGTCATCATAGAGGGCCTTGTAGCTGGTAGCGCTCCATACATCCACCGGAAAGCCGTAGTTGTCTTCCAGCAATTCGGCGGCTTCCAGCACTTCCGTCATGACGGCGCCGCTGCCCATCAGGTTGATCTTTCCTTCCTTTTTCTTCCTCTTTTTGCTTTTCCGGAAGCGGTACAGCCCTTTGAGCAGATTTTCGGTAATGCCTTCCGGCTGTTCCGGCATGGGATAGGCCTGGTTGGTGATGGTGATGTAGTAGATGATGTCTTCCCCTTCGGCGTACATGCGCCTCAATCCGTCCCGGATGATGTGGGCCAGTTCGAAGGCGAAGGCGGGGTCGTACGCCCGGACATTGGGGTAGGCCATGGCGTACAGGTGGCTCTGGCCGTCGGTGTGCTGCAGGCCTTCGCCGGAGAGGGAGGTGCGCCCCGAGATGCCGCCGATAAGGAAGCCTCGGGCGCGGGCGTCCGCCGCCGCCCAGATGAGGTCCCCGACGCGCTGAAAGCCGAACATGGAATAAAAGGCAAAGAACGGTATGGTGAAAAAGGGATGGGTGGTGTGGTTGGTGCCGGCAGCAATGAAGCTCGACATGGAACCGGCCTCGGTGATGCCCTCCTCCAGGATGGCGCCGCTTTCCGACTCGTTGTAATACAGCAGGCTGTCCTTATCCACCGGCTCGTACTGCTGCCCTTGCGGAGCATAGATGCCCACTTCCCTGAAAAGAGCGTCCATACCGAAGGTGCGTGATTCGTCGGGGATGATGGGGACAATGTACTTCCCTGCCTTTTCATCGCCCAGTAGTTTGGAGAGCATTTTGACAAATGCCATGGTTGTGGCGACGTCCTCTCCATCCGACCCCTGGTAGAATTCTTCGAAAACGCTTTCATCGGGCATTTCAAAACCTTCGGCCAGTACCTTTCGCTGCGGCAGCGGGCCGCCCAGTTCCTTCCGCCGTTCCATCAGGTATTTATATTCCTCGCTATCCTTTTCAAAACGGCGGTAGGGCAGTTTTTCCAGTTCCTTATCGGAAATATCGAGCTCCAGGCTGTCGCGGAAAGCTTTGAGGGCTTCTCCTTCCACCTTTTTGGTTTTGTGGGCGACGTTGCTGGCCTCGCCCGCTTCGCCCTGTTCCCAACCCTTTACCGTCTGGGCGAGGATGACGGTAGGGCCTTCGGTATTGTCCACCGCTGTGCGATAGGCATTGTAGATTTTTTTAAAATCGTGCCCGCCCCGTACCAATGCGTTGAGTTCTTCGTCTTTTTTATCTTCTACCAGGCCCTTCAGTTTTCCGGTGAAGAACTCCTCCCTCATCTCGCCGGCGTTCATTCGGGAAAGGCGTTGCAGCTCGCCGTCCGGCAGTTCATTGAATTTTTCGAGCAGGGCGCCGCTTTTATCTTCGCGGAACAGCTCATCCCAGCCGCTGCCCCAGATTACCTTGATCACCGTCCAGCCGGCGCCCCGGAAAAGGCCCTCCAGCTCGCTGATCACTTTGGTGTTGCCGCGCACCGGGCCGTCCAGCCGTTGCAGGTTGCAGTTGATGACGAAGATCAGGTTGTCCAGCTTCTCGCGCGCCGCCAGCGTGATGGCGCCGGTCGATTCCGGTTCGTCCATCTCGCCGTCGCCCAGCATGGCCCAGACGCACCCCGGGCTTTCGCCATCTTTCAGCAGGCCGCGGTGGTGCAGGTACTTCTGGAAACGGGCCTGATAGATGGCCTGTATTGGCGCCAGGCCCATAGATACGGTGGGAAAGCGCCAGTAATCGGGCATCAGCCGCGGGTGGGGGTAGCTGGAAAGCCCCTTTTCGTTGTTCACTTCCCGCCGGAAATAGTCAAGGTGGGCTTCGTCGAAGCGGTATTCTACATAAGACCGGGCGTACAGCCCCGGGGAGGCGTGGCCCTGGAAATAAACCAGGCCCGGGCTGGTATTGCCATAGGAGTGAAAAAAGTGGTGGAGGCCTACTTCCCAGAGGGTGGAAGCGGAAGAATAGGTGGAGATGTGCCCGCCGATGCCCTCGATCTTTTTATTGGCGCGGGCCACGATGGCCATGGCGTTCCAGCGGATGGCGTTGTATATCTTTTGTTCCAGTTCAAGGTTTCCGGGGTATTTTTTTTCTTCTTCGGCAGGGATAGTGTTGCGGTAATCCGTCCTCAGGCGTTCTCCGTCCACCTTCAGGCCGGCCTCCTTTGCCCGTTCTTTCAGCAGCTCCAGCAGCTCTTTGGCACGGCCTTTCGATTCGTGTTCGATCACCCAGTCGAGGGAGGCGATCCATTCGCGGTTTTCAATCTGTTTTATGTTTTTGTCCTGCATCACAGCGGCCCTTTACATCAGCAAAAGCCGCCGGCTTTTCCGGCGGTTGTCCACTGTTGTAACAGGGAGGGGAAGGGGGATGTTAACTGGAAGGCGGGAAAAGTGGAGAGAGAGAAGTTCTTGATATGCGATTTTTGATTTTTGATTTGCATTCCACCGGCTGCTCTGGCAGGACAGCTCCTGCATGAACATCACACATCGCACATCGCACATCAAAAATCACACATCAAAAATCAAAAATCCTACTCCCCAATATCCCCTCTCTTCGCTGCCCGCTGCAGTTCCTTGTTCGCATAGATGGCCACTTCGACCCGGCGGTTCTGCTGGCGGCCGTCGGGGGTCTCATTGGTGGCGACGGGCTGCATTTCCCCGTAGCCCACGGTGCTGAAGCGAGGGGCCATTACGCCCTGTTGCACCAGGTAAGTATACACGGAACTGGCCCGCTTTTCCGAAAGCTCCTGGTTGTATTCTTCCGAGCCGCTGCTGTCGGTATGCCCTTCGATGAGGATGTTGGTGTCGTCGTACTTCAGGAGGATACGCGAGAGCTCCTGCAGGTTGGTTTTTGTGGCGGGGCGAAGCTGGTAGGAGTTGACGTCGAACATCAGCCCCGAGTCGAAAGTGATGAGGATACCTTCGCCGACGCGCTGTACGGTGGCGCCTTCCATATCGCGCTCGATTTCCTCGGCCTGTTTGTCCATGTAGTTGCCGATGAGGGCTCCGGCCGTTCCGCCGACGGCGGCGCCGATGATGATGCCCGCCGCCGTATTGCCCGACTTCTTGCCGATGGCCCCTCCGGCTACCCCGCCGACGGTTCCGCCGATGACGGCGCCCTTGGCGGCCCGGCTGGTGTTGCAGGAGGAGGAAAGGAGGGCGGTGCTCAGGAGGAGGAAGGAGAGAAGTTTGATGGTGGTTGTCATAGGAAACGGTTTTCAGGTTCAGGATAATGTTAGGGTGAAGATACGGGAAATTTTGATGTGGTTACATCGGCAAAGGCCTGTTTTGAAAAGGAGGTGGCAGGGCGGGAATAATTGCAGCGAAAGGTTGGTATTCTTGGAATTCGCTCAGCAGTTCAAAAAACAAACCATACCTTTTTTTAAACCCAAGCCTGAGGGGATCCAATGTCGAGCAGAAAAAAATCCTCGCTATTTGGTTTGGCGAGTTGGGTATGAAAACCAAAGGCGGAAAAATGGCTTTTGAGGGTAATTTTCAATAAATTGTACCGACCTAAGGAAACACCCTCAATGGATTATGGCCGCTGATTTCAGAATTCCACTGTTTCTGGTTTTTATCATAGGAATTTCTTATCTCATTATTCAGGATTTCGCTGTTCAATCTTTACCGGCTGCCCCATCCCATCCATCCCCAACGGAAACAAATGATGCAACAGTCAATTTAACGATCAGGTTTATGAAAGCTGGAAAAGCATCCTGATGCAACTGTTGGAGCGGTTGAGGCGAGGCGTGCCACTTACCCAGGAACAAGAGGAAATAATAGATGGCATGGCTCAACTCTTACAGCAATACAGCGCCAGCATGGCCGACAAGGCCGAAGAACTTCTAACCTTGATCCTGATGATCCGGCAGATGCAGAAAGATTGGATAAAACAACACCCTGATGAAGGACAACAAAGAACAGATAATGAATACAAGCCAGGCGAATGAGGAAGTAGTGGCGCTTTATTCTACTTACTACTACGATCATGTCCAGAGGATCGAACAGGCCTCCCGGCGCAAGGCTTTCCTGAATATCCTGCTTCAGGTTGCTGCCAAACTATATGGCCCGGAGACGGGAATGAGCCTGGGGTTCCGGCTTCTTGAAAACAGTATAGCCTCTGCTGAAAAGGCCGAAAAAGGGGAATACAAAGAAGGATAAATTTATCTCAAGCCTCTGCCATCCTAGCTATTTGCAGTCCACCCAAACCGCCCTTTAATTGGTCTGCCATCCGCCTGCCCGGCCCGATTTTGCACGTCCATTGAAAGGTATGGGATTGTTGTACCAAAAACCGTCTCTGCTCAGGCTCCAAAAAGTGAACTCCGGCCTATCCCTCCTGTGTCTGAATAGTACCCCCTTTCACCAAAAAACTATCAAGATGAAAATTGGATATGCCAGGGTTTCCACCCAGGAGCAAAACCTGGACCTTCAGTTTGTCAAAGATACATTTTTCATTTCAGGAGGTTTCCGGATGTGCCCGGCTTTTTTGCCATGAAGGCTCAAAGATGGCGCTAATTCCCTCAAAACCGAAACTTCACCTGCGCCCCCACCTCCGTCCTTCTCGGCCCCGGCACTTCCTCCAGCCCGCTGCCGATGGTGTCTCTGTCTCTCCAGTACGTTTGGGCGATGCGGGCCTCCAGGGTGAGGTTGCGGATGCCCTTGTAGCGGAGGTTGAGGTAGAAGCGCGTGCCGCGGTTGTAGTAGGCCGGTATGGAGAAGGCGTACAGCAGGTTGTTCTCGAAGGAGTAGTAGCGCGCCTGGAAGCCGTCGGTGTCGAAGAGGGCGAAGCGGGTGGTGAAGGACAGGGGGAAGCTCATCGGCCGGAAGATCACATCCTGGTAGATGACGAAGCCCCGCTGGGTGGTGTTGATCTCGTTCTCGGAGAAGCCGACGTCGATGCGGCTGCGCAGTTCCAGCGATTTGTTCACCTGTTTGGCGAGGTGCAGGCGGGTTTGGAACACCCGGTTGGGCAGGGTGAAGTTGTTCTTGCCGTCGATCTTGTCGATGTTGCGCTCTTTGGTTTCGTCGCGCACTTCGAGGTACACCTCCAGGTTGCGCTTTCGGAAGTAGGTGAGGCGGGCGCGGTACTCCTGGCCGCGGGAGGGGGCGTCGGCGTCGAAGCGCAGCCAGGGGTGTTGCCAGGCGTCGAAGTAGGCGCTGATCTTCCAGAAGCGGTGGGGGCGCACTTCGATGCCGAGGTAGGCGCCCGTTTCGTTGCGGGCGCCGAAGGATTCGGCGAAGGGGTTGGGGAACAGGGCCTGGTAGTTGCGTGGGAAGTGGCGGACGAGCACCGCCAGGTCTACCTTGCGGTCGAGGCCCATCAGCAGGCCGTTGAGGGTGGCCACGGCGCCGTTGTCGCTCATGGCGGTTTCGCCGAAGAAGTTGAAATTCCGATAGATGAAGGAATAGTCGAGGCTGGCGTTGAACAGGCGGTTGCCGCTGAAGTAGAAGCGGTTGTAGGGCTGCTCGCGCAGGGCGAGATCGGCGTCGATCTGCTCGTAGAGGGCGTTCAGGGCGAGGTGGCCGGCGGCGCCTTTCCAGCGCAGGCGCCCGCCGATGGTGGTTTGGCCGATGGCATTCTCGTCGGCGATCTCGTTGGGGGTGCGGTGCAGGCCGTCGATGTCCAGCGAGCTTACCTGGCGGATCTCCTCATCCACATTGAGGGTGTCGGGGGCCAGCAGGTTGGCGCTCCGTTTGCGGTAGGAGGCCAGGGCGGTCACTTCCAGGTGTTCGCCGAAAGCGAGGGTTGCCGCGGCGCCCCGCTGGAAGTTGGCCTCGTTGACAGAGGTGTAGGGCCGCAGCGCCCGCGCTGTGCGCTTGATATTCATCACGTAGGAACTCTTGCCCGCCCCGAAGCCCGAGTACAGGATGAGCCCCTGGCCGAAGCTCACCGCGTAGTCGCCGATGGCGATGGCCTTGACGGTGCGGTTGTAATCCTTCAGGAAGAGGTGGGCGGAGTAGAAGTCGAACCCCTGCCGGTTGCTGCCGGTGAAGAACTCCTCGCCCCGGTCTTTTTCCGCCGTGATGCCATAGCTCAGCTTATTGCTGAAGGAGTGTTTGTAGCGCAGGTAGAACTGATAGGGGGAACCCAGGTAGCGTTGGGCCGTTTGCCCTTCTTCCAGGGAGGTATACCCTTCCTGCTCTTCCAGGAAACGCGACCAGCGCAGGTAGAGCTCGTTCTGCCCCTCGGCTATCATCCGGGGGATGGACAGCTGGTAGTCGTCGAGCCCCGCATTCACGGTGACGTAGGGCAGGATGCGCCGGATCGTCAGCAGGTCGAAGCTGGGGACGGCCTGCAGCTCGTACAGGGAAATGAGGTCTCCGGCCTGGCGGCGGTAGTTGAGCAGTTCCAGGATCTGAATGTCGGACAGCAGCTGCAGGGCCTGCAGTTCCTCCTCGCCCGCCTCGTTGAGGTTGACGGGGTTTTCCTGGAAGTATTGCAGTTCTTCGAAGATGGTGTTGAAGTCGAATTCACCCTCGCTTTCGGTGTTTTGGAGGAAGTCTTCGATCACCTGCTGGGTGGCGTCGGGCGGCTGCTGCAGCGTGTCTACCTGGGTAAACGCCGGCAGGGAGAGTAAGGGAAACAATAAAAGCAAAAGGCGCTTCATCGGTGTTCGAGTGTGGGGGTAAAGATCGGAATAAACTTGGGGAAAGTGGGTGTGAACGGGCGCTTATTAAGGTGTATGGGTGAAAATGTGTAAAAGTATAAAAGGAAAATTGCCTGAAGCGTTTCGAATTCGAGGCAGCATGGGTATTGCTAAAATTGTCCAGGTACTTACTGCTACTTTGTTACTTTAAATTTTAGCCCCAACCTGTCCAGCCGCTTCCTCAAAGGGCCTTCTCCCGCACGGCCCCCAGATGCCCCTCCACCCAGGCCGGAATGTCCAGATAATTGAGCGACTTCCGCTCGAAAGGTTCTTCCATTATTTTTTTCAGGTCCTGGCGGAAATCGGCGAATGCCCGGTCATGGTCAAGAGGCGGGAGCCTGGACAGCTCTTCCAGGAAGCGTAGGGTCAGGCGGGGCAACTGGCTGACGTCGGAGGAGTTGTCCAGCAGGCGGCGGACCGAAGGGGACAGGTAATCGATCATATCGAAGTTCTTCAGCTCGTAGTGGCAGATGAGGTGGAGGAGGCGGGCGTTGGCCTGCAGGTCATCGCGCAGGTGGCCCGATTTCAGGTGAATAATCCGGTTGAGGTACTCCAGCGCCTTTTCGTACTGGCGGAGGGAGAAATACAGGTAAGCGAATTTAAAGTAGAACAACAGGATTCGGTGCATGTCGGTGTACTCCTGGTATTTGGGCAGTTCGGCCCTGATTTGTTCGATAGCCTGGACGCCGCCCCGGAAGTCCCTGTTCACCAGGTAGTAGTTGAGCCGGGAGAGGTTGAGGTAGGTGAAAGCGATCATGCAGGAGTTGTCGTTGAACTGGCTGTCGTTCTCAGTTACAAATTCCTGGAACTCTTCCAGGTAGCGGGCAAATTCATCCTTCTGCCTCAGCAGATAGAGGAAGGCCAGCAGGTAATAGAGGCTCCGCATGTAGAGGTCGGGGTCCTTTTCTTTCATCTGGCCCTGAGCGTGGAACAGGCCCACCCACTGCCGGGCGTAGCGGGCCGCCCCGTCGAAATCGAGCAGGATATAATGATACCACATATAGGCCTGGAACAGGTTGGCCTTTTCGAAGAAGGTCAGCTTTTCAGTGATGTAGCCGTCGGGCCGTTGCTCCAGGAAATAATCGTTGATGGCGTTGATCTCCCCCTCGTTGTTAACGTGGCCGTGCTGTATGTACCAGCCATGGATCTGAATATTGAAATTGGAGAGCAGGTTATTGGCGTGGGCTACCAGGCTGCGGTGCGATGCCTCGTCGAGCAGGGCTTCCATCTTATTCTCCACCAGGCGGCTGCGGGTAATATGGCGGGCTTCGATCGTTTTCTGGAATTCGAGGATCTCGAGGTGCAGCAGGTCCTGGTGGTGGTCAAGGGCGATCTTCTTGATGCGGTCGAGCATGCGCAGGCTCTGCATGTACATGCCCTTGCCGTAGAGGATGCGGGCGAAGTCGAGCTGCTCGCGGATCTGAATGTCGATATTTTTCTGAATGTGGATCAGGCGCAGGCTGGTCAGGATCTGCTTGTACAGGTGTCGCTTGAGGTTAGGCAGGTGGCGCTTTTTGACTTCCAGCAGGCGCCGGAGTATCTCCTGCTCATCGTACTCGGGCAGGCGGTCGATCACGTCGAAAAGCTGTATGAATTTGGTGTCGGTCCCACTCTGGAAACGGTTGGCGTAGAGCTTGAAACTCCGCTTTTCCGCCTTGGTTAGCGATTTGATCAAAGAAAATAACTGATCCTTCTGGCTACTGAACATAACAATTGGTGACGGCTTAATTCTTTGTTTTTCAATGGGTTGTTCCTTTTGGCGGGCGTTTTGGGCTTCACATGGCTAAAAGAATTGGCATAGCGGGGAAGTTGCCGGTGTTCTAATTTTGTCTCAATTACTTTTTCAAGGCAACTGTATACGGCAAATGACATAGGGATTGGTCGTCCTTTATGCCCTGGCATATTCCATTTATCCACCAACAAAAGTAAGCAAAAAATGAAGAAGATAGAGGCAATAATTCGCCTGTCCCGCTTTGAGAAGGTGCGTGACGCCCTTGCCAGTATCGGCGTTCGCTTTTTCACATTGAAGGACGTAAAAGGCTTCGGGCTGCAAAAGGGAGAGACGATCACGTATCGGGGGAGCACCTACGATAGTGATTACATCGCCCGCCTGCAGCTGGACATTCTCGCCAGCGACGATATGGCCGAAAGCATCATCGAGGCCATTCTGAGCGCCGGCCGTACCGGTGAAGTTGGCGATGGTAAAATTACTGTTTTTGACGTCGACCAGGTCGTTCGTATCCGCACCCAGGAGACGGGGGCTCAGGCCGTCTGACGCCATACCGGCGGTTACTTAAGCGGCAGCGCCCAGCAGGAACTCCCAATACCATGAATTTGATTTCTTAGCCGACAGCGCTACACGTACATAGCACATTCCTGCCATTTCTGGTGCTGGCTCCTTTTTTCCCTGCCTTTCCAAATAAAAGCCAGATTTCGGGTTTCAACCGTTTTGTCTAACACCAACAATTCAAGAACGATGAATGAAGCATTATTCACTGTCAATAATGTATGGATGCTTGTTGCGACCGTGCTGGTTTTTATCATGCACCTGGGTTTCGCTTCCCTGGAAGCAGGCTTCGTACAAAGAAAAAATACGGTCAATATTCTGTTCAAGAACGCCATGATCATCTCCATAGGCCTGCTGACCTATTGCATCATGGGGTTCAACCTAATGTATCCTGGCCTTAACGAAGGCGGCTTTTTCGGCTTCAGCGGTTTCGGCCTGAGCATGCCGGAAGGCGACGCCGGCGGCATTGCCTATGCTGACGGCGGTTATACGTACTGGACGGATTTTATCTTCCAGGCCATGTTTGCCGCAACGGCAGCTACTATCGTTTCCGGCGCGGTTGCCGAGCGCATCAAGCTGGAGGCCTTCCTGATCTTTGCCACCATTTTCGTTGCGGTCAGCTATCCCATTACCGGTATGTGGAAGTGGGGAGGCGGGTGGCTGCAGGCCGCCGGTTTCTACGACTTCGCCGGCTCGACCCTCGTCCACGCCGTTGGCGGCTGGGGAGCGCTGGCGGTCATCATCCTGCTCGGGGCCCGCAAAGGTAAGTATACCTCCAATGGCATCAAGCCCATTCCGGGCCACAGCATGCCGCTGGCGGCAGTCGGCGTTTTCCTCCTCTGGTTCGGATGGTTCGGCTTCAACGGAGGCTCCGTCCTGTCCGCCGACCCGGTAGCCGTATCGCTGGTATTTGTAACCACGGCCCTGGCTGCCGCCGCCGGCGCGATCGGCGCCTTTATTGCCTCCTACCTGCTGTTCAAGTCCCATGACCTTTCCATGGTGCTCAACGGCATCCTGGGCGGGCTGGTGGGCATCACTGCCGGCGCCGACCTGATGAGCCCGGCCGAGGCCATCCTTATCGGGGCCATTGCCGGGGCGGCCATTCCGGTAGCGGTAGTCACCTTCGACCGCCGCCTCAAGCTGGACGACCCGGTGGGCGCTACTTCGGTACACCTCGTCTGCGGCCTGTGGGGCACCCTGGCCGTGGGCATCTTCGGCGCCAAGGCGGGCCTTGGCCAACTCTGGGTGCAGCTCTACGGAACCCTCGCTATCGGCGCCTTTACCTTTGCTTTCGCTTTCGGGCTGATGTACCTGCTCAAAGTGACCATCGGCATCCGCGTGAGCGAGGAATACGAGGAAAGAGGCCTGGATGTGTCGGAGCACGATATGAAAGCTTACGGAGAGTCGATCTCCGCCGAGCCGGCCGGATATGAGTTGCTTGTGAAATAAAAACAGATTGGATTTTTACAGGACGCTTTAAAGTGGCCTCATCGAAAAAAAAGCTCCCGGCTGGCGGGCCGGGAGCTACAAGACCTCGGTAAACCGAAATCTTGGTTTCAGGAAACTCAAAGTTAAGGTTTAGGGGAACTTTCTCCAAACGATTTTGAGGATAAGATGCGGTTTGCCGGCCAGGGTGTTTTCATCCCTTATTAATCATTTGCCGTACGTTGCTCATCTTATTGCAAACCCTCAAAATTGATTCACCATGCGAGTTTTAAAGTATACCCTGATCCTGCTATTGTTCTTTGACAACATGCTCAGCGCACAGGATGCGGAGGTGGCCAATGCCAGCGAGCTGGCGCCGGCAGTGGCCTCCGAACCGGAAGCTGAGGAGGAAGGCTCGAAGTTGCCCTTTGAAGTCTCAGGTTTCGTGGACGTTTATTACGGCTACAGTTTTACCGAAAACCCTCTGCCTACCAGTTTTACGGAAACTACCAATTCTTTCTCCCTGGGAATGGCCAATCTCGTCTTCTCCAGAGAAGGAAAGGTGGGCTTTGTCGCCGACCTGGCCGTCGGCCCCCGGGCAGAAGTGGCCAATGGTTTTAGCGGGACGACCCTCTCCGCCATTAAACAGTTGTACGTCACGTACAGCCCGGCGGACTGGTTAACCTTCACCTTCGGGAACTTTGGTACCCACGTCGGGTACGAAGTAATCGACGCTCCGGCCAACATCAACTACAGTACGTCCTACATGTTCTCCAACGGCCCGTTTTACCACACCGGGCTGAAGGCGGATGTCGCCTTGTCTGAAAACTTCGGCGCCATGGTGGGCCTGTTCGACGATACCGACAGCAAACTGGACTTTACGCCCGGCAAGCACCTTGGCGCCCAGCTGTCCTACGCCAACGAAAGTGTAGGCATCTATCTGAACTACATCGGGGGGAAGGACCTGGAGGGGGACAGCCTGACATCCGACGTTTCCGGACGGCAGGTGGACCTGACCGCCACCTTCCAGCTCAGTGACGCTCTTGGCCTGGGAGTGAACGCTACCTCCAAGACAAATGCCGTTGCCGAGAGTGACAACACCAGCTGGTTCGGCGGCGCCCTGTACGCCAACTATGCTTTCAGCGAATCGTTTACCCTGGGTTTGCGTGGTGAGTACATCGGCGACCCGGACGGCGAGATCCTGGGCATTCCCGACGGCAATGTGCTGAGCCTGACGGCTTCCGGTAATATCCATATCGGAGCGCTGACGATCATTCCCGAATTCCGCGTGGATATGGCCGCTGAGGAGGCCTTCCCCGACGAAGGCGGGAAATTTACCAAAACACTGCCGGTAGCGCTGGTAGCGGCAGTATACAGCTTCTAGCAACCCGGGGCTTCCACCCGGAGTACTGCTGGAAGCCCCCTTTTCCAACGGTTTGGTTGGAGTTGTTAGAAAACATTTTTTGACCATTCAAATAAGTTTAGTAATCATGGCAAAATTCAAACTAGAGTACATTTGGTTAGACGGTTACAAGCCTACGCAAAGCCTGCGTAGCAAGACGAAGATAATCAAGGACTTCAGCGGAGAGCTGGATGACTGCCCGATGTGGTCTTTCGACGGCAGCTCCACCGAGCAGGCCCCCGGTAATTCGTCCGACTGCCTGCTCAAGCCGGTAGCCATTTTTCCGGACCCTGGCCGCAGGAATGCTTACCTCGTAATGACGGAAGTGCTCAATGCCGATGGCACTCCGCACGAGACCAATGGCCGCGCCCACATCGAAGACGATGACGCCGACTTCTGGTTCGGCTTCGAGCAGGAGTATTTCCTCTGGGACCTGGAAACGGACAAGCCCTTTGGCTTCCCCGCCAGCGGCTATCCCGCTCCGCAGGGGCCCTACTACTGCGGCGTCGGCGCCGGCAAGGCCTACGGCCGTGAGATCATCGAGGAGCACCTCGACCTCTGCCTCGATGCCGGCCTGAACGTAGAAGGCATCAACGCCGAAGTGGCCACCGGCCAGTGGGAATTCCAGATCTTCGCCAAGGGCGCCCATTCCGCCGGCGACCAGATCTGGGTGGCCCGCTACCTGCTGGAGCGCACCGCCGAGAAGTACGGCCTGGCCATCAACTGGCACTGTAAGCCGGTACGGGGCGACTGGAACGGCTCCGGTATGCACGCGAACTTCTCCAACTCCCTGCTGCGCAATGCCGGCAGTAAGGAGATCTACGACAAGATATGCTCCGCTTTCGGGGCTTCTCCGGAGGTCATCAAAGCCCATATCGATGCTTATGGCGCCGACAACCACCTGCGCCTGACCGGGTTGCACGAGACTCAGTCGATCGACAAGTTCAGCTACGGCATTTCCGACCGCGGCGCTTCCATCCGCATTCCGGTCGCTACCGTGGAGAACGGCTGGAAAGGATACCTGGAAGACCGCCGCCCGAACTCTGCTGCCGACCCTTATAAGGTGGCGGCCCGGATCATCAAGACGGTATCGAAGGTATCGGCAGAAGTTGCTGTGGCCGCTAAGTAAGGAAGACAAAAACGTTTTCAAACTTGTATAATCAGCTCTAGTTCCTGCATAGGAATATGCCATTATTACCTGCCTCTGAGCCCCGTGCTCAGGGCAGCTTTTGGCAAAAGAGCCCTACGAATTGCTGCTGAGATGCATTGTTAATAAGGAGAGGCCTGCCCGCTAAAAACGGGTGGGCCTCCCTCCTTTTATGTTGGAAATAAAAATATTTCAATGCCTTGCCGGTTGCTCTGAAGACAGCCGGCTTTTTTGTATTTTCGGGGAAATTTAACTAATACTACTTTGGCACTTTAATCGCGGCGACACAGAGCACTAAATGTGTTGTATCGCAGCTACGCAGCTCAATCGCAACCTTTGCCTCATAGCCAGGGGCCTGCGCCCCCGGCTATGATCTGCCGCCGCGATGCGGCTGTATCTTAAAGTGCCGCAATAGTAACAAAAGGCATATTCCAAATGAGTTTATCCAGATTCCAAGCATTAGACACCATCCTCAACCGTTCCGGTTTTGAACTGGAATACGTTGATATTCCGGACACGAAGATCTCTTCTTTCTTCGGTTGCAACGTCTTCAACGAGGCAGCGATGCGGGAATACATGACAGAGGAGGCATTCAACAACGTCAAGCTGGCCATCGAGTCGGGCGCCAAGTTGTCCCGGGAGGATGCCGACGTGGTGGCCGATGCCATGAAGCGCTGGGCCATGGACCGGGGTGCTACCCATTATACCCACTGGTTCCAGCCCCTGACCGGCCGTACGGCCGAGAAGCACGACTCTTTTTTCACCCTCAAGCCGGATGGTACGGTGTTGGAGGAATTCGACGGCAACACGTTGGTCCAACAGGAGCCCGACGGGTCCAGCTTCCCGGGAGGAGGGCTGCGTTCTACTTTCGAGGCGCGGGGATACACGGCCTGGGACCCTTCCTCTCCGGCTTTTATCCTGGAGGTAAGTGAAGGCAAGACCTTGTGCATTCCGACCATTTTCGTTACCTACGGCGGGGATTCACTCGATTATAAACTCCCTTTGCTGAAGTCGCAGGCTTATCTCGAGAAGGCCACCATCCCGGTCTGCCAGCTTTTCGATAAGAACATCACCAGGGTGATCACCACCCTTGGCTGGGAACAGGAATACTTCCTGGTGGATGAGGCCCTCTACCATGCCCGCCCCGACCTGCTGCTGACCGGCCGGACCCTCCTGGGCAAGCATTCCCCCAAGGGGCAGCAGCTCGACGACCACTACTTCGGCTCCATCCCGGAGCGCGTCTACGCCTATATGCGCGACCTGGAAACGGAATGCCATAAGCTGGGTATCCCCGTGCGCACCCGCCACAATGAGGTGGGCCCCGGCCAGTACGAGCTGGCGCCCATGTACGAGGAGTGCAACCTGGCCGTCGACCACAATCAGTTGCTGATGGACCTGATGGACCGCGTGGCGCGCCGCCACAAGCTGCGGGTACTGCTGCACGAAAAGCCCTTTGCCGGCGTGAACGGCTCCGGCAAACACAACAACTGGTCGATGTCGACCAATACCGGCCGCAACCTGCTCTCTCCGGGCAAGCAGCCGGGGAAGAACCTGCTCTTCCTGACATTCTTCATGAATACCATACAGGCGGTCTACCGGCATGCAGACATCCTGCGCGCCAGCGTCGCTTCCGCTTCCAACGACCACCGCCTGGGCGCCAACGAAGCGCCTCCGGCCATCATTTCCGTTTTTATCGGCCAGACGCTTACCAATGTGCTCGATAAGCTGGAGGCCGGCATCGACGCCGACGCCGCCGGCGTTCAGGAAGCGCTCGACCTGCTCAGTAAGATCCCCAACCTGGAACTGGACAATACCGACCGTAACCGCACCTCGCCCTTTGCCTTTACCGGCAAAAAGTTCGAGATCCGTATGGTGGGCTCCTCCATGAACTGCGCCGCGCCCATGACGGTGATGAATACCATCGTCGGCCGCCAGCTGATGGAGTTCAAAGCCGAACTGGATGAACTGATGAAAGAGGGAACCGATCGGGATGAGGCCATCCTATCCATACTCAAGCGCTACATTACTGAATCCAAACCGATCCGTTTCGAAGGCGACGGTTATAGCGAGGAGTGGAAGGACGAGGCCGCCCGCCGGGGGCTGAGCAATACGCCCAACACCCCGGATGCCCTGGGCGCCTACCTTTCGGATGCATCCATCGAGTTGTTCACTTCCAGCGGTGTCTTTACAGAACGGGAAATGCATGCCCATTACGACGTAATGTGCGAAAACTACATCCTCAAACTGCAGATCGAGAGCCGTACCCTGGGCGAGATGGTGGTCAACCACATCCTGCCGGCGGCCATCGTCTACCAAACTCAACTGGCCGACAACGTCCTCAAGCTGAAGGAGCTCGGCCTGCCGGAAAGCGCCTACGAAGCCCAGATGGATGTCGTTAAACTCATCTCGGAGAACATTGCCAACATCAAGCTCGCCGTCAACCAGATGACCGACGTGCGCAAAAAGGCAAACGCCCGGGAAGATGCCACCGCCAAGGCCAAGGCTTACTGCTATGACGTCAAGCCCCTGATGGAAGACATCCGCACCTACGCCGACCGCCTGGAATACCTGGTGGACGACCGCGAATGGCCGATGATCAAGTACCGGGAGCTGATGTTCGTGCGGTAATCCAACCTGCCAGGTTTCGGGTATTGTCCTGATTTGGTTAACCTACAAGGACAGAAAGGAACTGCGACTATTTCACGGGGTTGGAGGAGCAATCATTTTCGGTTATCTTTATCGCCATGAAAAAACTGCCCATTGGCATACAGGATTTTCGAAAGCTCCGCGAAGGGGACTATTTATACGTGGATAAGACAGAGCTCATCTATAACCTGTTGAATTCAGGAGTGTATTACTTCTTATCCCGCCCGCGCCGTTTCGGGAAGTCCTTGCTGGTTAGTACGTTGCGAGAACTGCTTCTGGGGAATAAGGAACTGTTCGAGGGGCTCTGGATCGAGGGGCGTCACGACTGGCAGCCCGGACCGGTGGTCCATATCGCGTTCAACAACCTGGATTACCGAAACCTGGGGTTGGAAACAGTGGTTGCCGAACACCTTCAGAAGGTGGCGGCAGCCTACGAATGTGAGATACAGGGCCGCAGCTCCAAACAGCTTTTTCAATCGCTTATCGAAGAACTAAGCAAGAAGGGAAAAGTAGCCCTGCTCATGGACGAGTACGACAAGCCCATCATCGATTTCCTTGACGACTTGCCAAGGGCGCAGGAAAACCGGGATATCCTCAAAAATTTTTATTCGATCATCAAAGAGGCGGACCGTTACCTGCGCTTTGTGTTCATCACTGGAGTATCCAAATTCAGCAAGGTTTCTATTTTCTCTGATCTCAACAACCTGAGGGATATAACGGTCGGGCGCCAGTTCAATTCTCTGGCGGGATATACTCAGGAGGAACTGGAAGCGTACTTCGAAGAGCGGATCAATAGTATGGCGGAGGAGTTCGGTGAATCCCGGGAGGCAATGCTGGGCCTTATTCGCGAATGGTACAACGGCTATAACTGGACGGGGAAGGAGCGGCTCTACAACCCATTCTCCATCCTCAATTTCTTCGAAGGCGGGCAGTTTCAGAACTTCTGGTTCGCCACCGGCACGCCTACCTTCCTGATGAAGGTGCTGCGCGCCGGCTGGCATTATCAGCTGGAAAACCTGGACGCCGGATCCATCCTCCTGGATTCCCTGCAGATCGAAGATCCCGACTACCGGGCGCTCCTGTTCCAAACCGGGTATCTGACCATCCTGGGGCAGCCGGCTTATAATGTGTATACGCTCGGGTATCCCAATAAAGAGGTGAAAGATTCCTTGTTGCAATACCTGGTCGGCACCTTTGCGCATCGGAGCGAGGGAGACGCAGCCCCGGCTGTCCTTCAGCTGAAAAATGCTCTGGTGCGCAATGATCTGCCTCAATTCTTCAAACAGTTGGATGGCCTCTACGCCAGTATTCCCGAGCGCGTTTTCCGGGAGAAGACGGAGGCGGCTTACCATTCGGTTTTGTATACGGCCCTGAGCCTGCTGGGTTTTCACATCCGCTGCGAGGTGGCCACCGGGGAGGGGTATGCCGATGCGGTTATCGAAACCGCAACGCATGTTTACATCATGGAATTCAAAGTCGGCCGTTCCCCCCAGGAGGCCTTGAAGCAGGTGCGGGAGCGGCGCTACGCCAAAGCTTTTCAGGCCGACGAGCGGGAGGTGCTGCTGGTGGGCGTCAGCTTCAGTTCCGAGTTCAAAGGGGTGGCGGAGTGGAAAACGGAGGCCTTATAGATCTCATTTAACATCTACTGTCCTTTTTATAATCTTCCCATTTCAGTAACTTGGGGCCGCCGGAGGGCGGTTATTCGGTATTCGGAGTTTTCTATGCACATCATTGGCCCCCGGCCGCCGGATACCGAACAACCGAATACCGAATACCGAACAACCGAACAACCGCACCAACATGCCCACACGCCGCCTCGCCGCCATAATGTTCGCCGATATTGCCGGCTATACGGCCATGATGCAGGCCGACGAGGCCGATGGCCTGCGCCGCCTCAAGCACTTTCGGGCGGTGATGGAGGAAAGTGTCGGCCGGCACCAGGGGAAGATCCTGCAGCACTATGGGGACGGCAGCCTGGTCCTTTTCGACAGCGCGGTGGAAGCGGTGGCCAGCGCCAAGGAAATTCAGCTCACGCTGTTGAAGGAGCCCAGGGTGCCGCTGCGCATCGGCATCCACATCGGCGATATTGTTACCGAGGGAGATTACATTTACGGGGACGGCGTCAACCTGGCCTCCCGCGTGGAATCGCTGGGCACCCCCGGCTCCATACTGATCACCGAGCGGGTGATCCACGACCTACGCAACCACCCCCAATTCCGGCCGGTCTCCCTGGGGAAGTTCGAGTTTAAGAATGTGAGCGAACCGATGGAAGTTTATGCCCTGGCCGATACCGGCATCACGGTGCCCCGGCAGAACGAGCTGTCGGTGCGGCCCAAAGTGAAGCCTTCCCATCGCAAACTTACGGGCGGCGGCCGCCCGGCGGCGTTCTGGATAGCGGTGGCCGTCGGCATAGCCATCATCCTGGGGATCGGCGGTTCCTTTTTGTGGTTGAGGCAGCAAGAGGCGCCCCTGGCGGCAGAGGCGGCCATCCCCGGGCGCTCCATTGCCGTCCTGCCGTTCCGCGACCTCAGCCCGGACGGGGGGCAGCAGTACTTCGGAGACGGCATTGCCGAGGACATCCTCAACGCTCTGGCCCAGGTCAGGGCCCTGAAGGTGGCCGGGCGCACCTCCTCCTTCTCCTTTCGGGGCAGCGAATCCAGCATGCAGGACATCGGGCGGAAGCTAGGGGTGAATACAGTGCTTGAGGGGAGCGTGCGCAGGGCCGGCGAGCAGGTGCGGGTCACCGCTCAACTGGTAAGTACGGAGGACGGCTACCAGCTCTGGTCACAGCGTTACGACCGCGACATCACCGACATTTTTGCCATTCAGGATGAGATCGCCCGGGCGGTGGCCGACAACCTTAAGGTCATTCTGCTCAACGGCGGCATACAGCCCCTGACTGATGCCCCCGAAGCTTATGAGTGGTACCTCCGGGGGCGGCACATGCTCAGCCAGCGCTCCGAAGGTTCGGAGGCGGCCGTGGAGTTCTTTCGCCGCGCCATCAGCATCGACCCCGATTTCGCCGCCGCCTATGCTGGCCTGGGCAATGCCTACCTGTGGCTGGGCTGGAGCAATACCCTGCCTTCGCGCGATGCTTTCCCTCAGGCGCGGCGCTTTGCCGAACAGGCCTTGCAGCGCGACAGCACCCTGGCCTATGCGCATGCTATCCTCGGTTCGGTGAACCTGTGGTTCGACTGGGAATGGGCAGATGCCTTTGCTTCCCTGGAGCGGTCCGTCTCCCTTAACCCTTCCGAGGCCGGCGCCTACCTGGACCTGGGCTGGTACTACGCCGTGTCCGGCCGGTTCGCTCTGGCCATCGCTAATATGGAAAAGGCTACCGCCATTGACCCCCTTAACCTGGAATACAACATCGACCTGGCCGACATTTACCGCATGGAAGGAAACTACGCCCGCGCCCGGGAGATCGGCCGGGCCATGCAGGAGCTTTACCCCGACAACAGCGAGGCGCCGTGGATACTCGGGCTGATCGATTATACCCGGAAGGATTACCCCTCAGCGGTGAATTACTTCCGGGAGGCCGTCCGCCTCTCCGGCGGGGAAGCCTGGTCGGAAATGCACCTGGCCATGGCGCTGGCAAAAGCGGGCCAACGGAAAGAAGCCCAACAGTTGCTGAAAAAACTGGAAACCTCGGAGCAGGTGGAAGAGGCCGCCCATGTGGAAATGGCGCCCGTCTACTGGAACCTGGGCCAAAAACAGGCCGCCCTCGGATGGCTGGAGCGCTCCTACGAATGGCACGCCAACTGGATGATCTCCCTGAAGATGGACCCGCTGTGGGAGGACATGAGGGGGGATGCGAGGTTTGAGGCGTTGGTGGAGAAGATGGGGTTTCCGTGAGGGAGGGGGAGTTGGGGAGATGGGGAGAGTGGGTGATGGGGAGAGTGGGAGAGTGGGTGATGAGGTGACTGGGAGATGGACAGATGGGGTGTACGGGGTAGGATGTACAGTGTACGGGATAATTAAAGAGAGTGTTCAGAAATGTGTGTCCGCCCGCAAGTTTTGAGACACAGAGACCACAGAGAGACACAGAGTATTCACTTGACAGCGAATACTTTGTGTCTCCTCCGTGTGACTCTGTGTCGCCTGCGGTTAGAGATAAAAGCACACTATTTTGAACAGTCCATAATTAGATCTTAATAGTCAATATGCATTTTAAAGCCTTTCACGCAGAATTTGAAAAGATTGCCAGGAGGCAAACCCGGTCGCTCAGCATTAGAGGGGAACCGGGGATCCCGGATGGTGATTATGCTTTTTTACCGATGTACTGCAAGGATAAAACGTGCGATTGCCGCAGGGCGCTGATCAATGTCCTTCAGGTATCTCCGGAATATGGCCCCTTTCACGCTGCGACGATCTCTTACGGATGGGAGCCGCTGAATTTTTATCGCGATTGGGCTGTCGCGTTAAGTGAAGAAGAGATAAAGGCCTTTAAAGGGCCTGCTCTGGATGTTTTCAATGTCCAATCGCCATCTGCCGCCTATCTGCTGGAGTCGTTCAAAAACATTGTTTTGGATAAGGTTTACGCTGAACGCATCAAGCGCCAGTACGCCATGTTCAAATATAAGGTTGGGATGAAGCTGCCACCGGAGCTGTTAAAACAAGGGGACTTCTCAGGCGCCTGTCCTTGCGAGAGCGGCAGGCCCTTTATGCTATGTTGCGGCAGGCACAGGCGCTCCCGGCGCCGGCGGTGAAGATCTGAAATGATGGCACAATAAACACCATCCCAAAAGCCTTGTTATAGCAAGCAAACATCCTGTCATGCGTAAATTGAGCCTGTTCTTGTTTTCCATCTTTCTCGTCACTATAACCCTTACCTCGAGCGGCTGCGGCGGTGATGGTGGAGGGGTGAACATCTTCTCCGTTGAAGACGACAAAATGCTGGGCATGCAGCTGCGGGATGAGATCCTGTCCAACCCGCAGGAATATCCGGTGCTGGATGAAGGGCAGTACGCTTCTTCCTACTCCTACCTGAACGAGATCGTGGATGATATTCTCACCTCTGAAGATATTCGGTATAAGGAGGAATTTGCCTGGGAAACCTATATCATTGATAATGACACGGTATTGAATGCCTTTGCGGCGCCGGGCGGATACATGTTTGTGTACACCGGGTTGATCAAATACCTGGATGCGAAAGACGACTTTGCAGGCGTGATGGGCCACGAGATGGCGCATGCCGACCGCCGGCACTCCACCCAGCAGCTGACCCAACAGTACGGCGTTGCCGTTTTGCTGGAATTGCTGTTGGGTAATGATCAGAACCTGCTGAGGGATGTTCTGGGTGCGTTGGTCACGCTCAAATTCAGCCGGGACGATGAAGCCGAGGCCGATGAATACTCCGTCATTTACCTCTGTGATACGCAATACGCCGCCAACGGCGCCGCCGGATTCTTCGAGCAACTGCTCAATATGGGCGTGGCCACTCCTCCGCAGTTCCTCAGCACTCACCCCAACCCGGGCAACCGGGTAGCCGACATTAACGCAGTGGCCGACAGCCGGGGCTGCGATACGGCCTACGACTCGAATGATCAGGAGTGGGAAGGGTTTCAGAATGGGCTGCCGTAGGGGAAGGGGGAAGTCGGAAGTTGGAAAAAGGGAAGGGAGAAGCCGCTGTGTTGTCACTTCCCATTTCGCACTTTCCGGTTTCGCACCCTCACCGCCTGCACCCAGTGCATCGCTTCCCTGCCGGTAAAATGCCGGATCTGCTGTCGGCAACTCGTGCCGCAGGCGATAAGGGCCGCGCCTTCTTCCATCTTCCGGACAGCCGGAAAGAGCACCTGCTCCCCGATCTTTTCCGAGAGTTCATAATGTTCTTTCTCGTAACCGAACGCCCCGGCCATGCCGCAGCAGCCGGAAGGGATCTCCTGTACCTGGGCGCTACTGCCCTTCAGGAGCACGGCCATGCTCCTCGCGCCATACAAGGCCTTCTGATGGCAGTGGCCGTGAAGGAAGGTATTTTCGAAAACGGGCTCAAGAGAACAATCCAACATGCCGGCCTCCATCTCCTGATGGAGGAATACATCTATCATTTTGATGTCGGCTTTCAAACGTTGAGCGAGGGCTTCATCCTCGATCAGGTCGGGCAGGTCATCATTGAGAGCGGAGGCACAGCTGGGTTCGCAGACGACAATCTTCAATCCCTGGCGCAGGTATTCATCTAGCTTCAGTGCCGTTCGTAACCCATCCCGTTTGGCGTCGCGCAGGAAGCCGTGGGAGATGCGGGGGCGCTGGCAGCAGCCGACGTTGGCCAGCAGGACTTCGTAGCCGCAGGACTGCAACAACCTGGTGGCGGAAATGCCGATGCCGGGCTCGTGGTAGTTGAGGTAGGTGTCGGTGAAGAGCACTACTTTTTTATCGGCGCCGCTGGGTTTGTAGTTTTTTGTATACCATCTGTAGAATGGCTCTATAGCATAATCCGGCAGCACCCGGCTTCGGTGGACGCCGATGGTTTTATCCAGGAAATTCCGGAAGCCAGGGGCTTTTTGCAGCCGGTTGACAAAAGGCGCCAGGGCGCCGGAGAATTGGGCGGCGGCTTTCGCCGAATCCCGGATCAGGCGATCCCGCCAGGGAACGCCATAACTATCAAACTTTTTCTGCCATACTTCACTTTTCAGCTTCGCCATATCCACATTGCTGGGGCATTCGGACTTACAGGCCTTGCAGGACAAGCACAAATCGAGGGCTCCCAGGAGGCTTTTGTCTGCCAGGCCCGCGGCAGAGAGCTGCCCGGACATGGCCAGGCGCAGGGCGTTGGCCCGGCCGCGGGTGGAGTGCTCCTCGTCGCGGGTGGCCTTGAAGCTGGGGCACATGGCGCCGCCCAGCATTTTGCGGCATTCGCCTACGCCGGTGCACATGTGGACGGCATTCCCGAAGCTGCCATCCTCGCGGAACTGGAACACCGTTTCAACGGGTTCATCCCGGTAGGCGGCGCCGTAGCGCAGGTTCTGATCGATGGGCGGAGCATCGATGATCTTGCCGGGATTCATGCGGTTGTCGGGGTCGAAAAGTTTTTTCACCTGGCGCAGAGCTTCGTATACCTGATCGCCAAAGTAGCGCCGCAGGTAAAAGCTGCGCACCAGCCCGTCGCCGTGCTCGCCGCTCCAGGAGCCGCCGTATTCTTTGACCAATTCGAACGTTTCGTCGGCGATGCGCTTGAAACGTTCGATGTCTTCGCCCTGCCGCAGGTCGAGGATGGGCCTGACGTGGATGACCCCGACGCTGGCGTGGGCGTACATGGCCGCCTCGGTGTGGTGCTTTTTGCAGATGGCCAGCACCCGGCGGATGTATTCCGGCAGCACATCGGTGGGAATGCCGGCGTCTTCAATGAAGGGCAGGGGCTTTTTATCGCCTTTCATGCCCAGCATGAGCCCAAGGCCTTTTTTGCGGATGATCCATACGTCCTCATATTCCGGCCCCTGCGGGAAGAGGGGGTAGGCGTAGCCCAGGCCCAGTTCTTTCAGGCGGGCGATCATTCGGCGGGGGCGTTCCAGCGCTTCCTCCTCTGTTTCGCCGTAGAATTCGACGATCTGAATGGCCGCCGGGTGGCTTTCTATAAAGTGGCAATGCCTTTGGGTGGTCAGGTTCCTTCGGCTCAGCTCTACAATGGAGCGGTCGAGGATCTCGATGGCGGCGGGCCCGAAGGGCAGCATGGGCGTAACGGCGCGGATGGCCTCCAGCAGATCGTCGAAGTGCACCACGCAGACGGCCTTGAAGCGGGGCAGTGGCTCCAGGTTGACCTTCGCCTCCAGAATGGTGGACAGGGTGCCCTCGCTGCCGCAGATGAGCTTGCTGAGGTTCCAGTGCTCCCGGCCGGCAAATTCGTCCAGGTTGTAGCCTTGTACCCGGCGCATGACTTTGGGGAAGCGGGCCTGTATCTCGGTTTCGTTGGATTGGATGATCTCCCTGAACTGCCGGTAGAGCGCTCCTTTCCGGCCCGGCCGCTTTTCTTGTTCCCTCCAGCTTTCCGGGGATTCGTTCTTCAGGTGCAGGATCGTGCCGTCGGCCAGGGCCACTTTGAGTTCCAGCATGTGGTCGACCGTTTTTCCGTAGAGGATGCTCTTGGTGCCCGAGGAGTTGTTGCCGATCATACCGCCGACATTGGCGCGGCTGGAAGTGGCCGGGTCGGGCGCGAAATGGAGGCCGAGGGGTTCTAAAACAGCATTGAACTCATCGCGCACCAGGCCGGGCTGCACGCGCGCCCATCTTTCCTGCTCGTTGACTTCAAGGATGTTATTCATGTATTTGGAAAAGTCGAGCACCAGGGAGCGCCCCACCGTCTGGCCGGCCAGGCTGGTGCCGCCGCCCCGCGGCAGGATGCTCACCTGGTGGTCACCGGCGATCCTGATGGCGGTAAGGACATCGGCCTCGTCTTTGGGCAACACGACGGCCACCGGGCGGATCTGGTAGACACTGGCGTCGGTGGCATATAGGCCGAGGCTGGCCCCGTCGGTGAGGGCGTCGCCTTTGATGCTGGCTTTCAGGCTATTGGTGAAGAGGAGGTGATCGGGCATTGTACGCGAATTGAAGTTTGGGATAGGGCTAATGTAAGTAATTAATTGGCAGATCGCACAACTTTATTCGGCAGTGGAGTTTATAAGAGGGTAGGTGACAAACATCCTTGCCAACTGTTAAAAAAAATCTTTACATTCCCCTCAAAAAAGATATGGCACTGGATATTCAGCACACCTTTCTGGAGCGCTTTCTCCGCTACGTTCAGATCGATACGCAGTCTGACCCCTCCTCCAAAACCATCCCCTCCACCGAAAAGCAGAAGAACCTGGGCAAGGTCCTGGTGGAAGAACTCAGGGAGATGGGCATCGAGGACGCGCACCTGGATGAACACGGCTACATCTACGCCACCATCCCTGCCAATACGGACAAGGCCAACGTGCCGGTGATCTGTTTCTGCTCGCACATGGATACTTCGCCGGACTGTAGTGGGAAGGACGTGAAGCCCATCATTCACCGCAACTACGACGGCTCTGATATCGTATTGCCCGATGACCCGTCGGTAGTACTTCGACCCAAGGATCATCCCAACCTCAAAGACCAGATCGGCAACGACATCATCACGGCCAGCGGGGCCACCCTGCTGGGCGCCGACAACAAGGCCGGGCTGGCGGAGATCATGGACGCGGCCCATTTCCTGATAACGCACCCGGAAATCAAGCACGGCAAGATCCGCATCCTGTTCACCCCGGACGAAGAGATCGGCCGCGGCGTCGACAAGGTGGATATGGAAAAGCTGGGCGCCGATTACGGCTATACCGTAGATGGAGAAAAGCGGGGCTCTCTGGAGGATGAGACCTTTTCCGCCGACGCCGTTACCATCGACATCCGCGGGGTGAGCATCCACCCGGGCTTCGCCAAGGGCAAGCTGGAGAGCGCCCTGAAGATCGCCGCCGATATCGTCGCCGCCCTGCCCAAGGACAGGCTCTCGCCGGAAACGACGGAAGGCAAGGAGGGCTTCATCCATCCTATTTCCATCAGCGGCGGGGCCGAGCTGGCCAGGATCGAGTTCATCATCCGCGACTTTACGGATGAGATGCTGGAAAACCACGAGAACTTCCTGCGCGGCATCATGAACGAGGTGCTGAAAGACTACCCTAACTCCCGCGCCGAGTTCAAGGTGACGGAGCAGTACCGCAACATGAAAAAGGTGCTGGACAAGCATCCGCAGGTGGTGGAATACGCTATGGAGGCCATGCGGCGCGCCGGCGTGGAGCCCCTGCGCAGCAGCATCCGCGGCGGTACGGACGGGTCCCGCCTGTCGTTTATGGGCCTGCCCTGCCCGAACATCTTTGCGGGAGAGCAGTCTTTCCACTCCCGGGAGGAGTGGTGCTCGGTGCAGGATATGGAGAAGGCGGTGCAGGTGATCGTGCAGCTGGCCAGGGTGTGGGAGGAGAGGAGTTAGGGGGGGATTGTTGGATCAATGTCGTCAACTTAAGCCATTCTGTTATAAAGTGAGCTGACAACTCCGACTCCGAAGTTGTCAGCTCACGGAGCACACGTCAAATGACAACTTCGAGTTGTCTTTTGACTTAACCGAGCCCCTTAAGTTGACGACATTGGATTGTTGGATAGCTGGATGGTTGCCTGCCTGCCAGGCCGCTTGGCGTCTAGGCGGAACTAACGGGTGATTTCGTAGGCCCTTAACGCCCTGGTTCACAGTCAAGCAGGAATACGATTTCCTTTTCACTCATTCCATATGCCATGAACTACAATAACAAAAAATTCCGGCCCATCAGCAACACCGAAAATGGAGAAACTTCCGAACAAACCATTTTCCATTACAAACAAACTGGGAATATCCTGGCCTGTGAATATTCCGGCGGTAAAATTGTCAAGGGGCACCTCATTGGGTTAGTCGATGAACAGGGCGCCATCGACATGCGCTATCATCAGGTTAACGAAAAGGGGGAGTTAACAACGGGAGTTTGCCGCTCAGAACCCGAATTGCTTCCAAATGGCAAGATAAGACTGTACGAAAACTGGCAATGGACATCAGGCGGCCGCTCAAAGGGGTATTCCGTGCTCGAAGAACTTTGAATAAGCTTTTCTGGGTTTTTCCCGCCGAACGACCGACCTTTGCCGAAAATCCAAACCCGTAACCGATGATCCTGTTCTTTGGAAGTTCCTCCCATACCGTTTTTGCCGTTCAGGTAGAGGCGGCCCTTGCTGATGAAGACATCGCCAAATTGTCATGGTTGTTCGGCGGCCGGCCGCGAATAGATGCCGAGCGGGTCGAAGGCCTGTTCGTGGGGCCGAGGGCCGCCATGATCTCTCCCTGGAGCACCAATGCCGTGGAGATTACCCAGAATATGGGCATTGAAGGCATCCGCCGCATTGAACAGTTCGATCTGCTGGCCGGCGGCGATGACGGCTACGACCCCATGCTCACTCAGAAGTACAAGGAGCTTCATCAGGATATTTTCACCATCGATATCGAGCCGGAGCCCATTCGGGAGGTGGAGGACATCGCGGCGTACAACGAAGCCGAAGGGCTGGCCCTGAGCGAAGAAGAGATCCGCTATCTCGAGGAAGTTGCGGAGCGCATCGGCCGGAAGCTCACCGATTCGGAGGTTTTCGGTTTTTCCCAGGTCAACAGCGAGCACTGTCGCCACAAGATCTTCAACGGAACGTTTATCATCGACGGGAAGGAGCAGCCGGACTCCCTCTTTTCCCTGATCAAGAAGACCTCCAAAGCCAACCCCAACTACATCGTCTCGGCCTATAAGGACAACGTGGCCTTCCTGAAAGGGCCGCGGGTGCGCCAGTTTGCCCCCAAAGCGCCTGACCGGCCGGACTATTATGAGAAAAAGGAGTTCGATTCGGTCGTCTCCCTGAAGGCCGAAACCCACAACTTCCCCACCACCGTAGAACCCTTCAACGGGGCGGCTACCGGCTCCGGCGGCGAGATCCGCGACCGCATGGCCGGCGGGAAAGGGTCGCTGCCCCTGGCCGGGACGGCCGTCTACATGACCTCCTACTCCCGCCTGAAGGACAACCGCCCCTGGGAAAAGGCTATGCCGGAGCGGCGCTGGCTTTACCAGACGCCCATGGACATCCTGATCAAGGCCTCCAACGGCGCTTCCGATTTCGGCAACAAATTCGGGCAGCCGCTGATCTCCGGCTCCCTCCTGACCTTCGAACATGAAGAGCACGCCCGCAAGCTCGGCTTCGACAAGGTCATCATGCTGGCCGGCGGGGTCGGTTCCGGCAAGGAATCCCAGGCGCTGAAGGGCGAACCCCGCCCCGGCGACAAGATCGTCCTGCTGGGAGGCGACAACTACCGCATCGGCATGGGGGGCGCCGCCGTCTCCTCCGCCGATACCGGCGAGTTCCATTCGGGCATAGAGCTCAACGCCGTGCAGCGCTCCAACCCCGAGATGCAGAAGCGTGTGGCCAACACCATCCGCGCCCTGGTGGAAAGCGGCGACAACCCCATCGTGGCTATCCACGACCACGGGGCCGGCGGCCACCTCAACTGCTTCTCGGAGCTGGTGGAAGCCACCGGCGGCAGGATCAGCCTCGACCAGCTGCCCATCGGCGACCCTACTCTTTCCAAAAAGGAAATTATCGGTAATGAGTCCCAGGAGCGCATGGGCCTGGTCATCTCCCTCGAAAACCTGGACATGCTGAAGAAGGCCGCCGAGCGCGAGCGCGCCCCCATGTATGTGGTGGGCGACGTCACCGGCGACGGCCGTTTCGCCTTCGAGTCCGAAAGCAGCGGAGAGAAGCCGATGGACCTCGCCCTGGCGGATATTTTCGGGAGCTCGCCGAAAACCATAATGGAGGACAGGGTGGCCAACCGGCAGTACCAGGATGTGGATTATGAGTCGGAGCGCCTGCTGCTGTACCTCGAGCAGGTGCTTAGGCTGGAAGCCGTCGCCTGCAAGGACTGGCTGGCCAACAAGGTGGACCGCTGCGTAGGCGGCCTGGTGGCCAAACAGCAATGCGCCGGGCCGCTGCAATTACCCCTCAACGATTGTGGAGTGATGGCGCTGGGTTTCGATACGAATTATGGCGTAGCGACCTCCATCGGGCACGCTCCGGCGCCCGGACTGGTTGACCCGGCGGCCGGCTCGAGGAATGCTGTGGCCGAAGCGTTGGCCAACCTCATCTGGGCGCCCCTGCAAGACGGCATCCGCTCCGTTTCCCTGTCCGCCAACTGGATGTGGCCCTGCCGCAACGAAGGGGAGGACGCCCGCCTGTACCAGGCCGTAAAGGCCGCCTCTGACTTCTGCATCGAGCTGGGCGTCAACATTCCCACCGGTAAGGACTCCCTTTCGATGAAACAGAAGTACGCCGATGACGAGGTGCTGGCGCCGGGAACGGTGGTTATTTCCACGGTAGGGGTGTGCGACAATATCCGCGGCATTGTCGAACCCGTTTTTCAGAAAGGCGGCGGCCCCATTTATTACATTAACCTCTCAATGGATGGCTATAAACTGGGCGGTTCCTCCTTTGCTCAGGTGCGGAACAGGGTAGGGGCGGAGGCGCCCGATATCCTGAACGCCGGTAAGTTTGCCGCTGCCTTCGACGCCGTGCAGCAGTTGATCAAAGAGGGAAAGGTACTGGCAGGGCACGACGTCTCGGCCGGCGGGTTGATCACCACCCTTCTGGAAATGTGCTTTGCCGACAACAACCTGGCTGCGGAGGTCGATCTGAGCAGCCTGGGAGAACAGGACATGGTTAAATTGCTGTTCGCCGAAAACTGCGGGCTCGTTTTCCAGGTAAAGGATGATTCCGTTGCTTCTGAGCTTGAAAATTTGCCCATCCCCTGCCACGCTATCGGGCGAGTGGTGAAAAGCGATACCCTGAATATCAAAAACGGAGCGCAGGATCACGAATTCCGGGTTGCCGATCTGCGCGACATCTGGTACGAAACCTCCTGGCTGCTCGACCAGAAGCAAACGGCCGGGCATAAGGCCGATGAACGTTTCCACAATTACAAGCATCAGCCCCTGCGGTATCATTTCCCGGAAGGATTTACCGGCAAGATGCCGGCCGTTGGCCCTGCGGCAAAACGCCCCAAAGCCGCCATCCTGCGGGAGAAGGGCAGCAATTCGGAGCGGGAGCTCGCCCATGCCATGTACCTCGCCGGCTTTGACGTGCGCGACGTCCACATGACCGACCTCATGACGGGTCGGGAAACGCTGGAAGATATACAGTTCCTGGGGGCTGTCGGCGGGTTTTCCAATTCCGATGTGCTGGGGTCGGCCAAAGGCTGGGCCGGCGCCTTCCTCTACAACGAAAAGGCGAAGGCGGCCCTGGAAAAGTTCTTTGCCAGGGAGGATGTCCTGTCGGTAGGCATCTGCAATGGCTGCCAGCTGTTCATCGAGCTGGGGCTCATCAACCCCGCCCACGGGCAAAAGGCGAAAATGGCCCACAACGATTCTCACAAACACGAAAGCGGGTTCACTTCGGTAAAGATACTGGACAATAACTCGGTGATGCTGTCTGGCCTGAGCGGCAGCACCCTGGGCGTCTGGATCTCTCACGGAGAGGGTAAGTTCGAACTTCCCCTGTCGGAAGAGAACTACAATATCGTTGCCAAATACGGCTACGAAGGCTATCCGGCCAACCCCAACGGCAGCCGTTACAACACCGCCATGATGGCCAGCGATGACGGCCGCCACCTCGTCCTGATGCCCCATATCGAACGCTCCATCTTCCCTTGGAACTGGGCGCATTACCCGAAAGACAGAGCCGATGAGATCACTCCCTGGATCGAGGCGTTCGTCAATGCCCGGAAGTGGCTGGAAAAAAAGGGCCTCGTTTAACGTAACACGTACCATTTCAAGGTGTCACTTTTCAGAAAGGCCTCCGGTTGGCCCGTCGATAAAGGCGGCGCCTATCATCACCTGATACGACAAGCAGCAGTTGTTCGTCTTCCGAATAGTGCTTGTCAATTTATACTACTCTGGCTGAAAATGTTATGGTTGCAAGAGGAAATTGTTAATTTGATGGCCTTAAGAAAATTTTAATGAGATAAAATTCCATATTATCCTCACATCTGGGCTGAGATAAAAGATTATGAAGCGTTTCTTTCCGAGCTATCTGTTGATTGCCTGCCTTAGCAGTTGCTTTCTTTTCCAGTGCAGCCGCCCGGCCCCGGTGGAGGAAGAGGCGGAAGCTGTTCCCTCCGACTGGTTTTTCCGGCAGCGGGCTTACCCGGACGGGGAGGTCAGCCAGGCGAAATACCAGCAGGCCGTGCGCCGGCAGAAGCGCTTGCAGGCCGGCAATGAGAAGCAGCGAATGAATTCGGACTGGATATTCCGGGGCCCGATAAACACCGGCGGCCGCATCAGCTCTTTGGCGGTCCATCCCGGTTTTCCGGATACCATTTTTGTAGGAACTGCCTCGGGGGGCGTTTTCCGGTCTTACGACCGGGGCGACAGCTTTACCCCCGTTTTTGACGATGCCCTCAGCCTGTCCATTGGCGACCTGGATATCGCTCTGTCGGACCCCTCGGTGATCTACGTGGGGACAGGCGAGGCCAATGCGGGAGGAGGCACGCTTGCCTACGATGGGGTAGGGGTTTACAAAAGCAGGGATGGAGGCGACACCTGGGAACATATCGGCCTGGAGGGAACCGGCAGCATCGGCCGGATCGCCGTGCATCCTTCCGACCCGGACAGGGTTTATGTAGCGGCCATGGGCCGCCTGTTCGGCAACAACCCCGAAAGGGGGATCTATCGCACCACAGACGGGGGAATGCACTGGGAGCAGGTGCTTTACCTCAATGATTCCACCGGCGGCGTCGACCTGGCGATGCATCCCCGGCGCCCCGATACCCTTTATGCCGCCATGTGGGAGCGCATCCGCCGTCCCGGCCTGTATTATTACGGAGGATATTCCTCGGGCATCTACCGTTCCTACGATGGGGGCGATACCTGGGAAAAGCTTGCCAATGGCCTGCCCGATACCGAGATCGGCCGCATCGGGCTGGCCATTTCGCCTGCCAACCCGCTGGTTCTCTATGCCAAGCTGGTTGATCCTCTGGGAGAACTGATGTCCGTATACCGCTCCAACGACGGAGGGAACAACTGGTTCTCTACGGGCAGCTCCGGAGTGAACGCGCCTCCTTTCATGTGGTGGTTCGGCCGCCTGTTTCCCCACCCTCAGGACCCGGAAACCGTGTATCTGCCCAGTGTCAACCTGCACCGGACCCGGGACGGCGGCCAGAACTGGCCGGGGATCGCCTCCTTCATTCACGTCGACCACCACGACCTCTATATTGATCCCACTAACCCGGATTACCTGGTTCTGGGGAATGACGGCGGGCTGTACATCTCGGAGAATAACGCCCAATCCTGGGTACACAAGAAGTCCCTGCCCATCACCCAGTTTTATACCTGTGAAATAGATTACAGCAATCCCCGGCGGCGCTACGGCGGCACCCAGGACAATGGCACCATCCGCACCACCTCCGGGAATACGGATGACTGGAAGCTGATCCTCTTCCGGGATGGGTTCTACTGCCTGGTGGACCCCACTGACAATGACTACGTCTATGCCGAGTCGCAGAGCGGTACCTTCAAACGGTCCGTCAATGGCGGGCTCACTTTCGTCAATGCCGTTGCCGGAATTCCTGATGAAGAACGGCGCAACTGGAGCACTCCCGTCGTATTCAACCCCCTCAACCCCCGCAGCCTTTATTACGGCGCTACCCGGCTCTACAAAACGGCCAACCGGGCAGTGTCCTGGTCGCCTGTCAGCGATGATCTCACCGGGCCGGAAGAGCCGGGAAACCTGGCCTACGGCACCATCACCAGCATTTCCGTATCTGCCGCGGATACCAACCATATCGTTGTCGGAACAGATAACGGCCGGGTTTGGAAAACGGCGGATGGAGGGCAGAACTGGCAACAGGTGTCCGCTTCCCTTCCCAACCGCTGGGTGACCAGGGTCACCACCTGCCCGGCAGATACGCAAACTGCCTATGTTACTTTTTCCGGCTACCGCTCGGATGAATACCTGGCCCATGCCTTCAAAACTGTGGACGGAGGGCTGAACTGGGTGGACATCTCCGGTGGCCTGCCGGAAGTCCCCGTTAATGACCTTATTGTCAACCCGGATGCTCCGGACGAGCTCTTCCTGGCCAGCGACGTGGGTGTTTTTGTTAGTTACAACGCCGGGAATACCTGGGTGGATATCAGCCAGGGACTGCCTCCGGTGGTGGTGAGCAACCTGAAACTGCACGAGCCCTCGCAGGAACTCTACGCCGCTACCTACGGCCGTTCGATGTACAGCCTGCCCCTGGCCCAGTTGGCGGGAGCCGCCCAGCCGGTGAGCGGAACGGTAAGTAAAGAAAACGGCAGCCCCGTTCCCGGTACGGCCATTTCGGTGGCCGGGCAAAGCAATTTCCCCATCCTGTCCGGAAATTCCGGGGAGTACAGCATCGGCGGCCTGGCGGCACAGCAGGCCTATACCCTCACCGCAAGCCGCACCGGCGATGCGTTGAACGGCGTTTCTACCTTCGACCTCCTGCTTATCAATAAACACATACTGGGGGTGGAGCCCTTCGACAGCCCCTATAAACGAATAGCGGCCGACGTCAATGGATCTCAATCCATAACTACCTTGGATATGATCCAACTGCGGCGGCTCATACTGGGGCTGGACGTCGGGTTCAATTCCCTGCCAAGCTGGCGCTTCATTCCCGCCGATCATGTTTTCCCCGACCCTGAAAACCCCTGGCAGGAAGCTTTTCCTGAACATATTACCATCCAGGAGTTGCCTGTAACCGGGCTGCCCGGCCAGGACTTTATTGCCGTCAAGATCGGAGATGTCAACCTCGATGCTACTTTTGATTAATCTCCACCTGTTCACCGTCCTTTTTGCCCCTCGAAGCATTCAATCCTGAATAAGCTACCTTTCCAGCCAAAACAGCCGTACTTTTGAAAAAAAAGTCGATGCTCCACTGCCAGAAACACCTTTTTTCCCTGCCCTATGACATTGCCTACCTTAACTGCGCCTACATGTCGCCCCAGCTGAAAAGCGTCGAACAGGCCGGGTATGAAGGAGTTCGTATGAAAAGCTGGCCTCATGAGATTGGAACACCTCACTTTTTCGAGCCGGTACGGCAACTCAGGGCGGCCTTTGCCCGCCTGGTGAACGCCGCAGAGCCGGAGCGCATTGCGGTGATCCCTTCCGCCTCCTACGGACTGGCCATTGCCGCCCGCAACCTGAAACTAAAGACAGGCGATAATATCGTGCTGGTAGAAGAGCAGTTTCCCAGCAATTATTACCCCTGGCAGCGGCGGGCTGAAGAAGCAGGAGCGGAACTTCGGATGGTGCCGGCGCCGAAAGGGCAGCACCGCGGCCGGTTGTGGAGCGATCGTATCCTGGAGGCTATCGATGAGCGCACGGCTTTGGTAGCCTTGGGTAACGTTCATTGGGCCGATGGCGCCCTGTTCAACCTGAAGGCCATTCGGCGGCGGGCCGCCGAGGCCGGCGCCTGGCTGGTGGTGGATGGCACCCAATCGGTGGGCGCTCTGCCGTTCGACGTGCAGGAGGTGCAGCCCGACGCCCTCATCTGTGCAGGTTACAAATGGCTGTTGGGGCCCTACAGCATCGGCCTGGCCTATTTCGGCCCGGCTTTCGACGGCGGAGTTCCCATCGAGGAAAACTGGATCAACCGCCTGTACAGCGAGGATTTCAAAGGGTTGGTGGATTACCAACCACAATACCGCCCTTTGGCGGGCCGCTACTCGGTGGGCGAACAGAGCAATTTCATCCTGGCGCCCATGCAGCTGCGCGCCCTGCAACAGCTGTTGGAATGGGGGGTACCCGAGATCCAGGCCTACTGCCGGGAGCTGATGCTGGAGCCGCTTCAGCGGCTGGAGGGCCTGGGCTGCCGGGTAGAGGCAGAAAGTGAGCGCGCCCATCACCTGGTGGGGGTGCGCCTGCCGGAAGGGGCGGATCTGGAAAAACTGAAGGCGGCCTTTCTGGAGCGGAAGGTTTATGTCTCTCTGAGGGGCAGCGCGGTGCGCATCGCCTGCCATGTGTTCAATGATGAGGGAGATGCGGAGAAGCTGGTGGAGGCGTTTGAAGCGGTTATGTAAGTGGGTTATTCCTCCATGAATTCATCCAACAGCCGACGGAGGTTAATGGTTACGCCCAGTTGAAGGGAAAGGCCGGGAGTGTTCGCAATTCGCTGTTCGCAAGTCCCTGAATGAGAAGGTCGGGTATCTTCTTTGCCTGAACACTGCTTTTGGCCATTGTTGTGGTTTTTTACAATTATAAGCATTTAAACCATCGCCCGCACGTCCTCCCACCGCACCACTACTGCACCCCAAAGCAGGAGGATGAAGATGAAGCGGGCCTCCGCCAGCGATAGGGAAAGGTAGCGCATGAAGCCGGCCCAGAAGCCCGGCAACTGATAGTGGCTGAAGACGGTGGCGTCGAGGTGCATCTGATAGAGGAACTTGGCGTACAGCAGAACGAAGGACAGGGGAATGAACAGCAGCAGGGCGAAGAGCAGGGACCGCAGCCGGTATCGCCAGGAGGCAGGGTAGGCGAGTACTAACGAGATAAGGAACAACAGGGGGAAGAACTCGATACGCATGAAGTTGTACGACCAGCCGAAGACGTCCAGTTGCACATCCGCCTGGCCGGTGCGGCGGGCCTGTTCTGCCAGGCGCTCCAGCTCCGCTTTGTCGATCAGGCGGTATTCCACCTCGGTATTGTAATTGTCCTTCCCGTTTTTCTGGCCGACGCAGCTGATCTGCGCCACTGGGGAGGCGTCGCCCCACAGGGCCCCGGCGCAGCCACAATGCCAGTTCAGGTAAATGCTGGCGATGCCTGTGGACAGGGTGAGGATCATCAGGCCGATATAGTAAAGGAACAGCTTTCCTCCGAAGCTGAGCAGCAATTTCAACTTATGATCCATACCGTACCGATGTTCTTTTTGTCGCCCGGCTTAGCCAGTACACCCAGGCCAGGAAGCAGGCGGCGACGAATACGGCCTGCCAGATCTCGATGTGGGCCAGCTCGAAAAAGGAAGGCGCATAGATGCCGATGAGGAAAAGGCTGGTGATGCGTACGAAATTGAGCAGCGCAATGCCCAACGGCGCCAGCAGCAGGGCGGGCCACTTTGCCCGGAAGCCGATGGGAAAGATAAGCACCGCCGCCATGAAGAGTACGGTGGGCGTCAGGGCGTCGCAGCCCTTGCCGATGTTGATGGAAAATTCGGAATTGGCGATAAGGGCTCCCGTGTTGACAGTATCCTGTCCCAGCAGAGCGAGCAGGCGGCTGCCCCAGTTGGCGTAGAAGTGCACTACCGGCAGGTAAATGTAGGTATTGAAAAAGTCCTGATGGTAAAACCAGAAATAAACAGCCATAATGAAGGCCAGGCCCAGGCAAAACAACAGGATGGGCGAACGGTTGGCCAGCCGGCCTTTTAGCCGGGAAAGGAGTCCTTCAGGTTTTGCCTGCTTGTTCTTTCTGCGCGCCATGGTTCGGGCCTTTTGGCAAAGATCATAAAAAAGCCGGCGGAATGACGGGTGCCGCCCGGTTTTTTTCCGGTGTTCTCTACCCGGAAGTTTCATAATATAATTTGCGACCTGCTGATGGCGGTTAATTCGCCCCTGGATTATGAACTGCCGGCCGGGAGAATTATTTTTAACCCGGATTATTCATGGGTTCTTCGTCACGAGAAGCCAAAATGCTTGTCAGGCCTGGGCTCCCGCAGGAAGGAGACGCGCAGCCGTATCCCCGGATACGGTGAGCATCGACTGACGAGGACGCCCAGGAATGGCGGGCAGTTTGGCTTTGCAGTAGATTAACTCATGAATGATCAGGGTTAGGCAGATTTGTGGAAAATGCTATGCTCAGATGAACGCTGCGATCATACGAAAAGCAATATCGGTTTCTTATCTGGCCCTCTTCTTTTGGAATGCCGCTATCCCGGGCATGGCTCGTTCGAACGGAGAAACGGTTCCTGCCGCTGAGGCCAGGGTAGCGATGGACAAAGTTACCTTTCGGGTGGATATGAGCAGCGTGGGCGTCAATCCTTCCGGCGTATACATTGCCGGCAGCTTCTTTTCCTCCATCGGGCTGCCCGACTGGACGCCCCTGCCGATGTGCGACATCGGCGGCGGCCTGTGGGAGATCTCCTTCTGCAATGTTCCTCCCGGCGCCTATCAGTACAAATTCCTCAACGGCCCCGGCGGATGGGAATTCGACGGATTCGGCGGCCCGTGCACCAACCCCGCCGATAATCAGAACCGCTTCGTTACCATTACCGGCGGCATGCAACTGGCCGGGCCGTTCGGGTTCAACAGCTGCTCCACTACGGGAAATACCGGCGGGGCGGATGTTACGCCCCCTGTCATCACCGATCCTGCTCCTGCCAATACCATGGTAACCTGTGGCGATCCTCTACCCGTTGGAATGCCTCTCGCCGCTTCCGACGGCTGTGACGTCAACTGCACCCTGTTCACCGGCATGCCCGTGGATGACAACAGCGGGCTGAACGCCTGCGGCCTGGGCAACATTATCCGCACCTGGACGGCAACCGACTGTGCCGGCAACACAGCTACCGCTACCCAAACCATAACGCTTATCGATAATGTCCCACCCGTTATCAATGGCGCGCCGGGCCCCCTCACTGTCGGCTGTGATGCGCTGCCTCCCGGCGCCCCCCTCCCGGCTTCCGACGCCTGTGACGCGGGCGTAACCTCCACCGGCCCTCCCGTTGATGATGCCAGCGGGCTGAATGCCTGCGGCGTGGGCATTCTGCTCCGCATCTGGACGGTAGCCGACTGCTCCGGAAACACCACTTCCGTCACTCAATCCATTACCTTGCAGGATAATGCCCCCCCCGTGATCACCGGAGCCCCACAGTCCAATATCACGGTGGGCTGCGGTACGGTTCCTCCGCCTTCCCCTCTGCCCGCCACCGATGACTGTGACGCCTCTGTTGCTACTACCGGCCCTCCGGTGGATGATGCCAGCGGCCTGAACCCCTGTGGGGTGGGCGTCATTATCCGTACCTGGTCGGTGTCGGACTGCTCCGGCAATACCACTTCCGTTACCCAAACGATCAACGTTCAGGATACGGCGCCGCCGGTGATCGGTAGCCCCGTCCCGGGCAATACTACGGTGGGCTGCGGCGCTATTCCTCCCGCTACTCCACTTGCCGCATCGGATGCTTGTGATGCCAGGGTGGTGTCTACCGGCCCTCCGGTGGATGATCTCAGCGGCCTGGGCCCCTGCGGCACCGGCGTCGTCCTGCGCACCTGGACGGTAACCGACTGCTCCGGCAATACCACCTCAGCCACCCAAACCATAAACGTTGCCGACAGCCAGCCGCCTGCCATCGGCAGCCCGCCTGCCAATGTGAGCCTGAACTGCGGAAGCCCTCTGCCGCCTGCACAGCCCCTCGCCGCTTCCGACAATTGCGACCCCAATGTCACCACCACCGGCCCCCCGGTTGATGACAATAGCGGGCTGGACGCCTGCGGGCTGGGGGTTATCCTCCGCACCTGGACAGCGACGGACTGTTCGGGAAATACAGCAACCGTTTCGCAAACCATAACCTTAACCGATGCCGTGCCGCCGGTGATCACCCAGGCGGTTCCTCCCGATATCGTTGTAGACTGTAATGGTGCGGCCCCGCCGGCCGCTCCTTTGTCGGCATCCGATAATTGCGACCCCAACGTCGTCCTGACGGACATGCCCTTTGATGACCTCAGCGGGCTGGATGCCTGCGGTACAGGCAGCATCCTGCGCAGCTGGACGGTTTCGGACTGCTCCGGCAACACCACCGTGGCTACTCAAACCATTACTCTCGCCGACCTGGAAGCGCCGTCCATCCTGGGGCAGATACCGCCTGATGTACAGGTTAACTGCAGCAATATGCCGCCACCCGCTCCTCTGCCAGCCTTTGACCTCTGTGACGGAACGGTATTCTCCACAGGCATGCCGGCAGATGACCTCAGCGGCCTGAGCGCCTGTGGTACCGGGCAGGTGGCCCGCACCTGGACGGTAACGGATTGCGCCGGCAACACCACGTCCGCCTCCCAGGTGATCACCCTGATAGATGCCGCTCCGCCCACCATCGATGGGCCGGTGCCAACCGACCTGACGGTGAGCTGTAACAACCTGCCGCCCCCAATCCCCCTCGCCGCCTCCGATGATTGTGACGGCAATGTGGTTTCCACCGGCATGCCGTCGGATGACCTCAGCGGGCTGGATGCCTGCGGGGTAGGGGAGGTGATCCGTACCTGGACGGTGACGGACTGCTCCGGCAATACTACTTCCGCCATTCAGATCATTACGGTGACGGATGACAGCCCGCCGGTACTGGTGATCCCTCCGGATGTTACTTTAGAGTGCAGTAGTCTTCCGCCTGCCTCTGCCGCCGATGCTACGGCTACGGATGATTGTTCTACTCCCACTGTCGTGTATGACGGAGAAACCATCGTCGGAAGCGGCTGCCCCTATCAGGCCCACCGCACCTGGTCTGCCACCGACGCCTGCGGCAATTCGGTGAGTTTGACTCAGGTAATTACCGTACAGGATACCATTCCTCCGCTGTTTTCGGGCCCTCCCGAAGACGTTACCGTTTGTGCAGGGGCACTGCCGCCTATGGAAGAGCTGGCCTGGACAGATAACTGCGATGGGACAGGTAGTGTAGTGGGAACGGAAACCTCCGACGGTATGAGCGATCCGGAAACCATAACCCGAACCTGGGCCTATACCGATGCCTGCGGCAACCGGGTGGAGTATAACCAAACCATCACGGTTGTTTCTGCTCCTTCTGTGGATGCCGGTGAAGGCCTGGCCCTTTGCGAAGGGCAACTGGCCTACCTGGCCCCCACCGTTTCAGGAGGCGCCGATTCTACCTTCTGGATGAGCAACGGCGATGGGGCTTTTGATAATGCTTCAAGCCAAAACGCAGTATATACCCCCGGCAGCAACGACCTGGCTTCGGGCGAGGCCACTTTCGTTTTTTCTGCTTTCTCTGTTGCCGGCGGCTGCCCTCCGGCCAGCGATACCATTGTGGTCCGTTTTATTCCGCTTCCTGCCGCTGATGCCGGCCCCGATCAGGAAATAAACTGTGATGAGCCCTTTGTAACGATCGGTAGTAATACGGGAGACAGCCTGCTGTATGAATGGAGCGGGCCCGGGATAGACAGCACCAACCGAAACAACCCTACGGCGGAAGTCAGCGCCCCCGGGATATATGTAATAACGGTTTCCACAATAGGCCATTCCTGCAGTGTTTCCGATACCGTGGTGGTTTCCACCGACAACAGCTTTCCGGTGGCGGAGGCGGGAGACAGCCGCACGATCAACTGCCGGCAGGCTGCCGTGGCGCTTGACGGCATTACATCCTCTACCGGCACGGGATTCGGTTTCTCCTGGGCGGGCCCCGGCATTGATTCTTCCAACTTTAACGAACTGAGCCCTTTCGTTTCCCTTCCCGGAGTGTATACCATCGAGGTAGTCAATACCGCCAATGGCTGCACGGCGACGGACGTGGTGGAAGTACTCCTCGATACCCTTTCTCCATCGGCGGACGCCGGCCCCATACCGACGATCGATTGCAATAACCCGATCACAACTCTGGATGGGAGCGGCTCATCGGCCGGTGCCGGTATTATCTACCAGTGGCTGGCGCCTGGCGGTTCCTCCCTGGGGACAGATGTCCTGCAGACTGCAACGGAAGGAGGGGGGCATATCCTTATCGTTACCGACACCGCCAATGGCTGTTCGGCAAGTGATGAAGTGGTGGTGCTTGTCGATACATTTCCCCCCACTGCCGATATCGGGCCGGACAGGACGCTGACCTGTACAGGCTCCAGTTTTATTCTTGCCAGCGCACCCTCCAACACTGATGCACCGTTGGCGTATACCTGGGCCGGAGAAGGCATGGTAGTGAGTACTGACTCCACCCTTGCTGTCTTCTTGCCTGGCCGGTATCGCCTGATGGTTACCAATACTCTTAACGGATGCACCGCCGCTGATGAGGTGGAAATAACGGAAAATACAATCATTCCTGTTGCTGACGCCGGCCCGGGCGGCCTGCTCACCTGCACCGACAATTGCCTGTCTCTGGGCGGCCCCAATACTTCTGCCGGGCCTGATTTTACCTATCAATGGACGGGCGCCGCCAATGCTGTGCCGGATGCCAATGCCGCCGCTCCGCAGATCTGTGCACCGGATACCTATATGCTTCAGGTTACCGATATTACCAATGGCTGTACTGCCGTTGACACTGCCATCGTCACCGAGGATGCCAGCCTTCCCACTGCTGTGGCGCAGGCCAGCGATACCCTGGATTGTGAAGTGGCTGAGATAACGCTTTCCGGAGCGGGCTCCAGTTCAGGCACGGGAATCGGTTATGAATGGCGGGACAGTAACGGCCAGCTGATCTCTGCCGGACTGGAGGCTACAGTAGCACAGCCCGGCCAGTATACCTTTACCGTGATCAACAGCCAGGCCCAATGCCGCTCTACCTTTACCCTTAATGTCCCTCTTGATACCCTGCCTCCGGTTGCCGGCGCCGGCCCGGATATGGCGCTGGACTGCGCCTCCCCGGTTGTTGAGCTGGCAGAAGGGCAGGAGCCCGTACCGGGCATTCGGTACGAATGGAGAGATGAAAACGGCAATATATTGGGGGCGGCGCCTGCTCAGGTGGTTAGCGAGCCAGGTACTTATGTCCTGATAGCCACGAATGAAGGTAATGGTTGTCAAACGATTGATGAAACTACGGTGGATGATAATATCGTTTATCCTGCCGCCGATGCCGGCCCGGCGGGTATTCTGGACTGCAGCAACACCAGCGTTACGCTGGACGGGAGCGGCAGCAGCGCCGGCCAGAATTTCACCTACTCCTGGGCGGGCCCTGGCTTCAGCTCCGCTTTGATCAGCCCGGAGGCCAGTGCTCCCGGCAATTACATCCTGGCTGTCACAAACACTTCAAATTCCTGTACGGCCATGGATACGGTTATGATATCCATTGATACCATTCTTCCTGTTGTCGACGCCGGCCCTGACGTAATACTGTCCTGTTCCGGGCCGGAAGCCCAGCTCGATGGCAGCGGTTCAACCCTGGGGGACAACCTGGTTTATACCTGGGCCGATGCCGGCGGTTCAACCCTGGGCGCCGGGCAGTTCCTCCTGGTGGACAGCCCCGGGGTTTATGTGCTACGCATATCCGATACCCGGAACGGGTGTACGGCATCCGATGAGGCGGTAGTTACCATGGATACTGTCCCTCCGGTTGCCCGCGCTGCTGTGGAGGAGATGCTGACCTGTATTCAACTGTCGGCTACCCTCGATGGAACCGGCTCGGATGAGGGTGGTAATATAATTTATGAGTGGTCCGGGCCGGGAGTAGCCGGCGATGGCGCGCTTCTCCTTGAAGAGGCTACGGAGCCCGGGGTGTACACATTAACGGTTTCCAATGCAGAGAACGGATGTACCGCTTATGCTACCGTGGAAGTTCAACAAAATACAGGCCAGCCGGTAGCTTTTGCCGGCCCGGGCGAAGCACTGACCTGCCGGGAGCCATCTGTCATGCTTCAGGGCAGTTCCTCTTCTTTGGAAACTTCCTTCCTCTGGAGCGGCCCTGGTATCAATGCCGCCAACGAGAACCTGCCAGATCCAATCGTTACCCAACCCGGGCTGTACAGCCTGATCGTTACCGATGAAAACAATGGCTGCGTTTCCGGGCCGGCCGTGGTGAATGTAGCCGACAACAGGGAAACCCCTCCGGCCGAAGCCGTAGCCACTGACAGCCTGGATTGCCTGGTTTCTGAAGTTCTGCTGGACGGGAGCAATTCAGCGCAGGGAGACGCCATTACGTATCAGTGGTACTACGGCGGGCAGGCAATAGGTGGAGCTACAACTGCGGACTGGGTGGCAGATGCCGCCGGTGAATACGTGCTGGAAGTGCTCAATATCGATAACGGATGCATCGGTACGGATACGGTTGTCGTGGCGGAAAATAATGACTTGCCACCCGTGCAGATCGAAGGGGCTACCATCCTGAATTGCTATCAGCCGGCCGTACAGTTGTCGGAAACGGCTTCCGCCGGCCTTGCCGGCTATACACTGGAATGGAGGACGGTGGGGGGGAATATCCTGTCTACCGGCGCAGGCGGCGCCATGGTGGAGGTTGATGCCGGCGGCTGGTATGTGATTGCGGTTCGGAACCTGCTCAACGGTTGTGAAAATTCGGACAGTATCAGGGTGGTAGAAGACTTTGAACAGCCGGGGGTATTGCTGGAAAGTAGTTATCGGCTGGATTGCCGGGAGGAGCAGGTTGTAATCGAACCCGTTTTTTCCGGCGGCGCCGGCGAACTGTCCATAGTGTGGAGTGGGCCCGGTTTATCAGGCAGTACGCCGTCAGTTGTGGTTGCCGAGCCGGGCAATTATACCCTGGATGCCCTGCTTTTGCGAACCGGTTGTGGTGTTTCATTGAGTACTGAGATACTGCAAAGCGAAGGAATAAGGAGTGTGGAGGTAGAGGTTATCCCTCCTGCCTGTTATGGAGGTACCGATGGTTTTATTCAAGTATCTGCTGTGGAGGGGAGCAGCCCGCCCTATCTGTTTGCTCTGGAGGGCGGCCCCTTTACAACGGAGCAGGAGTTCGGCCCATTGCTGCCCGGAAATTATCGACTGGCTGTACAGGACAGCGAAGGCTGTGAAACTGAGCAGGAAATTACCATTCCGGAAGGAGAGGTTTTTGAGATAAACCTGGGAGGGGATAAGGAGATCACGGCCGGAGATAGTGTGTTGCTTTCTGTACTGCCCGGCCCGGAGGTGGCGGTTTTTTCCTGGCAGGGGCCGGCGGACAGTTATCTGAGCTGCCGGGATTGCCCGGAACCGGTGGCCAGTCCGTTGACTACGGCAGTATTTTCCCTGCAGGCCACCTCGGAGAGCGGATGCCGGGCGGAAGGCTCCATTACTGTATTTGTTGTCCGCCGGGATGCCGTTTATGCTCCCAACGTATTCTCACCCAACGGCGACGGAAAGAATGATTATTTTACCGTTTATCCCGGGCTGGCGGGGGCTCAGGTCCGGAAACTTCAGATATTCGGCCGCTGGGGAACACTGTTGTTCGAGGCAGAGAACATTCCCGGCGGAGTGCCCGAACAGGGCTGGAATGGACAGGCAGGGGAGAGCGAGGCAAGCTCCGGAGTTTACATATTCCGGGCCGAAGTGGTAATGCCGGATGGGCGGCAGGAAACGATAAGCGGAGAAGTCCTGCTTATGCGGTGAGAAACTCCGGAACCCTTTTCTGCTGAATATTGCAGTTTAAGCACCTAATAACTTAAAAATTAGTACTTTCGTAATACGACCTATGCTTAATAACAAATCATTCCTGAATCATGAAAAGAAACGGCTTACTCTATCTGCTTTTCTTTCTGGGCTGCTCTATGGCCGCCGACGCCCAGACTTTCTACCTAAGGAGCAGTGCTGCTGCCTGTGATTTTGGCAACTCGAGCCCTTCCTGCCAGCTCACGGACCCCGATATGGATGGCGTTTATGAGCTGGATTACGACTTCGGCGCTGCCCCCATCGGACGGCAGGAATTCAAGATCTACGACAGCTCGACCGATACCTGGTACCCTCCGTTCGCCAATGCCTGGTTCATCCACTCCGGCGGTTCGGTGTCCTTCCGGATCAATACGGCCAACTACCAGGTAGAGGCGGTTGATGGCCTCTCCACTGGGCTCTGCGCACCGGGTGAATTTTCCGGATGGAACCCTTCTGCGCCCATGGTGAATACGGGAGGAACTACCTGGTGCTACACTATCCCAACCGCCGGCACTTATGCCTGGAAGCCTACTGTTTGCGGTGGCTTTGACTCCTGGCAGCCGGGCAACGGCGAGCGCAGCGTCAACTCTGCCAACTGGTCGGTGGCCACCACTTCCGACAACGAACAGTTCTGCGTGGATTACGACCCCGCCACCGGCCGGGTAACCTATGCCAATCCGCCCACCGGAATCTACCTGCGCGCCAGCCAGGGGCTGCCCTGCGATTTCGGTAATACCAACCCTACCTGCGAGCTGGAAGACCCGGAAATGGATGGAGTATATGAGCTTACCTATGATTTTGGTTCCACGCCAATCGGGCGGCAGGAATTCAAAGTGTACAATGCCGCCACCGATACCTGGTATCCGCCCGGCCCTAATGCCTGGTACAACCATCAGGGAGGCGCGGTGACTTTCCGTTTTGATTCCAATACGGGAGAAGTGGAAGCAGTGGAGGACAACTATGCCCCCACCCTTTGTGCACCGGGCCAATTCTCCAACTGGGACCCTAACACGCCCATGTCGCCCATGGGCAACGGCATCTGGTGTTTCAATGTGGATGTGGCCGGCACTTATGAGTGGAAGCCTGTAGTCTGCGGCGGCTTCGATTCCTGGCAGCCAAACAATGGAGAGCGCAGCGTCAACTCCGGCAACTGGCAGGTTACCACTTCTGCCAATAACGAGCAGATCTGTGTAGTTTACGATTTAGTTACCGGCCGGGCCAGCCCCACGGCGGTTCCTTCCAATATCCCGACCATGTCGGAATGGGGCGTTATGATCCTGGCGCTGCTGATGCTCATCTTTGGAGCGCTTGTCGTCCGCCAGCGGAAACTTGCCCTGGCCGGCACTCAGAGCAGCACTTTTTCCTGGCGGAGCCTGCCTTTCGACAGGAACTTTTTCCCGAAAGCCATGTTCTTTACCGGAGTTGCCATGGTGCTCGTCTTCACCGCTGCCATTGCCCTCTTCGGTTATGAAATGACAAATGCCGATGTGCCGGGCAGCCTTCTGGCCGTGCCGCTGCTGGCTTATCTGTTCACCCTTTTGCGTGAAGAACGCCATCAGTAGACGTTATACTGATAAAAGGCAATCAAAAAAGTGGCTGTATACTGAAAAGTTCCAGCCACTTTTTTGTTTTTTTACTATACGCTACGTGAATGTGGTGGATCAAAAATTTGTCCTGATGGAAGGTAAAGAGCGACGGCTGGCCGCCATTATGTTTACGGATATTGTTGGTTATTCCTCCATGATGCAGAAGAACGAGGAGCTCGCCAATCGTTTAAGGGTACGGCATCGTGAAGTATTCGAGCGGTTGCATGAGCGTTTCGGTGGAAGGATACTGCAATACTATGGCGATGGCACACTCAGTATTTTTCCCAGTGCCGCCGCTGCCGTGGAATGTGGAGTTGCTTTGCAGCAGGCCCTGAAGAAGGAACCCAAGGTGCCCCTGCGGGTCGGCATACATACCGGCGATATTACTTTTAGCAAAGAGGAGGCCTATGGGGACGGTGTGAATGTGGCCGCCCGAATTGAGTCGCTCTGTGTGCCTGGGGGTGTTTTTATTTCCGGTAAGGCCTACGATGACGTCAAGAACCATCCCCGGCTGAGAGCCAAGCCTCTGGGTGCATTTCAGTTGAAAAACATCCAGGACGAGGTTTCCGTATATGCCGTAACTAACGAAGGCATCACGGTGCCGGAATACGAGTGGCGGCTTCCCGAAAAGAAGAGGCTATCTGCCGGCCCATTAAAAGCCGGCAGAAAGAAAAAGTGGGTGGCGGCCCTGCTGGCCCTGTTCTTCGGCATTTTCGGAGCTCACCGCTTCTACCTGGAACAACGCCACCTGGGCATCCTGCACCTGGCCTTTTTCTTCCTGGCCGTCTTCATCATACCGGGGATGGAGGAATTGGCCGGCATACCTGCCATTATCGGTTTTATCGACTTCATTGCCTTCACGGTGATGCCCCGGGCTACATTTGACGAGAAATACAATACGGCCGCTGTCGAAGCAGAGAAGGCTATCATCAGGAAGCAGCAGGCAGAGGCCAGTGACCCCAAACACATTCTGAAGGGGCAATTTGAACAATACGTTGAAAAGGGCAGAAGAGCATACAACAATTACGACTACGATACGGCTATTGAGAACCTGCTCAAGGCCATAGAGATCAAATATGATGACCCGGAGGCCCATTTTTTGCTGGCCTGTTGTTATTCCATCAATGAAGAAGCGGAAAAGGCACTGTCCCACCTCGATGTTGCGGTGGCCTTCGGCCTGAAGAACCCCGAACGGATCAAAATCCATGGCGACCTTTCCTATCTCCGCATTCAGCCCGCTTTTGAACGTTTTGTGCAGAATGGGTACCGCCTCACCCGGGAACTGCCTCCCGCCAGTACCGAATGGATGGACACCGATGAACCGGATGCAACAGATCTGCTGGAGCAACTCAACCGCCTGCAAAAGCAATGGCAGTCCGGAAAACTGTCCGATGAGGAATATGAGCAGCGGCAGAAGGAGTTGAGGAAGGGAAACCCCTGAACCAAATAATCACTCCTTCTCATACAACACCGGGTTCAGCGGCGTATCGATCACCTCCCCGATGTTTGCGCCCGGGCACCAGGCGTCCCAGTCTGCCTGTTGGTTGTCGTTTTCCGGTGCTTTCAGGCGCATGTCTTTGTCCATGTAGATCACAGTCATTACCTGCCGCATTTTTGTGGTAGCATTCGGGCCGGCGCGGTGGAACAGCCAGCCGGAGTGAAAGCTCACCTCGCCGAGGCCGAAGGGGCCGATGACGTGCCGGAAGCCTCCATCCTGAAGCATCCGGGCGATCTGCCGTTCGCTCTCATCGCTGATCTTCAGGCCCCGGCCGTTGTTCAGGCGGTGGCTTTGGGCGCTGAATTCCAGCGGCCCCATGTCCAGGGGTGTTTTCTGCAAGGGGATCCAGGCAGTGACGGTATTGTCATTTGACAAGGGCCAGTAAAACTGGTCGGCATGCCAGGGCGTGAAGCCGCCGCCCGGCTCCTTGAACAGGGCCTGGTCGTGGTACAGCCGCACCCCGCTTACTTCCATAAGCCCGGCGGCGATGCCCGCCAGGCGGCGGCTGAATACCAGGCGTTTTATCTCCTCGCTTTTCAGCCAGAGGTTCATCACCTGCAGGAATGCCTTGCTGTAGGTATCGCGTTCTTCCATGGGCAGGTGCATGGTGTTCAGTTCTCTGACCTTATCGCGGATCACAGTGGCGTAATAGGCTAATACCTCCGGCGGAAACACCTGCTTCAATTTGATGTAGCGGTTTTCCCGGTAAAAAGCGATCTGTTCCGGAGTGAGGGCAAAGGGTTCTTCCAATATCCCCAGGTTAATGGTTGGTTCTTTCACCGCATTATGTTTTTATTGTCTCAAAGATAAGATACCTGATCCGTAAAGTTTTATCCTTTGTTGGCCCGACAAACATATCGGGCGGCCACCCGTTCAAAAGTAAAAGGATAATCATGGCAGAACAACACCAAAAAGCACTGATACTAGTGGATATTCAGAAAGATTTTGTGCCCGGAGGCGCTCTGCCTGCGGAAAACGGGCGGGAAGTCGTTCCCGTAGCCAACCGCCTGATGGATGCCTTTGAGTTGGTAGTGGCCACTCAGGACTGGCACCCGGAGGGCCATCTCAGCTTTGCCTCCAACCATGAAGGCAAAGAGGAAGGCGATAAAGTCGAACTGAAAGGCCTGGAGCAGGCCCTTTGGCCCGATCATTGCGTACAGGGTACCGAAGGCGCCGAATTCGTCGATGGCCTGCGCAAGGGCCCCATCGAGAAGGTATTCAGGAAGGGTGTCGACAAGGAAATAGACAGTTATAGCGGTTTCTACGATAACGGCCACCGACGGCCTACGGGGTTGAGCGATTATCTTAAAGAAAAAGGTGTGGAAGAAGTTTATATCGCCGGCCTGGCCACGGATGTATGCGTCAAATACACTACTCTGGACGCCCTGAAGGAAGGGTTTGACACTTATGTGGCCATCGACGGCTGCCGCGGTGTGAATATGGAACCGGGAGATGTGGAGGCGGCGGTCGAGGAGATGAAAGAGGCCGGCGCCGAGATCGTGCAGTCTGACGAAGTAGTCAACCTCGTGCACTGAGTCATGATCGGGACGGCTGTCTTCCTTTGCTTGTTCACAGCAAGATCCGGGCATCTACCACCACTGCTCCGTCTTTCCGGGCGAATACCGGGTTGAGGTCGATCTCTTTGATCTCGGGGAAATCGGTGACCAGTTGGGACAGGCGCAGCAGGCAGTTTTCCAGAGCTTCCTGGCCGGCCGCCGGGATGTCGCGGAATCCCTTCAGCATTTCATATTCAGCGTTTTTTGAAAGAAGGGATATACAATTATGGACACCAGAGGAGAAGGGCCGGTTTTGTGTTTTCTGCCAAACATAAGGACAGGAGGCATGCCTTCCGCATCTTCAGGCTTCCATCTGCGCATACGCTTCATGCTTGTCCAGGAAACTTTTCACAAACGGGCAGGTAGCTTTTACTTTCAGGCCCCTGTCCCGGGCATATTCCATGCCAGCCGTTACGATCCGGCTGGCAATGCCCTGGTTACGCAATGGCTTGGGGACAAAAGTGTGCCGGAAATCCAGGATGGTGTGCTGGTTATCTTTGTGCTCTTCGTATTCCAGCACAGCATTCTGGTATTCCTCAAAAGACATATAAAACCGTTCTTCCTGGCGATCGTGGCGGATCTTTAATTCTTCGAGTTGGATTTCCATGTCGTTCACTTGTGATTTCATGCCGGTAAAGGCGGTAGAGTTCTATTTGTTAAAAGGTGCGAAAGCCACTCATGTTCGAGCCGGCAGCGGCCAAACCCCGTACCTGTTCGAACATCCCGGCCGTTGTTTCCTTGGAATAGTAGATATGGAAGCGAGTAAAGATCAAAAGAACGGCCCGGCGCTTTATACCCGCCTGCCGGAAGACATGGTTTCGCATTTGGAAAAGCCATTGCTGATATGGGACGGGCAATGCGGCTTCTGCCACTACTGGGTGATCCGCTGGAAGATCATGACGGGGGAGTCCGTGAACTATGAGCCCTACCAGGATGCGGCCGGCCGCTTTCCGGCAATACCGCAGGAGGAGTTCCGCCGGGCAGCCTTTCTGATCGAACCCAACGGAAATGTCTACCGGGGTATGGGGGCGGCCTACCGCACCTTCACGTACGGCCGCCGCTGGGGATGGCTGTTCCGCCTTTATCAAAGCTGGGGCCTGTTCAGAAAAACTTCCGATCGCCTTTACCGGTGGATCGCCCGTCACCGAGCGTTGATGTTTCGGCTGACGAAACTGCTGTGGGGCAAAAATCCGGCCAACCCCAAACTGTACTGGCTGGTTTATCTGCTGGCCCTGGCCCTGGGGGCCTTTATGATCGTTAATTTATGCTGAGAGCAGCCCGGCATACCGGAAGAGCTACTGCAGGTCAACAGATCGTTATTAATATAATCGTTATAAAAATCATTATTACTTTTGTAATCATTATTTAAGTAATCATTATATTAATAACGAACCTTGCCTGTCGCGTTCTCAAAAGCCTGAAACTGCCGCAGTTGGTGACAATTGTCAGGGTATTCAAAATCTCTGGCTCTTATATTGAATCCCGACTAACTATAAACTCAGATGGACAAAGGCGCGATCATTTCCTGGCTGTTGGAGGGGGACGTTTCCGTTCAATATCAGGTACACCGCGATCTACTTTTACAGAAAAGGCCGGAACTGAGGTTAAGCATAGAACGGGAAGGCTGGGGGGCCAGGCTGCTGGCCGAAAGGAAGGCGAACGGGCACTGGGGCAGGGGGTTTTACCAACCCAAATGGATCTCCAGTCATTATACCCTGCTGGACCTGAAAAACCTGGGCATCGCGCCGGGCAACCCACTCATTCGGGAAACCATAGGCCTGATCCTGGAACGGGAAAAGGCGGAAGATGGCGGCGTTAACCCTGCCGCCACCATCCGGGAAAGTGATGTATGCGTCAATGGGATGTTCCTGAATTACGCTTGCTATTTTGGAACGGAGGAAGAACAGCTGCATTCCATTGTAGATTTCATGCTCTCACAGCGTATGCCCGACGGCGGCTTCAACTGCCGGTTCAACCGCAGCGGCGCCCGGCACAGCTCGCTGCATTCTACCTTGTCTGTGCTGGAAGGCATCCTCGAATACAAACGAAATGGCTATACCTATCGCCTACCGGAACTGGAAGCGGCTAAATCGTCTTCTCAGGAATTCATTTTACTCCATCAGCTTTTTCTTTCCGACCGGACCGGAGAAGTGATCAATCCGGATTTCCTCCGCCTGCCTTATCCCGGCCGCTGGAAATATGACGTTCTGAGGGCCCTGGATTATTTCCGCTATGCAGGATTACACTGGGATGAGCGTATGCAGCCTGCCATCAAAGTATTGCTGAATAAGCGAAGAAAGGATGGAGCCTGGCCGCTTCAGGCAAAGCACCCCGGGCAGGTGCATTTCGATATGGAACAGGCGGGTAAGCCAAGCCGCTGGAATACGCTGCGGGCGTTGCGGGTATTGCAATATTTTGAAGTAAGCGCCTGACCAAAATCATCTGGCGCTTTGACAATTATCAAGGCATTGGGATGGCCTGCCCAATACCTTGTTCAACAAAGCAGAAGTTATGAAAGGCATCATCTTGTACCGCTCTCAGTATGGCAGCACTGAGCAGTACGCCGAATGGCTGGCAAAGGACATGAAGTTGCCGCTTATGAAGCTGGAACAGGCCAAAGAGCGGGACATTCAGCCCTACGGCCTTGTCATCATCGGCAGCAACATCAAAGTCGGACACATACAGGCGGCGGAATGGATAAAAGAGCACTGGGCCTGGCTGAAGGAAAAGCGGTTGTTGCTGTTCACCTGCTCCGGCTCCTACGCCGATGCGGAGGAACAGAAAAAAGTGTTGGAGAATAGCCTTCCACCGGAGATCGGGGGCGCCTTCCAGTATTTTCCGCTTCCCGGCCGGCTCAACAAAGAGGAAATCACCTTCTGGGACCGCATTATCGTCTTCCTGGGCAGCAAAACGGTGCCGGACCCGGCTGCCCGCGAGCGCATGGAGCATGGATTTGATTATGTGGATCACGAGCAGTTGAACGAGCTCGAAGAAGTAGTGAAGAAATTCAAACAGGTGATCATATAACTTTAACCCGGATTATTCATGGGTTCTTCGTTACGAGAAGCCAAAATTCTTGTCAGGCCCGGGCTCCCGCAGGAAGGAGACGCGCAGCCGTATCCCCAGATACGGTGAGCATCGACTGACGAGGACGCCCGGGAATGGCGGGCAGTTTGGCTTCGCAGTAGATTAACTCATGAACAATCCGGGTTAAGAAGTTCGGGCTATTCGCTGGCGGAGGAAAAAAGTTGAGATATTATTATTTAATTGTAACTATTCAGCACGCCTGCGTGCTGGTTAATTGAAAAACGATAGAATTGTC
>CAYQKY010000040.1:0-51140 GCA_964418125.1 uncultured Phaeodactylibacter sp.
TGGACAATTCTATCGTTTTTCAATTAACCAGCACGCAGGCGTGCTGAATAGTTACGCCATTCAACTGTATCGCGCGGACCTTCTGGAGGAAGCGGAATCGGCCAATGGCTCAATTTCAGCAAACGAAGTATTTGATGCTAACGAAAAGGACATCAATAGCCTGTTCCTGGAAACGGTAGCTATTGGCATCGACACCTTTACCGAAGCTCAGATAACGAGCCTATGGGATCTCGCCAACCAATGTCCTTTGTCAAGTGGAGACGCGGTGTTCAAAGCCCGGAGTTTATACAGTCTTATTGATCCACTGGTGAAATATCAAGACGAAGAACTATGCAGTTCTGAACCGGAAGAAAGGCCGGCGCCTGTTAACCTGCCGGAAACTGCCACGAAGTTCCTATTGATCCCGAATCCGGCAAAAGATGAGCTTAGGGTGAAATTGGCTAAGATTGTTGAGATTCGCACCCAGTTCATTGTTTACGATACACGAGGGCAGATACATTTAGAAAAAAACTTGGACATGGGGAGAGCAATTTTTACTGTCAACATAAACCAGTTACCCACTGGTATTTATTACTGTACGATTAAAAGCCAGGGCTCAGCCCACAAAACAGAAAAATTGATCATTATCCGTTAGAAAAAAGAGGCGCTTTCGACTAGATAAATCGAAAGCGCCTTCCTTGATTTTAAATCCTATGAAAATAGAAAAAAATATAGGCGTACTTTTTTTGTTGAGCCTACCTCTTTTGGTTATTGGACAGAAACATGATTATATATGGATGTTTGGGTATAATAGTAATGCTACTTCTAGTTTTCCAGGAATAGAGGGTATGATTTTGAATTTTAATGAAATCCCCTTTTCAGTTGGATATGTCCAGACTGTTACAAACATTACTGTCAGTAATGCAACCATTGCAGATGCGTCTGGAAATTTATTATTCTACACAAATGGGTGTCATATTGCTGATAAATCCCATCAGATAATGGAGAATGGGGATAGCTTAAATTTTGGCGCCGTATTTAATGAAAGATGCAATGAAAGTGCCTTCGGCAATTGATCGAGTCATTGAAAAAAATATTTCAGTTATTCAGGATTCTATCAGTGCAGGCCAACTCACAGCTGTTAAACAAAGCAACGGTATAGACTGGTGGGTGATTGTTCCTCAGTACCTATCAAACAAATATTACTATTTTGAACTTACAGAAAATGGTATAGAAAATTTATCAGAACAGCAAATTGGAAACCCAACCGTAAAACGGGGGGAAGGTGGAGGCCAAGCAGCTTTTTCTCCTGATGGAACCAAATACATCCGGTATACGCCGGCGGATGGGCTTTTTATTTTCGATTTCAACCGAAACACCGGCCAACTCAGCAATTTCCGGTTCATCGCTATCGACGATGAAGCATTCACGGGAGGAGTAGCCGTATCTCCAAATTCCAGGTATTTATATGTATGTTCGGAAGATTTTGTTTACCAGTTCGATTTACAAGCGGCGGATATTGAAGCTTCCCGGATTACGGTTGCTGAATATGATGGCTATCTATCTCCTTTTCCAACCAAGTTTTTTAATGCCCAGCTTGCTCCCGATTGTAAGATCTACATCAACTCTTTTGCCACCGTCGACGTGTTGCACGTCATACATAGTCCAGACGAACCTGGACTGGCCTGCAATTTTGAACAACATGCCGTACAGTTGCCGTTCAATCATGCCCGTTCTCTGCCCCACTTCCCCAACTATCGCCTCGGCCCCCTCGTAGAAGGGGAAGCTCCGCCGCCCCCCTGCGAGCCTATTGTTTCCACCGAAGAGGAAGAGCTGCCTTCCTGGCAAAAAGCTTACGTCTTTCCCAACCCCGCGCCCGGTTATTTCAAAGTAGTGTTTGAGGAGGCCCTGCGGCGGGCCGGGCGGGTGGTGTTGTACAACGGGCTGGGGCAGGTAGCGCTGGAGGAAGTGCTGGAAGCGGGCGGCAGGGAATTCCGGCTGGAGGTGGGAGGTATGCCCCCGGGCTTATATTTTTACAGTGTGTTTTTAGAAGGGGAGTTGGTGAAGGGGGGGAAGCTGGTGGTTGCCGGCGGACGGTAGGGAAACAGGTGTTGTAGCTGTATGGCCTGCCGGGTGAACTCACCCCTGCCCGATCGAAGATCGGCCTTCCCCTCTCTTTAGCTGCAAGGGGGCATGAGGAAGAGAGGGGAGGGCGCCACTCTTGATACAGGGATAGTTCAATTTTCTGTGTTTTCAGAAAATGCCCCTTGATTTTCACAGATTCGCGAACGGCAAACAGCGCCCGTCCATGCGGCGTTCGACTGAGCGTTCGACTGAGCTCACGCCGAAGTCCGGGTAAAAATTCTGAACACTCCCAGTTCAATAATCCGGCCCTTTAATCAAACCACGCCCCTCTCAGCCCGATGCCCCATTTATCCCGCCAAAAGAGTCCAGAATACTCGTCCAGCGAATAAACGTTCAAAAAACTACAACCAGGGCCGATTAATTGGACTTCTCCTTCGCCCGGAACCCCATGCAAAAGGCGGCATTGAAAGATCCTGACACCTGGTTTTGAGCCCGGAAAATTCATAAATTTGTAAAGTTCTGGAAATGATCCGCCGGGTTATATCTGAACACCCCATCCTGAATTCCGTTAAGTTCCTCCCGGCATTTCCCTATATTTGACCCGCCACAAAGCCCAATTATTCTTTAATTTCACCCTACTTTTTACAACCAAATCCAAAACCAATGCCACGTACGATCATCCCTCTGTTACTGTTGCTGACTACAGCATTATCTGCCCAGGACGCCCCCCTGTGGATGCGTTACCCCGCCATTTCCCCCGACGGCAACTCCATTGCCTTCAGCTACAAGGGCGACCTCTACCGCGTTCCTGCAGAAGGCGGCCTGGCCTACCCGCTGACTCTCCACGATGCCTACGACCACAGCCCCGTATGGTCGCGCGACGGAAAGTCCATCGCCTTTGCATCGGACCGCTACGGCAATTTCGATGTATTCGTTATGCCGGCGGAAGGCGGGACGGCAAAGCGGCTGACCTACCACTCGGCCAGCGACTATCCCTCCGATTTTACCGCTGACGGCAAGGCCGTCCTGTTCTCCTCCTCCCGCCTGGATATCGCCTCCAATGTGCAGTTCCCCTCCGGGGTGCTGCCCGAGCTCTATCAGATATCCGTGGAAGGAGGCATGCCCGTGCAGGCTCTGCCCGTACCCGCCCTCGACACCCGGGTGAGCGCCGACGGCAAACTGCTCGTCTATCATGACCGCAAGGGCTACGAGGATGAATTCCGCAAGCATCACACCTCTTCCGTCACCCGCGACGTATGGCTGTACAACACCGAAAAGGGCGCCTACCGGCAACTGACGGACTTCGAAGGCGAAGACCGCAACCCCGTCTTCGTACCCGGCCAGCAGGCTGTCTATTATCTCAGCGAGGAGGCCGGCGATTTCAACATTTTCCGGATGCCCTTGGACAACCCCGCTCAAAAAAAGCAGCTGACCACTTTTGAGAAACACCCCGTACGCTACCTGACCGTCAGCAACGACGGCGCCCTCTGCTTCCACTTCAACGGCGAGATCTACACCATGAAGGAGGGGCAGGAACCCCAGAAAGTTGATATCAGGATCGCTACCGGCGACCGCTACAACGATGCCGAAACGGCGAAGGTGAACAGCGACATTTCCGAGATGGCCCTCTCTCCCAATGGCAAGGAGATGGCCTTCATTCACCGTGGCGAAGTCTTCGTCGCTTCGGTAGCGGAAGGCACTACCCGCCGCATTACCAATACGCCCGAACAGGAGCGCTCGGTGAGCTTCAGCCCCGATGGCCGCTCCCTGCTCTACGCCAGCGAGCGGGACGGCAGCTGGAACGTCTTCCAGGCTTCCATCCACCGCGAAGAGGAGCCCTATTTCTTCAACGCCACCCTGATTGACGAAAAGCCTGTGGTGAACAGCCCGGCGGAAGAATTCCAGCCCGCCTACTCCCCGGATGGCAAAGAGGTGGCCTATCTGGAAGAACGCACTACCCTGAAAGTATTCAACCTGGAAAACAAAACCTCCCGCATCGTTCTGCCCGGCGATAAGAACTATTCCTACTCGGATGGCGACCAGTATTATCAATGGTCGCCCGACGGCAAGTGGTTCCTGGTGGAGTTCCTGCAACCCAAACAGTGGACCAGCCAGGCCGGCCTGGTGAGCGCCGAAGGCGGCAAGGAACCTGTCAACCTCAGCAAAAGCGGCTACGGCGCCGGGCGCCCCAAATGGATGATGGAAGGGCAGATGGCGCTCTGGTTCTCCGACCGCGACGGCATGCAGAACCACTCCGGCCGGGGTGGCGAGGTAGACGCTTACGGCCTGTTCTTCACCCAGGATGCCTACGATAAGTTCACCATGGATGAGGAGGAGTACAAGCTGATGAAGGAAAAGGAAAAGGAAGAGAAAAAAGAGGATGAAAAAGAGGAAGAAAAGAAAAAGGACAAAGAGGAAGTTAAACCCGTAAAAATAGAGCTCGACGGCATCGAGGACCGCAAGGAGCGCCTGACCATTCACTCCTCCCGGATGGCGGACGCCTACGTCACCAAAGATGGCGAAAAGCTGTTCTATCTCGCCAGGTTTGAAAAGGGGTACGACCTGTGGAAGACGGACCTCCGAAGCAAAGACACGAAGATCCTCACCAAGCTGGGCAGCAAATCGCCCAGTGAGTTCATTGTCGATAAGGAAGAAAAGAACATCTTCGTCCTGGCCGACGGCCAGATCAAAAAGATAGAGGTCGAGTCCGGGGAGGCTAAGCCCATCGGAATCAGCGGAGAGATGGTGCTGCAGGAGCCCGCCGAACGGGAGTACCTCTTCGAGCACGTCTGGCGCCAGGTCGACAAAAAGTTCTACAAAACGGACCTGCACGATGTCGAATGGGAGGAATACAAGCAGGCCTACGCCCGCTTCCTGCCCCACATCAACAACGACCACGACTTCGCCGATATGCTCAGCGAAATGCTGGGTGAGCTCAACGCCTCCCACACCGGCGCCCGCTACCGGCCCAAAAATGAAACGGGCGATCAGACGGCGGCATTGGGCCTTTTCTACGACTACGATCACAAAGGCGACGGCCTGAAGGTCGCGGAAGTGATGGATAAGAGCCCCGTGGCAAAGGAAGGGTCTAAAATAAGGGCCGGCGTCATCATCGAAAAGATCGACGGCCAGGCCATCATCGCCGGGGCCAACCCCTACCAGCTGCTCAACCGGAAGGCGGACAAGAATACCCTTCTTTCCCTTTTTAACCCGGAAAGCGGGGAGCGCTGGGAGGAAGTAGTGAAGCCCATCTCCCAGGAAGAAGAGAACGAACTCCGCTATGAGCGCTGGGTGGAAAACTGCCGGAAAACGGTAGAAGAACTCTCCGGTGGCCGCCTCGGCTACGTACACGTACGGGGCATGAATGACGACAGCTACCGCACCGTTTACGAAGAGGTGCTGGGCCGCCACGCCAACAAGGAAGCCCTCATCGTAGACACCCGCTTCAACGGGGGCGGCTGGCTGCACGACAACCTGGCCACCTTTCTCAGCGGCCAGAAATACGTGACCATGATGCCGCGCGGCCAGGACCTGGGCAGCGAGCCCATGTCCAAATGGTATAAGCCTTCCGTGGTGCTGATGAGTGAGAGTAATTATTCGGATGCCCACATGTTCCCCTACGCCTACAAGGCACTGAACATCGGCAAGCTCATCGGCATGCCGGTGCCGGGAACCGCCACCGCCGTATGGTGGGAACGCCTGCATACCGGCGACCTCATCTTCGGCATTCCCCAGGTGGGCGTCGTCACCAACGAGGGCGAATACCTGGAAAACAACCAGCTGGAGCCGGACATCAAGGTGCCCAATGAGCCGGGCGTCGTCAGCAAAGGCAAAGACCAGCAACTGGAAGCGGCAGTGGAAGAACTGCTGAAGCAACTGGAAAAGGCACGGCCGTGACGCCCGGGCCCTGAGCTCCCAGGCAGTTATTGCCGGCGCGGTGAGCTGGATGGGCCGTTGGTTGAGTGAGCAGGCCCTGTGGAACAATCGCCCGGTGAATTCCATAGGGTGGGCAAGGTAAAAAAATAAGGTGAAAGCCCCTTCCCGGCTCTTTCCTGGAGGGCTCTCACCTTATTTTTTGGAAAAACTACGGCTGCGATTCTTCTCTTGAATAGGCCAGTTGGATCACCTCTCCGCCGGCGCCGTGGTTGAGGTCCTGTACGTTGCCGTAGGAGAAGTTGCGCACGAACTCGAAACCCTCCGGAGCCGGCGTATCCTCACCTTTGACGATGGTGAGTTGCCGGATCGGATGATCGCTGAATGCCTTTTTGTAGCACAGGTAGATCTCCGGGTCGCCGATACCCGTGCCGGCATTGAAGTTGCCCATGACCCGGAACCAACCGATAGGGGCGGTGGGGTTCATGCCGCTCACCGTACTCAATTCATCGATGCTTGCCTCGATATCCAGGCCTTCACGGTACATCAGGAAAACGAAGTCGCCGTCGGCGCCCTCGTTCAGGTTTTCCGGGATCACCTTGAAGCCGGGTTCCTGATAGAAGTAGGGATTCTCGTGCGGGCCGGACTTGACCAGGATCTCGGTAATGCTGGGTTTGGCGTCGGTAACCACAGGAGGCAGCTCACGGCCGGAAGCGTAAGCATGGAAGGCTTCCTGCACTTCAACCTTGCGGGCGCTGCTCTCGCACAGTTCCCAAACCGGCATCAGGCTGGGATTGGCAAGCCGGCTGACCACCATTTCATCGTCAATGGAATTCAGCCATTCCTGATAATTGCCCGGGCTGAAGATATTCTGCCCGCAGTCATGGCCCCCACCCTGTACCCGCACAGCAATATAGGAATGCTCCCGAAGGGTATTCACCATTTGCTGTTGCTGGGGATCTGCATTCAGGTCGATCAGGCCGAGGCTGGCCTTGAAGGACACTTCGGCGGCCTGTGCCAGATTCATCTGGGTGGCCGTTCCTTTCTCGGTAGCGGCGTAGTAATCGGCGCGGCCGCCGATGGTGGCTGCCGTCAGCACGTGGGTGCCGTATTGCGCGAACAGCTGAGCCGGAGCCATGGCGGCCAGGGCTGACCTGGCCTGCTCGGTAAGCATGGATCGCAGTAAAGTAGCGTCATGGGGCAGGGATACTACCCAGCGATTCACCGTATTGCTTACCTGGGCAAAAGCGTATTCAGTCGTCCGGTAATGGATGGCCTGATAATTGCTGGTAATGTCTCCGCTGAAGAAGGGGTACCCCCCGCTCAGCCCGACAGCAGCCTGCCGGTTACCCTGGAATTCCGCTACATTCTGCCCCGTCAGGGTGACGAAAATGTTTTCATCCAGAAACTGGAAATCCGCCTCTTCGGGTACTTTGTAATCCCTGTCTCCCACACTCACCTTTCGGTAACTTTCGAAATCGATCAGGTTCGCTTTCAGTTCGTCGGTAGCCACAAATCCGCCGAAGGCATCATACCCCCGGCCCAGGTAGTCAACCCCCGGCAGTTTAGCCAGGTTAAGGGGTTCAGGCTCAGTTTTGTCTTTTTCGCAGGCAGAGAAGGCCAGAACGATTGCCACTCCCATCACCCACAAAAAACTGGTTAGTGGGTTTTTCATAATCTTGCGTTTTTATTCAGAAAAAAGCCTTTCGCATCCCGTAGTGTTCAGTACAGGCCAGTGTGTTCTTAATAAGACAATCAATAAGTTTTGGGGCCAATAATTCAATGAAATCGCTCAGGCAGGGGAGTGATTTTTGTCCTTGCCACTGTTTTGGAATTGATTTATCTTGATAAGTTGTCCATCAAGGCCCTGATTCCTCTCTAGAAAAAGCCAGATAGGTGGGCGTTCCGCCCGCGCCCTGATTGAGATCCTGAACATTGCCGTAATAAAAGTTTTTTACCAGTTCAAAACCGGTGGGAGGATGGGCACCCTCTCCCCTGATGATGCGGATCTGGCGAATGGGAGTATCGGTGGCCGCCCGCTGGTAGCAGAGGTATACTTCCGGGTCTCCGCCGCCGGTGCCATCGTTCAGGTTTGTCTGTATCCGGAACCAGACGGGGGGAGCGTTCGGGTTAAAACCGCTGACTGTGGCCAGTTCGGTAATACCGGCTTCCGTATCCAGGCCTTCTCTGTACATTAAATAGACATACTGCCCACCGGCGCCCTCGTTGAGGTTCTCGGGAATGACTTTATAACCGGGTTCCTGGTAGAAATAGGGGTCGCTGTGGGAACCTGCTTTGGCCAGGATGTCTGTGATGCACTTGCCTGCACCGGGAACCATTTCCGGCAAATTGAACCGGGAGGCATATTGTTTAAACGCCTCCTCCAATTCCATGCGGCGGGCGGAGGACCCGCATAGTTCCCAGAGTGGCATCAGGCTCAGGCCGGATAGGGAGCTGATAGCCGGCGCTTCTTCAACCGATCCGGCCCAGGCAGCGTAATTTTCTTTGCTCAGTATCCCGCTGCCATAGCCGGGGCCTCCTCCCTGAACCTTTAGCCCGATGAAGGAATGCCTCCGCATGATCCGGATCATTTCGGCATATTGAGGATCCTCTTCCAGGTTGAGCGTACCCAGGCTTTCTCTAAAGGAAGCTTCTGCTGCGGCAAAAGGATCAATCTGTGCCGTTTCTTCATTTTTCTCAATGGCGGCAAAATAATCGGCCCTTCCGCCGATGGCAGCAGATACCAGCAAATGGGCGCCGTACTTGTCGAACAACTCTTGTGCGGGCATCCCTGCCAGGTCCGCCCGGGCCTCTTCGGTAAGCATTGCCCTCAACAGGCCGGCATCATAGGGCAGAGACACTTCCCACAAATTCACCTCATTGCTGACACCGGCCAGAAAATAATCCGGCGTCCGGTAATGGATCTCCTGAAAATTAGCGGTAACCGAGCCGCCGAAGAAGGGATACCCGGAAGGCAGGCCGGCGGAAACCGCCCGGTTAGCCTGATATTCACCGATCGTTTTGCCGGAAACCACCCTGAATTCCCGCTCATTCCGGTATTCTACCTCAACCGCTCCAGGTAATCTGTATTCCTTCTCCCCTATTTTTTCTTTTCTGTAATTTTCGAAACCCAGCATTGCGCTTTTCAATTCGCCCGCAGCGGCAAATTCGCCGAAGGCATTGTAGCCCCGGCCCAGATAAGCTACCCCCGGAAGATCAGGAAGGTAGAGGGGGTTCGATTCCGGTTCATTGTCGTCTTTCTGGCAGGAAAAAAAGATTAGTGCTAACGCCACTCCCATTGCCCACGGGAAGAACCCCGCGGCCTTGGCAAACAGGTTTTTCATGATCTGAATTTTTATTTTGAACAATCGGGTTTACGAGGGAAAGCATTGATTGCCTGGCACATCCAAAAACGATCAATATTACTTTGTAGGCGAGGTGGTAAGCATTTTATTCTGAGAGCAACAGTTAATTCTAAAAGACAATTCAAAATTTCCGGGGATGCACGTTTCCATTTTTGTCCATTTTTTCCCCTGGGCCTGTGAATTGCCAAAGAAGGTGTATTTTTACTCAACAAACCTTCACTCATGCTAAAAAAGATATCGGGCAAACTGGGAGGCTTCCGCGCTTCCTTCCGGCGCACCTGCCGGGCCAATGGCATAAAACTAAGCTATGGCCTGCAGAAAGACGGGCTGGGCGTGCTGCGGGAGGTCTTCGCCGCCCGCAATTATTCCGACTATTTTCCCTTCTATGAAGAAGCGGTCATCGTAGATGTCGGCGCCCATTACGGTTACTTTTCCATCTTCGCCTCTCTCAACGCCGGGCCGGAAGCCACCATCATCGCCGTAGAACCTTCCCAGCATAATTACCACATCCTCAGGCGCAATATCCGCGACAGCAAGGTGGAGAACGTCTACCCCATCCGCGCCGCAATATCCGACCAGTCGGGCGAGGCCGAGCTGTACCTGGGCCGCCACGAAAACCATTCTCTTTTCCGGGAAGGCGACGGCCCGGTAGAAACGGAAAAGGTGCGAAGCATTACCCTCGACACCCTCCTGCAAGAGCAGGATATCGAGGAGGTCGACTTCCTGAAGCTCGACTGTGAAGGGGCGGAGTACCCCATCCTCCTGGAAGCCGGCCATTCCCTGCTCGACCGGATCACGACCATTTCTCTGGAGTTCCACGACCTGAAACGGCAGGAGTATACAGGCCTGGCGTTGGCGCGCCACCTCAGGGAATATGGGTTCGAGATCGCTAAATTTACCCACGGCTCTACGATAAGGGATAAGAACTACGGGTTTCTGATCGCGACGAAAGCATTGTTGTAGGTTTATGGCCAAGGTGGGTTTACGTCTCCGGCGCCAAATAAATTTAGCGCCCCGGGGCGCGCGTTTCCATAGTATGCAAAACGTTAAAACGAGAAATTAGTATACTTGCATCCAAAAACCGGCTAATTCCATTGAGCCTCAATTCACTCCACAAAGGCGCCGCCTTGCTTTTCCTGAGCTGGGTTGGCTCTATTCTGCTGATCGGCGTCGGTGGCAACTTCCCGCTCAATGACGACTGGCAATACGCCTACCCCGTGCAGCAGCTCATGGAAAAGGGCGAGCTGGAAATGCGGGGCTACTTCGCCCCCAACATCATCCTGCAGGTGTACTGGGGCTACCTGTTCTGCTGGTTGGCGGGGAGCTTCAGTTTTACCTGGCTGCGCCTGTCCACCCTGGCGCTGTCCGCCCTGGGGGGCTGGGCGATGTACACCCTGGCGCGGCGGCTGGGTATCAGGCCCGGGCTATCGCTGCTGGGGGCCGCCATCCTGCTTTTCAACCCCCTGTATTTAAGCCTTTCCTTCACCTTTATGACGGACGTGCCCTTTCTGGCGGCCGTCCTGCTGGCGTTGCTGGCCTTTCAACGGTTCATCGCGAAGGAAGAGCTCCGGTGGTTGCTCGCCGCCTGCCTGCTCAGTGTCGCCGCCTACCTCATCCGGCAGCCCGGCATCGTCCTGCTGCCGGCCTTTGGGCTGTGGCGGATCTGGGATCGCCGGGGCAGCGGGGGCAGCATTGCCCTGGCATTTCTCCTGACGGCATCGGCCGCCGGCGCCTACCTCGGTTACGAAAAACTGGCCAAACCCTGGCTGGGCATCAGCGGCAATTTCGTGCCGGTCTCCAGCCTTTATCTGGAAACCATCCTGGCCGCCCCCCTCTCCTACGCGGAAGAGCTGGCCCGCAAATTCCTGAAAACAGGGATCTATCTGGGCTTTTTCGGGCTGCCGCTCCTGCCTTTCCTTTGGGAACGGATCCGGCAATCCGGCCTGTGGCGGTGGCGGGCCGCCCTGCCCCTGCTGGGAGCCAACCTGGGCCTGCTCGCTGCTCTTCACCACACCGGCAAGATATTCCCGTTCGGGGGCAACATTCTATACAATTTCGGCCTGGGGCCGGAACTGCTCGCCGATGTTTATACCCTGGGCCTGCCCAATACGCCCCGCCTGCCGGAGTGGGCCCTGTACGTCCTCAACCTCATCAGCCAGCTTTCCGCAACTATACTGTTGTGGATCGCCATCGCCGGCTGGAAAGGGTTGCGCCCTGAACAGCATCGCTTTTTGGGCTTTCTGCTGCTGGCCAACCTTCTCTACCTGCCCGCCATGTCCATCACCAGCTTTTTCGACCGGTACATCCTGCTGGTCATCGCCAGCGCTCTATTGCTGCTCCTCCCCCACGCCCGGCTGCCTGAACGCCGCATCATTCTTCCTTTCCTTCCTTTTCTCTTAATGACCCTTTTCAGCATCCTGGCCACCCACGACTACCTGGCCTGGAACCGGGCAAGGCACAAGGCATTCCTGTGGCTGCAGGAAGAGGGCGTCGCCATCCGGCGGATGGACGCCGGCTTTGAGTACAATGGTTTTTACAACTACCACGAGGATCGTATCCTGGAAAAGGGCCGCTCCCACTGGTGGGTGACGGATGATGAGTGGATGATCGCCTTCGGAGCGGCGCCGGGGTATGAAAAAATAAAACCTTTTGGCTACCGGCGATGGCTGTGGGGAGGAAGGAAAGATGTATTATGGGTGCTGAGAAGGAAGGAGCACTAAAACTCCGTCTCCTGGCTCCTGGCCTGCACGCCATGCTCGATGCGCCATTCCTTGCTCTGCAGGAGGTAGGGCTTTTTCGAAAAATCGTAATCGCACTCCCGGGTGCACCGGAACATGCGCTTCACCGAGGAAGTGGGCTCCAGCAAGAGGTCCAGGACCGGGAGGACATCGTACAATTCGGCGGGGATATCGGGAAGGATGAAGTCGACCTCTCCGGGCCGGCCAACGGCGCCGAAAACCTGCCAGTGAGAATCGGGGATGCCCCGGCCGCCTTCGTAGGTATAGGCCACCTCATAGAACTGCCCCACCTCTTCTTCCGCTACTTTAAAGCGGAAGGCCTTGCTCTGGTTCTCGGTAAAAAGCGGATCGAAAAAGAAATCTTCCAGTTGGCCTGGCAGCTTTTCGTAGCGGCCGTAATAGGTGTAGCCATCCGAACCGGGATGGGCCAGCTCCAGCTCGAAATGGGTGATCTCCGCCTCCTCCGGGATATAGGCCGAGATGTATTGCTGGCCGGACGGCTTACGCATCTGTTCGCTGTTGTACGCCCAGAAGTACTGGCCGGCGCCGCCATCATAGGCCCGGATGCTGCCTTCCCATTCGCCATCCTTGGGTAAGCTGATCCTGTGTTCGGTAAGGCCGGTTTTCAACAGGTCAAGGCTAAGCTCAATACGGTTCGCTTCTGCAAAGCTGGTATAAAAATAGCGGTAACTTTCTTCTCCATTGACCTTGAAGAGCAATAACAGGCCGTTGTAGGGCCGGGCGGAAAAGGCGACGAACAGGCGCCCGCCCACAATGCGGTATACGGGCTGTAGCGCCACCGGGCCGGTGATGATGACGTCCTCAACGGCGGAGACGCCATTAATATAAATTTCTATCGGCTGGTATACCTGCATACCCTCTTCCTCATCTCCCGTTTTATCGATATAAGCCCCGTTGGACAGGCCCCGGTAGGTGACATTTTTAAAAGCGAAGAATCCGTTGTCCTCCACAGCACGCACGAGGGTCAGGGCGAGCTGCTCCCCAATGCGTTGATTGACGGTAATGGAGAGGTCTTCTTCTCTCTCCTCCTCCAGTATCTGATAGTAGCGCAGCACGCCGTACTGATTACTGACCAGGATAGCCGCCAAAGAGGGGTCATTGATGACCTGAGTGGAAAGGGCCATCTCTATCGGCTGGCCGGCCAGGGCCAGCGGCAGGAATCCGAAAATGATGATCAGGGAGCGAATCATAGTGTATTCTGGTTACTGATTATTGGGTTCAATATACAACAAAGGATCGACTTGCCGGAAATGTTCAGCGTGGATTGGGGCTTGCCTCTTCCCGAAAAAAGGGGGCGCCCCCCTATGTTTAATTATCAAGCACCACCAGTTTCCGGCTCCCGCTCTTCCCCGCCTGCCCCCTCAATTCAACCCAGTACATTCCCGGTGGGAGCCCGGCCGGCAGAGTGATCCGGGTATGAGGCTGGAGGTTGATGCGGGCGGAATACCATGGCTTCCCAAAGCTGTCCCGGATAGACAGCCAGGCTTCCTGGTGCTTCTCCACCCGAACTTCCAGTGTGGCGCCCTCACCGGGCCTGCCGGGGTTGGGATATAACGTAAGTTCCACCCGTGCCTCCAGCTCATCTTCTACGCTCACCATATTCACTACCGATTCCAGCGCCCGGAAGGCATTGAGGCGGCCGGCCCCGTAGTAGATATCCCAGCCGGGGGTATCTTCAAACGGATCCCCCACCTGGTCGTCGGCCGTATTGCGCAGGATGGAACGAATGGCCTCCACTTCCAGGGCAGGAGAAACCCCTTTCATCAGTGCAACTACTCCGGACACCAGAGGCGCAGCCTGAGAGGTTCCCCCAAAAAAAGAATTGAAGTTGGAATTCGATCCATCATCCAGTCCAAAGATACGGCTGCCGGGCGCCACCAGGTCTATATGAGCCCCAAAATTGCTGCCGCTCTCGGGGTCCCAGAAAAAGGGGAACGCCCGCTCGTCATTGGTGGCGGTGGCGCCAACGGCGATGGTACTCTCATAGGCTGCCGGGTAAAAAGGCCTGCTTTCATTGGAGTTCATCATACAGGTCACCACCACGACGCCATTGGCATGGGCATAATCCACCGCCTCTTTCATCGCCGAAGAGAAGCTTTCCCCGCCTACCGACATGTTGATCACGCTGGCGCCGTGGTCGGCCGCGTAGTAGATGGCTTCCGTCCACCAGGAATAGAAGCCGCTGTTTTCGTCGTCCAGGATCTTGCAGTGCATCACCTGGCAGCTCCAGTCCACTCCGGCGTAGCCGATGCCATTGTCTCCGTTCGCCGCCAGAATGCCCGATACGTTGGTGCCATGGCCATGGTCGTCGGCGGGCGTATTGTCGTCGTTAACAAAATCCCAGGCCAGTATGTCATCGGTATAGCCATTCAGGTCATCATCGATACCGTTGTTGGCTACGTCAGCGGTATTTTGCCAGAGGCGCCCGGCGAATTCAGGGTGGCTCAGGCGGATGCCGCTGTCCAGGATCGCGACGATTATCCCGGAATTACCCTGGGTGAGATCCCAGGCGGCCTCCATGCTGATGTCCGCCCCGGCTATACTTTCCGGATCGAAGGCGCCGTCGTTGTTCAGGGCCCACTGCCGGTAGTAGTAAGGGTCGTTGGGCGCCAGGCCTTCTATCCCTCCGCCCCGGCCGGCATAATTAGGCTCGGCGTATTCCACCAGGCCGGTAGCCATATACAGGCGGACAGCGCCCCGGAGATCTGTATCGCGTTCGAATTCGAGCAGCAGAAGCCCCTTCGTACCGGGCCGCTGCCGGCGCTCTCCCTGCGGCCTGCTCCGGACAAGTTGCCGGACAGCTGCGACACCCAGTTCTTTGTTTAAAGCGTCGATGGCCGGCAGGCCAATATCACCGCCGCCTCCGGATAACGAAAAGGCCAGCCCGGGCTTTAGCCTCAGGATGAGCTCCCGGGGATGGAAGTGGCCCTCCTGGCAAAAAGCGGGCTGCAGGAGCAGGCTCAGTAATAAGAATAAAATGAAGTCTTTCCTTTTCATTTGAAATGATCTGGTTTACAGGACGGACGGGCGCCGGCCAGGCGCCGTTGGGAGTTCGGGATTTTGGCCTTCGGCAGGTTCCGGCCATGAACCAGTGAAACTGTAAAACAATGCCCCCATAGCTCCCCCTACCACTCCTCGCGCAACAGCCCGTACCAGTATTCGTCAAACCAGGCGCCATCTACTTCATCGTAGTAACTCTTACGCAGGTGGCCTTCGCGGGTAAAGCCCAGTTTTTCGAGCACACGGAAAGAAGCAGGGTTGCGTGCATCCACCAAGGCCACTACCTTACGGACATCCATATCGGAAAAAAGTTCGCCGATCAGGGCGCCGACGGCTTCAGTGGCGTAGCCCCGCCCCTGGTAACGTGAATTGACCGTATAACCGATTTCTGCAATGCGCGGCTCGCCAGCCTGCAGCTTCAGGGCGCAGTCGCCGATTAACCGGCCCTCGCTTTTACATTCAACCCCTATCTGCTGGTAATTGCCCTCCATGCCGAGCGCTTTATGCACCTGGCTTTCGATGAACCGGGCGGCTTCCTCCCTCGTCATCGGGCCCATAGACTGATAACGCAGCACGGCGGGGTCAGATCGATACTCCAGGAAATCTTCCAGGTCGGCAGTGCGCAGCCAGCGGAGGAGAAGGCGAGAACTCTCAATCTGCATATTGCATCTTTTTTACTTATCCGAAATTCACTCCCTGGCATCTTCCATCTTCCGGGCGATCTTCTCCCCCAGCCTGGCGCCCCACTGTGCACCTGCCTGCATGGATTCCTGAGTGATCAGCGGCATTTTTTCAACGAGGCTCCGGCCCGCTTCCGTACTGTAGAAGGCGATGGCCGCATCTACCTCTTCTTCCGTCAGGTGCTTCTTGTAGACCGGGATCAGGATATCATACAGTTCTTTAAAACCGTCCTTTTTCATTTCGGCCTTCAGCTCTTCCCAGAACCCTTCTTTTACGCGGCCTCTTTCGTTCCGCTGATACATGTCGACCATCTGGTCAATGATCAATTCAAACTGTGTAGTGGCGCCCGAGAGATCCATCATCTCGATGATCTTCTCTTCGAAAGTGTCCATCTCAGTTTCCTGGGCTGCCAGGAAGGCCGGGGAGAGCGCCAGGCACAAGATCACCAGGCTAAGGTGCTTTTTCATAATGTCAGCATATTTTGAAGTCAGTGATTGGGCAATAATCAATCGAACAAATTCAACCGGCTCAAAGCTTGTTTGGAGGCCGATCTTTGAACTGAAATGGCCCATGCGCATTTATACCAGGTCTTCATCCTGCCACCCGGGCCGCGCCTGTTTTTGCGCTTCTTTTTCCTTTTCCAGTTCCTCCAGGTCCAGCCCCTCTTCCTCTTCCGCCGGTGGTTCGGCCTTGCTCTGTTGCAGCCGGCGGAGGCGGGCCATTTCTTTGGCCAGCTCTTCCTCTTCCCATTTTTCGGAAAGGGCCTGCGAACCAGGCAACCCGAAGACGGTAAAGTAATGGATCAGCAGGCCGATGCCCCAGGGAAGCATTGGGTAGAAGAACCACAGGTTGGGCGCATCGGCATCGCCGTTAAAAAAGGTGATGAGGTTCATGGCCAGAAAAAAGAATCCAACGGCAATGAATGCGCTGAGGTGCTTGTAAAAGCCCTTCTTCTTCTCTACGCGTTCTTTCGCCTGTTTATAAATATGATGTTCGTCCATTTTCCGGTTGGTTAGATACTGAGGGCTCAAGTTATTAAAAAGGCGAGATATTTTCCAGGGGCAGATGACCTCCCCCCTCTCCCCCTCTCCCCTCGCTCAATGCCCCGCCGCTGCCCAATCCGGAAAAACGCTGAGGTCGATCCCGAAAACGGCGATGCCCAGGAAATAGGTGGCCAGGGTGACGATGAAAATGCCGAGGAAGTTGAGGGCCAGCCCGGCCCGGGCCATTTGTATGACCTCCAGGCGGCTCGTCCCGAACACAATGGCGTTGGGGGGCGTAGCCACCGGCAGCATGAAGGCCAGAGAACCGGCGACGGTAGCCGGCAGCATGAACAGCAGCGGGTTGGCTTCTATGCTGATGGCCAGCCCCGCCAGTATGGGCAGAATGGTTTCCACCGTTGCCGTATTGGAAGTCAGCTCGGTAAGGAAGGTAACCAGAAAGGCAATGCTGGCGATCAGCAGCAGGGGGTGCACGTCTTTGAGCCACGCCAGTTGGTTGCCGAACCAGAGGGACAATCCCGATTCTTTAAACCCGCTGGCCAGGGCAAAGCCTCCGCCAAAGAGCAGGATGATCCCCCAGGGGATGCCCTCCGCCGCCTTCCAGTCCATCAGGAAGCCTTCTTCCTGGCGGGCAGGAATGAGGAACAGCAGGACGGCAATGAAGATGGCGACCGAACCGTCATTGAAATAGGCAGGATGGCTGAACAGGCCGGCCCATCCGGGAATGGTAAGATTGCCGATGACAATATCCGCCCGGAAAAACCAGAGCAGGGCCAGCACGACGAACAAAACAGCGACCACCTTTTCCTCGTAACTCCACGGGCCCAGCGAACGGCTTTCCAGCGTCACCTCCTTTCTGCTCAGCGCCTGCGCCGGTTTTCCGCGCCATACGTATAGCAAATACAGATAGGCCCAAACGACTACAAACAGGATGGCAGTGATGGGAAAAGCAAAGAAAAACCAGGAAGCGAAAGAGATCTCCGGCGCCTCCGGAAAGTAGATGGTGAAGATACGGGCGAACGAAAGGTTGGGCGGGGTGCCCACCAGGGTAGCCACTCCTCCCAGCGAGCAGCCGTAAGCGATGCCCAGCAACAGGCCGATCGTCAGGCCTTTGGCGCCCTCCTTTCCATTCAGCGCCTCCAGCTTGTTGATGACAGACAACAGGATTGGCACCATAAGCATGGCCGTGGCGGTGTTGGAGATCCACATCGACAGAAAGGCGGAAGCAAACATGAACCCCAGCAGTATCTTTCCCGGGCTCAGCCCGATCACCCGCAGGATATTGAGGGCAATGCGCTGGTGCAGGTTCCACTTCTGGATGGCCAGCGCCACCAGGAAACCGCCCAGGAACAGGAAGATCACATGGTTGAAATAGGTGATGGAAACGGCTCTGCCGTCCATAATGCCGAGGGCAGGAAAAAGAACAACAGGTAGCAGGGAAGTCACCGCCAGCGGCGCCACCTCCGCGATCCACCACAGGGCCATGAGCAGGGCTACAGCAAGGGTTGCCGTTACCTCAGGCTTGCCCGGTTCCAGGTCGGCAAAAAGAATGATCAGGGCGGATAATACCGGTGCGGCAAAGGTGAGGATAAGCCGCGGAATCTGCCCGGTTGCCTTTTTCGTTTCGTCCGAAATGCCAGCCATAATTCCAAATGTAAGGATTATGGCCCAATCGAAGGTTGACGGTTGTCAGTGGGCTGATGTTATTTGTTGCTTGTTGCCGGTTGACGGCCAACAAACAACCATCAACCAACAACCGCCCTACCTCCTGCTTACGTAATACTCCAGATACTTACACTCCCGGACAGCCCGCTGGTAGTAATCGGTATCCCGATATTCGTTGCGGAGCCGCTCGAAGTACTTCCGGTAGCCCTGCTCTTTGATATCCTGGTGGAACTGCTCATAGGCCTCAGTGTCCCACTCGTCGATGGTGTATTTACCCCACCAGTAGTAGTCATCCGGCTGTTTTTCCTCCATGTATTTGAAGAACAGGTTCTGCTCCGCCTTGGCGGCCATGAAGCAATAGCGGGCGGCGGCTTCCCGCCCCGGTGCATTCTGAAGGGCCTTTTCGTAAAAGGCCAGGGCCTGGGTATTGTCCCAGTAACCCGAATAATAAGAGCCGCTGCGGAAGTAGTTCATCACATAATAGGCCGGGCCAAAGTAGGACATATTGTAGTAGGCATTGCCCAGCAGGTAATAATCAGTGGCGCTGCCGGTATTGCGGGCGACATCCCTGATCTCGATCAGTTTGCGGACGAAGCTGTTGCGGGTATAACTACTACTGGTGCGGGGCGGGCAATCCCAGACACAATCGTGTATGTCCATATTGAAGGGGTTGTGTTCCAGCGGGAAATCGTATCCTTCCGGGAGGGCTTCGAACAGGGCGAGGGCCTCTTCCAGGCGGGCGGGGTCGCGCATCAGCAGCGTGCCTTTGATGTCGAGCACGCTGGCTGTCAGTTTTTCCAGGAGGGCGCGGGTATCTTCCCGATAGGCCTCCCAGGGTTCCCGGTTGCCCATATAGTGCTTCAGGGCGAGTACTTCCAGTGCCGTGTGCTGAGGGCGGCGGATAAAATCCAGAAGCGAATCCACGCGGCTCATCCGGGGATACACTTTGAGGCCGCTGAGCAGGGCGCGGCCCAGGAAATCGGCCATCAGGCTGTCCCCTCGCTGCCGGGCCTTGTAGGCCAGGAGGTCGAGAACGAACTCCTCGTTGTTCCTGTCGGTATAAAAGGAAGCCTCGCCGTCGTCGAAGATGGCGACGATCTCTCCGGCGATATGATCTTCTTCCTCATCGGTGAAGGCCTCCCGCTCAAAGATGAAGAGGGCCAGTTCGATCTCCCGTTTCACCTTTTCATAGGCGCCCTTCATCCCTCCATTTTCGGCCAGCGTAGCGCGGGCGGAACCGAAGCGGCCAAGCAGGAATTCCAGGTAGGCCTTGGCAGCCGCCCAGAAGTGGTCTTGCCGGTTGTTGTAATACACCGTAGAAATGAACTGCAGCAGGCGCCCGGCGTAAGCGGCATGCTCCCGGTTTCGGACCAGGCTGCCCTCCTTTTCGAGGTTTTGGAACAAGGCGCCGATGGGTTCTTCCTGGAAATAGGCCAGGTTAAGGCTTTCCAGCTTGTTGATCTCCCGGGCGGTCAGGAGCCGGAGCCACTCGTTGTTGCCGGCCAGGCTGAAGATCTGTTCAGCGTCGTGCAGGCCGAGGACTCCCTCCCTGCTCCCGCGCAGGAAGTGCATCAGCGCTTTTTCTTCCGGGCCCTGGCAAAGAGCGTAGGTATCCTCCCAGGTTTCCTCAGCGTCTATGTTGAAGCTGTAATAGGCGCTATGCCGGCGGCTGCGGCACTCCCGGAAAACGATGAGAAAATTGTAAAAGCCCTGCGCCTTGTCGCCCTGCTGCAGTTGCAGCCCCGCCAGGTGGTCGAGCGCCCAGTAATAGATGAAGCTCTTCGGCTCATCCCCTCCGAAATGGGTATGAAACGCTTCGATGGCCTTATCCGGCTGGCCGCTGTGGCGGTAGCTCTTGACCAGTTGAAAGGCGTAGCGCTGGCGGAGGAAGGGATAACGTTCATTGGCCAGGGCCTCTTCCAGGCGGCCGATCAGGGCCCCTGTCTCCCGGTTGCTGAGCGTATCGGGCTCATAGTACCAGTCCTGAGCAGGCTTATCCGCCAGCTTTTCGATGTCCAGGGCCAGCAGAAGGTAATCCTGGCTGGCCTTCACCTGCCCGGGAGGCATGCCGGACCCCTTAAAGAGGACGGAGCGGATCAGCGCATCCCGTTCCACTCCGCCGTAATGCTCGGTGTAACTGCCGGTAAGCACCCTCCTGAGCGCTTCCTTGTCCACGTCGTTGCGGAAGAAAGAGAGCCATTCCTCCAGGTTGTCATTGCTGTAATCAGGGCTGCTCCAAAGGTTGCTGAACGGGCTGCTGGTATAAAAAACCGGGCTGTACTCCTGCCCGAACAGCCATTCCGGGACGAACAGGTTGAAATAATGATAGGACTCGTCTATCGGCCCGCAGGCCTGCGCCCGGTAGGGCAAGGCCAGCCCGCTAAAAAAGGCCAGCAAGATGGCGAAGGAAGCCGGGCGGATAGTTTTTAATGAGCTGCTCATCGAGGTGAAAAAATAGGATACGTCCACTTTGGTTTTCGATTTTTCGGAGCCTGAGCGCTGCTTCTTCGAGGCTTTTTTTGTCGGGGTATTCAAAGCGCAACAGGTCTCCTTCATTGAGATAATGCCCCTCAAAATAGAAGTTTTCCTTAACCTGGTAAACCGACTGCCCTATTTTTTCCAGCCGGGGTTCGTTATCCAGCGCTCGCTGTCCGGCCAGGTTGATAATTGCCGACAGGTTGCCGAGACGATAGGCGAGCGCCCAGGAAAAAATGGGCAGCGCCACGTCCAGTGGCAACGGATATTCCGAATCTGCCAGATAGGCAAAGCCCTTTTGGTTGTTCAACAGGCTGTTGCTTTCCTGAACGTCTTCAATATCTCCCATATTGTAATACATCAGCGCCCCTCTGTCAACCGGCGGCACGCCGGTTTCCTCCGGATAGCGGTACTGGTGCAGGCGGATGGTGGCCGATGCCGCAGCCCCCCGGCTCAGCTGTTTGATCCGGCGAAGAAAAGCGAAATAGGCTTCCCGGGTGGAGGGGCTCCAGTCGCAATCGAACTGGTACTCCTCCGGCTTCAGCCCGTAGCGGGTGTTGATCTGCTGCAGGAATTCCCATACCTGCTCTGCCAGGGCCTCCGGATCCTGCCTGTCCTGAAAGGTGCGGTTGGTGATGAAAACACAGGGAACGACCTGGTAGCCTTCAGGAACCCCATCCGGAAAGCGTACCGGAGCCCGGGGCACAGCCCGGCCGTTTTCCAGGTCCACATCGAGGAATTTGACGTACAGGCGATCTGCTGCCAGAGTGTCCAGCGCCCGTTTCTCCGTTTCCGAAAGCTCAAAAGTGGATTTCCAGTAGTAAAAGCAGATCTGTGGCTCGGGGCGGGAACAGGAAGATAATATCAGGAAGAATAGGAGCAGGTATGAGGAATACCCAATTTCTGGTTTGCGAAACCTGGTTTCAGGTTTTCGGTTTTTTGTTTTCGGTTTTCGCTGGCCGGCATGATAACCTCTGCCGAAAGGGGCCGGCGCCTGGGGGCGCCATTTCTCCGGTGTTTTCAATATGGCTTTGCTGTTCATAGTACGGTTTCTGGCTGATAGTGAAATAGTTGATGCAAAAATAGCCAGCCGTAACTTCCCCTGCCCTTTTTTTCCTTAACTTTATAAGGCGGCGCCCAAAGTATCGAAGGAAATACCGCTGCCCAAGTGGCCATAATGACTTACTTTGGGCCGGGAACGAGGAAAGAGCCGTCCCCGGCACAGGCAGATCATCTCCGGTGAAGATAAACTTATCGTTATGGCTAAGATACTGACCCTCAATTCAATCCTTGTATTGGTATTGCTGATGCCGGCAGAAACATCGGCATATGTAAAAGCGAACTGCTCTACCTTGCACCCCGCCCTTACAGGAACAACCCCGGAAGCAAAACCGGAAAAGGCTGGCTGGCCGGAAAGGCTGGCCCTGTGTAAGTTGAAGAAAAAAGCCCGAAAGGCAGGAAGAGAGGAGGGGGAAGCAAGAAAACCGGAAGGGTTTTCGGTGGCAAGCGCCGCCGTCACCGCCGTGGGGGTGCTGATCCTTTTCAGCGACGCAGCCGGAGTTGGCGCCCTATTGATCCTCATCGGAGGAATACTGGGTACCATCGGGCTGTTCCGCCTGGCCACCCATCCGGGGCGCTTTCGGAAGGGAAGCATTTGGTTGGCACTGCTGGGGCTGATCCTGGGCAGCATACTATTGGGTATTGTACTCAGTTTTGCATCCCAGTCATGAACCGGCAGAAATAACCCGAGCCATTGAACAGGTATTGTACATTCAGCCAGCTGAGGCATTAAAGACATCTTCAGGCGCCTCAACTGGCTGAATACGCAAACACATCGCTTTACCGAATAAAGCGGATGGAGAAAGGATATTCGTAGTATTCGCCATTATTGGCCTTGACGGCGGCAACGACGGAGAGCACAAGGGCAAGGATAGCCACGGCGATCAGCAGAAATATACCGATGAGCAGAAGCACCAGAATACCACTGGCGATCAGGGCAATGGTCACGGTAATTTGAAAATTGAGGGCTTCCTTTCCGTGATAATCGATATAGGCGGAGCGGTCTTTGAAAACCAGCCAGATGACCAGAGGCGCCACGACATTGCCGAACGGAATGACCAGTCCGGCCAGAAAACCGAGGTGGGCAAAGGTAGACCACATCAGTTCATCCTTGTCGGGGATAAGGCCTTCACGGGTTTCGTGAGAATCAAGAGGTTCGTGCATGAGTATCGGTTGTTGTTGTTGTATTAATATTTACCGTACCTGCTTTTTCAACGGTAACTTCCGCCAAGATGTTCCATCGAACCCCAAGGATCAATATTTTCAGACGAATGTGGCAGGGGATTCGGCCGGGCAGCTACTCGTCCTCTTCCTCTTCAACTTCATCATAAATGGCAAGGTCGGTATTATCCAGGACATCCTCATTCCCGAGGCCGTCGACCTTAAACTCGATATTGTCTTTGACCAAAAGGCCCTTCGTCTCCTCAGAGCATTTGTTCTTGCCATGTTTGAGGTCAATATTGATCAGTTTTCCGTTATAGTCGGTTCGGACATCATTCACCACAACGTGGCCCACCACGATCTTTTCCACCTGGAAATAGTCCAGAATGTCGTCCACCTCATCCTCCGTCGCCTTGAGGTAGTATTTATACTTTTCCGTCAGCCCCCGATACCAGAGAGGGCTCGTTTTGCCAAGCATGAAGTTGGCGACCTCATCATCTCCCGGATTCTGGTACAGGCCCAGCCCTATGTTCTCCCTGATGACATCATTGATCTCGGTGATGGATAAGCAGAGGTCCAGCATTCTGGGGCTCAGCCCGGCGTGGACAAAAAGGTAATCCCCGATCTTTTCCACTGAGTTTTTAGTCCTCAGCCACTTGCCCAGCTCCGATTGTTCGGAAAAAAGTAACTGCAGGGCTTTTTCCCAATCCTCCTCTCCGCTGATCTCCTGCGCCACTTTGATGTATTTTTCATGAACGTATTTGTGCATCCCCTCGATATTCATTATCTCGTGGTTGCCCAGGATGAAATGAACTTTTCCGCAGTGTTCCTCCGCTTTTTCTTCGAGGCTGTAGGCCAGCCACAGCACCTGGACTACATCTTCCCCCCGGTCCATAAAATCCCCGAGCAATACCAGGTGCCCGTCGCCGAAGATCCAGTTGTAGTTGGTGTCAATAACTTCATTACAAAGCAGGAAGCTCTGAAAAGCATTAAAATTGCCCTCGATATCTGATATGGCCAGCAGCTTTGAGGGCTCCTCATAAACCGCATCTTCCACTGCATGGTAGCTTTTCAGCCGGACGTAGAAAGAATCCCTGTCCGCGTTATTTACAACAACTTTCAGGGAATCGCCGGGCCGCAGAGGCGTCTGCAGTACCTCATTGGATTCGCTGACCTGATATAGCTTCTGCCCGAACAGGTAAGGCCCGTCAATCCCATGCAATTCCGTATGAATGCGTTTGTGCAACGCTTCCAGCCCCGGTAACCTGAAGTATCGGATGCCGATATTGCCGTCCGAATCCCGAAGCCCGAAGATCACAATGATAAAGAGATAGGTAATGAAGATCCCACCTAAAGCCCATTTCAGGCCTTCCCAGAGTGCTTTCTTAATTTTTTTCATAATTGGTTTTTTAATGGCCAGGTGGTTACACCCGGCAAGGGGGGGGCGTTGTTAACTGCAGTAAGTCTGAGGTCCCCCGGGTGTGAAAAACTGAAGGGAAAACCAGGAGCCTGAGAAGAACAAACAGCTGTTTACCAATAATTCAGGCGCTATCGGGAGCCATTACGTTTACCTGGAAATAGTGTGGGATAGGAGTCTAAAGTCGCTTTTCAAAATTTGGTTCATCAGCAGAAAATGGCCCGTAAATACTATTGAAAGGGGGTAGACGAGCAATTCACCTGACTGCCGGTTTAATTCTTAGTATACTGTGGCACTGGATGGAATGTTTCACATCATTCAATATTTTTTTCCGTGCTATTCAGAACCTGCTTTTCAAACCCTCGACGATCTCATCCCTGAGGTTCATCAGTTTTTCCGAGATCCCTACCTTGTAGACATGAGGATATTCGAAGCGCCTGTGCTCTTCGGGAAGCCGGGCAAGGCGTTCATGGACGAAGCGGTTGATCTCTTCAGCAGGCAGATCCGGAATGCAAGTTTTTCCATTGTCCATCACTTTATGCAGGAGCGGCTCTTTCCGGCAACCTTCAATGAGGGTATTTTTATCGGGTTGGTGGGGATGAAAGATCTTTTCCACCTCTTTTTCCTCTTCCAGGGCAATGGCGTCGCCAATGAATTTACCTTCTCCATTCAGCAGGCGGAGAACCTGCTTAACGCCCGGGAAGGAGACCTTCTCGATGTTCTCCGAGATCTTCAGCCGGGGTTTTTCATCCGACATGCTCAGTTTGTATACGCCATCCAGGGCGGCGCTGGGCCTGCCGGTCACCAGGCGTGTCCCTATACCAAAGCCGTCGATGGGCGCGCCCTGGTTGGTAAGGCTTTGAATGAGGTGCTCGTCGAGCTGGTTGGAAGCAAAGATGTTCACGAAATCGAGCCCTGCCTCGTCCAGCATTTCCCGGGCCTTCTTACTCAGATAGGCAAGGTCGCCGCTGTCGAGCCGGATGCCTCTCAGCTTATGCCCTTTTTCTTTCAGTTCCCTGCCCACTTTGATGGCGTTGGGGAGGCCACTCCTGAGGGTATCGTAGGTATCCACCAGGAGGGTGCAGCTGTCAGGGTAATATTCGGCGAAAGCACGGAATGCCTCCACCTCATCCTCGAAACTCTGTATCCAGGAGTGGGCCTGAGTGCCGGAAATATCGAGGCCGTACCGGAATCCGGAATACACGTTGGAGGTGGCGTCCGCCCCGCCGATAACGGCGGCTCTGCTGGCGTGAATCCCCCCGAGCCCCTGGGCCCGCCTCAGGCCGAAATCCACCACCGTCCGTTTTCCGGCCACCTGCCGGATACGGGCGGCCTTGGTGGCAATGAGCGACTGGAAGTTGAGGTAGTTTAGCACAACGGTCTCAATGACCTGGGCTTCTATGATATTGCCTTCCACCCGCAGCAGTGGCTCCAGGGGGAAAACCACCTCTCCTTCCCGGGCCGCAAAGATATCTGCCGAGAACTCAAAGCCTTCCAGGTACTCCAGGAATTCTTCCCGAAACCCCTCCGACCGCAGGTAGCCGATGTCTTCCTGCCCGAACGACAACCCTTCCAGGACTTCCAGCAGATCCCTCAGCCCGGCGAAGATGACAAACCCGCCATCAAAAGGGTTTTTACGAAAGAAATAATCGAATGCAGCTTTTTCATCTTTCCTTCCGGAAAGGAAATATCCCTGCGCCATGGTGAGCTCGTACATATCGGTATACAGGGCGCGGTGAGCGGATAGGGTTGCTCTGGTTCGGTTCTGAATGGCTGTGTTCTGCATATGGCTGGTAATATAGTCTAAGAGGTCCGGGGTGCAGCGGCAGGAATGAAGAACAAGCTCTTTTCCTTTTACCGGGACACCCATACGCTCTTATGCCAACAGAAAAAACAGGTGGCAAGTTTGCTGCCGATCCAGTGGTATTCCCTGATGAAAGGGAGCAGGGAGCGGTCGGGCAGTATGGTTGTTTGACGGATCATGAGTTGATGCGTGAGATGGCCTGCAATAAACAATAACGGGGTGTTTGGGGGGAAATGCAATGATATTTGGCAGTGGGAGCAGGAAGATGGGGAAATGCATGGAGATGGCAACTATTCAGCATTTTGCAGGCCCCAGCTTTGTACAGGATGGCTTAGCATTTTGGGGTTCTGGCTCACTGCGCCGACACGCTATGGCCGGAAAACCAGGGCTGGGGCCTGCAATCAGAAAAACTCAGTCGCACTCCGCAGGCACATCCTCGGCTATCGTCTTGGTGTCGATCAGCTCGTCTATGCGGTTGGCGCCACGTACCGTGACGACGACGTAGGCCGGGCCGACTTCCGTCACCACTCCGGAGAAACTGTTGAAATTCAGCTGGGTGAGGATTTCCTTGCCGGATAGGGCGCCCTCGCCTCCCTGATAGCTTCCTTCTACCTTAAACCGCTGGACGTAAGGGATCTCTATATTCGTATAAGTCTGGTAGACATCAGACACCACCGTCGCTTTTTTCGAAGGTACGGTAATTGTGCGCTGGGAGGAAACGGTGACGGTTTTGGTGCTGGAGCTTTCTCCCGCTATGGTATTGGTTTTGGTGGCAGACACCCCAATCGACATAGAACTGGTAACCGATTGCCGGGAAGTTGCCCCAATGCCGTAAAACTTGGCGGACACCTCGGCTTCGCTGGTCACGGACATGGAAAATTCGGTGTTTGTACTGACCGACATCGACTCCTCCCAGCTTGAGGTCAGGGTGGTCTCTTTTGTTTGTTCCCGGCCCACCACCTGTTCCAGGCTGCCGCTGCTGCAATTGACCAGGGTGCTGTTGAAGGCAAAATCGGTTTTTGCCGGAGGCAGGATCGGTTGGAGCTGCCGGTAATCGAGCGGCGTAAAGTCCCAGTTGATGTCCAGTGCCAGGATACGGAAATGGGCTATTTCGGCATTACCCGGGCTGGCATTGCCGGCGCTGAGCCGCTGATCCGGAGTGAAGGTGAGCAAATTGTTGTTTTTCAATGACCGGAAGGTGTAAAATCCCGGAGCAACCTGTTCGATCCTGAATTTGTAATTGGCCAGGGCCGCAGCATTGGTCTCGCCCCCGTTGACAGCCCAGTTGTATCTGTTTTGAACGCCAATGCGGTTGTCAGTTCGGACGTACCAGTACAGTACCATTCCTTCTATGTGATACGCAATCGTAAATACGCCCTGCTCTCCGGGCACTTCGGTAAACCGAAAGGCTGTTTGAGTATACGTATCGGAAGGCGGGTTATGGGAATAATCCAGGCTGTTGCGGTTGAAGATCAGTGAGTTGGAATTGCTGGAGTTGGTGTAGCTGCCGGCGCCGGGAGCGAATTTCACCTGATTCGTATTTATATCCACGATCTGCACGTGGTGATCTACGCCGGGGCGCAGTTCGATCAGGCCCTTGTACCGGTCTTCCAGCGTAGTAGGCACCTCTATTTTTTCCGGGCTGGCCCTGAAGAAAACTTTCTCCCGCCGGGCTGTACCCAAAAACTGCTGGTTTTCATCAAACACATCGACGGTAATATCCACTCCGTTCTGTTCCAGTTCCTGCCGCTGCGCCTCGGCCAGGCCCTCCAGTTTCCGATAAACGTATGTTAAACTGGTGAGGCCGTCAATCGGCACCGTCCCGGTAGTGTCGAAAGTATTTCCGCTGACCTCAATTTGGGCATAGGCCGGCTGATATCCTTTCCGGGCGATCTCCCGGGTGCTGATGATAATCCCTACCTCTCCCTCATAGGCCTCTATGGATCCTTTGTCGATTCCCCCTTGCTGGATCTCAATCCCGCTATCCGGGCCGGGGATGTTTTCTTTTTTGCAGCCGGAAATCGCTGTAAATCCAATTAGTGCGGTAATGAACAACAATGAGTTTTTCATGCTAAACAGGTTTGATGTTTAAAAATCGGGCTTAATGCCAGCTGAGGAGGGAAGGTTACCCGGGATTGACATTTTTTCCTGGAATTCCTTATTTTTACAGAACTTGCCCGAACGCACAAAAACCGGCTCATTTCCCGAAAATCCCAATAACCTTTTTATGAAAGATCGGAAAGCACCTCCCCTGGCCATACTCTGGTTCTTCTTTTCGGTTGTCACCGGCCTGAGCTTTGAGGGCTGCCAGAATCATGAGCAACCCGCCGGGGCGCAACGCCAGGAAAAAGCACAGGGTGAGGAAAAGATCAGCTCCATCGGCCCACCCGCGGCCAAAAAAGCCGCACAAGCAGGCAGCTACGATGAAATATTGAGGCGCTCTAAGAAGGAGGAAGATTGGGAGGGCTACTTCACGGCCCTGTACCAAAAGGCGGAAGGATGGCAGAAAAACGGCAGAAATGATTCGGTTGCCGTACTGCTGGAGCAGGGCATTTCCGATCACAACAAATTGTTTCCGGACTCCGCTACCGTTCCCCTGGGACAGATGCACCGGCTGCTCGCCACGGCGCTTTATGAAACGCATACCGCAGACTACGATGTGATCGTGGCCCATTACGAAAAGGCCCTGGCCATCTTCGAACGCCTCCGGCTGCCCCGGGAAGAAGCCCTCAGCAAACGATTTCTGGGAGCCATGCTCTACCAGAACAACGAACCGGAAAAAGGAGAGGCTTATCTGACAACGGCCCTGGAGTGGTTCAAAAAGGACGAAGAAGCCAACATGGGCATGATCGGCAGCACGCTTTTCCACCTCGGTATCCTCTACAGGCAACAATACCAGCATGAAAAGGCCATCGCCTACCTGGAAGAATCACTGGAATACAGCATTCCGGCCAAAGACACTGTATTCATCGGCTATGGGTACAACAACCTCGGAATGACGCTGAGTTTTCGATATGAATATCAGGCGGCGCTGGAGTACTGCTTTAAAGCGTTGGAAATATTTAAAGAATATCACGGCGATCAACACAGCGCCATAGGATTCGTATACAATGGAATAGGAAATTTGTATTTTCAGCAGGGACAGTATCAGCCGGCGCTCGAATACTTCCGCAAGGGGTATGAGATATTCCGGGCAACCATCGGTGAACAGTCGTTCACCACCTCCGGCCTGCTGATGAATATCGGCGTCATGTATGAGAAGATGGAGCGGTACGATGAAGCGCTGGCCATCTATCGCAAAGTCATCGAAGTACATCAGCAACAGCCGAACCCCCACTACGACAAATTCAAGGTACACCGGAACATCGCCCTGGTCCACCTGGCGCGGGGAGACACCCTGGGCGCCCGGCGGAAATTGCTGGACGCCCAACGGGCCGGCGAAAGCGCTATTGAAAAACACTCCATGCTCTGGGTAGATCTTTTTCTCGACCAGGCCGCCCTGGCGGAAAACTATGCGGAAGCGGCCCGCTACTGCCAAAAGGCCGTGCAGCAGCTGTACGATGACAAAAGCAGCCTCCTGGAACTGCACCCCGGCGATTTCGATCATGCGCGCAGCCCGCTGTATCTGTTCCGGGTGGCCACGGCCCAGGCCCGCTACGCCCTTGAATCTTACCGGCGCTCCGGCGGCGCCGAATACCTGGCCCATGCCGGCCAGCTTTCCAGGCTGGGCGCCGAACTCGCCGATTACATCCGCCGCCACCAGCGGTCGGAAGAATCCAAGTTCGAATTCATGAACCTGGAGCGAAGCCACCTCAAAACATCCGCCGAAACAGCGCACCTGATCTACCGGCAAACCCCCTCCCCTCATATCCTGGGCCGTATTCTGCAACTTATAGAGCAACACAAGGGGCTGCTGCTTTCCGAGGCCCTGGCCGAAAAACGGGCCCGGCCTCACCTCGGTATTCCGGATTCCATACTCGGCCGTGAGGCCAGGCTGTTTGCCGCCATCAACCGGGAAAAGAAAAAACTGGTGTCCGGCGCGGATTCTGCCGAGGTGCTGGCCCAATTGTTCGAATTCCGCCGGGAGCTATCGGGCCTGAAAGGCCTCCTCACAGAACGCTACCCTACCTATTACCGCCTTAAATACCAGGAGAACCGGCTCTCCATTGCCGATATTCAGGCTCACCTCTCCCGATCCCGGGAGCCCACCATCCTGATAGAATACCTGGTTAATGACGAATTCATGAGTATACTGGGCATTGCCGAAGATACCGTCGCCTACCACCATCAAGGCCTCGATGATGAATTCTACAAGATGCTCGCAGATATGAGGCGCCTTACGGGCAGGAGCGCATTACCGGCCTCCGACCACCAACTGGAAAAAGAAAAAAGGCAATACCTCGCCACGGCCGGGGCGCTTTACAACAAATTGCTCGCCCCGGTTCTCGAACAACTTCCGGAAGCCCGGCAGCTCATCATCATCCCGGACGGCGAGCTGGGCTACCTGCCCTTCGAGCTTCTGCTGTCAGGGCCGGCAGAACAAAGGGATTACCGCCACCTGCCCTACCTCTTCCGCGAGTATACCATCCGGTATGAATATTCGGCCCGGCTCTTACTGGAACCCAGTAGGCCCGGCAAAAAAAGGCGCTTCGGGAAACTGCTGGCCGTCGCCCCGCAGTTTGGCAAGCCCCCCCCCCTGGCCGCCTCCGCACGGGTGCAAACGGACACCTTCCGGCAGGCCTTCCCCGGCCTGCGCGACGGCATGGCCCCCCTGCAGTACAATATCCCCGAAGCCCGCACCATCCACGAACAGATGGGGGGCAAAAAACTGGCCGGCCCACAAGCTACCAAAAACGCCTTCCTGCGCGAGGCAGCCGTCCACCGAATCATCCACCTGGCCACCCATGCCTATACAAACGACCTTTATCCCAACTTCTCTCATCTCGCATTCGCCGGCAGCCCCGATACGGCTGAAAGCTCCCTCCTCTACGCCTACGAGATCTACAACCTTCGCCTCAATGCCGAGCTGGCCGTTCTCAGCGCCTGCGAGGCCGGCGCCGGCAAGCTGCAGCGCGGGGAAGGCGTAATGAGCCTTTCGCGAGCCTTCAAATACGCCGGCTGCCCCAACATCGTCACCTCCCTCTGGCAGGCGGATGACCGCAGCACCAAAGACATTATGGTGAGCTTTTACCGCCACCTCAAAGCGGGCGCGGGCAAAGCTGACGCCCTGCGGCAGGCCAAGCAGGATTTTCTGGCTGAAGCCGGTCAACGCTACACTCACCCGTTTTATTGGGGCACCTTTATACTGATCGGAGATAATGAGCCGGTGGATTTAGGGGGCGGCAGGCTCCCCCTCTGGAGCGGGGCCGCCGGGCTGGCCTTACTGGGCCTGCTGGGGCTGTGGTGGTGGAGAAAGCAGTGAAAAAATCATTCCGCGCCGGATGGACTGCCGGGAAACCGGGCAGTTTGATTGCCGAAGAAAGGGTGGGCCGCTGGGTTTATCAGAGGTGTTATCCCGGATTATTCATAGGTTCTTCGTCACGAGAAGCCAAAATGCTTGTCAGGCCTGGGATCCCGCAGGAAGGAGACGCGCAGCCGTATCCCCGGATACGGTGAGCATCGACTGACGAGGACGTCCGGGAATGGCGGGCAGTTTGGCTTCGCAGTAGATTAACTCATGAATAATCCGGGTTATATCCTGCCACTCAATCTCCCGCTCCCAACTGCTCCAGCAACGCCCGGGCATCCTCCCGCCGCGGCGTTTCCGCCCGGCTGATCTCCCGCAGCGCCCGGATGGCGCCCGCCCGCCGCCCTTCCAGGCGGAGCATCGTCACCGCCCGCTTCCAGGCGGCCTCTTCGGTGTAGCTGGCCCTGACCTGCTCAAAGGAGAAGATTGCAGCGCGGTACTGCCCCGCCTGTGCCTGAAGGATGCCTTTGGAGAAGTGGTAATGCGAACTGGGTTGATCAAAAAGCAGTGTTTCGAGCCGTTCCAGCTGATCCAGCAAGGCCAGCGCCTCGGTATACTGCTCCTGCCGGTACAACCGGCCTGCCGCCACCCAAAGGGAATCGAGGCGGGCGGCCTGCTCTTCCTCTTCTGTACCCTGCCTCTCACCGGAACGCACGCTTTCCTCCTCATAGATGGACGACGGGTAGTCGATATACTGTGCGAAAAGGGCTTCCGGGTTGTCGCCGCCGGAAGGGTTGAGGTAGAAATAAGCGGCCACAACGGCCAGGGTTATCAGCGTTACCGCAGCGGCGATACGCAGCGGGAAATGGAAAAGGAAGCGGCGCCGGGCGGGAGGGCGGGCAGCTTCTGCCCTACCCTTTTCCAGGATGGCGCCGATCTTGTCCCTGAGGGCCAGCTCCTCCTTCTCCCCCTCCACTGCATCGGCGATGCCGCGGTGCAGGGCCACTTCGGCGGCCAGGGCGGGGTCGGCGGCCATTTCCCGGCGGAAGGCAGCGGCTTCCTCCGGCGGCATCCGGCCGGAAAGGTAAGAATCAATACGTTCGTACAGTTGTTCTTCATTCATATCGTTCTCTTCTTTAGCGAAGCTCCTGGTAGCGGCTGTCGGACCTGATCAGCTGCACCAGTTTCTGTTTGCACTGGAATTTGCGTTTCTTGGCGTAGCCCTCGCTGCCATAGCCCATTTGCCCGGCGATCTCCGCCATGCTCACGCCTTTGAAGAAAAGCCTGAGCAGGTTCTGGCAGTCTTCCCCCAGCAGCTTGAACTTGCTGCGATAAAGCTGGTACTGTTCCGACTGCTCCAGGGCCTGGGCTGCGTCGGCGGCCAGTTCCCCCACCCTTTCTTCTTCCAGCGGCAACGCTCTCTTTTTTTTCCCCCGGCTCAGCTTTTTCAGCCATATCCGCTGGCAAACAGCGTAAAAAAAGGTATAGAAACTGCTGCTGAGCACCAGCTTATCGGCCCTGGCCTTGCGGTACAACACCAGCAGGCCTTCCTGGAACATATCCTCGGCATCTTCCCGGGTGCCGCTGTTGTCCAGTACATGCTTGGCTATGCCCGGGAATAAGTGCTCGTAAATGTTCTCCAGCACGGCAGGGTCGCGCCCCACCAGGCCGTTCAGGTACTGTTCATTAGCCAATCGGTTTTCGAACTGGTCACTCATAAGATGTTGGGCAGGTTGATCCGCTTGAAAATAATGGATAATTGAATAATAAAGCGGCCAACTGCTGCCAGGGTTCATCGGGTTACAGGCTGTTTTGCCGAATCGGTATCTCTTTTCAGTCCAGGCACCCTCTCCGGATGTTGGCCTTAATGCCGCCTACCGGCAAAAAGGATACCCCTTTCTGCTTTTCTCTGCGCAGCCTGCGGAAAGGGAACAATTGAAACATGACGACATTGAAGCCCTTTCCCTCACTTCACCTGCCCGTCGTGATAGGCCGCCCGCTTCCAGCCTTCTTCTTCGAACACCCAAAGCTGGGTTGTCCGGAATTCGTGTTCAAACGGGCCGTTTTCGTCCAGGCCATTGATGCGCACCCGGGCGCTCAGGGCGGCGGCATTGCCGTGCAGGCGGGTTTTCAGATCCAGTAAAACGTAGCGGTCTATGACGAGTTCGCCTTTGTCTATTGCCCTGCGCCGGAAAGCCACGTATTGAAGCCACTCGCCTTTATCCAGGGGTGGGCGGGCGCCATTGGTATGCAGATAGCCTGTGGCGAGCATTTTGTCCAGGACAGTTGCTTCGGCCCGGGCGTAGGCATCGTTGAAGGCTTCCAACGCCTGATGGAGGCTCTCCAGGCTGGCATAAGCCTCTACCCCGGGCGGCGCCGCCGGCCCGCAACGGCTGAAAAACAAAAAAAAACCGATAAGGAAGAAAGGAAGATAATGTATCCCGGTTTTCATTTGTGTATTTTTCCAGACAACTGAAACAAAAAATAGAAACAAAAAATTTCAAACAATATTCACACTCCCTAAATTGCGGCTGTTCAATTTACTAAATTTTTTACCCTTTAAATCATTTCGCATGAGTACACAAGAAATCGCCAACCGACTGGTAGAACTGTGCCGCAAGGGCCAAAACCTGAAAGCCATCGAAGAACTCTACGCTCCGGACATACTCAGCGTCGAAGCTGCAGGCGAACCGCGGGAGGCCAAAGGGCTTGATGCCATCAAAGGCAAGAGCGAATATTTTGCCAACACGATGGAAGTCCACGATATGAAAATATCGGACCCTCTGGTTGCCGACAAGCACTTTGCCGTTACTATGTACATGGATGCCACCGACAAACAAAGCGGTAAACGGGAAGCTATGTCCGAAGTTTGTGTTTACGAAGTGAACAACGGCAAGATCGTCCGCGAACAGTTCTTCTACCCCGCCGGGTAAGAAAAATTGTTTCATTGGTACATGGGTTCAGGGCTTCATTGGTTTGCATTCCAGGCAACAATGAAGCCAGGAACCCATGAAACCATGCGACAATGTAACCATCCCTCCTCCATCCTTGGCCTTTTCCAACATTTCTCGTAAATTAGGCTCTGATAAGGCCGGCAATGCCCGGCCATCCAAAAATGTAAACAAACCGACCCCATATGTCAGAGCAAAACCAGGGGCCCGCTCCTCAGGGGCAGGGCTCGCCAAACCAGGAGAGAAAAGGCAACTCTTTGAGTGCGTTCATCCAAAACAATTTAGCGTGGCTGATCCCGCTGGGCATATTGCTGCTCATCTTCCTCATCCCCGGCACTCGCCACTGGGTTTCCAATACGGTACGATGCGCTTCGGTCAATTCCAAAGAGGGAACCGCCCGTGTCGATGCCTGCCGCCAGTACCTGTCCAAAGAAAGCTTTACCAAGGCTTCCTGCTACGGGGACTGCATGGAGGCCGTGGATTATGAAAACGCCAGGCAGGTCCGGAATTACGAAGTCCTGCGCGCTTATGTCGACAAATACGACAACCAGGCCGGCACGCCTCATTTTCAGGAAATATTCAACCTCCTGGATTCGGTGATCTGTGCCAACCTCGGCCAGGACGCCGAAGCCAGGGCCGCCACCTGCCAGGCCTACAAGGACGAATTCGGGCGGGCAGGCAAATGCTATTACGAATGCCACGCCTTCCTCGACGAGTACGACTGCGAGGCCGCCCTTAAAGCCCCTGACCGCGAGGAGGCCTACATGCGCTACATCGACAAGTACGGTTCCGAAGGCAAGTGCTACGAAGAATTCCGCCAGGCCATCGAAAAAGGCGTTCCTGCCACGATGGACAAGGCGGGAGAACGGGCCCCGGCCACTACTTCAAAGGGAACAGCTTCGGCTGCGGCCCAAAGCACAAAGATAAAGGACACTCCAGCTTCCACCCGCACCTGCCAGACGTTCACCGTGGGCAGCCAGAAATTCAAGGCCATCAAACTGGGGCCCCTGTGGTGGACTGCCGAGAACATTAACAAAAACGGCTTCGTCACCTGGCAGCAGGCCAGAACCCTCTGCCCAACCGGCTGGCGCCTGCCCTGCACCCAGGAAGTAGAACACCTCATCCGCGAATTCTACAGCAACCCGGATAAGGCTTACACCTACCTCACCAGCCAGGACCCCCGCAACTGCGAATTCAACCTCGACTTCACGGGCTTCCAGTGGATGCCCGGCATGGCCACTTTCAATGCGGGCGAGGTTGCCGGCTTCTGGTGCTTCAATGAAGATACGCCCAACGGCCCGCAGGCCGGGTCCTTCCTCTTCAAGAAAAGCAACCGCTCCATAGAAACCCTGCTCACTACCGATAAAACCATGGGGCTGAACTGCCGCTGCGTGAAAGAAAGTAAGGATTACAAGAACAGCAGCCTGCGCTTCATGCCCTGCGTCGGCATGCCGTAGTTTATTCCTGCCGCTTTTCAATTGGCGCTTTTGAGGAACCGAGGGCCAATGGAAAAGCGGCAGCCCTTCCTCTCCAGAGGCGGCCCCGCATTGATCGCCTTCTTCCATAGCGCCCCGCTCCAGGCATAGCTTTCTGTCCAGCCTGATCCACCAAGTTGTAACCGGATACTAGCACCAGCTACACATAAAACAAATTGTTGACAAAAGTCATTGCCTCCCGGTATTTTTTGTCCTACCTTATAGTGCTGACAACAGATTAATAAAAACAAAAAGTTGCGAACATGGTAACCGCAACCATCGGCAATAAAGAGATCGCCGGCGTGCTGGAGCACATCGCCGAGCTGCTGGAAGTCCAGAAAGCCAACCCCCACCGCATCCGCGCGTACCGGAGAGGCGCGCAGGAAGTTCGTAAGAGCAAAAAAGAGTTGGCGGATATCGCCGAGGCCGGCGGGCTGGAAGCCCTCCAGGCCCTGCCCGGTATAGGAGAGAGCCTGTCGAGGCTGATAATGGAATACATCCTCACCGGGCGCTCCCGCCTGCTGGAGCGCCTGCAGGGGGCCGTCGCCCCGGAAGACCTCTTCGACGAGATCCCCGGCATCGGCCCCGAGCTGGCCGAGCACATCGTCAAGGAACTGGATATCAAAACCCTGGAGGAGCTCGAGCAGGCAGCCCATGACGGCCGCCTGGCCCAGGTGGAAGGCTTCGGCCCGGCCCGGGTGGAGGCCGTCAAGATGAGCCTGGCGGGCCTGCTGAGCGGCTACGCCTACCGGAGGGTGCAGGAAGCCCTGTACCCGGCGGAAAAAGATACGGAAAAACCTTCCGTTGGCCTGTTGCTCTCTATTGATGAGGCCTACCGGCGGGAAGCCCGGGCCGGCAACCTGAAAACCATCGCTCCGCGGCGGTTCAACCCGGAAAACAAGGCATGGCTGCCCATTATGCACACCGAACAGGAGGGCTGGGAATTCACTGTGCTCTTTTCCAATACGGCCCGGGCGCACGAGCTGAAACGCATCTACGACTGGGTGGTCATTTACTACAACCAGGACGGCCACGAAGGGCAGGCCACCGTCGTCACCGAGCTGGGCGGCCCGCTGGACGGGCTGCGCGTGGTGCGGGGGCGGGAGAAGGAATGCCGGGAGTATTATTTCAATGGATAAATCGAAGGGCCAGGTTTGTCAGGCAATTGCCTCCGGAGCAGCTACTGTCAGCCTAACTTACTCCCAATATTCTTTTATGTAATTTCTGTCCAGGCTTTTGCAAGAAAAATCCAGAAGCTCTTCTACTATCGTCAGTATTTTGCCTTCGAACTGATTTAATATCAAAAATTAGCACACCATAAAAACCCTGCAATTCATTTTCACAACTGCCGCTTTGGCCCTCTTCTTTTCAGCCAACCTTTCAGCCCATGAGGAGATGGAAGCCAAAAAACTGGACAACCCCCAATGGCAGCGCGTTGTCTTCGTTGCCTGCCACGCCGGCAAAGCCGGGAAGCCCGTAGCTTCCCCGAATGATAATTATCATTGCCTCTTCCCGGACAAAGGGATATTTTAAAATCCTGAGTGCGAGCGTAAAAAATTCAGCTCAGGGCATGGTATATCCCTTTAAGACAGACATCATTCCACTGCTTCGGCACCTGGTGGAGGCCCTCCGGCCCTTCGCGGAAGCAAATTTCGTGGGCCTGGCCTTTAAACCGGAAGCCGAAGCCGTGGAGTTTTCTTTCCAACCCGAAAATATCATCAAATCCGTAGGGCAGATCCTTTGCCGGGTGATCACGTTCACACCCTCCGGCTTTGAGGCCAGCCTGTCGGCTAAGCTGTCCGGCGATGCACCTGAAAAACGGTTACTGATCAGCATCGCCAACACAGGGGTCAACCTGGGAAATTTAAAAGAGATCACCGATGGCCTGCCGATACCGGTGAAGGCCATACCGCTGTCCGATAAAGGCACCCGCTTTGAACTGAGCCTTGCGATGGACCCGGAAGAAGAAACTATTACAACACCCCAGGAAACAAAAGAAGCGCCCCATGTCCCCGTCCTTTATAAAAAACTCCGGCAACGCATGCAGGCCTATACCACCAGCATAAAAAGCCTGGAAGAAGCCGTTGCCCGGGAGCAATCCCAGCGGGAACAGGTGTTCCTGAAAAAGGTGAACGCCCTCATCCTGGCCAACCTCGGCCGGGAGGATTTCGATGTAAAAGCGCTTGCCCGCAGCCTGGCCCTGAGCCGAACCCAATTGTACCGGCGCCTCCAGCCGCTGATCCATCTGCCTCCCTCCCGTTATATCCGTTATATCCGACTGCAAAAAGCAAAGGAGTACCTCGAAAAAGGAGAGATGGATGTGGGAGAGGCCTGTTTCCGGGTGGGCTTCGTCAGTAAAAGCCATTTTACCCGGGCCTTTCAACGGCAATTCGGGTTCAACCCCTCTTATCTCAGAAAATCACACCTCAAACAAAAAACCCCATCATGAATAAAGAAAAGAGAAACCGGGCATTCATTCTGGAGTACTACATGGCTCTGGCGGGAAAAAAGAAAACAGAAGAACTGATCCGAAAATATGTCTCCGATGAGAAGCTGATCGAGCACATCAAATTTTTTGACAAGACTTTTCCCAATTACAACGCCGTCGCCGAAGAGATCTTTGCGGACGATGACAAAGTCTTTGTCCGGGCCCGTATGTCCGGCAGGCACGAAGGAAGCCTGGATGACATCCCTCCTACCTTTAAGCATTTTAAAATGCCTTTCGCTATCTGCTACCGGATCAAAGGCAGCAAGATCGTCGACCACTGGATGATCGCCGACCAGATGGAACTGCTGGAACAGCTGGGCCTGGCCGCAAGCATGAAACCGGAGTTCGAAAAGGTTGAAGATATTCCTGAAACGGAGGAAGATTGAGAGCTGGGATTGGTTGATTCGGGATTGGTTGATTCGGGATTGGTTGATTAGTTGATCCGGGGTTCGGGATTAGCAACAGCGTCGGGCTTCCTGGGCTCACCTGCTTCCATGAGCCTCTCCTGAAAAATGCCCTTTGATTTTCAGGTACCTGCGCCCGTCCTCTCCCAATGGTTTTGGGATCGGCCGGGTAAAAACAGCACCCGCCTGGCCAGCCAGGTAAAAATTCACTCATTCACTCGCCCCCCTTCTCCCCCCTAGTCCCTCCATGCAACCTCCCGGCAAATTTCCCGGACAAATGGCCTACCCCCTTCGCCGTTTCCTGCGGTATCTTACCGGAAAAGATCAATACCGTGGACAAAGCAGGGAAAAATAAAAAGCTTATCCTCGACTTCCTCAGGGCGCTCAATGAAGCGGAGGATAAACTTCAGCTCCTTTCCCGATATACCTCCGACCCGAAACTGATCGAACGCATTACCTTTCTCGAGGAAGCCTTCCCGCACTATCAGGTGAAGGTAGATGAAGTGACAGCGGAAGAGGGCCGGGTCATCGTCCGGGCCCGGTTTATCGGAAAGCACCGGGGGGCGGCAAACGGAGTTGAACCCACCGGTAAAACGGTAGAGCTCCCCTATGCCATCGGATACCACATCCGGAATGGTAAAATAATCGCTCACTGGATGATCACGGACTGGCTGGAGTTGTCGTTGTGACCCATCGATGGGAGGCCAGGCGGTTCTTTAAAGGAAAACAACAAACCTGTATACCCCACCCCCGAATGAACAATGAAATTAATGAACCAAAAAATCAGATCATGAAAAAGTTATTTTTGCTTCCGATCCTGGCCCTGCTCTTCGCCGCTATGATCAGTTGCCAGAAGGATCAGGCCATCCCGGCCAGTGAGGTTGATGAGATGGTCACTACCCGGGCGAATGCAACCGTGCCGTTTAAAGCGGTATACATTACCTCTCCCGTCATCACGGCCGTTTCGAACAGCGGTACCCTTACGGTAGAGATCCCTTCTGAGGGTAATGGCACCCATCTGGGCAAGGGCGCCTGGTACTCCGACTCCTACGTTTATGATACATTCCTGGATGAGGACGGGCCTTGGGGCCAGGTCGGCACCTCGATCTTTACGGCTGCCGACGGCTCTCAGCTCGTAGGCGCTTTTGAAGGCACTACCGGCCCAACAGCGGACAGCCCCTTTGCCGGTACCGGCGCCTACTGGATCGACTATGGCACGGGCCGGTTCGAAGGCGCCATGGGCAGTGGCGCCTATTCTTACGCAGTTTTCTCTGTCGACCCGGAGACCGGTGAGATGAAGGCCAGGCTTGAGTTTACGGGTACGCTGGTGAATCCTTGAATGGGTTTAGGCAGGTGAGCCCGGATTTCCGCATTTCGGTATTCGGAGGTTCGGTGTTCGGTTGCCAATGGACGTCCTCAAGGGCGAACACCGAACACTGAACAGCGGTTACTTCTTCTTTTCCGGCTTCCCCGCTTCCTCCTTCTTCTCCGGCTCCCCATTCTTCGGTTCTCCGTTCTTCGCCAGGTACTCCGGCAGGTTCAGCCCCGACTGGTTCATGAACTCGCTCAGGGCGGGGATGGACTTGAACATATTGCTCAGGAAGCCGGCAGTGCCCTGCCCGTCGCCTCCGTCGAAGACGGTCACCTTATCGAACTTAATGTTCTTGATGGCCTCGGCCTGAATCTTGGCCAGTTCCGGGATTTTGTCTACCAGGAGTAATCCGATCGCTGCCTGAGCATTGCCGCCGGCGGCGTCGACCAACTTCTGGAAGCCGGCGGCTTGCGCGTCCAGCACCTTGAGCAGGCCTTCGGCCTCAGCCTGATAGCGGGCCAGGACGGCAGCAGCTTCGCCTTCCGCTACCTTCCGTTTCTGTTCGGCTTCGGCCTCGGCGGCGATGACCGTCTTTTCCTTTTCGATCTGTGATTGAACGACCTCATTGGCGCGGCGGGCGGCCAGTTCGCGTTCCTTGCGGGCTTCTTCGGCTTCCTTCTGTGCCAGATAAGCGGCTTTCTGGGCTTCGGCCTCGGCGGTCTTTTCGGTTACTTCGGCATTCTTATTAGCCTCGGCCACTTTCTGGCGCCGGCCCGTATTTGACAGTGCGATCTCAATATCGGCCAGGTTTTTGCCTTTAGTGGCCTCGGCCTGGGCATTCTTTTCACCGATCTCAGCCTCGGAGTTGGCGGCGGCTATCTTGATGCGCTTTTCTCTGTTGGCCTCCATTTCGCCGATCTCGGCGGCGGAGTCGGCGGCAGCCACCCGGGTGCGCCGCTCCCTTTCGGCATCCTTTTCACCGATCTCAGCTTCCGAATTGGCTTTTGCCACCTGGGTGCGCATCTCTTTAGAAGCTTCAGCCTGGCCGATGGCGCCGGTGCGCTCTTCCTTAGCCACCTTCACCTTGGCGTCGTTGATGGCCTTGGCGGCGGCCTCCTGGCCGAGGGCCTTGATGTAGCCGGATTCGTCGTGGATGTCCGTGACGTTGACGTTGATCAGGTCCAGCCCGATCTTGTGCAGCTCGTCGCCGACGTGCTCGTAGACGGAGGTGACGAATTTGTCGCGGTCGGCGTTCAGCTCTTCGATGTCCATATTGGCGATCACCAGGCGCATCTGGCCCATGATGATGTCGTGGGCCAGCGAACGGATGGAATCCTTGTGCATGCCCAGCAGGCGCTCGGCGGCGGCCTTCATCAGGGCGGGCTCGTTGCTGATGGCCACTGTGAACTGGGCCGGCACCGACACCCGGATGTTCTGCTTGGAAAGGGCGTCCTGCAGGTTCACATCGATCGACATGGGCTGCAGGTCCAGGTACTGGTAGTCCTGAATGACCGGCCAGACGAAGGCGGCGCCGCCGTGGATGCACCTGGCGCTGCCCTGCCCCGTCTTACCGTAGATCACCAGGATCTTATCGGATGGGCACCGGCGGTAACGCGAGATGAAAAACCACAGCAGGAGCAAAAAAACGGCAATGACGATGATGACCGGCAGTACAAAAGACATGCCGCTTCCCATCAGGCCTCCATCCAGCTGGGCCGCCAGCGGGGTGGATAAAAACAACACGGAGAACAAGGCCAGAAGCCTTGAAAAAAGGGTTCTTAAAGGCAGATCTATCATGGTTTTGGTTTTTTAATAATTTGTATTCCAAAGAAAAGTCAGGACGCATAAGGGATCACCACCACATGGTCCTCTTCAGCTTTTACAACGAATGCCTTTTCGTGAGTCCGCAGTTGCTGGCCGTTTTCCGACCGGGCGGCGATCTCCCGCCTTACATTATCGATCTCGATAATTATCCTTCCCTTTCCTTCCGGAGGGATGGGGACATACACCGTACCTACTTTACCTTCTGCCTGCCAGAGGTGCCAGTTGCCCTCCTCCTGGTTTCTCAGCAGCCAGCGGAAGAACCAGGTGAGCACCATGACAGCCACTGCCCCCGCCACCAGAGCGGCCAGGATCACGATCGTCCACGACCAGGAAGTGTTCAGGAATATAGCGCGGGCGGTGAAGGCGCCAACGGAGATGAAGGCCAGCGAAGTTTTGATGGCCCCCAACCCGGCAGCGCTGCCGTCGCCATCGAGGTGGCCATCCATATCGCCTCCGGCATCCACATCGACATCGCCGCCCATATCCACATCCAGATCGCCTCCGATTTCCAGGCCGCTGAAGATAGAAACCAACAACAGAAGAATGAGCAACCCGCCGGCAAGGGCGCCCGCCCAGAATAAGATGTTGAGTATTTCCTGCATGGTGAAATTTGAATGGTATGCGTTGGTCAATCTCGGAATTTTTCCACGAATTTCCCAAATTCTATCGACAGGAATATCTTTTTTAACGCTAAGGATATCTCCGTTTAAATCAGCTTATACATTACTATTTTTGTGCTATCTTCGAACGGAAGGCCAAAACCATTCGCAACCAATGATAAAATATCTATCCTTCCTAACCACAGCCCTGCTGATAACCATCGGTAGCTGTACCTCCGACAATATGCAGCAAGAAGAGATAACCGAAACACAAGATCGCAAGATCGTCGTCTACCAGGTATTCACCCGCCTGTTCGGCAACACCAACACCACCAACAAGCCCTGGGGCGCCATTGAAGAGAACGGCGTAGGCAAGTTCAGCGATTTTACCGGCACAGCCCTCGATTCCATCCGCGCGCTGGGCGTCACCCACATCTGGTACACCGGCGTGCCCCACCATGCCGTCATCCGCGACTATACCGCCTACGGCATCTCCGAGGACGACCCCGATGTGGTCAAGGGACGGGCGGGCTCTCCCTATGCCGTCAAGGATTATTATAACGTCGACCCCGACCTGGCGGACGACCCCGCCCGGCGGCTGGAAGAGTTCAAGGCCCTCATCGAGCGCACCCACCGCCACGGCCTGAAGGTGCTCATTGACATCGTGCCCAACCACGTGGCGCGCCGCTATGAAGGGCTCAACAACCCGGAAGGGGTGGAAGATTTCGGCGCGAACGACGACACTTCCGTAGAGTACAAAAGGGATAATAATTTCTACTACATCCCAGGCGAGCCCTTTCAAGTTCCCGCCTTTCCGGGCGATTACCAGCCCCTGGGCGGAGACCCCCACCCGCTGGCCGACGGGCAGTTCGATGAAAACCCCGCCAAATGGACCGGTAACGGCGCCCGCAAGGCGCAGCCCGGTTTCAACGACTGGTACGAAACGGTGAAGGTCAACTATGGCATCCGTCCCGATGGGACGAAAGACTTTCCGGAACTGCCCGAAGGTTTTGATAAGAAAGACTACCAAGCCCACTACGCATTCTGGCAGGACAAGAACGTGCCCGATTCCTGGAAAAAATTCCGCGACATCGCCCTGTACTGGACGGACATGGGCGTCGACGGCTTCCGCTTCGACATGGCGGAAATGGTGCCGGTGGAGTTCTGGAGCTACCTCAATTCGGCCATTAAGATGAAAAAACCGGACGCCTTCCTCCTGGCCGAGATCTACAACCCCGCCGCCTACCGCGACTACATCCACCTCGGCAAAATGGACTACCTCTACGACAAGGTGGAACTGTACGACACCCTCAAAAACATCATGCAGGGCCACGGCAGCACGGACAACCTCCCGCCCATACAGGAGGGCCTGGCCGATATCGAGCGCCACATGCTCCACTTCCTGGAGAACCACGACGAGCAGCGCATCGCCAGCCCGCCCTTTGCCGGGGACGCCCGAAAGGGCAAGCCGGCCATGGTGGTGTCGGCCACCGTCAGCACCTCGCCCACCATGATCTACTTCGGGCAGGAGGTGGGCGAACCGGGCGCCGAAGAGCCCGGCTTCGGCGGCCCCAGCCGCACGTCCATCTTCGACTACATCGGCGTGCCCCACCACCAGCGCTGGATGAACGATGGCGCCTTCGACGGCGGGCAACTTTCACCCGAAGAAAAAGCCCTGCGCGATTTCTACCGCCGCCTGCTCAACTTCACCCTCAAGAGCCCGGCCCTAATGGGCGAATACCGGGATATCCACCGCCACAACCGGGAGCAAACGCAAGGGTATGATCACCGGGTGTTCTCTTTTGTGCGCTGGTCGGCGTCGGAAAAGCTCGTTATTGTTTCCAATTTTGATGGGGAGAAGAACTATGAATTCAACCTGAACATTCCTGCCGATGTCATTGCGGCCTGGGGGCTGGCCGATGGGGAGTACGAGCTGGCGGAGCAGCTTTACGGAGAGAAGAATGCTTCATTGAAAGTGGCGGATGGGAAGGGGGAGGCGCAGATGCGCCTGGCGCCGCTGGAGTCGGTGATCTGGAAGGTGGGGGGGTGAAGTGCAGGAAAACGTTAATTGGGGTTTGATTTCCCGCACCGGTATTATTGGCCTGGAAGGGGCCATGGTTGCTTATGCAAGTTGCAGGGGGAGTGGTTTAGTTTAACAGCCCATTTATTACACAGCGACAACCATTTCAATTGAGGCAAAAATATTTTTTTCCCTCAGAAGCTGTTTAAATTTGGCTTTTGGAATTTGTTATGAGGTATTTTTGTGCTGATTGAGGCGCCGAAACCGGAGTTTAGCGGCGTTAAATGAGGATTTCGGCAACGAAAAAGCAGCGCAAAAAGAGCCATAACAAAACCGAAGTGTTAAATTTAACTCAGAAGCTGTTTGAATTTAACGCTATCCCCCAGGGCGAACCGGGCTAGCGTCGGCTTTTCGCCTCCGATCAAGGGCAAAGGCCATTGCAGCTACGCAATCTGTTATAATCAGCAAAAATAAAATACCCCCCCTCCTGCTCTGAATTCTTCCCAACTATCCCTATTTTGGAAGAACCTTAGAGCATGTTTGGAGGCCAGCCTTTGAGCTAAAAAAGGCCACTTTTCGCTTTCAAATCCGGCCTCCAAACATGCTCTTAACCCATGCCCCCCCGGCATATCAATGTATATGCTAATGAACAAGCCAAAAGCACTCCTCTTTTTGCTTCTACCTGGCCTGAGCGCTTCGCTCTCCGCACAACACAACGGAACGCTTAAAGGCCGGATCGCCGACGCCGACACCGGAGCGGCCATCGAATACGCCAGCATTATACTCTACTTTGCTCAGGATTCCAGCCTGGCCGACGGCATGGTGTCCGATGCGGAGGGCCGGTTCGAGTTTTCCCGCCTTGCTCCGTCTGAAGTCTATCTGGTTGCCCGGTTCCTGGGGTACGAAACCTACACTTCTGAAGCCTTCACGGTGGTGGAGCAGATGGACGTGGGCACGATCGCCCTGGCTGTCGCCGGCCAGAATCTGGAAGAAGTCGAAGTCACCGGCAAGGAGATCACCGCCCGGTACAAGATTGATAAGCAGGTATATGACGCCGGGCAGTTCGGCAGCGCCCGGGGCGGCACGGCCGCTGATGTACTGCGCAACCTCCCTTCCGTAACTGTCGATCAGCTAGGAACGATCACCGTGAGGGGCGCAACCGGTTTTCTGTTATTGATCAACGGAAAGCCCGTACAAGCTCAACCGGATGTCGTCCTGAACCAGATCGCGGCCAATGCCATTGAGGACATTGAGGTCATCACCGCCCCTTCCGCCAAATACGACCCCGACGGCCATGCGGGCATCATCAACGTGATCACCCGCAAGGGAGCTGCCGACGGCCTCTTCCTGTCTGCCAACGGGCTGTGGGGCCTGCCCAGCCTTAAAACTTACGGTAATGCCGAACGCTCCCGGCGGTATGGCACGGATGTTACAGTGAACTATAAAAAAGGGAAATGGGACCTCTCGGCGGGCGCCGATTACCGCCGGAACGACCGGGCGGGCGGGCGAAGGGGGTATGTTAACACGTACGAGGAGGAGATCCTTACCGAATTTCCTTCGCAGGGAGAACGGAGCTACGATGAGGAAAACTACTCCGGCCGGGCGTCTGTTGTTTATACCCCCAATGCCCGGCAGAGCGTTAGCGCCAGCTTCTACGCCGGCAAACGCACCAAAACCCGGACGGCAGATATCCTGTACAGCCAGCGAAGGACACACATCGCTACCGGACAATTCCTGGGAACCGGATACTATAACGATCTCTTCGAACAGGCGGGAAATGTTGCTTCCAACGGCGCCCTGGTGGATTCCCTGACCTATTTCAACCAGAACAACCGGGTGCGCCGCGGCGACTTCCTGATCGCCGGGCTGGACTATATCTTTACGTTTACCGACAAATCCACCCTGAAGGCTTCCGTCCTGTTCGAGCGGACCGTCCTGGGCGGCCCCACCCGCAACAACAACCTGGCCTGGCCCAACGTACAGGACACCCTCCAGCGACAGATGATGGATAACGACAACCCGCTGGACGGCCTGCGCCTTCAGCTGGACTACGCCCGCCAACTGGGCGCACTCAACTGGGAAAGCGGCTACCAGTACCGGTCTCTGAAGCATCCGGGAGATTTCCGCTATCTGGACCGGAACTTTCAGGAGGGCACATGGGAGTTTAACCCCCTGTTTACCAACAGTATGGAGCTCCGCCGGCGCATACATGCGTTGTATACCCAGGCCTCCGGGCAGTGGGGCCGCCTGGAATTAGTCGCCGGCCTAAGAGCGGAAACATTCAGCCGGTACGTAGAGATCGCCCGGCCGGACACACTATTCGAACTGAGCCGCTTCAACCTCTTTCCTTCCGCCAACCTGCTGTACGATATGGGCGAAGGGCTATCGGCCAAAGCCGGCTACAGCCGCCGCATACAGCGCTCGACAACGGTCAAGGTGACGCCCTTCCCCGAAAGGGAGCATTCTGAAGTGCTGGAACAGGGAGACGCCGAACTGCTGCCCGAATACATCGATCTGGTGGAAGTGGGCCTGGTGAAAGGATGGAAGGACAATTCTGTCTTTGCGACTGCCTACTTCCAAAACGTCGCCGATGTCGTCAACCGGTCCAACACCGTCTTCAACGACACCATTCTGAACCGGATCTACACCAACGCCGGCAATGCCTCTGCCTACGGGTTCGAAGCCGGCGCCTCCTTTTACCCCGCCCGCTGGTGGCATTGCTACCTGGGCGGCAATGTGTACAACTACCGGATCAGAGGGAAGTTGTTCGGAGAAAAGATCAACCGGGCCAATACGGTGTATTCGATCGACTTCAACAGCAAAGTCACTTTCTCTCCCGGCATGGAGCTGCAGCTGAATTTCAACTACCTGTCCGATAAGGTAACCGCCCAGGGGAAGGATTCGCGCATATACACCCCCAACCTCACCCTCCGAAAATACTGGTTCGGGAAAAAACTGTCGGTGGCCTTTCAATGGCTCAATATCGACATGGGCCTGCTGAATTCCAACGAGTCCTTCACATCGGCCTGGAGCGATGACTTTTTCCTCAAAACCACCTACATCATCGAGGCGGATGTACTGCTGTTGAGCGTGGCCTACCAGGTCAACCAGCCGTCGAAGAAGATGAAGTTTATCCGGAGTGAGTTTGGGGCGGAGGAGTTTTGAAAATTTTGATTTCGCCCTTTGCGCCCTTCAGGAATTGGGGCCCGGACGCTGCTTAGCCCGGATTATTCATGGGTTCTTCGTCACGACAAGCAGTTTGGCTTCGCAGTAGATTAATTCATGAATAATCCGGGTTAGGGTTCTAAGCCCACTCCCGCGCCTTTTCCAACAGAGAGATCGACCGTTCCGCCCAGCTCTTCAGCACCGTCTTATTCCCGGCCACGCTTTCCGGCACCTCGCAGGATTGTTTTGCCCATTCAGTCAAAAAGTAAGAAGTAGCGCCATGCTTTTCCGCGCAGGCTTCGGGCGCCCAAAAGCGAAGTTTTCCGCCGATGATGGCGCCGAACATCAGCTCATCGCGGAAAAAACCGACGCCGCCGATCATTTTTCGGAAAGTGAAGTTCTCCAACTCCGAGAGTTGACCGAGGATGTAGTTGAGATAGTTTTCCCGGTTGGTGTTGTTTGTACTGTTTTCCATGGCCAGATAGTGTCAGCGAGTGTTTTTGAAGAAACAAGCCGACAGCCTCCGGAGTTGAAGGCTTTCGTCCTGTGGGGTGATTTCTTGGATGAATTGTAAATGGTTATATTGTTTTGTTGTATGGTTTCATTGCCAGCCGTACCTACAGTCTAAAAAAACAGGGATGGACTACTTCATTGGCATCGACATAGGCACAACATCCACCAAGGGCCTTGCCATTACGCGGGAGGGTAGGGCCCTGGCGCTGGAACGCGCCTCTTACCCTACCCTCAGCCCTCGGCCCGGGTTTCAGGAGCAGGAGCCGGCAGCCCTTCTGGAAGCGGTGATGAAGGTATTGGCCGGGCTTGCCCGAAAACTGGAAAAACCACCGGCCGCCCTTGGCCTGAGCTGCGCCATGCACAGCCTGATCGCCGCAGGCGAAGATGGCGCCCCCCTCACCAACGCAATGTTGTGGAGTGACCGCCGCAGTGAAAAGCAGGCGGATCAGCTCCGGAATACCGATCAAGGCAAGGCATTATACCGGGCCTGCGGCACGCCCATCCACGCCATGTCGCCCCTATGCAAATTGCGCTGGATGCGGGAGGAAGCCCCGGATGTTTTCCAGCGGGCAAAGCGCTTCCTGTCCATCAAAGACCACCTCCTCCGGCAGCTTTGCGGCGAATACCTGGCCGACATCTCCCTGGCCTCGGCCACCGGCCTGATGGACATCCGGAAGCTGCAATGGCACCCGCCCGCCCTGGAATTTGCCGGTATCCGGGAGAAGCAGTTACCACTACTCGCCAGCCCTACTCATCTGCTCACTTTGAATAATGTGCAGTTACCCGCTCTGTTTCAGGGCGTTCCCGTGGCCCTCGGCGCCAGCGACGGCTGCCTGGCCAACCTGGGCGCTCTGGCCCTCGGCCCGGAGGAACTGGTGCTCACCATCGGCACCAGCGGCGCCCTGCGGACAACCAGCCGGGGACCCTCCATCGATGCGGCGAAGCAGCTCTTCAATTACCGCCTGGACGAGGAGTTCTTCATCTGTGGCGGGCCCATCAACAACGGCGGCATCGCCTACCAGTGGTTGTCGGAACTGCTGGGCGAAGAACGGCTGTCGGAAGAAGCGGCCGGAAGGATACCCGCCGGCGCCGCCGGCCTGCTGTTCCTCCCCTACCTCCTGGGCGAGCGCGCCCCCATCTGGAATGCCTCCGCCAGCGGCGCCTTCATCGGGATGCGCCGCCACCACGGGCCGCCCCACTTCCACCGCGCTGTGCTGGAAGGCGTAGCCTTCAGCCTGTATCATATCTATGAAAGCATGGCCACCGGCGCCCGGGAGATCACCGCCAACGGAGGTTTTACCAACTCTCCGTTATGGGTGCAGGTTATTAGCGATGTTTTTGGCCTGCCGGCCGCTATCGATGAGCAGGAAGAAACGGCCGCCCGCGGCGCCGCCTATGTGGCAATGAAGGCAAACGGAGCCATAAAGGAATACGGGGAATTGCTTCCCTTGAAAAAAAAAGGCAGGGTATTTAAACCCGACGTGGGCAACCACAAGGTTTATCAAAAGGTATTTGAACGGTATTTGTCACTGTCTGCCGCCGGTTTTTATCAGAATGACGCCATGAGGGATAAGGCGGGTAAATAGCAGCTGGTTGCGCAGCGGCTGAAACTGCGCCAAAAAAAATGAAAAAAAATCAAATTTAACGTAACCTTAATAAGACAGAGAACGTAGAACGGTGAGAGGATAATAGGTAAAAAAAAACCGGCCCTCACGGGGCCGGCATTCAAAGAGCTTTGAGAGGCTATCTACATACCAAAAATGAGGACATCCTTTGATATCCCCGAAATCTTTGTATGGGATTATAATAGCACATGGGATTATAATATATAAGCATTCGTGGGATTACTTCCTTTTTCTTCTTTTCTAAAGAAGTTGTCGCCAACTTCTCCGTTTCTTGTTAGTAGTAAGCCTTGTCTTCATTTCCTCCTCTTTCGAAGGAACCGCCAACTGTTGTTTATTTCCGTTGACAATACAAATATCTATAATGATCAGTGGTTTGTGAAGTACAATTCCCGGAATTACTGTATTTAATTTTGCTATTTGTTCACGCGCAAAAAACTGATTTTCAGTTTTTTGCGCGTGAACAAATAGCACCCTACTGCGAAACCTCAATTTAATCTTATTTTTATATTCCTATTTTTTTTGGCGCTTTTATCCGGCTATTTATTGTTAAATACTTGTCCGCCTCTCGGAGGATTGCTCCGATGGGGGTACAGGAAGGCCTGATTGAGTGAACACAGAAGGAAGGAATATCGGCAGGCAGGCATCAATTGAGGACTGGTTTGGAGGCTGAGGGGCTCCGGCTGCCGCCGCGTAGCTGTCTGCGGTTGGTTTTGGCTGCAGCCCAACGCCAGCCCGCATCAGGTTTTTGGCCCTTGTCCAAACATAGCTCGTCAAAAACCTGAGGCAAAAAAAACTACCGAACGAAGAGCGAGTCCACGAAGGCGCGCTTGTTGAATACCTGCAGTTTATCGATCGCCTCGCCCACGCCAATGTATTTGATGGGCACTTTGAACTGGTCGGAAATGCCGATGGCCACGCCCCCTTTGGCGGTGCCGTCGAGTTTGGTCAGGGCCAGGGCCGACACTTCGGTAGCATCGGTGAAATGGCGGGCCTGTTCGAATGCGTTCTGGCCGGTGGTGGCATCGAGCACAAG
>CAYQKY010000041.1:0-48977 GCA_964418125.1 uncultured Phaeodactylibacter sp.
CTGAAGGCGGCCCGTAATCCGTAACAAGATGAAATGAAAGCCCGGGCGGCTCCTTCGTGGCTGCCCGGGCTTTTATTATTTATACCTTTCCTTTAAGTGGCATCCATTATACTCTGAGCAATGCGGCCTTGCAGCAGGATAAGGAGCAGGTTTATCGGAACGCTGGTATATCGGGAGAACATCGGTAAAAAATGGGAGAATATTAGTACCTTCCCAGCCCTTCTTCTCCTTTAAAATCACTTTGGGAGATATACAGGATCAGAATGCCGGCTATGATCATGATGAGTTTGATGACAAAACCGAACAGGCGCCCAAAAGAATCGAGCCAGGCCAGAAAAGAAAATTGAACACCAACCAGGCTGAGTGCTATGGAAAGGAAACCCAATCCGGCCAGAACAGCCCCTAAGAGTGAAAATACCCCTTTATTCATGAGTTTTTTGATAAAACATTCTTGAAAAGTGATAGTTTACACCAGCAAAGAATATCATCAATGGTAAAATTAATTGAATGCCCGCGGGATGCCATGCAGGGTATCAAAGAATTCATCCCTACCGAGAAAAAAGCCGCGTATATCAATAAACTGTTGAAAGCCAATTTTGATACCATTGACTTTGGGAGTTTCGTTTCCCCCAAGGCTATTCCGCAAATGAGAGACACCGCAGATGTTCTGAGCCGCCTTAACCTAAGTGGTACCCGGTCCAGGTTACTGGCTATTGTGGCAAATCAGCGAGGAGCAAATGATGCCGTTCAATTTGACGAGATCACCTATCTGGGGTATCCTTTTTCGATTTCGGAAACTTTCCAGTTGCGCAACACTAATGCTACCATTGAAGAATCAGTCGGCCGGGTGGAACAGATCCAGGATATCTGCCTGGCGCACGGAAAACAACTGGTCGTTTATATTTCTATGGGCTTTGGCAACCCCTACGGCGACCCGTGGAATGTAGAGATCGTTCAACGTTGGGTCACTCGCCTGGTTGATATGGGGATATCGATCCTTCAGTTGTCGGACACCATAGGCGTAGCCAGCCCGGAGAGTATCAGCTACCTGTTCAGTAACCTTATTCCGGCCTATCCCGATACTGAAATTGGCGCTCATTTTCATACGGTTCCGGGAAGGTGGAAGGAAAAGGTTGTTACTGCTTACCAGAATGGATGCCGCCGTTTTGACGGGGCGATACGGGGTTTCGGAGGATGCCCTATGGCAAAGGATGACCTGACAGGCAATATGCCAACTGAGAATATGTTATTTTATTTCGAAGATGAAGGGGTGGAAACCGGCGTGGAAATGGATCCTTTTCGGGAAGCTATGGCAATGGCTGCCGAGGTCTTTCCCCTGAACTGATGCCGTTTCAGGCAGAATTCCTGGCCAGTTAAATCCTACAAAAAAAAGCCCTTCCTTCGCGAACGACGGAAAGGCTTTTTTTCTGAAAAAAGAAGAATGGCTTTTTACATCATGCCTGGCATGCCGCCACCGGGCATACCTGCCGGCATTCCGGCATCTTCTTTTTCGGGCTTGTCATTAATGACACATTCAGTAGTCAGGACCATGCCGGCGATGGAGCCAGCATTTTCCAGTGCGATGCGGGTCACCTTGGTAGGGTCAATTACGCCGGCTTTCTTCAGGTCCTCGAAGACGTCTGTACGGGCATTGTAACCGAAGCTGCCTTTTTCTCCGATCACGCGCTGAAGGACTACAGAACCTTCGACCCCGGCATTATCGGCGATGATGCGGAGCGGAGCTTCCAGCGATTTTTTAACGATCTGGACGCCGATCTTCTCATCTTCATTGCTTCCGTCAACCTTATCGAGAATTTCGATTGCACGAACCAGGGCTACGCCGCCGCCGGCGACGATACCTTCTTCCACTGCGGCACGGGTGGCGTGCAGGGCGTCATCCACGCGGTCTTTTTTCTCTTTCATCTCCACCTCAGTAGCGGCGCCGACATAGAGTACAGCTACGCCGCCGGAAAGCTTGGCCAGGCGTTCCTGCAGCTTTTCACGGTCATAGTCGGAAGTCGTCGTCTCTATCTGAGCCTTGATCTGGTTGATGCGGGCATTGATCTGCTCTTCGTTCCCACGGCCGTTCACGATAGTCGTATTGTCTTTGTCTACGGTGATCTTTTCGGCGCGGCCGAGGTTTTCCAGGCCAGTATTTTCGAGCTTATAACCCTTTTCTTCACTGATCACCGTTCCGCCGGTCAGAATGGCAATGTCTTCCAGCATGGCTTTGCGGCGGTCGCCGAAGCCGGGGGCCTTGACAGCCACGACTTTCAGCTGAGCACGCAGGCGGTTGACGACCAGTACGCCGAGGGCCTGGCTTTCGATATCTTCAGCAATGATCAGCAGCGGGCGTCCAGCCTGTACGACTTTCTCCAGGATAGGAACAATATCCTGCATGTTGGCGATCTTCTTGTCGTGGATGAGGATGAAGGGGTCCTCGTACTCGGTCACCATGTTCTCCGTATCGGTCACAAAATAAGGAGAGAGGTAGCCGCGGTCGAACTGCATACCCAGAACCTCCTCGACATATGTGTCAGTCCCTTTGGATTCTTCCACTGTAATGACCCCATCCTTGGATACGCGCTTCATGGCGTCGGCGATCAGGCTGCCGATCTCTTCGTCGTTATTGGCAGAAATGGCGCCTACCTGCTTGATCTTTTCGAAGTCGTCGCCGATCACTTCCGATTGCTTCTGCAGGTCTTCGATAACTGCCTTTACGGCTTTGTCGATACCGCGTTTGAGGTCCATGGGATTGGCGCCTGCCGTAACGTTCTTCAGGCCGGCGTTGATCATGGCCTGGGCCAGAACAGTAGCGGTAGTGGTGCCGTCACCAGCGATATCCGCGGTTTTTGAGGCTACTTCCTTGACCATCTGGGCGCCCATATTTTCAACGGGGTCCTCCAGTTCTATCTCTTTTGCTACAGTAACGCCGTCTTTAGTGATTTGAGGAGCGCCGAAACTCTTTTGAATAACGACGTTGCGGCCTTTGGGGCCGAGGGTCACTTTTACTGCATTGGACAGTGCGTCGACCCCGGCGCGAAGTTTTTCTCTTGCGTTTCTATCAAAGCTAATTTCTTTAGCCATCTTCGGTTGGATTTTTTTGTTTTGGAAAATTGGAAATCAGAAGGCAGGAGTTAAGCTGAAGGTTATTCGTTTCCTTCAAGGATCACCAGAATATCATCTTCACGCATGATCAGATAATCCTGTCCTTCATAATGTAGTTCCTGGCCGGCGTATTTACCATAGAGTACGATATCGCCAACCTGCACGGTCATAAGGTTGCCATCTTTGCCCGGGCCTACTGCCACGACTTCCCCACGCTGTGGTTTTTCTTTAGCAGTTTCCGGGATGATGATCCCACCTTTGGTTTTTTCTTCTGCCGGAGCAGGCTTGACCACTACTCTGTCATTGATGGGCTTCATAGTTACAAGCTTTTATGGTTCAGTTTTGTTAAACAAATAAAGTGTGTTTCCTGAGTCCTTCTCAGAAGTCAATCTTCCTCTATCATACGGTATGCCAATTTAAAATTCATGACAATATTTCAGGTTTTTCCGCCAATTGCCGTGACGCTTTGGTTCGAATTGCCCTTTATTTCCGGAATTTGACAGATTGACAAGCCCGGGAATTGTGCAGGAGGTGAGGGCTCGCTCCATGGAATTCACAGAGCAGGTTATTTCATAGGGCGGGCCTGCATTGCTTCCATCGTTTTTTCTTTATTAATTACGGGCCACCTGGAGGCCGTCCATCTGAAAAGAAAAAGGCCTGAAGGAATTCCTCAGGCCTTTTTCAAGTGGCTGGCATGAAGTTTACTGAGACAATAACGGGTCAACGGCTTCAGTGCCGCCGCCTACCATCAGGGCGGTAATGATACACAGCACACCGAGGGCGATGGCGAGGTACCAGGTCACTTTCTCGATAAAGTCAGTAGACTTTGCTGCACCGAACATCTGGTTTGCCTGCGACCCGCCAAAAGTGGAGTCTACACCGCCGCCCTTAGGATTCTGGATAAGCACTGCGCCCATGAGCAACACACATACCAGGGCGATCAACACGGTCATAGCAGTTAACATATCTTACTTGCTTTTTAGATTCTCAATTTTCTCCGCAAAGAAATCACTTTTTTGGGGAAAAACCAACATTAGCGCCCGATACATTTCTATCGCCCTCTGATATTCTCCCTGGGACGCCAGCAGTTCGGCCAGCGTTTCGGACAGGATCTCCTTATTTTCCGTAATGCTTCGGAGGGCAAGGCGTCCGACAGGGGGAGGGGCGCTTTTTTCCTGTTTTTTCTTTTTCTTGCGCCGGCGCCTGGATTCTTCCCGTTTTTTGGATTCCATCAATTCGCTCAGGCGGACTTGCACATTGGGAGCCTGAAATTGTTCTACCCAACTGGTGAAAGACTGTTTTGGTTGTGGTTTTGGAGATTCTGCCGGTTCCTCCGCCGGCGTGTCAACAGTAAAAACGGGGCGGTGGCGGTATTTCTGTTTCAATGCCTCCAGTTGCGGGCTGGGCAGGGGAGGGCGGTTCCCCTTTTTTGAAGTGCTTTTTTCCCGGCCTTTGCCTTTTTCCGGGGAAACGGGGTCAGGTTGGGAGAACAACTCCGTTGCTTTCAGTTCCAGGACGTGGAGCAGGCTGGCGCAGTCGCCGAGAAGTGCCTCATCTGCCTCAAAGTTCTGTAATGGGGGTTCGGCGGCTTCGGTGAGTTGGGTAAGCTGCTCGTCACTGGCAGGTTCAGCCAGGCTGCTTTCCGCCTCTTCTCCAGGGTTTTCTTCCTGATAAGAGCCATCTTGTTCCTTTGGAGCAAGGCCGGCGCTTATCTCGAGCGTTTCTTCGCCATCTTCTACCTCTTCAGGTTCCCCTGCCAGTATATCATCCGGCCCGGGGATTTCTTCACCGGAAGGTTTTTGCGGCATGGGGCCGAACTCGAGCTGCAGGCCTGCCTCTTCCGGTTCACCTTCTCTGGGATCCGGCAGAAGCTGTTCCTCCAGTTGCAGCCCATCCAGGCTTTTGAGTTCCAGGAATTCTTCGCTGAGCAGAAAGTTATCCGTTTCTTCCGTCCTCTTGTCGAGCCCCCTGGCCTGATAGTAAAGGTGTCTTCGGTCAATGCTGTATGCCGCTGCCTTCTCCAGGTCCTTTTCCCATTCTCTGGAGCCTTCCATATAACTTTTTTGAAACAACAGCAGGTGGAGGTTCTGGCAGTAGGGATACTGCAGGGCAAGGCTCTTCAGCTCCTGGTAGGATGCCTGGTAGAGAAGAGAAGGGTCTTCCAGGTATTGGGCAAAATTGTCTGCGTTCATATCCTGCGTGCTTTCCGTTTTCTGGAAAAGTTCAATAATATACGGAGATTTGGCCAAGAAGTCAAAGGTAGGTTATACGGGTTCATGGGCTCATTGTTTCATGGGCTCATTGCAACCATGCAACCGTTCTGTCATTTCTATTTGGCCCCCTCCAGAAAAGCTTTGAGCTTGGCAATAGCCTGCCCGCGGTGGCTGATGGCATTTTTTTCTTCTACTGTCATTTGCGCGAAGGTGCGGTTATACCCATCGGGCATGAAAATGGGGTCATAGCCGAACCCTCCCCGGCCTTTTTTTATGTGTATGACCTGTCCGTTGACGACGCCTTCGAAAGTGTGTTCCTTTCCGTCGAGTATGAGGGCGATGACTGTGCGGAAACGCGCCTTTCGGTTTTCAACCCCTTTCATGTTACTGAGCAGGAGTGTCATATTGGCCTCGGCGTCATTGGCCGGGCCGGCGTAGCGGGCGGAATAGACTCCCGGAGCGCCATCGAGCGCTTCGACTTCCAGGCCGGTGTCTTCGGAGAAACAATCCACCTGGTAATTGCGGTGCACATACCGGGCTTTTTCCAGGGCATTTCCATCAATGGTGGGGCTGGTCTCCGGAAGTTCTTCCTCACAGCCGATGTCGTCAAGGCCTATGATCTCAAATGCGCCATTGAGGGCGGCATTGGCTTCTGTTATCTTGTTCTGATTTCTGGTAGCAAAAACAATTGAAGGCATATTATTAGTTATGGTGTTTCAGGATCGATAAACAGTTGTTTCAGGTTTTTCCACAGCGATGCGGCCTTTGGGCGGGAGTCAGCCGTTCGTTCTTCAAACAAGAGGGCCAGCGGATAAGTATAAAGAAAAAACCGGCCTCCAAAGCTCATCGGCACATTGAGGGGAAGGGAAAAATGCAGCCCCAGTTGCCGTGGCTCGATGCCGAAAAGCAAAACCTGCCGAATCGAATGATGGCGGGACAGATCTGAAAAACTAATGTTTTCTCTCCTTGTTAATTTAAGTAGAAGCGTATCTTCAACGAGATTGAGTTTCACTGCCGATAATATCTTCCCTAAAAAATCCGTGAGCTCTTCATTGCCCTGTTGTTGTTCAGTAACGACAAGAACATGGCGGGCATTGTTTCCGGAAAGCCGTTCATTGGCCTGCCGCCAGTCAGAAAGAGGAAATAAATGGAAGTCAAGCAATCCTGGTTTCAATTCTAAATACTGATTTTGTGTTATTTGTTGAAATTTTATTTCGAAAGAATCGTAAAAACGTAGTAAAAATAGAATTTTTGTGTAAAAAAAGTTAATTTCGCACTAAAATCTTACCTATGAAATATAACATCAAGATCACAAAAACCCAAAATTCCCGGCTATCTGAAGTGGATTTTGACAATATTCCCTTCGGGCGTGTCTTCTCTGACCATATGTTTGTCATGGATTACCGCAACGGGAAGTGGGAGCATCCGCGCATTGAGCCCTTTGGCCGTTTCAGCATCCACCCGGCAGCGATGGCACTGCACTACGGGCAGGCTATTTTTGAAGGCATGAAGGCTTCGAAAAGCTATGATGACAAGCCGCTGTTTTTCCGCCCGGAAATGCATGCCAAGCGCCTGAACAACTCCGCCCGCCGTATGTGCATGCCCGAAGTCCCCGAAGAGCTCTTCCTTGAAGCGCTGCACCTGCTTATTGATATTGACCGAGACTGGATCCCGCCTCAGGAAGGCAGTGCTCTTTACATCCGCCCCTATATGTTCGCCAATGATGAGTTTATAGGGGTGAAGCCCTCCGATACCTACCGTTTCATTATTTTCACCGGCCCGGTAGGGCCATACTATCCCAAGCCGGTAAGCCTGATCGCTGAGCAGGAATACGTCCGCTGTGCCGTAGAGGGCGGCACCGGCGAGGCCAAAGTAGCCGGCAACTACGCCGCTTCATTGCTTCCGGCCAGGAAGGCCAACGAAAAGGGTTATGACCAGGTGATGTGGCTCGACGCCAATGAGTTCAAATACGTACAGGAAGTCGGTACCATGAATATCTTCTTTGTCATTGATGGTACGGTCGTTACTCCCAGCCTTAATGGCGGCATCCTGCCGGGAATTACCCGGGACAGCATCCTGGCCATTTTCCGGGAAAAAGGATTCCCCGTCGAAGAGAGAGACATTTCGACCGATGAACTTATGGAAGCCTACGATGCCGGAAAACTGGAAGAAGCATTTGGCACCGGTACCGCTGCTGTGGTGGCCCATGTTTCCAAAATAGCGATCGGCGATAAAGTGATGGAATTGCCGCCGGTTGAGCAGCGTAAGCTGGGTGAAATGGCCAAAAAGCAGATCAACGGCATGCGCGCCGGAAAGATCGAGGATACTCATGGGTGGATCGTTCCTGTGAAACATACTGAGGCCGTAGACGTTTGATGAGGTAGGGTTTATCCAAAAAAGAGCTGTTCTGCAATGGGGCAGCTCTTTTTTTTCGTGAGGGCCAGGGGAATAGCCGGAAGTAAAGGCCCCAAAGGCTATTCCCCTGGAACTTCCAAAGTCCGATGCCTTCAGATGGCCTGCCTTCAGAAAGAGAAGCTAGCCTGCCCTGCGGTTTTAATCTTCTACTCTATGCAGGCGGCAGATAAAAGGCAAAATAATATTTGGCGAAATAAAAAATAAGAGCGACTTTAGCCTTTCCAAAAAACGCCTCTCTCCTCCAGTGAGCCGGCATTTTTCGGATGAAAATTTCAAGGCTTTATGAAAAAAAACACCTTTTTAACGGTGGCCTTTTTGCTGTTCTCCGCTCTATTATGGGGCCAGGGAGAAGAGGCAGACTACATGCGCAGTACGGGAAAGATCTATGTGGTGGTTGCCGTCATCGTTACCATCTTCATCGGGATCGTCCTGTTCCTGATTTACCTGGATAGAAAACTAACCAAATTAGAGAATCAAATTAACGATAATGATTAATCTCGAACCAAAGTCACAAACCAGCTTTTATCAAAGTGTCCAGAATTACTTTGATAAAGCTGCCCGCCATACCGGCCTTCACCCGGGCCTGCTGGAGCAGATCAAAGTGTGCAACGCGGTCTACCAGGTTCATTTCCCGGTAAAGGTTGGGAACGAATACCGCGTGATCGAAGCCTATCGCGTTCAACACAGCCATCACCGGACGCCGACCAAGGGCGGTATCCGCTTCAGCAACCACGTCAACCAGGAGGAAGTCATGGCCCTGGCCACCCTCATGACCTACAAGTGCGCCATCGTCGATGTCCCATTCGGCGGTGCTAAGGGAGGAGTGAAGATCAACCCCTGGGAATTTACGCCTTCCCAGATCGAAAAGATCACGCGCCGATATACCTCCGAGCTTATCCGCCGGAATATGATCGGCCCATCCGTCGACGTTCCGGCGCCGGATTACGGTACCGGTTCCCGGGAAATGGCCTGGATCTACGACACTTACCGCACCTTCAACGGCGATGATATAGACGCTGCCGGCTGTGTGACCGGTAAACCCGTCAACCAACACGGGATCCGAGGCCGGACGGAAGCCACCGGCCGCGGTGTGTTCTACGGCATACGCGAAGCCTGCAACCAGAAGGAGGATATGAAGAAGCTGGGCCTGGAGCCCGGCATCGAAGGAAAGACCATGGTCGTGCAGGGCCTGGGTAATGTCGGTTCCTATACTGCTACCATCTCCCAGGATGAAGGCGGCGTGAAAATAGTAGGCGTCGGCGAAGTGGAAGGGGCCATTTATAAGAAGGATGGCATTGACATCCACGACCTGTTGAAATTCAGAAAGGAAACCGGTTCCATTCTGGGCTATCCTGGCGCCACCGTCCTGGATAAGGAAAACCGCAAGGCCGTCCTGGAAATGGAATGCGACATTCTGGTGCCGGCGGCCCTGGAAAACCAGATCACTACCGAAAATGCCCATAAGATCAAGGCCAAGATCATCGCCGAGGCGGCCAACGGCCCCATTACTTCCATGGCGGAGGAGGTCCTGCTCGAAGCCGGCAAACTCATTATTCCGGACGTTTATCTCAATGCCGGCGGGGTGACGGTTTCCTATTTCGAATGGCTGAAAAACCTCTCCCATATGCGGTTTGGGCGTATGGACAAGCGGTTCAACCAGCAAACGTACCAGAACCTGATCGAACTGGTAGAGCGCCTCACCGGCCACACCATCGGTGAGCGCGAACGGCTCATGATCGGCCGCGGCGCCGAAGAGATCGACCTGGTGCGCTCCGGCCTGGAAGAGACCATGATCAACTCCTATAACCAGATACGGGAAGTGATGAAACGCAAGCGTAAGGTGGATGACCTGCGCACCGCCGCTTTCGTCAGCGCTATCAATAAGATCAGCAGCGACTACCTGTCTCTGGGAATCTTCCCGTAGGCTATCTGTGCGCAAAGGCGCATCTGCCCGGGGAAAACGCGTGGAAATGCATGGAAATGAGGAAATGCATTTCCACGCTACAGGTATGGTTAGATAACTTGGCCCTTCCCTGATTTCGAAATTTTGTTGTAAAAAATTTCTTTGAAAAGGGAAATAAAAAAATTTAGATAGGTTTGACTACCTGATCGTTTGTATTTTATTCTTTTAGTCAATATCTTACAGCGGTTTTTTATTCCACCATAAGCATAACGAAACGGACAATGCCGGACAAATTAGACAAGATCGACCTCAAGATCCTCAAAATTCTACAGCAGAACAGCAAGATCACCAACCTCGACCTTTCCAAGAGGATCGGCCTCTCCCCGGCGCCCACGCTGGAACGGGTGAAGAAGCTGGAAAACGCCAATGTCATCGAAAGCTACCACGCCAAGGTCAACCCGCAGTCTATTGGCCTGAACGTCAAGACCTTCGTGCTGGTATCCCTCGCCTGGCAGAAAGAAAATGCCCTGAACCACTTTCTGGAAAAGATCAAGGAGATCGAAGAGATCACCGAGTGCTACATTATCACCGGCGAGGCTGATTTCCTGATCAAGATCGTCTGCAAGGACATTCCTACCTACGAGCAGCTCTTGTTCAAGACCCTATCGCAGATCGATGAGATCGAGCGCCTCAAAACGCTGATGACCCTTTCTACCGTCAAGGATTCGAAAGTACTGCCTTATAAGTACGAATAGGGACAGGCCTACACCGATATGGCTTCAGCCACTGCAGGTTTGTTTCCGGCAGCGGCTTTGCGTTTTCGGACAGGCTATATTTATGAGCCCCGTACTAAAACCACATCGCGGCGATGGAAGCCAGCCTGGAGCGGTAGCTTCAGGCTGACAAAGCACAGCTGAATTTGAGCTGCACCGCTGCGGAACAGCACTACTCTATGAGGGATAAAAAGAAAACCCTTTTGTGGAAGATAAACCGGGAAGGCGCACCAGGCCCTTCCTACCTTTTCGGCACCATGCACGTGCAGGACCAGCGGGCTTTCACCTTTCTGGAAAAGGCCTACGAAAAGATTGCCGAATGCGATCTCATGGCGCTGGAGTTCGACCTGGGAGAAGCCCCTGCCGGTATGGACCCCGCCCTGATAAGGTTACCGGAGGGCATGTCCCTTATCCAGCTCATTCCTGATAAGAAATTTCAGAAGATCCGCAAGGTCTTTCGTAAAGTTGCCGGCATTGACCTGAACAACCTGCAATATTTTTCGCCCATGGTAGTGTCCAACATTATCAACGAGCGCATCCTTTCCCAGGACATGCCCGTCTCTCTGGATGAGCACCTCTGGAAATATGCCCGAAGCCTGGGTAAACCCATCGCCGGCATCGAATCCTACCGCGAGCAGCTGGCCATCCTGCAACAGATCCCGCTGGAGTACCAGGTGCAGTCCCTGGTGGAAATGGGGCTGCACATCCGCCGACACCGCCGGCAGCTCCTCCGCATGGCGGAGGTGTACAAGGAAGGCGACATTTTCAAGCTGTACCGGGCGGCGCGGCGCAGCGCTTCCGGCCTGCGGCAACTCCTCCTGTACCGCCGCAACCACATCATGGCGAATCGTATCTCAGAGATGGCAACGGAGCATTGCACTTTCTGCGCTATCGGGGCAGGCCACCTGGCAGGAGGGAAGGGGGTGATCCGGTATCTGAAGCAGAAAGGGTGGCGGGTGAGGCCGGGTGAGTAAGGTAAACTTTTTCCCCTCCTCATTAAGCAATTTCCCTCCTTCTGTGTTGTACTGGGCAACGAAAGGAGAAAAATGAAGAAAATACTACCGATCATCATACTTCTTACCCCCATCTTCCTGGCGGCCCAGCAAAGATTCACCCTCAGCGGCTATGTGCGCGACGCCGCCACCGGAGAGGACCTCGTGGGCGCCAACGTTTTCCTGCAACAACCGGAAGGGCAGGGGACAACTACCAATGCGTACGGCTTCTATTCCCTGCAGCTGCCTGTCGGGAAGTACGAGCTGGTGTTCACCTATCTGGGCTTCGAGCCCAAAACGGAATCCGTTACGCTGGACAAAAACATCCGCCTCAATGTCAGCCTTGAGGAAGAGTCCCTTCAACTGAAAGAAGTGGTTGTCACCGCCCGGGAAAAGGATGCCAATGTGCGAAGCACCGAGATGGGCACGGTGGGCCTGGCCATGGACAACATCAAAAAGCTGCCCGCCCTGATGGGGGAGGTGGATGTGCTCAAAACCATACAATTGCTGCCGGGCGTGCTCTCGGCAGGGGAGGGCACCTCCGGCTTCTACGTGCGGGGCGGCGGCCCGGATCAGAATCTGGTGCTGCTCGATGAGGCGGTGGTCTACAACTCCGGCCACCTGCTTGGCTTCTTTTCCGTGTTCAACGCCGACGCCATCAGGAACACTACCCTCATCAAAGGGGGGATGCCCGCCCGCTACGGGGGGCGCCTTTCTTCGGTGGTGGACATACAGATGAAGGAAGGCAACAACCAGAACTACACCTTAGAAGGCGGCATCGGCGCCATCTCCTCCCGCCTGACGGCCCAGGGCCCCATCGTCCGCGGCCGCAGTTCTTTTATGGTGTCGGCACGGCGCACCTACGCGCTCGACCTGGCGCAGCCCTTCCTGAAGGGCACCAATTTCGAAGGCACCAATTACTACTTCTATGACCTCAACGCCAAGCTCAACTATCGCTTTACCGACCAGGACCGCCTCTATTTCAGCACCTATTTCGGGCGGGATGTGCTCCAGTTCCGCGGCAACCAGCGCGACTTCTACTTCGACTTGCCCTATGGCAACGCGACGGCCACTCTTCGCTGGAACCACCTCTTCAGCAGCAAGCTCTTCATGAACGTCTCCGCCATTTACAACGACTACGACTTTCGTTTCGACGGCGGCCAGGGGGAGTTCCGCATCGGCCTGTTCTCCGGCGTGCGCGACTGGAACGGCAAGGTGGACTTCAACTGGTTCCCCGGCGGCGGCCACAAGGTGGAATTCGGGGCCAATTATACCTACCACCGCCTGACGCCCAATGTAGCCACCGCCACCAACGGAGAAGAAACCTTCTCCAATGACTTCGAGCCCCGCTATGCTCACGAATCGGCAGTCTACCTGCTCGACGACTTCAGCCTGGGACGCCGCCTGAGCCTCAACACCGGCCTGCGCCTGTCGGCCTTCACTCAGGTGGGGCCCTATGTTTCCAAGATAGATTCCACGGTATACGCCAATGGCGAGCCTGTCGAAACTTACTTCGGCCTGGAGCCCCGCCTGAGCCTCACCTGGAACCTGACGCCCAGTTCTTCGGTCAAGGCGGGCGTCACCCTGGCGAACCAGTACCTGCATCTGGTCAGCAATTCCACCAGTACCTTGCCGGCCGATGTATGGGTGCCCAGCTCGGAGATCGTGAAGCCACAGATCGGGATACAGTATGCCCTGGGCTATTTCCGCAATTTTGCCGACAATGTGCTGGAGGGCTCGGTGGAAGTGTATTACAAAGACCTGCGCAACCAGGTCGACTACCGGGAGAACTACGTAGACGATGTCGCCAATGACCTGGAGTCGGAATTCGTATTCGGCAAGGGGCGCGCCTACGGTGCGGAGTTTTTCCTGCAAAAGCGTAAGGGGCGATTTACCGGCTGGGTGGGCTATACCCTGTCGCGCACCGAGCGCATCTTCCCGGATATCAATAACGGCAATGTTTTCCCTGCCGTGTACGACCGCCGGCATGACCTGTCCGTAGTGGCCAGCTACCAGTTCAACCGGAAATGGGAACTGAGCGGAGCCTTTATCTTCGGCTCGGGCAATGCCTTTACGCCGGTGCAAAGCCTTTATTTTATCGACCGCTTCCCCGTTACCCAGTATGGCCCGCGCAACAGCGCCCGCCTGCAGGATTATCACCGCCTCGACCTGTCGGCTACCTATACGCCGAAACCGGACTCGGAGAAGCGTTTTAAGTCCAGTTGGGCTTTCTCCATCTACAATGCCTATAGCCGTCAGAATCCTTTTTTCGTCTATTACGACCTTCAATCGGACCCGGTGGCGGGTACGGCGCAGGCAACGGCCTATAAGGTCTCTTTATTTCCCGTTATTCCTTCGGTGACGTGGAATTTCAAGTGGGGGGGGAAGTAGGATTTAATTATTTTTGATGTGCGATGGTTGATTTTTGATGTACCGTGCAGAGCAGCCATGGGTTTGCCCACATCAAAAATCGCAAATCACAAATCAAACGTCAAAAATCAAATGACCAAAATCATCCTTCCTTCCTGACCAATATCAGTGCAATAATGAATATCAGTGCCTAACTAGGGGTAGTTACCGCTGAAGTGGCATAGCTTCAAGGTAATATTTCATTAGAGGCAACCGATTTATCTACCAAAAACATCTATCATGAACCGGGAGTACCAAAAAATGTGGGATATTCAGCAGGAGATGCTGGGCCAGTGGTTGGAGTTTTCCAGGAAAATGTTCCAACCTGTTACAGAAGAAAAGAAATCCCGGGGCTCAGGAAAGAAGGGAATAAAGGTAGATGCTGTTTCCACCGCCGATTGGCCTAAAGCGATGACGGAGTTCTATCAGCATTGGATGAAAGACCAGGAAGAGCTGGCTAAAAAATGGTGGAAGACTTTCGGCGAAGCTGCCGGAGCTCCCGCCCCATATTTTTCCACCCCTGATTTTTCCAAAGTGATGGAGGACGGCGTTAAATTCTGGAAAGCCTGGGCAAAGCAGGCCGAGAAATTCTTGCCTTTGGGAGAAACCGGAAAGACTAAGGAAGAAACCTTCCCGTTCCTGAAAGGCTATTCGAACTGGCTATCCGCCTGGTATGATTTCTGGAAGCCACAAACGGAACAGCTCAGGGCTATGGGCTATGATGAAGAACTCATCAGCAAGTACTTTACTGTCGATGCCTACCGGGATTTCATTAAGAAATTCCACGACATTTATCCGGCCGAAACCTGGTCCGTTTTTCTGGATAAAACCGACCAGGCCTTTGACCAGTACATCGAATTCCTGAATGATATTGATCTTCCGTTCGATGAAATGGCCGCTTTCTGGGACAGGATGCTGGTGCGCCTGACTCCTTTGAATGAGGTGCCTCTGTTCCGTCTGGGCAATAATATTCACCACTATCTGGAGATCATGGCCAACCCGTTCTACGCCATTGTCGGTACGCCGAAACTGCTTCGGGCCCAGAAATTAATGCGGGACATTCAGTTCTATTATCTCTCCTTTGTTCTGAAGAATGCAGAGTTGAGAGGGAAGCTGTTGGAGTCCAGCATGGCCGTACTCCCGGAAACGATTAAAGCCTATATGGAGGACTATGAATCTTCTGGCCAGGTGCCCGATGGCACTGAGTTTTTCCAGCATTATATTGACAACCTGGATGAGCACCTGCAAAAGCTGCTGGCTTCCGATGATTACGGGAGGATACAGAATGAAGTGGGGCGCACCGGGGTGACCCTGAAGTCCAAAATGGATGAACTCGTAGAACTGTCGGTCGCCGGCCTGCCGCTGATGACCAAGTCCGACGAGGACGACATTGCCCGGGAGATCGAAGCTCTGCGGGTGAAACTGCGGGAACTGAGCGATAAGCATAAAAAGGACATGAGTAAAACCGTCCTGAAGGAAGAGGCATTGAATTGATTACATACCTATACTCAGGCACAGAAAAACCGGCTGCGGGGCCCCGTAAGGCCTGCGCAGCCGGCTTCTTTATTGAGATTGGCGTTTTGTTCCAACTTCAAATTTCCTTTTGTTCAGGAAGCTCTATTTTTTATGGTGGAAGCCTTCCGGTTTCCGAATCCCGGCTTCAACACCCTTCCTCTTCCTCCACCACTTTCGGCTTCTCCTTTTTCTGAGGGATAATCTCTTTCGGCGCTTTCACTACCGGTTGCGGGGCAGGCTTAGGCCGGGTGGCCTCTTCTTCCCTGCGGTCTTCTTCAATGGCCTGGGCCATAATGGCGGCAAAATCGTAGTGCGGCTGTTCGGGAGGAAGGTATTGAACGCTGTCCGGGGCCTGCTGGTACTGATACCCTCCCTCCAGGAGTTTGACATTTTCATACCCCAGTTGCCGCAGGAGCATAAATGGGCCGTTGGCCTCCGCCTCGTCCTTTCCATAGACCACTATGGCCTTGCTGCTCTGTGAAAAGAACTCGCGGCTCTCTTCATCGAGAAGGTTTTGCAGAGGTATGTTAATGGCGCCTTCAAGGTGGCCTTTGGCGTATTCTGAAGCGGGGCGGACATCGACAAAAGTGTATTCACTGCTACCAATGAGTTTTGTGCCTTCTTCGGGAGCGATCTTATAGTCTGAGCTGAGTGCAAGGCCCAAGGCTTCCTCCAGGGACAGGGCAAAGGAATCGCCATTCTCCTGGCAGGAGGCCAAGCTGAGGAGGGCCAGCAGAAGACAGGTACTTATGAAAACAGTCACTTTCATGGCTGTAGGTTTTTTATCTTTAGCAAATTCGGTCAATTAACGGCAACTGGCAACGGGCCGGCCAGTTCCTTAACATCCTTCTTCTTCCACTACGGGAGCCGGCTTTTTAGGTTTGGGCTCTACTTTTATTTCTTTTTTGACGACTTGTTTCTTCGGTGCTGCCGGAGGTACGTACGGTTCCGGTTCCAGGGCTTTACTGGAGCCGATGAAATACTTCCGGGCGGCTTTATGCAACTGGTAGAGCTCGAGTTCTTCAGCAGAGGCGGTTTCGGGCGGGGGGGCCGGGTCCATGATCCGGGCAGTCCATTCATTCAACCCTCCTTTAAGGATGTAAATGTCTTTACATCCCAGCCGCCGGCCCAGTATCCATGCTTTTTCGGCCCTCACTGAGCTATTGGAAAAAAAGACGATGGTATACCGCTCACAGTCAAGCAGAGAACGGTTCTGTTCTTTCAGGAAATCTTCCAGTGGAATGTTGATGGCCCCTTTGAGGGTAAAGGCATCGTATTCATCGTGGCTTCTGACATCTACCAGCAGCAGGCTGGGGTCATCATTGATAAGCATATCAGCCACCTCCTCTGCTGTTAAAAAGCGGTTTTCTTCAACCAGGCCGACCAGAAGGGTTCCCGGCGAAGCCTGGCCCTCCCCTGAGGATGCCTGCTGATTGCAGGCCAAGGTGGAAAAAAAGAGTATTAAAAGGATAAAATAGATCTTTTCCATCTTATGGCTAAATCTTAATTGGAATTTATTGAATAGGATCTAAAGAAACAAAATGGCCATGGAAGTTCAAATCTTCCAGGGCCATTTTCTTATTGGTCAATAAAGATAGCGGGTGACTTCTCCTGCTTCAACGATAATGATCCGGAAGATCAAACCGCCGGCCAGGATGAGCAGGGCCGGGATGGCTGCCGGTATTTTCCAGCCGCGCAGTTCCATGATCTCCAGAAGAGCCGGAAGGATCAGCCCCAGGAAAACGACCAGCCCCCAGAACGGTAAGGTGAACTTCCCGTTCAGGAACAGGCCGGCGGCTTCCAGCTGGACCTCGGGCCCGGCGAGAAACCCCATGAACAGGTGAACGATGAAAAACAACTCGATGGCGATGAGTATAAGGTCTATTTTGGTGAACAGTTTCCGCTCGGCATGTTTTCTGGACATCCACATTATCGTGGCCGCTCCCGTAGACAGGCCGGAAACCAGGAAAAGAGGCCCCAGCAGAGCTGTGTTCCACAAGGGCCGCGCATTAAAGGCCGAAAGCAGAATACCGGTATAAATACCCAGTACGAGCGCCAGTATCACCATGATCCACGCCAGTGGCTGCCGGTTCGATTGTACCCATAGGTCAAAGCGTTTGAGAAAACCCAGCTTCCAGTCCCAGCCGGGAAACAGCTCCCTCATAAAACTGGCTGCCCATATAAAGGATAGTGGGGTGATGAACAGCAGTACCCAGGCGCCCCAGGACATGGGCGATTCTATGCGGATGGTGGTGTACAGTCGCCAGAAATACAACTGATGCTTCAGGTCGATAAACAAGGCGATCAGGCCCAGGACCAGCGCGAAGGGAGCAACGAAAGTGGACCACTTAACGGCAGTAGGCAGGTCCTTTTCCCGCCCCAGTATGGTATACAGCCCGGCAAAAAACAGAATACCGGCAGCCAGGCCTCCCAGAAAGAGGTATACCGGTATCGGCCAGTGCCATATGTTGAGGTGGGGGTCCACCATCGGAATGTTCCTTCCGCTTATGATTATTTCTTCGTTCATGACATTTTTTTTACGAATCCACAAATCTACTAATCCACGAATCCACGAATCACGAATCCACGAATCACGAATCACGAATCCACGAATCCACGAATCAAACCAGGTAATACACCTGCGGCTTAGTGCCTGCCTCCGGCGCCAGTACCTTGTACTTCCTGTTTTTCAAAACTTTGGAGATCTCGCTGGAGGGGTCGTCCAGGTCGCCGAAGTACATGCAGTGGGTCGGGCATACCGATACACAGGCCGGCTGTTGCCCTTTCCTGACCCGGTGGATGCAGAAAGTGCATTTGTCTACATAGCCTTCGGGGTGCGAGTAGCGTGCATCGTAAGGGCAGGATTCAATGCAGGCTCCACAGCCGATGCATTTGTCTCCGTCAACCAGTACGATGCCCCCCTCGGCGATGTAGCTGGCCCCGGTAGGGCAACAGCGTACGCAGGGGGCGTTGTCACAGTGGTTGCAGCGCTCTGACCGCAGTTCCAGCTCCAGGTTGGGGTAGGCCCCATGGACGGTCTCGGTCACCCAGTCCCGGCAGTAACCTACCGGCACGTCGTTTTCGATCTGGCAGGCTACAACACAATCACTGCAGCCGACGCATTTCTTGGTATCAATGGCCATTGCGTATCTCATGATTCGACTGCTTTTTTAGGTTCTTCCAATAGAAAAGTAACGAAGGCGCCCCGCATTCCGGTGCCCCCCATAATGGGGTCGATCATAGGATTGGTGATCAGCTCCGTATCGCTGGCTCCCTTTCCGAAGGCCCGGCTGAGCTCCCTCTGCTTGTGCCCGAAACCGTGGACCATGTACACCGAGTCCCAGCGGATGCGTTCTGTAATACGCACCTTGATGGGGAAGGAGGACGTGACGCCCTCCTGGTTCTTAAGCCACACCTCCTGTCCGTTCTTCAGGCCCCATATCCTGGCTACCTTGGGGTTGACCCACAGGTCGTTCTCGTCCATCAGGTCAGTGAGGTTGGGGTTGTTGGAGGTGCGGCTGAAAGTATGCATGGGAGCCCGCCCGTAATTGAGCCGATAGTAGTTCTCAGGCGGCTCCGGGTGAGGGGTGTAATTGGGCAGGGGGTCAAAGCCGTACTTCTCGAACTCCGTGGAATAGAGTTCTATTTTCCCGGTATTGGTCCGGAAAGTGAAAGGTTCGCCTTCTTTTAGATACAGCGGCGTTTTCCGCTCATATTTTTTCACTCCTATTTTCTGCATTTCCTCCAGCGAACTGCCCACTTGTTTCAGCTGCCAGTCCAGCACTTCGCTGAAATCTTCGTAGGGGAAGTACTGGCCCAGGCCGAGCCGTTCGGCGATCTGCCTGGCGATCCACCAGGCGGGTTTTGAATCGCCTTTCGGAGGGGCGGCCGGCATGCGCAGCGCCAGGTAGGGCTCCCGGTGAGGGGAGGTGCGCAGCTCGTCGTAGCGTTCGAAGTACGTGCATTCGGGCAGCACCACATCGGCATAACCGGTGACCTCCATCGGCATGGTATCTACTACCACAATGAAATCGAGAGCCTGGGCCGCCACTTCGAGCTGTGCCTGGTTGGGGATGGTTTTCGGCAGGTTGGTTCCGGAAACGAACCATCCCTTGATACGGCTGTCTTTTCCTTCTTCAGGGACAGAAGCTTCGATAACGGCATTGGAAACGCCCATGGTGGCCAGAGGATAGCGGCCGTCCAGGGTATCCCTCCAATCCCATTTCGGTTTGGGGAATTCCGGGATCGGGAATTTCGGCAGGCGGACGCTTTCGTCGAAGAAGAAGCCGCCGCGCCGTCCCCAGGAGCCCAGTAATGCGTTCAGAATGGCAATGGCGCGGGAGCGCTGTGTGTCGTCGCCGTACCAGGTGACGTGGCGCCCCGGGTGGATGATCACTGAGGGAGAGGCGCTGGCCATCAGCCTTGCCGTCTCCCGGATCTCCTTCGGTTTCAGGCCGGTAATACCGTAGGCCCATTCCGGCGTCATGCGCCGGACGTGTTGCCGGAGCCGGTCCAGGCCGTAGGTGTATTTTTCTACGTAATCCCTGTCGTAAAGCTCTTCATTGATTATCACGTGTATCCAGGCGAGCAGCAGGGCAAGGTCGGTGGCCGGCTTGATGGGCAGCCAGTAGCGGGATTTGCTGGCAGCGGTGGAAAAGCGGGGGTCTACTGTAATGATGTCCGCCCCCCGTTCGATGGCCTCTGCCATTTCCTGAACCTGGCCGTTGTGCATGTTCTCTCCGATGTGGGAACCGATGAGCACCAGGCAGCGGGTATCGCGGATGTCGGTGGGTTCGGGAGAGCCCACGCCCGTACCGAAAGTGGCCTTCCAGCCCACATCTCTGGGGCCGCGGCACTGTGCGTAAGAGGGAGATACGATGTTGCCCGAACCGTAGGCTTCAACCAACTGCTCAAAATAGTGGCCGGAGGAGCCGTGTTTGAAAAGGGCCAGGCTTTCGGGGCCGTATTTGTCGGCGATCTTTTTCATGTTTTCAGCGACCAGCCCGAGGGCTTCATCCCAGGATGCCGGGCGGAAGGTTTGCTTTCCGTTTTCCGTAACCCGGATGAGCGGCGTCAGGAGACGGTCTTCATCATAATACATCCCGATGCCACCGGTTCCTCTGGGGCAGAGGCGGCCGTTGCAGTGGGGGTCTTCATCGTGGCCGACGACTTTTACGATCTTGCCTTCTTTGTCCGTATATGTCCATCCGGCACATTTCCAGAAACAAACCTCGCAATAGGTGGGTATCCGGCTAAACTGGGTTATGGGGGAGTACGGATCAACGGAAGAGCTTTCGCCAAATAATTTAAAAGCGCCCGCTCCGAGGGCCATTCCGCCAATTCCGAGCGCTGAGATCTTGATAAAATCCCGTCTTGATGCCATAACATTTTGAATTTTGCCTGATAATGAGGTGGCTGTCGGCCGGTTTTATCAGGCGCCTTGTTGCTTCTGCCCGTTGGAACGCCTCCATGGTGATTACTTCCGGAGGGCCGCAGCATTTGCTACAAAGAAAGGCCCTGTGGCTTTTTTTCTGAATGACAAGTGTCATTCAGGCGTCTGACATATGTCAATAGCTTCATGCTTTCATGTAAATCTGGTAAGGACTCCCGATTCGCCGGCATAAAATTTTCTTTTTTGGTAACTTCGGCCCGGATGAATCAGAACGCCATGCTAAATTTCTGGAAACGCCGTCTCCGCCTTGCCTTTTTACTTTTCGGGCTTTCTGTTGCGCTCCTTTTTTTCGTTATAGTAGGCATCCCTGAGGCTGCTGAAGGGCCTGGGAAGGCTGCTGTTCCGGGGATAGGCAGTGAAGAGGAAAGCTGCGTGGCCTGCCACGGCCCCATGTCCGGGTTCGCTCCGGCGCACAGCGCTATCGGCTGTTCGCCCTGCCACCTGGGGCGCCCTCAGGAAGCGGAAGCGGAAAAGGCTCACCGGGATATGGTGAGCGTACCGGGCAACCTGGCCGATGTACATGCCACCTGCGGCACGGTCAATTGTCATGCCGATATTGCCCACCGTGTGGATAACTCCCTGATGGCTTCTATGGCGGGGGTGGTGACTGTCAACCGCTGGGCATTTGGCGAATCGGATACCCTCTCCGCCTGGGCGCATGTTCAGGATCTGAACGAGGTGAGTCCGGCGGATACCCACCTGCGGCAGTTGTGCGCCTCCTGCCACCTCGGGAATAAAAAGGAAAGCGCAGGCCCGGTGGGGGAATCTTCCCGGGGCGGCGGTTGCATTGCCTGCCACCTCAGTTACAGCCCGGAAGCGCTTGCTGCGCATGAGCAATTTTATCAGGCAGGAAAGAACGGCAAATTGACAGTTCATCCAACTATCAACCTGAAAGTAACTAATGATCACTGTTTCGGCTGCCACAGCCGCTCCGGAAGGATCTCCACCAATTACGAAGGCTGGCATGAGACAAAACTGACGGCAGAGGGGTTGGCCGGTAAGGCGGGATATCGCACCCTCGCCGATGGGCGGGTATTCGAATTTGTCCAGCCGGATGTACACCATGCCAAAGGGCTGGAATGTATCGATTGCCACAATGCCAAAGAGATCATGGGAGACGGGCGGCGCTATTATCACGAAGAGCAGGCGGTAACCACCTTCTGCGGTGACTGCCATTTCTCCGAACTCCCTCCATTGGCGCCAGTAGATTCGCTTGATGTCGAATCGAAAAAGATCCTGTCCCTCCGCCAGCTGCCGTTTCTTGACGATAAGTTCATTGTTGGCAGGTATTCGGGAGAGCCGCTACTTAATGTGCTCTGGAAAGAAGGGGAGGGGAGTTATATGCTTTCCAAGAACTCCGGGAAGAAGCACCCTCTCTCTCCACCGGCGGAGGTTTGTACGCGAGGCAAAGCCCATGACGCCCTCACCTGCAGCGCCTGCCATACAGGCTGGGCGCCTCAGTGTGTGGGTTGTCATACGGCTTACGAACCGGAACTGAGTGGTTTCGACCTGCTGGATCACAAAAAGATAAAAGGCAAGTGGGAGGAATACCTGGGCGAGTTCTTCGCCGAACCCCCAACGCTGGGTTTTGTGCAGGAGATGGATGCCGACAGCCAAACCGTCCAACGGGTCAAAGCCTTTATCCCCGGTATGATCATGTCTATTGACAAATCCCGGTTTCCAGGGCAGCCGGCCGCCCGGACCGAGGTCTTCCACCGCCTCTTCGCCCCGGTGGCGCCGCATACTACAACTGCCGGGGGGCGCTCCTGCCGCTCCTGCCACAACAACCCGCTGGCGCTGGGCTACGGCAGAGGGGCACTTTATTACGATACGGAAGGCAGGCGCGGAAAGTGGCGTTTCGAACCGGAATACGTGGCTTCCCCCGAAGACGGCCTGCCGCAGGATGCCTGGATACCTTTCCCCCAATCAACCTATCCCCAGTCAACTGATCAACCAACAACGACCCGCCCCGACGCCCGCCCCTTCCGCGTCGCCGAACAGCAGCGCATCCTCACCGTCGGGGCCTGCCTGACATGCCATAGTGAGGATTCGAAAGTAATGATGGATGGGCTGGATGATTTTGAAGAAGTGAAGAAAAAGGCCAGCTCAGCGTGCGTATTGCCCGTTTGGTGAAAAAGCAACGAAAGCGCCTAAGCTGTAAAGGCACAGGTTAGTGCGCTCTTTGTGTTTTTGTGCCTTTGTGGCGAATAAAAAGGCCCTCACCGGGCAGTCCAAAAGCAAAAGCCCTGCCGGCGCCTGCAAAGCGCCAACAGGACTTTTTGCCAAAAACTTAATCCTGATTAGCCTAGTTTGGTGGATTGGTTGATGGAGTTGATTAGGTTTATTAGGTTGATTTGGCGTAGGCCCAATCAACCAGTCAACCAATCAACCCGATCAACATCCCTCACTCCCTCACTGCACCACCGGGTTGCTGGCGGCCCATTCCAGATAGGCGCCGTCATAAACTTTGACGTCTTTGTAGCCCAGGATATTGCGGAAGGCTGCAAAGGCAACGCCGGCGCGAACGCTGGTCCGGCAGTAGAAGATCACTTCCTTATCCGGTGTAATGCCGTTGGCTTCAGCAATAGCCTGCAATTCTTCGGCGGATTTGAACGCGCCGGTTTCCGTCAGCAGGTCCTCGTGGTTGATGTTGATGGCGCCGGGCAGGTGCCCTTCGCTCTTGCTGATCCCATTATACTCATCGGGAGTACGGTTGTCGACGATAACGACACGGGGGTCATTCTGGTGCTTTTTGATACAATGCATGCCCGCCATGAGTTCTTCCTTGCCGGTATCGGGCGTGAAGGTTACCGTTTCCAGGGTTGTTGCCTGTGCGGTCAGGGGGATCCGTGCTTTTCTCCAGGCATCCATATCCTTATGCAGGAGCTTCACGTTCTCAGCGCCCAGATACTTCAGTATCCAGTAGATCCGGGAAGAGTACTTCTGGGAGCCGTCGTCGTAAATAACTACCGTCGTCGTTTCACTGATGCCTTTTTCTCCGAAGATCACAGCCAGTTCTTCGGGGCTTTTGATCAGCCCGGCGATATCTCCTTCCTTGTAAAGGTCGTTGTGGTAAATGTTGATGGCGCCTTTGATGTGGTTGGCATCGTAGTTGCTGGACTTGTTGGCGTCAACGACTACAACTGTTTTATCCGCTTTGGTGAGTTTCATGAACTCGTCGGCGGAAATGATGTCTCCCTGTGCCTGGATGTTGAAACCGGCAATCAGGAGGAAAGCGAGCATGGACACAAATACTTTCAGAATTTTCATCACTAAAGGATTTTATTTTTAGCAAAATGGGATGGTTTTTTGGGGCCTTGATCATTGTTCGTTGATCGTTGATTGTTGTTTGCCCAACTTCGATCGTAGGAACAACGATCAACAGACAACTATACCTCAGAACGCCACCTGCATCTGCACCAGCAGGGCGTCGTTCTGGACTTCACTCAGGCTGCCCTTTTCGGCGCGGTACAAGTAGTTGACCTGCAGGCGCGTCCATTCGTTGAAGAAGTAGTTGATGCCGTAGGTAACGGTGGTAAACGCCTGGTCGTTCGTTTCACCGAACAGGCCGTCAAAGATACTGCCGTTCCACTGGGTTTCGTCGTTGTTGAGCGGCACAAGGTATTCTTCCAGCCTGACGATCGGCTGCAGGTTCCAGGGGGTCATGTAGGCGGCCTGTACGAAGAAGCCGTTGCGGGTCAGGGTGCCCTCGTGTACTTCTAGGTCGCCGCTGCAGCCGCCGCCGGTAGTATAGGAGCCAATGTCTTCGGCCTTAATAAATTCGCCTTGCACCAGGATGTTTTTATACTTGAATTCGGCGTCAAAGCCAAGGCGCTTTCTGACGTCATTCTTTTCGATGGTGGCTTCGGCTGGCGCCCGTTCGCCGGTGCGGTAGCTGGCGCCGAGGGTAATGAATTCGAAGGGGCGCACAGTAAGCCGGGCAACGATGTCTTTCATGTTGTCCTGATCCCATGTATTAATGCCGGCGCCGTTCATCAGGGCGAAGTAATAGCCAATGAGGTTTTCCGTTTTGGAGCCGAACAGGCTCAGGTTGCCGGTTCCGCCGGAGATCATGATGCCCTGGTCGCGGAACAGGCCCTGGGCCTGTATGACTATATCAGAGCGGTTGATCGTATGCAGCTTATGGCAGGCGGTCAGGGCTTCCAGGCCGAAAGGAGATTTGAACTGGCCGACGGAGACCTTAGCGTAAGGCGCGAAACGGTTATAGGAGACGAAGGCATCCAGCAGGAAAGGCGCTTTGGATTCCCTCGAACCGTTCAGGGTCGGGCTGAACTCCATGAGGAAGTAATAGCTGAAATCGTAGGGGATGGCGCCGGTGACGCCCAGGCGCGCCCGGTTGAAGTAAAAGCTGGACTCGTCCAGGTTATCGCCCGCCAGGTCCTCGCCCAGGAAGTTGTATTCCATCTGAGGTTGGATAAAGCCGATGACCTGTACGCCTTCGTCTGAAGTAGGTTCTATACAGCCCTGGGCCAGTGTAAACCGGGGCAGCAGAAATATAGCCGCCAATATGATGATGATTGCCTTTTTCATGATGGTGAAGGTTAAGAAGTAAACAGGATCTAGTTTTTGGGCTGGGCCCGGCCCGGAAACTAGTGCTTTCGGGCCGGGCGCAACGCTTAATTCGGGCCGGTGGCGTACAGGAAGTTGTTGGTGCTTCCGGAGCCGGCTCCCTGCCATGATTTTTTCTTGGCGCTGTCTACATCACTGTTGACCAGGCCGCTGTGTACGATACTGTTTGCGCCGAACATCAGGCTTTTTACATTGTAGCCGAGTACTTCCATCCAGGCATTGATGATGGCGGAAGTCTGGCCGGTATAGCAGTATGTGACCACTGTGGCATTGGGGTCTACATACTTCAGGCCGGTGAGGCTGAGGTCTTCGTTGAGGCGGTATGCGCCGGCGATGTACCCGAACTCATCCCAGGAAGCCATCGGCCACATGTTGTTGACGAAGTAGTCGCCGGGATTGGACAGGACCGCATCCTTCTTCACACCCCAGGCCGTGGCGTCCGGAGTTCTTTGCAGGGCTGCTTTCACCCGGGCTTCCAGGATGTCGGCGCCGTTGGCTTCGCCGGTATTCAGCGTGGGTTCGCCGAATTCCTTTTTGGGAGTGGGTTCGCCGGCAGCCAGCCAGTTCGGGCTGTCATAATCGCCGGCATTGGTTGCCCACTTGGCTTCAAAGAAGGGGTTCCAGCCTGCCATTCCCCACTTCAGGGAATAAGCTTCGTACTTCATCAGGCGGAGCAGGCCGGTGACGCGGGCAGCGGTCTGGCCGGTATAGCAAACGACCAGGATCTTCTGGCCATTGGCCGCTTCAGCTGCCTCCAGGGCATTGGCGGCGGCTACATTTTTTGCCCCGGGAATGTGGCCCAGTTCAAAATCTTCCGCAGAGCGGATGTCCATTACATAAAAGCCGGGGATGCTGTTATCAACCGGGTCTACTATGTCGGTGGTTGCGGCTTTCACCCAGCCGTCGAGCACGTTGGAGAGGTCCAGGTTGTTTTGGGCCATATAGGCGGTTAGGGTTTCAAATTCTTGCAGGTCAGGGTTGTTGTTGTCATCCTTGCAACTAGTGAGTGCTAAAGCAGGGATCAGCAGGATGGCGAGCAATCTAATTAAGTTTTTCATGGCAAAAGTTGAATTAAGTTATCAATATGCTCCAGCCCGTATCAGGTACAGCTGAGCGGTTCATTCATGCCTGTTTGTTGGGGGAAGAATCAGGATGGTTTATTGTTGGTTTGGGTTTTGTCTATTGAATATATGAACATGTGTTCATTTATTTGATTGGATACAAAACTATCCCCTGGCGCTTTTTTGCAAAATGATATTTGTTAACTTGAAAGTGTGACTTTTGTCATCCTCGCAGAAGGCAAATATCACTTTAAAGTACTGGTTACCAGTTTGTTTTATTTTGTTTTTGCTTACTGGTGCATTAGTGGAAGGCGAATGAAATAACGTATAAGAAGGGAGGGGTACAATTTGAGCCCTGTTTTAACCCTTGAGAAAAAATTAAATTCTTTGAAAAAATTTAGTTTTTTAATATTGGGGTGGTGATGTACAGGGAAAGGACTTTTTCAGAATGCAGATTCTGGTTTTTTTGTCTCGAGAGACCATTGTGCAGAACAAAAGTTTTTTTAAGCATTTCATTTAAAATTAAATTCTTCTGGCATGGTGTTTTTCGCCTGGGTGAGCTTAATTCAGGGAGAATTATAGTCCTGGGCCTATCCGAAAACGAAGTAAAATGAATGCGTTGCTACTGAAGGAGAAGAACTAACCGTCTCATCCGTAATCCCGGATAGGAGAATAGGGATCTTTAAAAGCAATAATTTTCCTCGATCTGCTTAATATTCATTATTTTTGCGTTTCCAAATACAGGAGGAGTGCCGGAGTGGTTGAACGGGCCGCACTCGAAATGCGGTGTACTGGCAACGGTACCGGGGGTTCGAATCCCTCCTCCTCCGCCTCCGCCCGCCAGAGCTTTTTGTGAAGGCGGGCTCACTCTTTCCTGTTTCCACTCTTCCCGTTGGAATACTTTCCGGTGGAAGGCTACGGCGGACGGTGTCCGCTTCAAAGCCCTTCCACTCTGGTAATAATGGAACCTCTTTTCTATACAGCCGCTTCCCTTTGTTTACAAAATGACAAAAGAAACCCTTGGCAAAGGGGGAAAGCTGGTTATCTTTGTGTCTCTTTTTTGAAAGCACGATTGACCGGCTGTTGAACAATGACCAACCGTATGAAACAAACAGGATTTTTACTGCTGCTCTTCGCCACATTTCTGAACTATGCCATCGCACAGAGTGGAGGGACCATTCGCGGAAACGTATACGATGAGGAAACGGGTGAACCTATTATTTATGGTAATGTGTTGCTGGAAGGCACCAATTACGGGACCAATACCGATTTCGACGGGTTTTTCAGCATCGGCAACCTGCCGGCCGGTAACTATACCCTGAAGGTTACCTATCTGGGATATGACAGTGTCGCCGTTGACCTTACACTGAAGGAAGGAGGTATCGTGTACAAAAGCCTCTACATGAAGCCCAGCGCCGTTAACCTCGAAACCGTAAATGTATCGAGCCGGCGGGAGCAGGCCCGTTCCGATATCCAGGTATCCAAAGTGACAGTTACTCCCAAGCAGATCCGGTCATTGCCCTCTACCGGCGGCGAATCGGATATCGCCCAGTACCTGCCGGTCCTGCCGGGGATCATCGTCTCCGGCGATCAGGGGGGGCAGCTCTATATCCGGGGTGGTTCGCCGGTCCAGAACAAGATACTGCTCGATGGGATGACCATCTATAACCCTTTCCACTCGATCGGGTTCTTTTCTGTATTCGAGACGGAGGCCATCCGCAGCGTCGATGTTCTCACCGGAGGATTCAACGCCGAACAGGGCGGGCGGATCTCCGCTATTGTTGACATCAAGACCAGAGAAGGTAATAAGAAGAAACTTAGCGGGTTGGTGTCTGCCAGCCCTTTCCAGGCCAAGGCCCTCATCGAAGGGCCGATCAAGAAGCTGGAAGGCCCCGGAACGGGCAGTACCTCTTTTCTGTTGACCGGCAAGCATTCCTATCTCAATGAGACTTCAAAGGCGTTATACGGCTATGCCGTAGACCCTACTTTCTTTTCCTTTGCTTCCGGCGATACCAGCCTGCAGGATATCAAAAAATCGGATATCGGCCTTCCTTATACCTATACGGATGTTTTCGGCAAACTTTCTTTTGTCGGCGGGAACGGCAGTAAGCTCAACCTATTCGGGTTCAATTTCACGGACCGCTTCGATTTTATCGGCCTGGCCAAACTGGACTGGCAGACCCTGGGCGCCGGCGCCAACTTCACACTGATACCGCCGAACTCCAACGTGATCATGGATGGGACGGTGGCGATCTCCGACTATGAGATCATGCTGGAAGAGGCCGACGGCCGGCCCCGGAGAAGTGGGGTGAACAGTTATAACGCCAGCCTTAACTTTTCTTACTTCGGAAGCAACAACCAGATCAATTATGGTTTCGAGTTTATCGGCTTTAATACGGATTTTGAGTTCCGCAATGCGCTGGGAGTTCGTTTCCAGCAGGAGGATTTCACGACAGAGCTGGCAGGGTATTTCAAATACAAACAACAGCTGGGGAACCTCATCCTGGAACCCGGCCTGCGCCTCCATTACTATGCCTCTCAGTCCGAATTGTCGATCGAGCCGCGCCTGGGCATGAAGCTTAATATTACCGATTATCTTCGGTTTAAGTTCGCAGGTGGGCTTTATTCTCAGAACCTCATCAGTACGGTTAATGACCTGGACGTCGTCAACTTCTTCATAGGTTTCCTGGCTGGGCCGGAGTCGAGCCTCTTTAAGCCGGCTCCTGTAGGGGCGCCCCGCACGCCCACAAGCCATAACCTCCAAAAGGCGTACCACGCCATTGCCGGCCTGGAGATTGACCTCAGCGATAACCTCTTTCTCAATGTGGAACCCTATCTCAAAAGCTTTACCCAGCTGATCAACATCAACCGAAATAAGGTCCGCGAAACGGACCCCAATTTCATCACGGAGACCGGCAGCGCCTATGGGATCGATTTCTCGGTGCGTTATGAAAAAAGCGGCCTCTACCTCTGGGGGACCTATTCTCTGGGGTATGTGCGCCGCGACGACGGAGAACAGGAGTACCCAACCATCTTCGACCGCCGCCACAACGTCAACTTCCTGGCTTCCTATGTATTCGGAAAGGACAAGAACTGGGAGGCCGGCCTGCGCTGGAACCTGGGCTCCGGCTTTCCCTTTACCCAGACGCAGGGCTTCTACGAGCAGAACAACTACTCCGACCTCATTTTCACCGATATCCTGACCGGGAATTTCGACCTGGGCACCATACTCAGCGATGACCTCAATGACGGGCGCCTGTCCTATTATCACCGGCTGGACGCGTCACTAAAGCGCTCCTTTGACCTCAGCAGGGACAGCAAGCTGGAAGTTACCCTGAGCGTGACGAACGTCTATAACCGGGATAATGTTTTTTACGTAGACCGGGTGACCAACAGCCGGGTTGACCAGTTGCCCATCCTTCCCAGCGTGGCAGTGCAGTATACGTTTTAATAATTGACGATCATCTTCATTATCTTTATCCTTTTTTCACTCGCTACCCTCAGGATATAGGCCCGGCCGCTCCGGACAGTTGCGGGCAGTTGGAGGCTGGCTTCCCGCCCGAAGAGAGCCGTCTGCCAGATCAACTGGCCCTGTAGAGTGAATAGCTCAAGGTTTTCCAGTTCTCCCTGGCTTCGGCTATGAAGGTAAATGGCGCCTCCAGGCTGTATAGGCTGCACGAACCGGACGAGCATTTCTTCCTCCGGATAATTGGTAGTTGTTGCCAAAACGCCTTCTGCTTCGAGGAAGAGCACAAAACCGTCGTGGTCGGAGGAACGCTCCAGCAGGAAAGGATTGTCCTCATATGCCAGGGCGTTGTCGGCGTTACCCCGCCCATACTGCATCCCTCTGGCCTGCAGCCCGTTCAGGGTGGAAGTAAGGCACTGGTCCAGTACCTGGGCGCTGCCTTCAAAAACATAGGAATACCGTTCTTCAGCGGGAAGCAACTCCACCTGATTGACAAGAGGAGGGCTGACGATCGGCAGGGGAGGAAACTGGGCGCCCAGGGAAGAACCCCCGCTAACCTGATTGGCCACATCTACATATCCGTCGGTGAACTGATAGGCGTTAAAATCTCCTACGACGATGAGGTTGCCTTCCTGCTGCAGCGCCTGCACCATATTAGCGACAGAGATAGCCTGTTGATGGCGCTTGTTTCGTACAAAGGCGGCGTCCGGGCCTTCGATACCGATCAGCGAACGCAGGTGGAGGTTCAGTACCCGGATGGGAACAGGAGGGGAAGTGGGAAGCGAGGCTTCGAGGAGAAGCGGGGGCCGGTCGTGCAACCTTCCCCCCAGGCTGAAAGACTCGTTGGCGCCCAGCCGGCTCACCTGTATTTCCAGAAGGCCGGGCCGGGCAAGGAAACCGAGGTCGATCTCTCCTCCACTGGGGATAAGGTAGGGCACATAGTTGGTACCGGGGGCTTCCAGGTTGATGTAATAGGAAAGGTCCTGGAGGATGGCCAGGCTGCCCACCTCCTGAAGCGCCAGTATATCTGGCAGGCGCAGCTGCCGGTTGATGTAGCGCGCGAGCTTTTGCAGGCGCAGGTTGGTATGGGAAGTGTTGTCGAAAAGCCTCAGCACATTGAGGGAGCCGACTGTGAATTCTGCGGGAAGGGGATCGCGGACTGAGCGCGATACCGGGCCCCCGGTTACGGAGTAGGACAGGGGCAGAGCAAGCCAGTATCCTGGTTCTGCTTCCAGCATAACCGCCGTTGCATCGACACTGGCCCCCGTATTGATAAAGCGGTTATTGGGAGCATTGAGGCCATTGGGGTCAAACCAGAAGATCTCAGGGTTGCCGTCCCAGACGGGCAGGCCCGGCAGCCCGGGATACTGAATGCCCGGCTCCCGAAAGGGCCGCCGCCCGGAGGTGGTTAAAGGCGTCAGCTCCAGGCCGGATGTAGGGCCGCTGGCCGTAGCTGAAAACTGCACGAGCATATTTTCCACCCGTTCGAGGCTGTGCACTGCGGATGGTTCAGTGGAAGGCAGCCCTTCCCCCAGTATCACCGGAGGAGGAGGGAGCACTCCACTGGACAGGAACGTGATCGCGATGTTGGATGAACTGATGCTTGTCGTCCCGTCTGTTTCCAGGACCCGGCCGGTAACGGTGATGACATCCCCAACCTGGCCGGAATAAGAGGTATTAACGAGTAGTGCATCCGACGTAAAGGGATTGTTGTCGCTGCGGTCCGCTGGGGACTGCAGGAAAAAGAAACCGTTCCCTTTGGCAGTGACAATATTCCCTTCTGTTGTGACCACGTCAAAAACATAAGGGCTTACGGCGCCGGTTCCCTGTATTTCCCAGATCTCGAGTGGCTGGGCATTTAATTTATTTAGAAATATTCCAAATAGTGAGATCCCAAAAAATATTCTGAACTTTATACTCAACATTAATTCGTTCATTTGTTCTACAGGAGTGAATTGACGCTAAAATTTTGCAATGAACCGGACCGATTCCAATTCAATTTTTGATAAAGGGTTCAGCCCTGTCTTTCAGGCCACCCTGACTTTCGGCGGAGTGATCCTTTTTATTCTCGTGGCAAAGTTAGTTAAACTGACCGGCTTGCTCTACGTCCCTGACCGCTTTCCCTGGATGACGGCAGCCTCTTTTTTGTTGTTGTTCGCCATGTTTAACAGTGTATTTTCTCTTTCGGCCGAGAATATGCTGAAATACTGGGGGCGGTCCATATACAGTTACCTCGGACTGGCCTTTGCGTCTGGTGCAGTTGCCTATTTTTTTTCTGCTATGTCAATTGACGAAGCAGGGTCTTATCGTTGGATCTATATTGTACTGACCATCGGTTACCTGGTTTTCCTGGGTATGATGGCCTTCATGAAAAGGATCGTCGAATTTGCCCAGCGGGAAGAGTGGAACCACCCCCGTATCCGGCGAAACAGGGGCAGAAAAAAGCCGGGAGAGCTCAATGAAGGCGAAGAAGAACAATAAATAGCAGTCTGGATGATCCGTTCGGGAATATGCTCCTTTTGTCCGCTTCTGTACACCCCAGCCGGAATTTCCTTTAGCGGTTTGTTAAATTCCGGTTCCGGCTACACTTTGTAAGCTGCATGTCTGTTGTTTCAAAAAAAACAAGTTATGCAATTTAAAAATTTCACCTGCCTGCTCATCTGTATGATGAGCCTTTGGGCCTGTAACCAAAAGTCTGTTACGGGTGAACGTACCTTCCTTTCTTTGGATGGCGATACCATGGAGCCGGTTGAGAAAAGCGAAGAAGAATGGAAAGCGGAACTGACTGAACAGGAGTTTCACGTCCTCCGTGAAGCCGGCACCGAACGCGCCTTTACCGGCGAGTACTGGGACAACAAAAAGCAAGGTGTCTATACTTGCGCCGGCTGCGGCCTGCCGCTTTTTTCCTCTGAAACCAAGTTCAGGTCCGGCACCGGCTGGCCCAGTTTCTGGAAGCCGATCCGCGCTGATCATGTCTGGCTGAAAGATGACAGCAGCCTGGGAATGAAACGTACGGAAGTGCTGTGTGCCCGTTGCGGCGGCCACCAGGGCCACGTTTTCGAAGATGGGCCGGAGCCCACCGGCCTGCGCTATTGCATGAATTCTGTTTCCCTCGATTTTGTGGAAGGAGCGAAGATGAAGGAAGGGAAGCCGTAGGGATACGGTGTATAGGTGCTAAAGTGTAAAAGTGTAAATGTTCAAGGCAGGCCCGCCCTCACATTCACACCTATATACTTCAAACCTATTTCGGAAAATAAACCGGATGCCGGAAATTGTACTCCTTAATGAAGTCCAGTGCTTTTTCTTTCCTTTTTCTTTTCACGTTCTCGTATTTCCGGAACAGTTCTTTGTCCCTTTGGAAGATGCCCTCCACCTTTCTGGGTTTAAAGCGGAAAAAATCTCCCGTTTCAAAATCCAGGATATAGAGCTTTCCGGAACCCTCCTCACGGGCGGCCTGGTATTTGTCGCCCGGGTTGATGAAAGAGGAGTAAGAGTCGACTACATCCACCTCTTTAAGCAGGCAGATCCTGCCGATCACCTCAAAGCGGTACTTCAACCCATAATAAACCTGCTGCCCGTCGGCATAGCCGAATATCTCTTTTGGTTTCATGTAGACGATCTGGTGGTTGCGGGGGAAGCGGAATTCTTCCTTGGCCAGCAGGAACTGGAAGAATTTCGGAGAATTGGGGTCAATATCTGTGATGATCTCGGAAGGGGTGGCCGGATTGTTGTTTTGAAAATCTTTAAGGTTGGTATAAATCCCTCGGGTGAATTGAAAATCTTCGGAATAGCGCACGCTGTCCTGTGCGGGCAGGGCGATTACATAAAGCATTGCTGCCCAAATCATTATCCGGCTCTTCATTGCGAATATATTTTGAGTTCATTTGCATTGGAAATACGAAAATTCTCTCTGGAAAATTATATTTCTTTCGCCAATTAAAAAATCATTAACGGATTAATCCCGAAAATAGCTATTATAGTGCCAGGATACCTGGTGGGGTCGTTGGCGGGGTGCTCAACCCTGGAACAGTGATCCGGCATAACCAGAGCCATTTCTACAGCGGAACAATTAAAACCGGCGTTCCGTTATCAAAACGCTCGATCCATGTATACCACACTCATCTCCACAACAGATCTTGCCCGCAATTCAGACAACCCGGACTGGGTGGTTATCGATTGCCGTTTCAGCCTTTCGGATACTGAAGCAGGACGCCGCGCTTACCGGAACGGCCATATTCCCGGAGCCCGCTATGCTCACCTCGACGAAGCGCTTTCCGGGCACATCATTCCGGGGAAGACCGGCCGCCACCCCTTGCCGAATCCCGATGTGGCGGCCATGCGTTTTGAGCGCCTGGGTATCGGCAACGATATGCAGGTGGTGGCCTATGATGACTCGGGAGGTATGATTGCCGCCCGCCTCTGGTGGATGCTCCGCTGGTTGGGCCATGACGCCGTTGCCGTGCTGGATGGGGGTTGGCAAAGCTGGACAGGAGAGGGGCGCCCCGTGGAAACGGCCATCCCCGAACCGGAACCCAGGGCGTTTATTCCCCATCCACGGCCGGAATTCCTGATGAATGCCGATGGCGTTGAAAGGATCCGTAAAGAACCGGAATATAAACTGGTGGATTCCCGCGCTGCCGAACGTTACCGGGGAGAAGTAGAACCCATCGACCCGGTAGCCGGCCACATTCCCGGTGCCCTCAACCTGCCTAATGAGGAGAATGTAGGTACAGAAGGGCTTTTCCTGAACGAGGAAGCGCTGAAACGCCGTTTCCGGCAGGCCCTGGGCGAAACAGGCCCCGGGCAGACGGTGTTCTATTGCGGCTCAGGCGTCTCCGCCTGCCGTAATATCCTGGCCTATAAACACGCCGGCCTGGGAAACGCTATTCTCTATCCCGGTTCCTGGAGCGAGTGGATCACTGATCCTGAGCGGGAAACAGGAAAAGGAGATAATAATTGACTGAAGGCCTGCCCGAAAATCTCGCTCAGGGCATATGATCCTATTAACCGAAAGCGAGATTTCACCTGTCCTTCGTTGCCGGAATTTTCCTGCAGGCCAACTCAGGGATCAGCGCACTATTACCCGTTCCACGGCACGCCCTTCTCCGTTCTCGACCCAGATGAAGTAAAGGCCGGGAGGCAGTGCTTCCGTGGCAAGAGGGATTCGGTTGGCCCCGGTTTGCACCTCCATAACCTGGCTGTGGATCAATTGCCCGGTAGGCGCCAGCAGCCTCAGGCTGGCGGAGAACGAGCGCAGCGCCCCGATTTCCAGCAGGGTAGTTTGCCCTGCGGCTGCCGGGTTGGGGATAACCTGGAGGCGCGTCATCTGTTCTATCGTATTCACGGCTGTGAGCTGAGCGGTTCTGAATCGGAAGGTTGCCGTCACCGGATTGCAGAAGGAATGGCTGTTGTAGCCTCTGGCCCGCCAGTAGTAATTACGGTCAAGGGTAAGCGCTTCCGGTAAGGTGATGAAATTCTCCGTAACAATATAAGTACTGGCTATACCGCCGGGAAAAGTAGGCACCGGGCTGACCTGCACTATGTAGTGCGTAGCGTGTTCCAGGGGCTCCCATTCCAGATAGACGTCGTCGTATTGTACGAGTTCATCCTCGAGGGGTGAAACGATGGAGAGGGGTTCGGTACTGACGGCAGGCGCCGGATTTTGATTGTACAGGTAACCGGGTTTTTCCTCGTACAGATTAGCGCGCATGGCGGCGATCTGCTCAGGAGTAAACCTGGCCTGGCAGGCGTCATCAGAGTAGCCCATGATGAGGGTGCCGTCGGAACGGAATTTGGCGCCGTTGGGGTCCGTCTGTTCCTGAGGGCTTAGGCCGCTGCCGTTGCAGTTCCAGCGCAGGGCCAGATAGTCCGGGCTGGTGTCGCAGAAGCCATCGGCGGCCACCTGGCAGTTGCTGCCGTCCACCAGTTCTACCAGGGCGGTGTCAATAATGAGGGTATCGACGATGAGGGTGTCTTTGAAATAGGTGTAATCATAGGTTACTGTAAGGGGAGCGGGGTTGTTGTAATCGGGAGCTATGGTTCCGTCGTGGCTTACTCCTCCTTCCCAGCCCAGGAAAGGGTGCTGAACGGAAAGGTTATGGCCTATTTCGTGTGCCCAGGTATGGTCATTGGCCCCGGAGCAGGCCTTGGCCATGGCTACTCCGGCGTAGGGCAGGTTGTAGCCGCAGTTGCCGGCAGGGTCGGAAACGAAATACGTATTGATGGTATTTTCCACGTTGTTGAGGAACATCATTTCGGCTCCTTCCAGTACGTCGGCGTGGTTGTTCCAGGCTGAATTGGGCAGGTAGCGGATATCCCCTTCCACGAAGAACTGTATGTTGGCCTCTTCAAAATCGGCATTCAGCCGGCACAAGGCATCCAGCAACTGGCTCTGGGGAAAATAGCTTCCTCCGTTGTCGCTTCCTACCAAGTGAATGGTAAGCGGTACGTAGAGTGTGGTATCCATACTTCGGAAGTGTACCTGAGGGTTTTGCTGATATTGTTTCAGCCATGCCGATTTGCCGGGGGGAGTGCCACAGGGCGCCAATTCATCCCTGTCCGGCTGAGCATGAAGCGATTGAATGAATGCCGTCGAACAAACAAAAAACAGTATGAGTCTGGCCATTGGTAAGTTACTGAATTACGATTTTCCGAAATTGCCGCCCCTGGGCATGCTCCAGCCCGATGAGATACAGGCCGGGCTCCAGGTTGTCGGTAGATAAAACGACCTTGTTCAGTCCGTAATGGGCATTGAGGTGCTCTGTATGGATGCGTTGCCCGGCCATGGAGTAAAGGCTGAGCTGCAGGCCGAGGGCTACGGGCAGGTCGAATTCCACGGCCACATCCCCTCCTGCGTCCTGTGGATTGGGTTGAATGTGAAAATCAGTGGGAGCGACTTCTTCCCGGGTTGTGTTGATGAAATTGCCGGTTTCAAAGGTAAAGGATTTGGAATAACCGGCGCATCCATCGTACCGGTTATAGGGCCGGACGCGCCAGAGCCAGTCCCGGTCAGAAATAAGGTTGGAGACCTCGGCTTTATTATCGGTGGTATGAAAGGTTTGATAGACGATCTCTAAGCCGATATTGGAGAGCAGGCTGAGCTGTACAATATATCCATCGGCATTTTCCACCGGTTCCCATTCCAGTTCTACAGAACTTACATCCGTGATCATGGCCCCATCTACCGGGGAAACGGCGGTGATATCCGCCCTTTCCAGGAAGACGGCCCCTTCCGGGTTGTAGAGCAGGCCGGGGCGCTGGTTGAGGAGGTTGGCGCGCATCGCTTCAATCTGCGCTTCCGAAAAACGGCCGGCGCAATCATCGGTGGAATAACTCATGATGAGCGTACCATCAGGCCGGAAAGCCGCCCCGGTAGGGTCTTTCAGCAGGGCATCGCTCAGGCGGTCGGGCCGACAGGCCCACCGGGCGCTGATATAGTCCGGCGGAGTATCGCAGAAGCCGTCCCCGGCGCCCTGGCAGTTGGAGCGGCTCACCAGCTCTACAGGTTTGCCGTTGACGTACGCCGGCGTTTGTTCATAGTCAAAGTAATTGATGTCTTCCCATCCGGCGAAAGTATGCGGCAGGGAAAGAAAATGGCCGATCTCGTGGGCCCAGGTATGGCTGTCGCCCGTGGTGCATCCCTTATTCAGGGCAACCCCGAGACTGTATAAGGTATACCCGCAACTGCCCGCAGGGTTATTCACGAAATAACAATTGATGGCATCGGGCACATTGTTCCGTTCCATCATTTCGATGCCTTTCCCGTAATTGTGGCCGTAGTATTCCGAGTTATTGATGTAGTGGAAGCTGCCTTCAATGAAGAATTGGATACTGGAAGCTTCAAAATCCTCATTCAGGGTACAAAATGCATTCAGGATGCGCGATACCGGAAAATATCCTTCCCCTTCGTCATCACCGACAATATGGATCGCCACCGGGACATACAGCAGATCGGGAGAACGCAGAAAGGCGGAGGGGTTAGCCTGAAAATCCTGCAGCCACTCTACGATCCCTGGTGGAGTACCGCAGTATTCCTCTATTTCCTGGGCCCGGCCCGGGAAGAGGGCTGCGATGCTTAGGAGGGAAAGAAGGAGCAGTTTTTTCATAGGAAAAGGCTTCAAAAAAATAAACGCCCAATAAAGATAATGCCTATTAGGCGTTTATTGTAATTTCTGCAGGGTAAATTAAGTTGGGTAGAGGTGCATTTGTGGATAGATGCGTATGTCCCGGCCTGTGGTACTGATGGGAGTGTTCGGAATTCGCTGTTCTGTTCGCAAGCCCCCGAAAATTTTAGAAGGCGCAGTAAATTGAACTATGCGCACTGCCTGCCCACAAATGCACTTATACACCTAACACACCTATACACCTATACACAACTTTCCCTACTGCACCATCAACCTCCGGTAGTTCGCTCCGCCGTTGGCGTCGATACGCACTACATACAGCCCTTTGGGCAGGCCGGCGGTGCTGATGCTCATTCTGTTCATGCCGGGCGCCATATCCAGGCGGTGGCGGCGCAGTTCCTGGCCGGTCAGGCTGAGCAGGCTAACCCATGCATTGCCTGCCTGTCCGGAAGCAAACTCGAGGGATACTTCCTGGTTTTCCCCTGCCGGGTTGGGGAAAAGGCGCAGGCCCTGCACTGTCTCCTGGTTGGAAGTGGAAGAGGCCAGCCCTGAGAGTTCGAAGGAGTGAACGTCGGAATAACCGGTACAGCCATCGTAACCGTTGAAAGGCCGGATGCGCCAGTAGTATTTATTGTCCGGGAACAAGGCATCGGCGGCGATTGAAAGTGAGGTTGTCGTCGTGGCGGATTTGACCTCCGTGAAGGGAAAGGTAGGAAGCCGGGAAATTTCCACCAGGTACAACTGAGCGCCGGAGACGGGCTGCCACTGCAGGGTAAAGGCCTGGCCGTTATGTACCGATGCTCCTTCGGCCGGAAAGATGGGGTTCAACTCGATGCTGCCCAGAGACGTAGGCGGCGTTTGGTTTGCCAGGTGGCCCGGGCGTTGCTGTTCCAGGTTGGCGCGCATGGCGCCGATCTGCTCGTCGGAGAAACGGCTCTGGCAGTTGGTCGCATAAGACATGAACAGGCTGCCGTCCGAACGGAATTCAATTCCGCTGGGGTCTTTCTGGATCTGTGGGCTTTCGTCGGAACTATTGCAACCCCACAATTCACTGAGGTAATCCGGTGGCGTATCGCAGAAGCCGTCGCTGGCGCTGCTGCAGTTGCTCCCGTTGACCCTTTCCACCGGCACACTAAAGAATGATCCGCCTATGGAACTTGGGGTGGGGCTGTTGTAATCATATGCGGTACCCTCCCAACCGTAAAATGTATGGGGAAGGTCAAGAAAGTGGCCTACCTCATGCGCCCAGGTGTGGTCATTGGGGCCCAGGCAACTTCGGTTGAGGGCTACACCGTCCTGAGAAGGATTGTAATATCCGCAGTTCCCCGCCGGGTCAGATACGATATAACAGTTGACCGTATTGGGGATGTTATTGGTGTTCATCATCTGTGCGCCGGCGCCGAAGTCGTGTTCATAATAATTGCTGTTGTTGATGTACCTGATATTTCCCTTGATATAAAACTGTATGGATGCCTGCTCGAAATCTTCATTGAGCTGGCAGAATGAATTCAGCAGGCGGTCTATGGGAAGATGGCCGGTGCCGTCGCTTCTCCCAACGAGGTGAATGGTCACCGGCACGTAAAGCATATCCATCATCGAACGGTTAATCACCTGCGGGTTTTGCTGGTAGCTCTGCAACCATTCCGACTTGTAGGCGGGGGTGCCGCAATAGCCCGGCTGTGCTTGTACCTGGCTGCTCAGGCTTGCTGTAAAAGCAAAAATGAGGAATGTGACAATTTTTTTCATACTGAATTGAAGCGTTTGATTGAGGAATGCCGGGGATGGATAGGCTGGTTGTTTGGCGCCAGTTGGTTGTTGTTTGATACAACGCAACAAACAACTGACAACCAACAACCTCATACCCTTAGCATTCAGGCGTTACTATAGTTTTTTGGCTATGAATCAGTTCCTTCATTCTCCTTAACGTTCTTCTCCTATTCCGTTACAACAATTTTCTGTACGAGCCTGCCCTTCTCCGTATCCAGCCCCAGTAGGTACAGGCCGGCTTCCAGGCCATGGAGGCTCAGTTCAATGCTGGTTTCGCCCATGGGAAATTCGCGCTGGTCAAAGGCCCGCACCTGCTGCCCGGTGAGGTTGGCCAGGTACAGGTTGCCGGTGAAACTGCTGGTAGTGGCCAGGTTCACCGTTATGTTCTGGGTGCTGCTCAGGGGGTTCGGCATGGCGGCGAACCGCTCGACAAGTTCATTGGAAGTGGCGCCGACAGCGGCGCCGGTCCCGAACTTGAAAACCGAAGAAATGGGCGCACAGGCCCGGTAGTTATTCATGGGTGTGACGCGCCAGTAGTAAGTCCGGTTAGCCTGCAGGCCTTCCACGACTTTGCTGCTGCCGAAGATGAAGTTCTCATATACAACCAGCGCTTCCGAAAACGTGGAGGTTGGTGATATTTCCAGCAGGTAGAAGTCGGCGCCGGGGATGTCTTCCCAATCGAAGTTGATAGCGTTGTAATAGCCCAGCACTTCGTCATCGGCGGGGAAAATGAGGCCAGGCGCCTCGTTCAGCTCGGTAAGGTTGGGAATGTGGCCGGAGCGGATGTAGGCGCGGCTGAGGCTATTGTAATCCTGAAGCATCATGGCGACCTGCTCTTCGGAGAAATGATAATCTTCGGGGTCGCATTCCAGGAAATAGCCCATGACCAGCCCTTCGTCCACGTCGATCACCTCGCCATTGGGGTCCATGGTTCCGGCATCGTAGTCGCAGTCGGGCCAGCCAAAACCGAAGTTGTAGTCCGGAGGCGTATCGCAGAGGAAGTCACCGGCTGTATTGCAGTTGGTACGGTCTACGAATTCTACCGGAATGAAGTTGAAAGGAGGAGTGGCGGATGTGCTGGGCGCTGTAGTCAGCGTTACTGGGTTGCCGTGCTCGGCTTCATCGTAGGGTTCTCCGTCCCAGCCGTTGAACGGGTGGAGCAGGCCGAACCAGTGCCCCAGCTCGTGGATAAGGGTAGCCCCCCCTTTTTTGATCTCGGATTTGGACATCACCAGCCAGTCCCGCGTTGGGTTGGAGTCGTTGTAGCCAAGGATCACTCCCGGGCTGCCCATATTACAGTCATTGGCGCTATCCGTGATGAAAATGTTGATGGAGGAATTATCCCGGTTGATGGACATGATTGAGTTGATCGTGTTGCAGTGGTTGGTGAATACCGCTGTATTGAAGATATAGTTCAACTCGTCCTTTATATAAAACTGAATCCCTACTTCTTCGAATTCCTCATTCATCGTGCAAAGCTGGTCCATGACGCGGCGTTTGGAGACTACCCCGGAACCGTCGGTACGCCCCACCAGGTGGAAGGTGACGGGCACATAAACGGTATTTCTGAATTGTACGGGGTTCTGCCGGTAGGCTTCCTTGTTTGCCAGCAGCCGTTCGGTGATCCTGTCGAGGGATTCACGGCTGGTGCCGCACCAGCCCTGGTGCTGGGCGGTTGCTTCGGCGAGCAGGCCGGAAAAAGCTAAAAGGGTGAGTAAAAAAGCTCTAAACATGTCTGGAAATTTTAATTGTTTATTCTCAAATCGGCACAGGAGCGCCGCAAAAATAGTCAAAATGAAGGCGTCGCGCCTCCAGGCCGGGATCATATATTTGGTCAGCTGGCAGATAAAGGCCGGCTTTACAAAAGGCAGTGCTCCAACGCGGCATTTTATTCGGCATTTATTGAGCAAGTTTTTCTCAAAGCACCTTCAGTGGAGTGTCCGGGCTATTTCGGTTTAATGCTAAAATTAGCTAGCTTTGCACCGATTTCAGGGGGTGTTTGATCCGTAAGAGAGGTTAGACAGAAAGTAGACAGCATTTTGCTGCATAAGGTTGAGCAAAGATCGGAAAAAATCTGTTTTATCCAATACAGATGTATCATATTTGCCTTGACACTAAATAACATCAAACGAAAAATATCATGAGTAAAGTAACTGTTGTTGGAGCAGGAAACGTTGGCGCCACCTGTGCTAATGTGCTGGCTCACAAAGACCTGGTAAAAGAGATCGTACTCCTGGATATCCAGGGCGACCTGGCCCGCGGCAAAGCGCTCGATAGTTGGCAGCAGGCCCCCATCGATCACTACAGCACCCACCTGAAGGGAACGGAAGATTATAAGGAGACGGCCAATTCCGACATCGTTGTCATCACTGCCGGCGTGCCCCGCAAGCCGGGCATGAGCCGGGATGACCTGATCTCCACCAACGCCAAGATCGTCAACATGGTGACGAAGTCGATCATGGAGCATTCGAAAAACCCGATCATCATCGTGGTGTCCAACCCGCTGGATGTCATGACCTATGCCGCCTACAAGGCTTCCGGGCTGGACTCCACGCGCGTGTTCGGCATGGCCGGCATCCTGGATACTGCCCGCTACCGCGCTTTCCTGGCCGAGGCACTGAAGGTTTCTCCCAAGGAAATTCAGGCCGTTCTGATGGGCGGCCACGGTGACACCATGGTGCCGCTGCCCCGCTATACCACCGTTTCCGGTATACCGGTTACCGAAATGATCGATGATGACAAGCTGGACGCCATCGTCGAGCGCACCAAAATGGGGGGGGGCGAGCTGGTGAAACTCATGGGTACTTCCGCCTGGTACGCTCCCGGCGCCGCCGCCGCCCAGATGGTGGAAGCCATCGTTCGGGACGAGAACCGAATCTTCCCCTGTTGTGTCCTGCTCAACGGTGAGTATGGAATGAAGGACATCTTCCTGGGCGTACCGGTAAAACTGGGCGCCAAAGGCATCGTGCAATTGCTGGAGCTGAAACTGAACAGCGATGAAATGGAACTGCTGAAGTCTTCCGCCGAGCACGTGCGTGCGGTTATGGAGGTGTATGACGGGATGAATGTTTAAGGAATGATGGAATGATGGAATGAATATTCAATCACTCATTCCTTCATTCCTTCGCTCCATTCTCTTTCCTGACAACTTTCCGGCCCTGTCGTTGTTGGACTGTTTATACATTCAAAAAATCGTAGCCGTATGGTTGGGGTAAAGAACATGGATGAAGAGCTGTTGAGCAATATGGAACTCAATACCGGCGAGACGCTCTTCGATTATTCTCTGCAGCACCCGGTGCTTCTGGTCTTTTTACGCCATTTTGGCTGTACCTTCTGCCGGGAGGCTCTGGCGGATATCGCCAAACAGCGTGATAATATTGAAGGGCAGGGTACCAGGATCGTCTTCGTCCACATGACGACCGACGATATTGCCGAGCGTTACTTTAACCGTTACGGCCTTGAGGGCGCTATCCATATCAGTGACCCGGAATGTAAATTCTACGCTGCTTTTGGCCTGGTGAAGGGCAACTTCACCCAACTCTTCGGCCTTTCCTCCTGGATAAGGGGCTTCTCCGCCGGGGTAGTGGCCGGCCACGGGGTGGGCCCTCAGCTGGGCGACGGCTTTCAGATGCCGGGCGTATTCGTCATTCAGGATGGAGAAGTGAAAAGCAGCTTCATCCACAAACTGGCATCCGACCGCCCCGATTATCTGGACCTGGTGAAGTGCTGCGCCATGGAGGAATGAAAGGACTACAAACTGGCAGCTTTTCGCTGACAGAAAACAATACTTACAGGATCGCCTTGAACTTTTCTCGGGGCGATCTTATTTTTAGTGTATGTCCCTTGACAGTTTTCTGAATTAATTGACACAAAATACAGTTCACAGGATGATCGGTTGGAAGTTTTCAGAATTCGTTCCCGGAAAAGGTGAAGGCTCTACGTTCGACCAGTTGCTGAAGATCTTTCAGGAACTGCTCGTCTACACTTCCGGGGACATCAGTGAGGCGCTTTCCTGGCTTACCGAGCTGGATAAGGAATACGGCCTGACCAATGAGGAATATGGAATGGCGGATTTCATCCAGGACCTTATCGACAAGGGATACATTCAGGAGGAAGGCCAGGGCAATCCCAATTTCGTGCCGACTTCCAAAATGGAGATCGCCATCCGGCAGAAAGCCCTGGAAGACGTGTTCGGCCAACTGAAAAAATCCCGCCGCGGCAACCACAACACCCGATTTGGCGGAGGAGGAGACGAACCCACTTCCGACATCCGGCCCTATGAATTCGGCGACCGCCTCGACCAGCTTGCCGTTTCCGAGTCTCTTCGCAATGCTCAGATCAACCACGGTATCGATGATTTCCGGCTCACCCAGGAAGACCTGGAAGTTCAGGAAACCTACTACCAGGCACAGATGAGTACGGTCCTCATGATCGACATATCCCACTCCATGATCCTCTACGGGGAAGACCGCATTACCCCCGCCAAGAAGGTGGCCATGGCCTTGTCCGAACTGATCACCACCCGCTACCCCAAGGATACGCTCGATATCATCGTTTTTGGCAATGACGCCTGGCAGATAGAGATTAAAGACCTGCCTTATCTGCAGGTCGGCCCCTACCACACCAATACCATCGCCGGCCTGGAACTGGCTATGGACCTGCTCCGCCGCCGCCGCAACCCCAACAAGCAGATATTCATGATCACGGACGGCAAACCCACCTGCATGAAAAAAGGCAAGCGCTACTACAAGAACAGCTTCGGACTGGACCGCAAGATCGTCAACCGCACCCTCACCCTGGCCCAGCGCTGCCGCAAGCTCGACATTCCCATCACTACCTTCATGATCGCCCGCGACCCCTACCTCATGCGTTTCGTGGACCAGTTCACCAAAGCTAATAACGGAAAGGCATTCTACAGCAGCCTGCAGGGCCTGGGTGAGTACATCTTTATGGATTACAAGAACAATAAGGGAAAGCGGCACCGGAGGTAGGCGGGAAAGGAGCAGAAGGTGGATTGGTTATATTGTTATATTGCTAAATTGCTGTATTGCCAGATTGTTTGCACTCAGTGGCTGCCCGCGTAAAGCCTGCCATTCAGCAATCTAGCCATTTACCCACCCCTCATCCCGCCATATTCGGATTGACAATAAACTGCTCCCTTTCCCGGATAAAAACCGTAGGCTTTTCCCCGGTAAAATGTTTGAAATCGCGAATGAAGTGAGCCTGGTCGGCGTATCCGGATTCGTAGGCGACTGCGGTAAGCTCCAGATGCTTATACCGGGCAAGTAAGCGATTAACCTCATTCAGCCGGGCAAGGCGCATGTATCGTTTTGGGGTCAGTCCGATCTTTTGTTTGAACTCCCGTTCCAACTGCCGGGGGCTGATGTACGCTTTAGCCGCCAGTTCGTCCATGGAAATGAGCCCTTTTTTGCGGCGGATCATTTCGGCTGCCCGGTTCAGGTAATACAGCTCCGCGCTATTTTTTTCCAGTTTCTTCATAAGAAAGGCCTCGCTCAGAGCGATCCGTTCGGACGGAAGCGCTGCCGTTCTCAGCCGGGAGCAGAACTCTCTGAAGCCCGGGCCGGTGAAGGACTTCATGTCGGTGAATCCGTTCCGGGCTTCAGCTGCCGGCACGCCCAGGGCAGGAAGCAGGCCTTCCGGCTTGAACCGAATGCCGAAAACATGCACCTTTCCTTTAAAATGCACTTCGTAGGGTTGGGAAAACAGCCCGATCAGGGTATAATCGGAGGAAGGATGGAATGCGGCGCCCTCCGGCAGTTCGCAATGGAGGTCCGAGAGGTGTACAATAGCCTCCAGATAACCGTTGGGGAGGACTTTCTGTGCCAGTAAATGAGCGTTATTCGTATTGAACCGCCCTTCCCAGAACAATTCCACATAAGGCCGCAGGGCAGGTGAAGGCAGGTACTCTTTTATGTTGACACTCATGGCAAATAATTTTAAGGATGCCGGACAACAAAGTAATAGGCCCTAAAATACCCAAAGCCCGGGTGCGATGCACGGTTAAATGAGCAAGCCCCCGGCTATTTCCAGCCAGAGGCCTGTTACATTATTAACCCGGCTTTCTTTTATCCGGCAATGGCGGCAGTATCCACCTGGTTGGAACCCGTTGGCCACCAGGTTTGGTCGAAGGTGGCCACGATATTGTTGGCGCCTCCGAAGAAGCCGAGGACTTTGGCCTTACTGGCGCCTACGTTGCGGAAATTGTGCGGTTCCATCTTGGGAACGACGACCAGGTTGTTTTTTGATATCCTGGCCTTTTCGGCGCCGACAGTGGCCTCAATGTCGCCTTCCAGGACGATCAGCAGTTCCTCGGCGCTGTCCGTATGGGTTCCCAGTTCTTCACCGGGGTCCAGTTCGAAGTATACAGTAGCGCTGTCTTTGGTGCCGTGAGCCCCCAGGAGGGGAAAGGTGGCCCTGCACCGCTGGCCGGGCTTTTCCCGGGCGATGAATTCGGTCAGTTCGAGCTTATTCAGGTTTGTGGTGATCATGGTTTTGGATTTTAAATGGTAAATGAAATGGTAGTTTTTTGTGGTCAGTTGGTAAATCCTGAGATGGTTACCCGCCCTTCCCCTTCGCTGAGGAAGGAAGTGCCAATGCCCCATACCTGCTTTTCATTGATCCACTGATATTGGGGATAGGCAGTGGAGAAATGCATAGTAAGATACAGCTGGCCGTTGCCGTCGGGCGTTACCACCATGGCGCCCTTTTCTTCCAGGGCTATGGTGGCGCCGTCATCGGTAGTGATGGTGGCATGGAGAGTGAGGATGAATTTGCCGTCAGCCCTTGCCTCAAAGTAGTCAACTCCTTTTATTCGCCCATTGATCCCTTTTCCGAAGATCCTCCCTTCGAACGCAATGTCGAACCGGGCGCCCTGTGGAGGAAGGGGGGCACGGCCGCTTACCAGGTTTTCCCAACTCGTGCCGTATTCGGTAATGCCGGTAAGGTAAACCTCTTCGTCAAACAGGTGTTCTACTTTCGTGTCCACACTCTGTTTTGCAATTCTCGTTTCCATTTCGTATGCTTTTTGGTTAAAAAAAATAACTGGTACAAAGTTAGGGGGACGGGAGAGGGGAGGATTGAAAAAAAACGACATATTGGAAGGGGGAAGTGGGCCTTTATCGCTCGTTTTTCAAATTCAGATTGCTATCGCCTAAGAGAAAAGTAACCGACAACAGACTAACCCGCTTTCCCTCTCCGTTTCAAGGGAGTCAGATTCTCAGGTTCTAAACTGCAGTTTTCAATGAAGAAAGTATTGTTATTCATAGCCCTTGCCTTTGGCGGGCTTTTTCAATCATATGCACAGGAGGAAAAAGTAGTGTTTTCGCAGGAAGAGGAGGCCTTCCTCAAGGAGATGGAAGATACCTTGTCTTTGCTGGCCTACGCTGTGATCAATGATTCACTGCCCGAACACCGCTTTGGCGCCTGCCGGGAGATGATCCCCAAGCTGGTGAAGGCACTCAAGGTGGAAAATTCCTTTCAGTATCCTTTTGAGCGGCTGAAGTCCGTTTCCATTCAATATCCGCAGGACAGCAGTTTCCGGATCTTTACCTGGCAATTGTACGTCGATAAGGACGACTACCGATACTATGGGGCCATACAGATGAATACTCCCGAATTGCAGTTATTCCCTTTGATCGACCGATCCTTTCAGGTGGAAACCCCGGAAGAGGCAGTTCTTTCACCGGAGGAGTGGTACGGCAGTGTCTACTACAACCTGCTCGATGTGGATGGCCCCCAGGGAAAATACTACCTCCTTTTCGGCTTTGATGGCTACAGCTTTTTCCGCAAACGCAAGGTCATCGACGTCCTGTCCTTTCAGGATGGGAAGCCTGTTTTCGGCGCCCCGGCCTTTGTGCACGAAGGCAACCAACGCAAATTTCGTATAGTGCGCCAGTATTCGGCGGAGGTAAGCACCCGCTGCAACTACGACGAAATGCTGGAGCTTATCATTTTTGATCACCTCATCACGCTGAACGGCCCGCACGGCGAAGGCCCTGTCAACTACCCGGACGGCAGCTACGAGGCCTACCGCCTGGAGAAGGGCCTGTGGCGGCACATCGAAAAGGTGTTCGACCAGGTTTCCGATGAGGCTCCGCGCCCCGCGCCCATCCTGGATAACCGGGCGAAGGATATTTTTGGGAAGCAGTAGGTGGGTATTGGTGTATGAGTGTATTGGTGTAAGTACATGGACACAATTAGTGAGACACAAAACGCCAGGTAAGTTCCCGGTATTCAGTCATTCACTCACTCATTCATTAATTCAGTCCATATACTTATAAGTGTATCGGTGCATTTGAGGCTCGCAGTAACGGCAAAACGGCTTCAATTAGCCTGCAGGACGAACCCACGAATCAACGAATCAACGAACCAACTAATGCACCATAACCACACCATCACCGTCCCCCGCACCGCTCACTACAGCACCATTGGCGAAGCCGGCGCCCATACCTGCTATTTCTGGATCGTTTGTCACGGCTACGGCCAACTGGCGCGGAATTTCATCCGGCCTTTTCAGGCTATTGCTGCGGAGGATACCTTCATCCTGGCGCCGGAAGGCTTGTCACGCTTTTACTGGGGCGGATTCACCGGGGAGCCGGCGGCATCCTGGATGACCCGGGAGGGGCGCCTGCATGAGATCGCCGATTATTCCAATTACCTCACTACGCTATACGATCTTTTCCTGGCGCGCATGCCGGCTGATGTGCGCATCATCCTGCTGGGGTTTTCCCAGGGTTGCGCCACGCAGATGCGCTGGGTAATGCGCACCTTTCCTGTCTTTCACCATCTCATTTTCTGGGCGGGCAGCATTCCGGAGGACCTGGATTACCGGCCCCGGCTGGGTTATTTTTCCGATAAGGGCCTGCACTTCGTCTATGGAGATCAGGACCAGTTTATAACGCCGGAGAGGGTAGCGCAGCAGCGGGAACTTATCCGCGCCTCCGGCCTTCAACTGCAGGAACATACCTTTGAAGGAAAACACACCGTGGAAGAAGAGCCCCTGCGCAGGATTGCCGGCCTGATGCGCAAGGAGGGCTGAAGCCAGGCCTTGTTCCCGATTTTAACGGGAGCTTTGAGGCGGCCATTCTAAGGCAGGCCAGCCTCGTACCCTTAATATAACGTGAGTTCGGGGGGTACCCGTCTAAAGCTGGACAAGTTAAGGGTTAAAACC
>CAYQKY010000042.1:0-5272 GCA_964418125.1 uncultured Phaeodactylibacter sp.
AAGTCGGAGCGCAATAGGACACGAGCGAAGCGACTGATGGAATAAATTGCACCCCGACTTGAGCCCGGGATTATCTGTAACCTAAATATGTCCGACTACTTATTGCGGAGAAGAGCCGCCCGGGGAATTCATCCGATGAATGGGGCCCATTGAGAAGCCCTCCTCAATCCTGGACCACCGGCGGCTCCAGCAGCTTGAAGAACTGGTCGAGCTTAGGCATGATGATGATCTCCGTGCGGCGGTTGAGGCTGCGCCCGGCGGAGGTTGTATTGCTGGCCTTGGGAACGTACTGCGAGCGCCCGGCTGCCGTCATCCGCTCCGGGGCGACGTAGTAGTCATCCTGCAGGACGCGCACCACCGAGGTGGCCCGTTTTACGCTCAGGTCCCAGTTGTCGGCCGTGCAGGAGTTGGAAATGGGGACGTCGTCGGTATGGCCTTCCACCATGATGTTCAGGTTATCGTGGTCGTTGACGACGGTGGCGATCTTGCCCAGGACGGAATAAGCGGCCTGGTTGATGCGAGAGCTGCCCGACTGGAACAGCAGCTTGTCGGAGATGGATACGTGCACAAAGCCGCCCTTGACCTCCACCTGTATGTCCTCGTCGTCGATGTTGCTCAGGGAGCGTTTGAGGTTCATGACCAGGGCAAGGTTGAGGCTGTCTTTGGACTGTATTTTCGTGGTCAGATCCTGGATGAAGGAATACTGTTGCGTTATGTTTTCCAGCGACTTTTTAATGCTTTCCGCACCGTCTTTATTCACGACAGAGAGGTCGGCCATGCGGTCCAGGAGGCTGGCCTGGGTGCTCTGGGCGTGCGCCAACTGGGCTTCCAGCTGTTCGACCTGTTCGTTTTTCAGGGCCAGCTCGCTTTCCAGGGCGGCCACCTTTTTTTTGTTGCAGGCGCTGAAGGACAGCAACGCCAGGCTGAGCAGAAGGACTTGTAGCTTCTTCATAGAAGGGTGCTTGGTTAGTGTCTCTTATCAAACTGTTGCAGGCAAGGGTTTATTATGTTTTCTGCAAAACAGAAGCAATAACCTGCCGGGTTGCCAGCTTAGTCCAGGTTTGGCCAACCCGGCAGCGTTTATTGAAGATATAGGGTTGAGTCTTTGCATTTTTCCTGACAAAACCGGCAGGTTAACCTCCTGAAAAAGACAAATACGCCTACCTGATCCCATCAGCCCATTTTATTTCCAGAACAAACCCGTCAAACACCTGGGCGAGGTACAGTTTTCCGCCGTACCACAGGGCGGTGGAAGCGGCGCTGATCTCCTCTCCGTTGTTCTGGTACACCAGCTCCGCCTCCAGAGTGCCGGGAGCAATCCGGTACACCAGGCTGGGGGAGTGCTTCTTCTGTTTTTTGCTGTGGTTCAGAAACTTGAACAGGCAGGGGTGGGAAGTCGTCCAGAGGTAGCCTTCGTCGTCCTTGGTCAGGTTGTCGCCCATGGTTATCTCCGTGGGCGAGGTGGTTTTGCTGCTGAGATCCACCTGCCCGGAGGTAGTGATGGAATAGCGGTTAAATTCCTTGCAGGCGCCGTGGGCCATGTAGAGGCTCCGGCTAACCTCATCCACAAAAATGCCGTTGGAATAGGCCTGCCGGGGGATGGCTACTTTCCAGCCGCTTTGCGGGTGGTAATAGGCGACATTGCCCGTTCTGGCGCCAAAAACTCCCCGTAACAGTTGCCACATATTGGACTTTTTCAGCATGTTGGAAACGTAGAAGCTGCCGTCGGACAGGGCGAATATATCGTTGGGGGCTTTCAGCTCCGGGCTCCGGTAGACGGTGTCGTAGTGTAAAGTGTCGGCGCCGATGCGGAAGCGCACGACCTCATCCGACCGGTAGCCTCGGCCTCCTTTTTTGCCGCGGTGGACGACGCTGTACAGGTAATCCCTGCCCTCGATCCGGGCCAGGGCAATGCCGTGGGGGTGCCAGTCGGCCGCCCGCTCATCGCCGGGGTGGAGGGCTTCCAGGTTCTTGTCGATTACAAACTGAAAAGTGTCGCGGCCGGGCAGGTTTATGGCGTAGAAACTGCCGGACGGCGGTTTCTTGCTGCGCCTGTCGTCACAGGAAACGATCAGGCGGGGAGCCCCCTGGCTGAGGTCCAGCGCAATGTCTTCCGGGCCGGGGCCGACAAAGATCCGGGTGGTATCGTAGGCGGTGTTCATGCTGTAATCCGCACAGCCGAGGGAGACGGCGCTGCATTTGCAGCCGTTGAGGCCGATAATGGCCGGGAGCAAAAATGCAAGGTAGGCGAAGCGCTTTTGAATGGATGCCATAGGTTCGGGTTTTGACGGGGCCAATACCAGCGTATAAAGAAAACAAAGCGCCGGCTATTTCCGGCCAGGAAGGAGTAACAATTTCCTGGTTATTCGGATAAACTTCCCAAATACGCATTAAATACGCCTTTTTACAGGGAGTGCTGTTTAAGCCCGATTATTTTTTTTTAATTTGAGGCATAATTACAGCAGGATCACCTAATCAATCCACCATCCATGGATGCGGCCCTCCAAAAGATCGTGAAACTGGCGGAGCAGGAATACAACCAATGTTCCGGCCTTCCCTTTGCCGTTTACCTCGCCAGTAAGGATGGAGTTTTTCTGAAATACAATGAGGAAGCCCGCGCCTTTTTCGGCCTGTCCGCCGAGCCGGATCATCAGCAAAATGTAAGCAATTTCTACAACCATCCTTCCGACCGGGAGGACAACCTCAGCCGCCTTCTCCGCCTGGAGAAAGGGCAGTGGCTCCGGAATACCACCATCGACCTGAAGGTGGGCGGCAAGGTCCGGTACGTTCGGGATTACACGAAAGCCATCTGGAGTGAGGGCGGAGAGGAGATCCTTGCCCTGTTATCCCTGATGGTACCTATAAACAAGGCGAGCCGGTACCACCGCCTGTTCAACGACCTGCCGGTGGGCATATTCAGTTTTCGCCAGGACAGCGGCCTGGCCAACGCCAACCCCCGCTTTGTGGAGATGTACGGGTACGATTCGCTGGAAGAGGTGTTGTTCAAGGATCCGGCGGAGTTCGTGAAGTACCCTGAAGAACTTGGTGAGATGGAGCGCCTGTTGTGGGAAAAGGGCAGTGTATCCAACGAATATCAGGAACACGTGCGCAAGGATGGCTCGGAATTCACCGCCGCCGTCAGCGCCCGTGCCGTCTTTGACGGCGAGGGGAACTGGATCGGCACGGAAGGGATCCTGGAGGATGTGACCATGGAATCCATCTACTTTCGCCTGGCCAATGAAGTGCCCATCGGGCTCTACAAGGTGCGCATCAACGAAAAGGGAGAGCACATCCTGCTGCATTGCAATCAGCACTTTGCGAACAACCGCGGCTGCGACAGCCCGGATGAGCTCATCGGCAAAGACCTGCGTAAATGGCATATTTCCCCCCGGGCATTTCAGGAGTTTCACGATGCCCTCGTCCGCAAGGACAGCGAAGGGCAAAGCCTGGTGGATTACATCCTGCCGGCTTACAACGGCAAGGGGGAATTGCGCCGCTACGAAGTGCATGTCAAACTCCTGAAGGATTCCGCCGGCAACATCATCGGCAGGGTAGGGGCGGAGCGCGATGTGACCGACTACCTGGACACCAAGCAGCAGCTGGACGAGCTGACGACCGACATCGGCAAGGTGCTGCACGCTTATTCTTCCACCCTTATCCACGTCAAGCATACCATGGATGCGGTCATCCGCTCCTTCGTTACCAAAGACCTGCTGATGGAGGGAAGCGGTATGCTGGATGAAGAGGAGGCCCTGGAGCAGATCGGCAGGCAAACCGGCGCCCTGCAGTCTTCCATCAACAACATCCTGGAAAGGAACCGGGAGATCCGCCAGTTTGACGACAGTACAGGCGAACAGCTGAGCCGCCTGGCCGCTCTCATGGAACGATTCGCCAATGAGCAGTCCGGCGCCCAGAAGCTGGCCATCATCCGCGATGGGGCGATCAAGATCCGGGAGATCGTCAACGGGGCCGTTGCTAAAGGCAATTTCCCCCGGGAACTCGTCAAAGAGGCGCGGCGGCAATTGCGGGAAGTACTCCGGCTCTGCAGCCTGGCCACCCTGCACCGGGGCGTAGATACCGTCCTGGAAATGGAAACCGTGGTCAACAACCTGCGCAGCTACATCCTCACCCGCGTAAAGTACAAGGAGGAGATCCAGCGGCTCGACCTGTACGACATCATCATCGGCTCCGTTCGGAAAATGGAGGAATATGCGGCCAACCGCCGGGTGGAACTGCGCACCAACATCAAGGACATCCGCAATGCCTACATCGACGGATACGAGGACGACCTGGTGCGCGCCCTGCTCAATATCCTGCACAATGCGGTCAAGTACAGCTGGACCCGCAAGGGCCCCAGTAAGGCTTTCGTGATGATCGAAGGAAAAGCCGATAAGGAATGGATCTACCTCAATATCGAGAACTGGGGAGTGGCCATCACCCGGGAAGAGCTCGAAAAAGGGCTGGTCTTCAAGGTGGGCTACCGCGGCGTCAATTCCAGCGACCGGCGGCGTCCCGGCACCGGCCTGGGCCTGTACGACGCCCTGAAGGTCGTGGAAAAGCACAAGGGCCGGCTCAGCATCAGCAGCAAGCCCTCTCTGGGCAACCCCCCGGATGATTACTCTAACCCCTTTATTACAACGGTAAGCATTCAACTACCCCGAAACGAACAATTGTTATGAGCGCTTATAAAGTACTGTGGATCGAAGATGATGCCGATAGCGACCTCTATCACCTGGCCAGCCCGGTGTACATCGAAGGCAATTATCACCTGGATATTGCCTCCAATGCGTCGGAGGCCTTCTTTTACCTCAATGAACGCCGCTACGACATCATCATCGTCGACATACGGATACCGCCCGGCAAAAACCCGGAGTGGCTCTCCCGCTATGAGCAGCTGCAAAACCAGAGCAACGCCAATTCCAGCCGCCTCGGCCTGGAACTGCTCCGGCGCATCTTCGGAGAGAACGGCAACAAGCCTTCTCTGCGGGTCAGCCAGAACCTGGCCACCGCCCGCTACGGCGTCTTCACCGTCGAGCGCTTCGAGGAACTCCAGGCCGACCTGACGGAGCTCAAGCTCACCGGGCTCAAGTACAAGCGCAAGAACGCCATGATGCCGCATACGGCCCTGCTGGAGTTCATCCAGGAGATCTCGCGGGGGATACCGAATGGGGTGTATTAAAGTGCATTAGTGTATTAGTGTATTAGTGTATTAGTGCATTAGTGGGGGAGCAGAGCAGCTCAGGGGCCCAATGCACCAAAACCCCCATGCACT
>CAYQKY010000042.1:5372-48551 GCA_964418125.1 uncultured Phaeodactylibacter sp.
AATGCACAAATGCACCAAAACCCCAATGCACTAATGCACAAATGCACCAAAACCCCAATGCACTAATGCACAAATGCACCAAAACCCTCATGTACTAATGCACCACAACACCAAAACACAAAATGTACAGCGACTACCTCAGCCTCATCGTAGAAGTCTCGGTCACGGTCTACGTTTTTCTGCTGGGCCTGCCCATCCTGGTCAACCAGATCTTTCTGCCGGAAGACCTGCGCCGGATGAGCCGGAAGAACTACGCTTCCAACCTGATCAACCAGGTGCTGGTGCTGACGGTGCTCCTGCTGGCCATAATCCTGGTAGCTTATCCACGCCGGCTCGTCTGGCTTATTCCCTTTCCGGAGGAGCAGATCCCTTTTCGGGAGATGCTCATTACCATCCTGTTCATTTTGATGTTGTCTTCCACGCTAATTTTCCTGTACATTCACCTGATCCGGTCGCAGGGCTATCGGGCTAAGATCGTCCACATCATAAAGAAAAAGCTGCTGCAGTCCTATCAGAAAACCGGCAAGCTCGACCCGGCCTACCTGGAGGATATTGAATACCTGGGCATTTATTCCAAAGGAGGGGCGGAGACCCGCATCGTCATTCAGGCGCTGGAAGAGGTGCAGAAAAGCCTGAAGATCGACAACACGGCCGGACTCAACAACGACGGGCTGATCCGGCTCATCGACATCCTCTGCAATTCTGTGGCCAACTCCACCGAGCCCGGCAGCCGGTCCAATATGATTGAAGTGCTGGCCATCTACAAGGACATCCTCATGGGCCTGAAGATGTTATCTACCGAAGAAAACCCTCTCATCCTCGGCAACGAGACCCGCAAGGTCAAGGACTGCACCTACAGGATCGCCCTGGCTTCCCTGAAGAAGGACTACTCCGACATGATGCCCCGGGTGCTCAATGTGCTCAGCCTCATTCCCGGCTCCTCCGACAAGCTTTTCGATATCGGCCTGCTGGCCCTGGAGAAAGGACAGTTTCAGGTCGCCACCAACGTCCTCTCCGAGATCATGGACCGCGACAACCGGGATGATGTGACGATGAACAATTACTTCGGGCTGGCCGCTCACTTCTACTTCGCCGGAGAGGCGGCGCGGCAGTGCGCCCGGCAATCTCTGGAGCGGAACCACGTCCGGCTTTCTGCGAATGGGCTGGCCAAGGCCAGGGAGTACCATTATAAACTTTGTAATTTTGAGACGGTGGATTTGATCGCTCGTTTGGACACCCAAGATTCATCTGATGCATAGCCAGTTCCTCGGCGTCCAAACCTGGTATATAATTGCAATGCCGCGCCAGGGTGCGGTTTTTCTGGCTGCTGAAGCTTCATGCGAAGGCATGCCTGCCGTGCCCTGGCTTGAGCCTATAATCCGTGAAAAAGGCCAATACCATGCAAAGAAAAGTAATTACTTCGCTTGTGATTCTCGTCCTGGGAGTTGGCGCCTTTGGGCTTTCCGCTCAATCCATATTACTCCAACCTTCCCGCGTCTTCGACGGGCGAGGTATGCACGAGGGGTGGGCCGTCCTGGTGGAAGGCAACCGCATCATTGCGGCCGGGCCGGCTGCTTCGATCCGTACCCCGGCACAGGGTGAGCGCATCGAACTTCCAGGCCATACCTTGATGCCTGGGATGATCGAGGGCCATTCTCACCTGTTGCTGTACCCTTACAATCGGGCCAACTGGAACGATCAGGTGTTGAAAGAGTCCAACGAACTGCGCGCTATCCGCGGAGCAGTGCACGCGGAGAAGAACCTGATGGCGGGCTTTACTACCGTGCGTGAGCTAGGTTCAGAAGGAGCCGGCTATGCCGATGTGGCTCTCAAACAGGCCATCGAAGAGGGCATCATCCCCGGCCCGCGGCTGGTCGTTTCGGGTAGGGCTATTGTCACTACCGGCAGTTACGGGCCGAAGGGATTCAAACCCGACTTCGAAGTACCGCTGGGCGCTGAGACGGCCGACGGCGATGCTCTTATTCGGGTGGTGCGCGACCAGATCGGGAAGGGAGCGGATTTCATCAAAGTGTACGCCGACTACCGCTGGGGCCCCAACGGAGAGGCCATGCCCACCTTCCTGCAGGAAGAGCTGGAACTGATGGTGAAAGTAGCGCGCAGCAGTGGCAGGGGCGTTGTGGCCCATGCTTCTACCGCTGAAGGGATGCGCCGGGCTACTCTGGCCGGCGTGGAAACCATCGAGCATGGCGACGGCGGTACCGCTGAGGTCTTCCAGCTGATGAAGGAAAAGGGCGTTGCCCTTTGCCCGACGCTGGCGGCCGGCGACGCTATCCTGCGCTACCGCGGCTGGGACGGCCGCACCGAAACAGAGCCGGAGCGGATCAAACTGAAGAAAAAGTCATTTAAACTGGCGTTGGAATCAGGAGTGAAGATCTTAGCAGGAGGTGATGTTGGGGTGTTTGAACACGGAGAGAATGTTCGTGAATTGGAACTAATGGTGGAATATGGTATGCAGCCGCTAGGGGTGTTGCAGTCAGTAACGGCAATTAATGCCGAGGCCTTTCACCTGCCGGAGCTGGGCCGTATCCGCAAAGGTTTCCTGGCGGACATCATCGCGTTGGAAGGCAACCCGTTATCCGATATTTCTATTTTGCGGAAAGTGGGGTTGGTGATGAAGGATGGGGTGGTATATAAAAAACCATAGGAGTTTGTGAGCATTTCCAGTACCTGTTTTAGCGATGCTATGAATGTTTCTTTTGGGCCCGTCCGGGCCCCAAAAGGGTGCTACGGCCCTTTGGGCCGGTTGATTTTTACCTGCGTTGAGAAAGCGAGGATGGGCTGTGGATAGTGTTACAAAATGCTCAATTCCCAATTCCTGCCCACACTACTGCTTCACAAACTGCCCACTCCACAGTACACCTTGCCCATCCATATATTGCAGCGTGTACGCGCCGGCCGGCAGCGTCTGCACTGGCAAGATAGACGTAGCCTCCTCCAGGCGGCCGGCCGGATAAGAGGCCAGCAGGCGCCCCTGTGCATCCAGGATGCGGAAAGCCGCGCCGGAGCGCTGCGGCAGAGCGGGGTCGTTGAGGAAAACGTTGAGGTACTCCCCCACCGGGTTGGGGAAGAGCAGCAGGCGCGGGCCAGCGGAAGGGCCGACATCTGCCGGGTTGGTTTCGTGGCAGCCCGGCACCAGGCAACCGTGTTGGTCTACTTTGATGAGCCAGCCCTGCTGGCCCTGCCAGCCGGCTTCAACGTCTTCGGCCTGCCCGGCCATGACAAAACCGCCGTCGGCGGTTTCTTTGATGTCGTAGAGAAAATGCATCAGCGTCCAGTTCGGTGATTGAGTGAAGAAGCGCAGGTAGCGGCTCCAGAGGCTGTCTCCCTGCTCGGAGACTTTGACGATCCAGCCGTTGATGTCTTTGCCAACCGTGTCCGGGTATTCCATGAATAAATGCCCGGCAGCAACGTACCCGCTGCCGTCGGAGACTTTGATTAGTTTGTTCAAGCGAGTAAGGTTAATGGTTGGAAAAGGCTCGTTAAAGGCCACCTCCCACTCCACCTGCCGCTGTGCATTGAGCTTATAGATCAGGCCGCTGTGCCAGCGCAAACCATTGCGGCTGGGGTTGATGTAAAACTCCTCCCCCTGCCCGCTGGCCACCACCAGGCCGCCGTCGCCGGCCGGGGCCAGGGCGGTAGCGCCGTGGCGCAATTCGCTGCCCGGAGTCTGGTATTGCCACAGCACCTGCCCGGCGCTGTCGATGGCAAATAGGTAATCCCGGCTGACGTAATTTTGGTCTACTATATTAATGTTTTGGCGAAGTGCTCCAAAAATTATTTGATCGTTAATCTTTGTACAGCAAATAGCCCGATCCCATAGATTGCTTGAATATTTTTTTTGCCAAATCACTCTACCCTCCTTACTGGCTTTTATCACTGAAAGCTCTGCATTGCTGGAGTTGTTGGCATCTCCAATCCAATTGAATAGATACAGGCTGGAATCAGGAGAATTTGCCTTTTCCCAGTCATAGGCAATGATAAACGGGTCCCCTGGTGATTCTATACTTTGAAATTTATTGACTGCAATCGGATCTCCCTGAGTATTATACTTTATCAAAAGAGCATTCATTGTTGTATCATGCCCATAACCGCTCACCATCATTTCACCCTCTCCAACCCATTCCAAGTTGCCATACCAGGTTTCAAAACTATTTAAGGTATCGGTAATTGTTTTCACGAGTACGGGCTCCCCTTCAAGGCTAAATTTGGCAAATAATGCACCTGTTTCATAAGGATGAATAGTATCTGCCACTATCCCTGTAACGTAATAACAACTATCGGTAGCTATTACACTGGCAAAGACCGTTACAGGAAACCCTAAATGAAACCTTTTATTAAAAGTTTCTTGCTGCGCTTGAGAAGGAGCGGAAAATATAAATAAGAAAAACAGGACAGAAAAAAATGCAGTTTTCATATAGGCTGGCTTTATAAAAAAGCCTTGGTTGTGACCGACTGACACAACCAAGGCGGTAAATATGTAGTTATTTCAGCATAATAAACTTACCCGTTTCCGACTGCCCGTTGGGCAGCAGGAGTTGGTAATAATATTGGCCCGGCGGGAGGGTATTAGCCTTCCAACTTAATTGGCCACTGGAGTCCGCCAGGCGGAAGGTGGCCAATCGCTGCCCGGCCGAGCTGAAGAGAGACAAAGCAGCTCCTTCGTTCCCTTCCGGTATCCGGTACTGGAAATATACGGTTTCGCGGGCGGGGTTGGGGAAGGCTTCCAGCATGCGCTGAGCGGAAAGCCCGGTGCTTTCTTCCTGGCTTATGGGCGGTTGTGCCCGAAGCTGCTCCTCGGCCGTAATAATGGGGGTACGGTAGTATTTATTGCCACCGTCCACGGACATAAGGATGTTTTCCGCCTGCACGGCAGCCCGGCCCAGGCCATTGTTCGATACGGCCTGGAGCATGCTCTTTTCTGGTTCGGTTATGTCCTGCCAGGTTTGGCCGCTGGCGGCCAAGGCAGCCTGCAGCTGTTTGATCTGGGTGTAATCCCCATGTTCCTTGAGTTGATCGGGCGACAGGCCAAATTTTTCCGGAATGGCGGCCAGTTCCTGCAGGGCGCTGGCAGTATCCTGGGCTTGCAGAAAGGCATCGGCCTTTTGGTAGGCGGCTTCCAGGCTTAGCTTGGCGGCCAGCAGGTTTTGGAGGGTGTCTAGCACTACCCCGGCAGTATCATTTTGGTAATACCGGATCAATTGGTTGCCCGAACGGTGCAGTGAGGCGTACGCCTCTGCCCGTTCCCTTTCCAAAGAATCGCGTGAAGTACTTGTTGCCCGAGCTTGTTCCAGTTCACTAAGCTGCTGCTGGCTGAAACTACTGTCGGCAAGGATGGCATTCCACACTGCGTCCCGGTATAGTAGTTCCGGGTTAGCCGCCAGGATGTCTTTCTTTTGGCTGGAGGTAAAATGCTGTTGCCCTGCTACCGCCAATGCAGCAGCTTTCGACAGATAGGGCGAATAGGACAGCAACTGCCCTTTGCGAGATTCGCTGTTGGCGGGCGTAGTGCTCTCTATCAGGCTCAGTACTTCCTCGGAGTTGCCGTTGTCGAGCAATCCTTTGTAGTAGATATCCCGTTCCAGGAATACCTGCTTCTGATTGTAAAAAAACTGCGAATGAGAATCGGCCTCTTCAGCGGGAATATCCCCACCTTTTGAACACAAGTTTTGCTCATCAGGAATGCGGTCTACCTTAAAAGCAGGCGAGCAAACCGGCTCTTCATTTACCCCCTGTTCCCAAAAATAATAACGAATGGAATTGCCCAACAGGTTGTCGATATGGGTAAGGCCCGCTTCGCAGGGGGTGAAAACATTGCCGGCAGCAACATTACCAGGATCGATTTGAAAGAATGCAATCTTGCCTTGGTCTACACGAATGTCGTTGGAGTAAGGAGTATTGGTGTTGTGGTTGCACAAGTAAGTAAGGCCGCCGTTACCTTCTCCACCGCCCATATTATCCCCGTTAGCCAGGTTGCCGATATCCAAACCGGAGAAAGTGTTGTTGTATATTTCGTTGTAATCCAGATGCTGGCCTTCCTTTCCTTCGGGCAGGTTGGTGTTCTGGGCTGTGATCCCGATGGTAGTATTTGTAGCGCCGGCCTGTGGTTCAAATGTGTTCTTTTCTATGGCGAAACCGGAGGACCTGTCGATGAAAATGCCGGAATGCAGGGTAGGGTTGTCAAAACCGCTATCCACCGGGCGGTTGTAGCCGCCGATGGTAAACAAGGACTCGAGTACCTGGGCATTATCTACTCCCCGGGCGCTCAGGCCCACATAACAGTCCGTGAATACACCATCTTTGACTCTGAAATTTCGCGTTTCGCCAAAGCCAAGCGCGTCAATACCATATAGCAGATTAGAAAACCCGCAGCCGTTGGCGTCAAACCGGGCGCCTTCACTGCGTATGCCCCGGGCCAGTAGTAGATCATCGGTGAGTTGGCTGGCCAGCCGGCTGTCATCAAAAGTGCAATTCCGGAAACTGACGCCGTTCACATAGCCCAGGTAGGCATGGGCGAAGAATACATCGAAGGGGTACAGAGCGGTGAGGTTAAAAGTGGAATTGTGGACGTAGCTCCGGTTGCTCAGTTCCACCCCATTCAGTTGATAGGCATAGTTGAAAAAAGCAACGCCCCAGCGGTTGTCGGAGAATTCCGCCCCGTCTGCTCTGAGGATACCACCGGTGGTTTGGTTGATATTGCTTCGCCCGAAAAGAGAAACGCTTATCTCAGCATATTTGATTGTCGCCCCGTTTTTTAGCTCTGCTACCCCCTGCTGGCTTGGATTGTACTGATGGGTGTTCGGGTTGCCCAATACTTCAATGCCCTGCCAGGTTTCCCCACACAGGTTGGTGATTTCTCCTTCGTCTACTATTAATTTACCACCCTGTTGTACCGTAATGGCACTCCCTTCAGGCATGCCCAGCAGGCACCGGATAGTGAGGCTCGCCCCATTCTCAACCACCACATTGCTCCTCAGGTAACGCGTACTGTTCCACACAATATGTTGCCCGCTTTGTATGACGATGTCCGGCTCGCTTAAGGTACAGAAGTCAAATTCCAGGTAGTCGGGCCGTACTACCAATAAATGATACTGGATGATCCCTAATTGACAAGGAGTGATCGCTGTAGCGACTGCGCCATGACGCATCATATTATTGGTTGGGCTTGTATAGCGGTTTGCACACTGTCCTGCGTTAGGGCCTCCATTTATTGCAGTGGAACAGACATCACCCGGCGTATTACAATCGGCTTCGGTATTAATGTCGACCGTCCTACAGGTATTATCACAGACAAAGCTATGCCTTAGGCCCAGGTTATGAAGTATTTCATGAACGGTTACGCTTTTATAATTGACAATGTCCCTTTCTCCAACACCAAAGTTAGACGTATCGAAAAAATGATCGTAATACATGCCTGCTACAGTAGCTGAACCGTTATTTGTGGTACCGTTATTTCCGATAAATGATGGAGCTCCTCCTGCTCCAATAACGAAAGGTGTCTGGCCTGGCATCGGATTAAGATTTTCTTATTCCACAAAAAAAATATCTAACACCCTTGCCCCATATTCCGTGAAATTGTTTTTTAAAATCACAGGGTGATTACCATTGTATCCCAAATTAAAATACATATCCGATTCATGGAAAAAAATACCGCCATAAAGGTCGTTGGGGTTGCCAGGATCGGAAAAAATGTCGAACCGGATGCCGGATTCGGGCACATGAGCGGCATTGCTTTGGTTGTATTGTTCAAAATCGCCCATTCGGGCATTCATATGCCCCAACAGGTTTAAGGCGGCAGCCACTCCGTCCAGTTCTATACCGCCCAGCTGTGTCTGCAATAGAGGCTCTCCAGGTTCTTTGAAGTTGCCTGTTCCATCGTTTCTCCTAATGAAATGAAAGTTTACCCATATCAACAGTTGCGGGTGGTGGCTCAAATTTTCCTGGTCAACTACATAATTTAATACATCGTCACAGTGGCTAGTCGATGCTTCGGGCGGGTTGCCACTTCCACCGCTGTCATCGAGAATACATTCAATAATTTGCCCATTGAGCGAAAAGCCTGCCAACAGGCTCATGGCCAAAAGAATGCCTTTAAACCCCTTAATGTTTTTGGGATTTTTCATAGTTTTGTGGATTAATGTTATTAATGAATGGGATGAATTGTTCGCTGCTCGAACAGTTCACCTTTTTTTACCCATAGAGTATTAGTTTATCTGGCCACCACGATTTTTCGCACCACGGTGCCTTGCCTTCCAAAAAACTGCAGCCAATACAGCCCTTCCGGCCAGTCGTGCACGTAAATTTCTCCGTGCCAGGGGGGAGTATCAGTATCGAAGTGTCGAAACACGCTGCCGTCAGCCCGGAAAACGGTTATGGCATACACCTTGCCGCCCAGGGCTTCAGCAGCCTCAATATGAATGGATTCCGAAGCGGGGTTGGGGAAAATGCGCAGGCTGCTGCCCTCCGGCGGGCCGCTCGTCCCTACAGGTGGCAGGCAACTGCCGCCTTCCGGTATGAAAGGCGACTCATAGAATAAATCTGGAGTTTCATAACAAAAGAGAATAAACTCCTCGCAACATTGATCACCATAAAAAACCGGAAGGATATAGGAATAAGTACCTACATCCCGAATGATCCAATTGAAGTGCCAACCTACAAAGGTGCCTAAATCCATTTCGGTTTCGATGGAAGTGTACTGCACGTCGAAGGGCTGCCCATTGGTTTCCAATATACCAAGGGAATCGACGTGTAGCCAGGCTTGCATATCGGAAAACTCGCTGAAATATGGCTTCATTAGCCGGATGGGCCAACTGTCGCCCGGCTGGGCATCGAAATCGTACAGCAAATAGGAAATCGTATCCCAATAGTGATACACTTTTGCCCCTTCCTGGCATAGGGTCCACTCGCCGATAATTTGAGGAGGGGAGAGTGAGGAATAACCCACCCTTTCCAGGATACTACAACTCATTCCGTCAATTACAGTGTCACGCACCACTTCGTTGATTTCTGCGTAGCACCAATGCCAATGGCACTTTCTGTAAGTCCACTGGGCTCCTATAGGAGCAAATTCTGCTTGGCTTTTTAAGCCAGGAAGCAAAAGGAGGTATGCTGCAAATACCAAAACAGCGGTGGTAGCGCGTTTGTATGCTTTCTTCATAGAGCCGTTTTTGAGATGACGTCCGTTTATTGTGTCGCGTTTAAGCCTTTAGGCCGAGGTTTGTTTTGTCATGTATGTCAAGTTTGGTTTTTTTTTTTGACATTTCCAAGAATGTCAAATTTTTTTTTCTAAGATTTAACTTTGGCCAATATCTATGCCTAGGAGCCTGTCGGAGAAGTGTTGGTGAGACGAGAATGAGCAAATATTATTCTGAACGAGGCGCGATGAAGGAGCATAGTGGCGCTACGCGACTGAAGAGCAACGAAGTTCAGAACAATATTTGCCGTTCGCAGTCCATCAAGTGCTTCTCCGACAGGCTCCTAGCCGGTATTTGAAAATCCGTAACTTTGCCTGGCGTGCACTCCATCCCTCCCCGTCTTCGCCAACGCTTTGACGGGTAAAATTCAATCAATCAATCATTCATTCATTCATGAACTCCCTCCTCACCCGCACCATCTGGCTGCTCGGCCTGGTCAGCCTGTTCACCGACATGGCCAGCGAGATGCTCTATCCCATCATGCCGCTCTACCTGGAGAGCATCGGCTTTTCCGTATTGGGCATTGGCATCCTGGAGGGCATCGCCGAGGCCACGGCCGGGCTAAGCAAAGGCTACTTCGGCAAGTTGTCCGACTACCGGGCGCGAAAAGTACCCTTCGTACAACTCGGCTATCTGCTCAGCGCCCTGTCCAAGCCCCTGATGGCCGTGTGGACGGCGCCCCTCTGGGTGCTGGGCGCCCGCACTACGGACCGCCTGGGTAAGGGCATCCGCACCGGCGCCCGCGACGCCCTGCTGGCGGCGGAGGGCTCCTATGCTACCCGCGCCCGCATCTTCGGCTTTCACCGGGGGATGGATACGCTGGGAGCGGCAATCGGCCCGTTGCTGGCCTTGCTGTTTTTGTGGGTTTATCCCGAACATTACCGAACCCTGTTCCTGCTGGCTTTCCTTCCCGGCCTGGTGGCGGTGGGGTTCACCTTCTTGCTGAAAGAACCACCAGCGGCCGAAACCCCGAAAAAGGGCGGCGCTGGCCCCGGTTTTTTCAGTTTCCTGAAATACATCCCGGAGAGCAGCCCGGCCTACCGGCGCCTCCTGTGGGGCCTGCTGGCTTTCGCCCTGGTGAACAGTTCCGACCTGTTCCTGCTCCTGCTGCTGAAGTACAAGGGCCTCAGCGACTCCGCCCTCATCGGGTTTTACATTTTTTACAACCTCGTCTACGCCCTGGCGGCCTTTCCGGCGGGCAGCCTGGCCGACCGCTGGGGCCTGAAGCCGGCATTCATCAGTGGGTTGCTCCTTTTCGCGGCGGTATACGGAGGGATGGCCCTGGCCGGCGCCTGGTGGCATTTCGGTCTGCTGTTCCTGCTCTATGGCCTGTATGCCGCCCTCACGGAAGGCGTGGCTAAGGCATGGATCAGCAACCTGGCCGGAGCAGAAGAACGGGCGACGGCCATCGGAACCTACGAAGGGTTGCGCTCGGTAGCCACCCTGCTGGCCAGTGCGCTGGCGGGGCTGGTGTGGCTGCAGTTCGGGCCGGCGGTTCTGTTTGGCGCCACGGCAGTGTTGGTAATGGGAATTGCCGGTTACTTTCACTGGAGGGTAGCTCGATGAAGCTTCCCCCTTTTAAATTTTTTCATTTAATCTTCACCACCAGGCCGTCCTGCAGGTGCTCCCGCTTCAGCCGCTCCAGGTAGGCGGCGGCGCTGCTTTTGCCGGAAAAGGCGGCGATGACCAGTTTATGCATGCCGTCTTTGTGCCAGATGTAGAGGTTTTGCATGCCGTGCTGTTCCAGCTGGCGGAGCTGGTTCCGGGCATTTTCGAGTTTGCTGTACGACGCCAGCTGGATGGCGTAGCCGGAGGCTCCCGGAGGAAGGGCAGGATAGGGCTCCACCCCGGCGTTGGTTACCATATTGGAATAGCCATAGCTGCTGGGCGCGGCAGGTTTGGGCGTAGCCATGTAATTGTAGCCGGAAGGCTGGTTGTTGCCGTATGGGTTGGTTGTTCCCCTGGTGGTATAGGAAGAACTTTCATACGGGTTGGGCTTTTCTCCCGGCATCAGGCCGTTTTCCGGATTGGTGTTGGAATAGCCGACGGTTTCCAGGCGCACCCTTGCCCGGCCTTTTTTTACCAGGCCGATCTTCATGGCGGCAGCTTTGGACAGGTCGATGGAAACGCCGGGGTCGAACGGCCCGCGGTCGTTGATGCGTACGACTACCGACTGGCCGTTATCCAGGCGGGTCACTTTTACCAGCGTGCCTTTGGCTAGCGTTTTGTGGGCAGCCGTGAATTCCTCCATGCGGTACACTTCTCCTAGGGCAGTGCGCCTGCCGTGCATGTAATCGGCGTAGTAGACGGCGATGCCCTCCTGAATGCCGCCTGCGCCCGGCTGAGTGCTGTAGGAATAATTTTGCGCCGGGATGGAAGAAACGGAGAACAGAAGCCCGGCAATGAGAAGCGTGTATTTCATAAATTCAGGGTTTGCGTAATTTCCCGGGGCCATTGAAGAGGTTCAGAACCTCTTCAATTTGCAAAATCTGAAATATTTGGTATCCAGGCAATTGTTTTCACCACAAACTTTCGGTTCCTTTGGACGGTGATTTGCCATTTATTCGAAAATCGGCATACCTTTATAGGCGTCAACCTCAGAAAACATGGAGATCAAAGCGAAAGTAAGCCAACTCATCGAAGAGGGGAAACTCGGCAAGGCGATCGAGGAATGCCGGCGCTGGGCCGGGGAAAGCCAGAGTACGGTAGTCCGGAACCAGTTGTCTCTTTTGAAGAGTAAGTACAATCAAGTCAAGATGCAGACAAACATCGGCATGGTCGAATATGCCGATGCCATGCGGGAACAGTTGTCAGTCGCCAATGCGCTGCTGGAACTGCTGGACCAGCATGGGGAAGAAGCAAAGGAAGAAGCCACTGCCAGCCTGCCTGCCGGCAACACCATCCTCTTTCTGGCATCCAACCCGTCGGATACCGCCCGCCTGCAGCTGGAAAAGGAATTTGTCCGCATCTCCCGCAACCTCCAGGAGGGCGGGCATCTGTTCAGGCTGGTCTCCGAATGGGCGGTAACCACCGAGGCCCTGCAGATGGCCATCCTGAAACACAAACCCCGGGTGATCCACTTTTCCGGCCATGGCTCCGGCCCTTCTTCCGGAAGCAAGGCGGGGCGAGCGGCAGGCTTCAGCGAGGAAGAAGAGGCAGACGGGATCATTTTGCAGGACAAGGAAGGGCGCAGCAAAAAGGTGAGCGGAAAAGCACTGGAGCAGTTGTTTTCCATATTTTCAAAGCGCTTTGAGATCGAGGCGGTTGTCTTCAATGCCTGTTATTCGGAGGAGCAGGCACGGGCGGCCAGCCGGCACGTGCCCTATGTCGTCGGCATGAAAAGGTCGATCAAAGATGAGGCGGCCATCGAGTTTTCCTATGGCTTCTACCTCGGATTGGCCATGGAAAATGATGTGGAGCTGGCCTTCAGCCTGGCCCGGAATAAGATCCTGCTGGATGGGTTCGGAGAAGAGGAGGTTCCAGTGTTGTTCACCCATTCATAACCGGCGGGCTTTACGGGTGTAGAGGCTGATCCCCAGGGTGGCGAGGATGCCGCCGCCGAGAATGCCGAAGATCCATCCCGGGCGGTTGTACCACAGCCATTCCAGGCGGCCGGGGTTTTGCAGGGCGAGCCCGTCCAGGTTGGGGCCGCTGTATATCTTTCCTATCGTTCCGGCCAGCTTCAGCCGGATGTGTTCCCTGCCCAGCCGGAGAGAAGTGATTTCCAGGTAATCGTAGTCAAGCAGCCGGAGATAATCCTGGTTTCCCAACTGCGTTTTCCGGAAGCTTCGGTTTCGCTTGCTCAGAAAATGAATGCTGCCCTCCAATATGCTGCTGGTGGCCGAAATGCCGTCGATGGGGCGGATGAAACTCAGGCTGTCTACGGTTATGCTTTGTTCCTGAATGGAGATGCTGTCGCCCGCTTTCGGCTCCAGGGTCAGGTAGCTATGCGCCGGATTGCCGGTGAAAGAGATCTCGTAGGCCCTTCCTCCGGGGGCGTAGGCGGATATCAGGGCTAAGGCAAGGTCTTTGCTTCCTCCTTCCAGCCCACTGAGCGAAAGGTAGGCTCCTTCAAAGAAAACGCTATCCTGATAGGAGAGGGCGCCCCGGATATCTCCGGGTTTGAAGTCGAGGGAGAGGTAATATTCCTCCGGCGCCTCCTCACCGGGCACCGTCAGCGTGAGCTGAGTGCGCCGGGGGATGGTGAGGGCTTCCAGCATGATGTTGTCGAAAAACAGGCTGGACTCATTGCCCGGTATAGGGGAAAGGCTCAGTAACCCCTCGCTTAGAGGATATCGTTCCGGAGTAGAGGAGTAATCCTCCCTGATCCCGGCCTGGATAGCGGGGGCCTCCACCTGCCCGAAATTACCCAACTCTACAGAACGAAAAGCCTGGCCGGCCTCTATCCTGTTTTTGCCGGTGGTGATAAAACCGGCCCGGTTGGCCTGAACATCCAGCACCGCTTTCACTGGTTGCTGGTACTGAGCCTGAAGGGCCACTCCCAACCCGAAAAGAGCTGACCAGAAAACCAGCAGTAGCCAGGCGCCCCAGCGCATGAGGAACAGGCGGGCATTTAGCCGGGCCTTTTCCTGTCGGCTGACTTCGATGGCCAGCCCCTCCGGCAGTGCCTCCGCAATGTCCAGCAACGCATTACTGATGCGGCTAAAGAAGAGCTGCTCGTCGGCCTTCGACAGTTTTCCTTTCTCTTTATCCTCCCGTATCCTGGTGAAATTTCCGGAATGGAGCACCACCTGACGGCGCAGGCTATCGTCCGCAGGGCCGGCCTGCTGTTTGAGTACCGCCAACGCTTCTTCAATGCGGTTGGCGGCAACGAGCTTTCTTACAAAATCGGCTAGCAGCATATCATCGATTATTGCTGGTTATCTGCGAGCTGTTGCTGTTGTAAATGTAGAACCGGAAAGGTACGTCGCGGCTGCTTCCGCGGGGAGTGAGGGAGAGGTCGACAGTAACCCAGCCCTCGTATCCCCGCAGTTTATCTGCCGGGGCCTCCACCTGGAAGGTAGAACGGGCCGAATGCCGCCCTATGGAGCCGCTTTCAACCAACTGTCCTGCAGGAGGTATGCCTCTGTGTTCACCTTTGTAGATATTGTATTCTCCCCGGAGGATGCTTCTCGACAAACGGAAAACTGCCTTGTAGCTTTCTGTTTTTTGGGGAGGGCGGCTGTGGTAGGCCGCCACCGGCAGGAAATATTTGCTGTCATCTCCGTTTATCCGGAGCAGTACGCCGATGTTTTCTGCGGGCACCTTAAGGTTCTTCAGCAGGCCGTCTACCGGGCAGGGTCCGAAGGTGTTCCATCCTTTGGGCGTATTGCCGGGCCTGGATTCCAGGACATAATAACTGAGGAGCCGCTTCTCACCCATGCGCAGGAAGTATGGGGCTTCTTCCGGCGCATAATAATCAAAATAGAGCTGCTGCTCTTTTCCGAAAGCGTAGGGCTCTACACTACTGGTGAGGGAGATGATCTCCAGGACGTTGTTGACATTTAGCGAAAAGGTGCCCTCGACATAATCCGCTTTTTCTTCCTTCAGGACCCATTTCCCCGTGCGCTGGGCAGATACAATGGATAAGGAACCCAGGAAAAGGGCGAGTGGCAGGAAGGGATGAAGTTTCATTTTTCTGTGGTTTTTTGGTTAATGCTTCTTTATATATAAAACGTTACGGCGGAAAGGAGGTATTAAGGATGTTTGAAGAAAAAATCCATATCGGGAAAGAAAATATGCTTAAATAGCTGATTTTTATCAGTACTTATGGCATTTGAGCGTAAAAAAATTTATTTTTAGTAGTAACATCCCAGGGGCTGAGAGGATCAACAGGCAGGAGTAGTTACCTTGGGTACCCAAAAATCCAAACCATGAGAGTCTTCAGTTTTCTTCTTTCCCTGTGTCTGTTGCATGGCCCTTATGGCCAGCTTTTCAGCCAAAACTTCATCAATGGAACGGCAAAGGTCATCGTTCAGGACGAAAACGGATATGAAGTGGCCTCTGGCTCCGGCATCATTACCGGGCGGAAGGGCTCACAGATATTTGTTGCGACTGCCTATCACGTCGTAGAGGGCGGCAAATTTTTCGAAGTGCGCATCAAGGAAGTGAGTTGGCGCCCCTATCAGGCGCAGCTTCACATTGAGGTGAACCGTGACCTGGACCTGGCCGTGCTCATCGCTTATGTGCCCGAGCTCGACAACATCCACTATTACAGATATCGCCTCGCTAACCTGGATAACCTCGTGGGAGAAGATCCTGTAACCTGCGTCGGCAACCCGCCCGACCGGGACTGGGCCCTCAACAAAATGAATGTGGTGGTCGACCCGGCCTATGGCGCGCACGAGATCAGCTTCACCGGCACCGGCATCGAGCCCGGCTTTTCGGGAGGCCCCCTACTGGAGCGCAAGAGGAACCGCCTGCTGGGCATGATCACCGAAGTCACCCCCGGAGCCAACGGGGTGGCGGTGAGTATCGATCAGGTCATCACCTACCTCAAGCGTTGGAATGTGAACCATGAGTTCCTGCTACCTTACAAGGAACCCGTGGAGTGGCAGACCTACGCGCTGGGGGGGCTGGCGGTGGGGGCCTTTGTTACCGGGGTGATTTATAATTCGAAAGGCGTGGATAAGTACGATGATTACCTGCGGCACCGGGATCTGACCGCGCCTATTTACGAAGGAACGGACCGCGAATCGCTGAGGCTGGCGGCTCAGGACGATTACGACATCCGGAACTATGCTTACGGAGTCTCCGGCTTAGCCATTGCTGTAGCAGTGCCCCTTGAGTTCGACTGGATCGGAAGGAAGGCCAAAAAGAAGCGCAAACGGCCGACGGCCATCGGGCGGCGAACCTCCTGGTATGATTGACCCCTTTAACTCAGAAACCAAGATCACATGAAAACGTACAATCCCTCTCTCGTTTATTTTTCAGCTGCAGCTCTTGCCTTTCTCTTCAGCTGTGCGAAAGAGCCGAAATACGCGGCGCCGGTGGATCCGGTGGCGGTAATAATCAGCGATGCCAGGGTGGATTTATTAAGTATTCCGAACAAGATCATCATTACCAGCCAGATCATCAGTGCAGGAGATGGCGTGGTAGAATATGGGCACGTCTGGTCCAATGAGAAACCCCGTCCTGATTACAATAATGATAATAAGGAAGAAATTTTTGACCGCCGCAAGGATACCGTTTCTTTTACTTCGGAGATCATTTTACAAAGCCAGGCCAATACCTATTACGTCAGGGCCTATGTGAAGGACATCTACGACAGAGACGTGGTGTCGCATTCGGATTCCGTCTTTACCTTCGTCCGGGAAGAGAAAGAAGAACTGGATCCCACTTTCAATATTGTCATGCCTCCTTCTCCCTGTACAGCTCCCTGTACCGTTCAGTTTGAGATGAACGATCAGAGCAATACGGATTTTGTCTGGTCCTTTGGAGATGGGGCTGTAGACAGTACCAATAAAAACCCGGCCCATACCTACGCTACCTCAGATACTTTTGAGGTGGTGCTTACAGTAAGAAACGGCGGAGAACCCAGCTCAGATACTCAATATGTGGAAATAGGGATGGAGCGATTTGCCCTTACTTTTCCTGCGTATCGGGAGGGGGTCGGTATTTTCCCGATGGCGGATGGCGGTTTTGTTGTCGCCGGGAATATGAATTCCGATTCCGACAGTAAGATTGTACTGATGCGTACAAACAAAGAAGGGAAGCTGGAAGGAGCGGCTCACTGGAAAAAAGAGGGCCGCGGGCTTTCCGATGCGGATGTCGCAAAGGATGTCATACGCCTCAGGGACGGGACGTATGCCCTGGTTGGGTTTACCGTCAATGAAGGTGAGGCTGCCGATATTATTTACATCCGTTTTGATGAATCCGGAAATATCCTCGCAGAGGAAAGATACGAACGAACCCAGGCTGGTAATGACTTCAACCATCTGGAAACCATTTCTATTCTGCAACTTCCCCCTCCTTCGGCCCGGGTGATGATCGCGGGCGCCGCTGAGCTGGCCGGTACGGAAGATGGTGAAAATGTCTTCTTCGAGTTCTTCGAGCCCAATTATTCCGGCTTTTCGGGGGCGCGCCGTTTTGAACGAGACGGTATCGAGAAAGCCCTGGGAGCTGCCGTTCTGGGCAGTGGTGATTTCCTCATTACCGGTGTAACCGGGGAAGGGGCCGGGCAGCAGGCTTTTGCCTTTGTGGCTGATTTTTTCGGAGGCTTTTCCGTTCCCTTTACTATGCTGGATGGACAGCGGGCGGAAGGAGCTGCCATCAGGAACCCGTCGGAATTGCTGATCTACGGGACCACCTTCGATGCGAGTGCTTTTGAGACGGACCTGCTCATTGCGGTTACGGGCCCCGGCCTGGCGAATTTTGATTACATCCCCCCCCACTTTCCTGCACAGAATGGATTTGAATCTTTACTTGCTATAGAGATATTGCCGGATGGTAGTTTTGCAGGGGCAGGGGAAAAAGCCGGTAATGGCTTGCTTATCAGGTACGATCCACTGAATGCCTATCAGTGGCATACAGAGGTAGACAAGGGCGGCTTTGAGAAGTTGAATGCTGTAAAACTAACCCCCGATAACGGCCTGGCCGCCACCGGAATATCAGCCGACGGCCTTTTATTGGTGAAAACCGGGGAGGATGGGAATTATCAATAGGCGGTAATCGCTTTGAATCTTTCAAATACCCATCGCTGCGGGATTTTCGTGGCTGATGGAGCCTAAACCTGCTAAAAAATGAAAAACCCTTTCAAACTTCTGGCCATCATGGCCACAACCTTTTGGTGTATCAGCCTGGGATTTCTTTACCTGCCGGCTCAGGATCTGGACATTAATTTCAGCGCCACCAGTCAGGCTGAATATATTCACCACAATGACAGCGCAAGCCTGGTAGACGGGCTTCTGAGCATAGGAATTGACAATGACCCGTTTACTTCAGCCGCTAACTGGGGATACTGTCGGGATGATGCGGAATGCGGAGCTTCCGGAGAAGCTTTTTTTAACTTTGCCGATGCTTCCTCGAGGACGATTGAAGTATTCGATACCACCAGCGGCTCTACCAATTTTATTCGTATCCGGCAGGAAACGGCAAGCTCCCGGGAATTACTTATCGAACAGGGGAGTACTGAGGTAACAGGTGTGTATTATGTAAAGCTCAGCGTTGCCATATCCGGGGTCCGAAGATATAGGGAATATTTTCTGGCTATTCGCCAGCCTTTTGAGCTGGTTTTCGTCCTCGACCGTTCGGGAAGTATGGAGTGCGGCCCTACAGGAAACTCGGAAACCAACTGGACGGGCTGTATTGAGGAGTGTGCGGAATCAGACCACATCAATTGTACCGATAGGCGGTGGGACAAACTCAAGGAAGCCCTTGAAAGTTTTTTAGCCCAGATCCCGGATGAAAGCCAGTTGGAAGAAGACTCTGTCAGTGTTGTATACTTTTCCGGAAGCCTGAGCTCGCTGGCCGACCCGGGCCCCCTCGTGGACCTGTCCGCCCGGAATTTTGGTACGGTCCAGGATTTCGGCAATACTACCAGCGGAATCAGAAGGAATATGAGCGATCCGCCCCGGGAAAACAATGCCACCCGGCATTCCCTGGCTATCGATGGCACCAGTATCGGCGCCGGGCTGGCCGAAGCCCTCATGCACCGGTTTGGAGGAACGGGTAACCCACACCGCCGCCAGGCGGTCTTCCTCTTTACGGATGGAGAGCAAAACCAGCCTCCGATGGTTGTTACTACTGCCGCCAGCCGGATAATAGACGACGTCCAGTTTCCGGGGGACCCCGGGCCTCCGGTTGATATCGACCTGAACCAGGACGATGGAGATGCTGTTCCGGATGACCTCAATGATATCGAGCTTTACACTATCGGAGCCAATAGCGTTTTGCCTGGAAACCCTACTACTTTGCTGGAGCAACTGGCTTCCGCAGGGGATACCGATTTCCTTCCTGACCCCATGGATGCCTCCAACAGCGATTTCCTGGTTAACTTCAGCAATAGTGCATTTAATGAATTCTGGGAGGATTTCAGCCCCAATCTGCTCGGCTTTGCCGACCTGGAGGTTGATTCCAGAAATGAAGCCTCTTTCCATTGTAACAAGGGCGTTTCCAGGCTCGTTTTTAAGGCTCAGTTTCGGGATGCTCTGGCCAGGAGGTATCGTTATACCGTAATAAAAGATGATGTAACGGTGGCACAGTTCACATCTTATTACATGCCGGACTCGGACTCTATCAGGGCCCGCGTCGGGAACTACTACGCCTCACTCACCCTCCATTTCAATAAACTGGATAGCCTGGAAAGCGAGGGAGGCTGGACTTTCATCTGTGAGGAAATGCAGGGCGATGGCGTAGTCCTGCGAAGCCGGCCAGACAACCAGGAAATTGGTGGGGTGGCGACAATGAACCAATTGGTTCTGGGCAGTTTCTTTAAGAACCTGAAGAACAATGAACTGCCAACCATGATAACAGAAGATATAGACATTAGCCTGCGCCTTTCGGCAACTGCCGATGACCCGGCGCTTCATATGGATTGCCAGGCCGGGGAAAGGGGGCAGGCAGTCGACAACCCGATGCCGCTGGCGGTGCGCCTTTACCGCCATACCCGGCCCATACCCGGCGCACAGATTAAGGCTTATATCCTCAAGCCTGGCGACGACCTCAACGACCTCCTGGCGCGGGAGGATTTCCCTTCCGGAGTGGGCCTGAACACCGACCCGGAGGCCGGAGGTTGTTATACCCAGAGGTTTACCTACCTGCAGCTCAACCATCCCGAAGTACTGGAGAGCCTAAGGGACGCCGGAGTGCGGGGTGTCGACTTGTCTTACCATGATGGAGTATATACCGGTAGTTATGACGATGCCAATGTCACCGGCGTCTATAAAGTCATTTTCACTATTGACGTTGAACTGCCAGGCGTGGGCAGGATTGAAAGAGCTGCGGAACAAACCGTCAACGTTCGTTTTGATGAAGTGGATATGGCCCTTACCGAAACGGAGGTGGATCCCTATGATAATGGCCTTATCCTTACCATCCGGCCGGTTCACAGGGTAGGGGGGCAAACCCGATTCATCGGGCCGGGCCTGGGGTACGGATATGGAGTCAGCGGAGCGGAACTGACGGGAGTCAATGACAATTGCGATGGCAGTTACGAGCTCTATTTAAACACGCAGGAAGAGAACCCTGACATCAGAATACATCTGCTGGACGACGAATTTTACTCCGGCCGCGCCAACGACTTCAACAAACCCTACTACAAATATCCCGGCGGGATCAGCCTTCACGGCGGCATCACCTATCCTATCGGGGATCTGGACACCCTCTATGATGGCAACTATTTTGCCGAAGCTGACTTCGGTTACCAGTTTCATCCCTATTTTTCCCTCGAGGGAGCAGCAGGTTATTACAGTTTTACCAACGACTTCAACATCCTGGGAGCCAGCCTTTACGCCAAAGGGCAATTCACCCTCAGCCAGGCCAACCTATTTGCAGCCCTGGCTGCCGGCGGCGGGTATTACTTTCCGAAGCAGGAAGCCTCATCTGCCGGTTTCAACCTGCGGGCTTCCGTCATCCGCCGGTTCAATATGCGCTGGGACATTTCCCTGGAGGCGGCTTACTTCCAAATGCTGCAGGCCGGTGAATACTCCTGGGGCACGCTGGGAGCGGGCGTAAAGTACCGGTTCTGAAGCAGGTCACTTTAGCTGGACGATGATCCCGTCCAGCAGGTATTGCTGCCGAAGCGTATAGAGGTGTTCTGCGGCACTGGACTTGTCCTGAAAACGGGCGACGACCACGCGGTTCCTCCCGTCTTTCTGCCAGATGTAGACGTGTTCCACACCCTGCTTCAGCAACTGGTTGGCATTGCTGACGGCATTGGCGCCATCTTCGTAGGATGCCAGTTGGATGACGTAGCCCGTAAGCCCCGGAGCGAGCGCCCGCCCACTGGTTAGGACGGCATCGGCGCCCCTCGTGGAAGCCGGAGGATAAGTGGGTTGTGCAGAGTAAGCCGCCGGGTATTCGGCCGGGGCAGCCGGCTGGCGGTTTGTGCCGGAGCGGGGGGAAAGTTCCTGATAAGGAGACCTGGCCGTCAGGGAGTTACTCCCTCTGGCCGGAGTTGGAATTTCCACCTGCTCCCGGCCGGTATAGGCCTGCGGGGAAGCACTGCTTCCACCAACCCTTTCGATCCGCACTTTCAGGGTTCCGGCGCTGATCAGCCCGATCTGCATGGCGGCAGCGCGGGAAAGGATAATCTTGCGATCATTGTCCGGCGCCATTTTATCATTGACACGCACGTCTACGGATTGTCCGTTGTCGAGCCGGGTAACCCGGACAACGCTTCCCGGCGGATAATACTGATGAGCGGCGGTGAACCTCTCCCGGCGGTATATTTCGCCATAAGAGGTGGCCTGGCCATGGAGGTCATCGGCGTAATAGACGGCAATACCATCTTCGTACCGGGCGCCGCCGTAAGGCTGCTGGGCAGGCAATGGGGAGCAAGATACCAAAATTGCGATGAGGGTAATTGTTCTGTTCATAGGCCTAAAATAGGGAGGCTTGACAAATCCCGTAGGGTTGCCAAGCCATTTTAACAAAATGGGTGAAAGGGTAGAATTGTAAGGGTTAGATAGCGCTGCACCTCAACAGGCCGAAGCGTTGAGGCGCAGCGGACAAAATACCTGTCTTATTCGAACCGGACGATGATCCCGTTCGTTTTGTATCTCCTTTTCATTTCATCCAGGTAACGGCCGGCGCTGGCTTTATCCGGGAAGGAGGCGACCACAACCCGGTTATTGCCGTCTTTCTGCCAGATATAGGTATTTTCGATACCCTGAGCCTTCAGTTTTTCGATCTGCTCAACGGCATTTTCCGCTTTTTTAAAGGAGGCCAGCTGAATGCCGTACCCGAAAGTGGTGGGCGGCAGGATATAGCTCGTGGCCCTCTGGGCCGGGGTTTCCGGGGCACCGTACCCTTTGGGGACTACATCCGGGCTGATACTGGCATAAGGGTTGGTAGTACCGCCGTAATAATTGTAGTTGTCGGGAGGCGTTCCTGCATAGGGGTTATCCTGAGCATAAGGATTCGGAGCGGAGAAGCCGATCTTTTCTACCCGTACTCTGGCCCGCCCGGCCTCGACGAGCCCGATCTGTCGGGCTGCTGCTTTGGATAAGCTGGCAATGTCGCGGCTGTTGGCGGCGATGCGGTCATTGACCTTCACATTCACCGAGCGGTTGTTGTCGAGATTCGTTACCCGGATTATCGTTCCGTTGGGGTAGTTTTTGTGGGCGGCGGTGTATCCATCCTTGTTATAGACCTCTCCGAAGGCCGTGCGCTGGCCGTCGAGGGCGTCGGCGTAGTAGACTGCGGTGCCGGTTTCCTGTGCGTTCAGGCTGAAAAAAGATAAAAATAAGGATGCCAGGATCATAGTGGCCTTTCTCATAAGTGGTTGGTTTTGACGGAGGTTTTTGATATTATGGTTCCTGATTTTTGCTGTCTGGCCGGGGGGTAGAGGCCATTGTCGTACATTTATAACGAACAAAATCGCCTTTTTAGCGGATTTTCCGAATGTTTTTTTGGGAAAATACGTATTCGTCTTTTTTAAAGTGACAAAGAAGTATTAATTACAACAAGCCTTCCAGGCTTTCCACTTTTTCCAGCAACCAGCTTTTATTGAAGATGGCTCCTGCCTTGTTTATACTTTCCCGTAGCTTTAAAAGTTCCTTTCTGCTTTTCTCTCTGGAATAATATCCGATGTTGGCCCGCAGGGCGGCGGCGCGGCGCGTCAGTTTGAAGAGGTTGTGGTAGCCTTCCCGGCGCACGTCGGCCATCAGGCGATTGCGGTGCAGGTATTGCTTGAAGGAGTCGGCCAGGGAACTGAGCGCTTCGTATTCGTCCAGGTCGTAGTAGGTACGCAGCAGCAGGGCTTTGGCGCCAAGGTTATATCTCAGGTCGCGGTATTCCACCTTAATCAGCAGGCGAAGCACTTCGCCGTACTGCCGGGTGGCATAGAAATAGGATGCCAGGTTGAAACGGAAGGCATTCTCGCGGGCTTCCTCCGGCAGCTTTTCACGATAGTTCTCTATAAAATCCCTGACCCATTCCATTTCGCGGAGGCGGATGCCGGTAGTAACGATATTCTTGTAGTGCCATTCCGACAAATAACCGTTTTCAAGGAGCAGTTCCCGGTCGAGTTGGGCCTTGTACAGTTCGAAGATTTCCGCCAGGAATCGGGCTTCCCCTTCGTTGATCTTCTGTATGCAGAAGTTTTGCAGGTAATTGTAAATGGCTTTCTGCTCGACAGCAGGCAGGGCAGCCTGATGGCGCCCCAGTGCGTCGAGGGCCCGGAAATAATTTGCAGATTCCGGCTTGGACACCATTTGGTAAAGCCAGTAGTACATGGCGATAGCCGGCTCCTTTTCCAGCTCTCTGAGATGGGATTCTACGAAGGCCAGGGCCTTTTCCTGCATAGGGTCCGAATACGAAACTTTGAGTATGCGGCTGCGCACCTGCATCTCACAGGCATCCCTCAGTTTTTCCGCCAGGTAGAAACGGTCGAGGAAATGTTGTTTGCGTTGCAGGCTGTCATCGGTGCGCCGTTCGGATATGGTGTTGAAATACTGGTCGGCCTCGTTGGCAAGAAGGTATTGCCGGTAGTACCAACTGCTGTCCCGGAGGCCTTGTTCCCCCCGGCTTTCTTCCGCTTTTGCCAGTAGGGGTTCATATAATTTGTACTGTTTTTTGTTGCGCAATTGCTCCAGCAGGAGGGTGTCCTCCAGGCCAACCTCTGTGCCCGCCTGTTCGATTTTCAAAAAGTGCTCCGCAAGGCGCATGGTATAGGTAAAGATCAGCGCCAGCTTGCCCTGGTCATGTGGCTGGCCGGGAAAAAGCTGTTGAAAAACCACTTCCCGGTGGCAGTTCTGCACACTGAATCCGGGGAAAATATCACTCAGGTAGCATACCAGCCCCCGCACGCCTTCGTGCTTATTGAAATAGGGGGAACAGGCAAAATCCCGGAAACGGGTCATCTCCCGGCGTTCAAAGCTTCGAAGCAGGCGGGCCAGTTTATTGTTGTGCATTAAAAATCCAAATTTTTTAAACGTTAATTTTATTTTAATAATTTGATTATCAATGATATAATTCTTTTGAAGAACATGAATTTAGGATAAAAAATCCAAAAAACCACAAAAATAGTTCTTTTAGTGCGGCAGATATTATGGCATTTTTGTATCGTAACAAAACCTAAACCATCGCGTTGCCATGAACAGAACTATACCTCTGACCGCCTTAGTCCTTTTCCTGTCCATCCAAATGATGGCTCAGCCCATTTCTTGTTTACATTTTGAAGACATTCCGGCCGGTACCCAGTTCGGGCCGGCTTCCGGGAACAGCCCGGGGGACGTCGTCCTCTCCCAGGCTGGCCTGCAGGTTAGTATCGGAGAGATACAATATGCCAATGGAGATACAGGCTTCGAGAATGCCGTGATCATGGACGCCGGTGTCGGGTGGCTCGATGGGCAATTCCTGTTTTTGGGAAACAACAGCTTCTCTTTTGATTTCTCTCAGGCAGACGGCTCCCTCAACCAGGTGTGTTTCGATTTTTTCGATGGGGGAGGAGAGGAGAATTTCGCCGTCAACGGCTCGTCCGTTGCCATAGTGGATAATTTTTCTGAGATCACTAACTATACATTCCCGGGGGTTGCGGTAGAAGTGAACCTTACAGGCAGCAATACCCTTCAGCAGGGCACAGTTTGCATTACCGGCAATATCGAAAGCCTGCTCATCGGGGGGCAGGAATTCGGGATCGACAACGTTTGCACCGATGCAGTGCTCAATTGCCCCATCGCCAACCTGCGGGCAGAGATCACCGGCTGCGACAATGCCGGCAATTTCGACATTGAAGTGGATTTCGACTGGCTGAGCCCGTTGACGGTGATCACCAGTTTTGACATCTTCGTCGAAGGAGAGCAAGTAGCTTTCATCGACCAGACGCAACTGCCTTATCTGCTGGAGGGTATACAGCCTGCCACCGATGCGCTGCAGTTCACCCTTACCGTTTGCCAGAATGACAACCCCAACTGCTGCGCATCCGTGATCCTGGACAAGGAGTGTCCGGCAGGCAGTTGTATGGAGTTCGAAGGGCTTACCGAGCCGGTTTACGGCAGTTCTGCGGGGACACCTGCGGGCACGCCGTTCTATACCGAAAGTAATATTAGCCTGCTGCTGATCCCCTTCCAGAGCCTGTTCTGGACCACTACTTACGGCGACCTCGCCGTACTCGATGAATCAGGCGCCCCGGAAATGACGGCCGCTTCCGGGCAGTACCTCCGTTTCGAATCCGTCAATGCTGTTTTCGACTTAACCGATTATTCCGAACCTGTAGACAGCGTAGTGGTTGATTTCTACTACAACGGCGGCGCCATCAACCTGGCCGCCAATGGCGCCACCATCCTGATCCGGAATGCATTGGAGCCCGGCCTTTATGCCCTGGCGCCCGGCATCACCGTTCGCGTCGCTTTTGACGCCTCCGGCGACAGGGAGGGGCAGCTCACTTTTTACGGTAACATCGAGAGCCTGCTTATCGGCGGCGCCGGTGACTTCCGCATCGACAACCTTTGTGTGAACCCGCGCCCGCCCGTGCCCTGCCGTATGGGCAACATGGCCATTGAGTTAGGGCCCTGTGACAGCGACGGCAACTTCCTGGCCACCATCGACTTCGATCATCAGGGCGCCTCCGACAGCTTTAACCTCTTCGGCCCCGGAGCGGATGGCCAGTATGCCTATTCCGACCTGCCGGTTACGGTGGGCCCGATACCTAACAATAATTCCGGTATCTATGCCTTCTTTGCTGCCGACCAGGCACAGGACGGCTGCTGGGTGGGCGATACCATTCAGGCCGTGCCCTGTACCGGCTGTGCCTTCGACGGGCTCTCAATTGACTACCTGGGGCTGACGCCGAACGGGCAGAATGCAATTATGCTCGACTTCGAACTGGTGGGGCCTACCCTCACCGATTTCTACAGCGTCTATTTCAATGGCGAACTCTACGAACGCTTCAGCTGGAACGACGTGCCGGTGCGCCTGCTGGCGCCCTGCAACTCCACCGGCGCCCTGGTACAGGAGATCACGGTCTGTGAAGGCGAAGATCATTGCTGTGTTTCCCTGCCGTTGATCTACCTGGAGCCCTGCGCCGGGCCCTGTTCCATCACCAATGTAGAAGTACAGCCCGGCCCCTGCAACCCGAACAACGTTTTTGACGTCAAGCTGGACTTTGACTACCAGAATACCTCCGATTCCTTCGAACTGTGGCTCAACGGCAACGCCACCAATCGATTCTTTGCTTATGCGGACTTGCCGGTGATCATCGGGCCGTTCACGGCACCTGCCGCTGATCTTGAATTCAGCGCTGTGGATGCCGATAATCCGGGTTGTTCCGGTTCCGCCGTCCTGCCAGCCTACGATTGCGGTTTCCCATGCCCCATCGACAGCGTGGCCTACTACCTGACAGATTGCAGTAATGATGGTAATTACACCATCATTCTGGAACAGATAATCCCCAACCCGCCCAACTTTGACTTTTTGTTCTTCGTCGCTGTCGACGGGGCGCCGGCCGGCAGTTATTCTTCTGCGGACCTTCCTCTCGGCCTGGGGCCTTTCCCCGGGAATGGCGCTACGCATGAAGTTGCCGTTTATACCCAGAATACCGCCAACTGTGCCTATCGTTTCACCACTGAACCGGTATTGTGTAATGGGGCCTGTCCCCTGCAGTCCGTTCACCTGCTTGAGGATGTGCGATGTACGGATGCGGGTTTTTACCGGGCAAAGCTCGGTGTTGATGGAGCTGCCATCGGCGACATCCTGACGGTTACATCCACGGTCACCAATTTCTCGATGACGGTGGTTTACAACGGCGATTTTCTGGTGGTGGAAATGCCGAATACCGGCCAGAACTTCGACAACCTGAGGGTGTGCCTGCCGCTGAGCAGCACCAATACAGGCTGCTGTATCGAAATTGCCTTTGACTTCGTGTGCCAACCCTGTGAGATCTTTAACGTCCAGTTGGAACCGCTCGCCTGCAATGCAGATGGCAATTACTTCTTCGTGGTTGATTTCGAAGCGGCCGGCAGTTTTGACAATACTTTCCACCTGATGGTGGGCGATTTTTACAATGCAACATTTGAGTACGGTGATCTGCCCGTGACTTTGGGCCCGCTGCCGGGCAACGGCGAGCCGGTGAGCGTCTGGATCAACGATGGCAGCCAGCAGTGCCAGGCAGACCAGGAAATGCTTGCCCCGAACTGTTCCTGCCCCTGGCTGGGAGGCGTTACCATTGCCCCTAACAATTGCCGGGACGACGGAACCTTCACCGCCCTATTGGATATAACTACTCCGGCTCCGGCCATCAGCAATATCTTCATCGTGGAGTCGGGTGATTATTTCGCGGAGTTCAATACCGTCGACCTGCCGGTAGAGATCGGCCCCTTCCCGGGCACGGGCGAGCCGCGGACGGTTGTCGTCTATTTCCCGGGCACGGATTGCCGGCAAACCGTAACTTTCATCACGCCGGATTGCAGCAACGGAAATTGCATTTTCACCAGTGTGATCGCCGAGCCCCATGACTGTGACGGCGGCCAGTTTATGGTGGATGTAGAGGTGCGCGCCAACAACCACGGAAACCTGGGGTATTACATCTTCGCCGGCGGGCAGATCTTCGGGCCGTTCTCCTACAACGAGCCATTCGTTACCATCGGCCCTTTTGCCGGTGATGGGATGGAAGAATACGAGATCCTTGTCCTGGACATAGCCGACCCATCCTGCTTTGGGTTTACGGAGATAGGGCCTATTGATTGTGATATGGGCTGTGATATTTTCGGCCTGGTAGTAGATCCTTTAGGATGTAACAATGACGGTACCTATAACGTCTTCCTCAACTTCGAAGTGAACCAGCCCGGAAATGACTTTTTCGAGGTATACACCCGCAATGGCGCCCTGATCGGTTATTACAGTCTGAACGAACGGCCTGTTGTTATTGAGGGTTTGGACCCTTCAGCCTCCGGTGAAGGCTACCTGCGGGTTTGCATCAACGACCAGCCCAACTGCTGTGAGGCGATAGAATTTCCGGAGCCGGACTGCACCGGTGAATGCCGTATCACGGACGTACGCGTCGAGTTCGATCATTGCGATGCCGACGGCAATTACTACGTTCGGCTCTACTTCAATGCACAGAACACCAACAGCCCCGGTTTCCGCGTCTTCGGCAATGGACAGGATTACGGTACTTACAGCTACACCATTCCCTATCCGGTGATCGTCGGGCCGATAGCCCCCGGCGCTCTGGCCTACGAACTGGTCGTGGCCGACCTGGACAATCCGGACTGCCGTGGTTTCACAGAATTTGGCGCTTTCGACTGCAACAATGCCACCGACGTTTGTATCACCTTTGACGAATTTGAGAACCTGCCGAACGATACCGTCAACCTGGCCTTTGGCGGCCCGAGGGATTCCATTTACGATGAGGATGGAGTTTTATTCGACGCCGTGCCTGTTCCTTTAGTGAACAACACCAATTATTTCGAATGGGTGGTCGGTTCGGCGATACCTCCCTGCGGGCCTATGGCGGCGCCTGGCAACCTGTACCTGAACGGGGGTGTTGAATTGCACTTTACCAATTTGCCGGTAGTTCCCACTACCATTACTTTTGATATTTACTACTGTAATGCCGCCACCGTCATTCCTCAGATCGTTATCGGGGCCAATGGAGAGTTGTTCAGCGGCCCGGTCACCGATCTGCCGGATGAACTGCCGGGCGGCATCAGGCTGGAGTTTGTTCCCTACGTCAATACCCTTTCTCAGGGGCGGATTATTTTGCACGGCCCGGTCGAGCATCTGCTTATCGGCGGCCGGTGGCTGTTTATCGACAACCTGTGCTTCAACCAGCCGGAACCGCAACAGGATGACTGTATCAGCTTCGATTTATACGATGGCTTCCCAACTGATACCCTGGCCGGTTACGGACAGCCTCAGGATATGGAGTATGAAGAGGATGGGGTAGTGGTTACCGCCCGTAACATTGAGTGGAATGGCGATGCAGGCTACTTCACCGGCGTGTATGCGTTTGAAGACAGCTTCTGCGGCTTTGATGGCGACGATGCGGCTCTTTCCTTCGGCGGCGCCCTGCGGTTCAACTTTGCCGGGCTGCCCAACTTGCCGGATGAGGTTACTTTCCCGCTGGTTTTCTGCCAGGGGCAGTCGCAGCAAATTATCCTGGCGGTGAACGGGCAGCAATTCCGGGGCGAGATCAGCGCTCTGCCGGATATGCTGGCGAATGTTGGAATCACGGCTCTAAGCTCTGCCGATAACAGCAACTTCTGGCGGATCAGGCTGAGGGGCGTCGTCGAGTCCTTTGTCATCGGTGGGGGCGCCCTGACGATCGACGACATCTGCTTCAACGCTCCCCGGCAGGAAGAGGAAGTCTGGCCCGGCGACGCCAATGCCGACAACATCGCCCACCACATCGACCTGTTGAACATCGGCCTGGCCTACGGCTACCAGGGGCAGCCCCGCTTTGAGGACGGCGCCGACTGGCTGGCCGTCTCCGCCGGCAACTGGCCGCAGGCCTTCGCCAACGGTACCAACTACAAGCATGCCGACTGTAATGGAGACGGGGTGGTGGACTATAACGACCGGCAGGTGCTGGTACAGAACTATGGCCTGACCCACGGCCCGGTATCGGCCCCGCCGGCCCTGCCCGGCACGGACCTCGATCCGCCCGCCTATATCGACTTCCCCGCCCAGATGCCGGTGGGCGCCTCCTTCAACATCCCCATCGTGGTGGGCACCTCGAGGCGGCCGATGCGGGATGTATATGGCGTGGCCTTTACTGTAACCTATGACCCGGATGTTATCGATGCCGACGCTTTGGACATCGCCTATCCCGTGACCTGGTTTGGCGAACCTGGCGTCAATACCATCACCATCGACCGCACTTATGCCGATGAAGGCCGCCTCGAAATGGCCCTCACCCGCACGGACCAGAACAACGTCTCAGGCCACGGCCCGGTCGCTTACCTGATCGGCATCATCGACGATATTGCCGGCCTGAAACCGGAAACTGAGGTTACCATCGAAAATATAGTGGCCATCGGCATGAACGAAGAACGTATCCCCGTGCAGGGGCGCACCGTACAGGTAGAGCTGGAGCGCAAGCAGGAAGAGCCTCCGGCGGAGGCCAAGGGCGTCTTCTCCATCTTCCCCAACCCAACGACGGATTGGGTGACGGTCACTTCGAAGTACGGCTACCAGCCCGAGCAGCTTACCCTGCTTACCCTGGACGGCAGAGAAGTCAAAGCGCCGCAGGAGGAGAACCGGAGGGTATCGCTGCAAGGGTTGCCGGCGGGTACGTACATCCTGAGTATCCGGACGGGGGATACGCGGGTGCATAAGTTGATCGTAAAGGACTGATATGGGATGGGTTGATTGGTTATTGGTTGATTGGGTTGATTGGGGGCGCCACTGGCCAACCAGTAACCAATCAACTTAACCAACTAATATCTGAAGAAGGGCAGCCTCCTTGCGGCTCCACTTCCCAGCGATACAGTGGAATCCCTGTTAGCTTATGCTGTAATTTTCCTAAAAACAGGACGGGCTGCCTTTAGGCGGCCCGTTTTTGCTTTTGATGCCCGGTTTTCCTTAAGAGGGATAAATTTATCTTCAATGGCAGTGGCGGAACTTCTTTTTAGTCGGGAATACCTGGAACTGCAAGTTCCGGATTCATTCCATAAATCCACTATCCTCGATTTTCCCTGGAAGATGGCCAAAGAGGAGCTATGCTTCATTGGCTCCAGGAAGAAAATGATTGGTGATGAAGATACTCTTCTGTTGTTGTTAATTAATAACGAAGGAAAAGTATTCCCTTTGAATACCAATTACCTTTCCAACTTCGGGGGGGTGAAAAACGCCGCCGGGTTGATCTTGCCAGGGCCGTGCCTGAAACCCGGCAGGTTGAGCATCGTTTTATGGAACCATATAACAATAACTTCGTTTTCCCCCAGCCAGCAATCCAACAATCAGCAATCCAACAATCCAGCAACCAGCAACTCGCCCCAACCAGGCCCACTCCTGGCTGTCAGAACCCACTTCGCGCATCAATATTATTCCTGTTATACGGTATCTTCAGGAAGTCCAGGGTGCCCGGGCGCACCTGGATGAAGAAGCTGTAGGTGCCCCGGGTGGGCTGCCAGCTCATGCCCATTTCCCAGCAGTGGAGGTCGCGGGAGAAGCCGACGGAGGGGTAGGTGATGCCCTTGCGTTTGAAGTCGTAGCCGAAGTTGCCGATGTTGATGTTCCAGTTGTCGGTGAGTTGTATGCTGCCCTGGCAGTTGATGGAGTGGGTGGCCACCGTGAAGGTGTCGCGGCCGTCGGGCAGGCCTTCCCAGTCGAGCACCAGGTTGTGGCCGATGCGGAAGTTCTCGAACAGGCTGAGGAAGTCTGTTTCTTCCGGTTTCTCGAACCTTTTGGCTTCCTCTTCCAGCGGGTCTTCGATCACTTCTTCCTCCTTGCCCATGAACAGGGCGCGGATCTTGCCTACGGTGATGTTGGTGGTGAAGCGGGCCTGGGCATTGACGAAGCGCAGGAGCTTGCCGTCCCGGTTCCAGGCAAAGGTATTGACGCGGCGCTGCCGGCCGTTGACCTCTTCCGTTACATAGGGGTCGAACTGGGCGCGCAGGCCCACGGTGGTCAGGCCCTTGGCCAGGCGGGTGGTCCCGCTGATGTTTACCGGGCTGAAGTTGAGGGAGTCGGCCGCGAAGTTGTAGTTGCCCGATACGACGATGTTGTCGAAGAGCTTGAGCTTCTTGTCCGTTGAGTCCTTTTTAGAGAAATACTTGGCCTCGAAGATGTTGTTGATGCTGTAGCCCATCGCCATCTGCTTGCCGCCGGTGGGCGGCCCGCCGAAGATAGCCCCTTCGAAGATGGAATATTCCTGCAGGCCGTCGGCAGTGCTGGAGTCCTGAACTGTCCGGAAATACCCCAACTCGGGGATGGTATAATCAGGCGTGTAGCCGAAGGAGATGCTGGGTTTCATCACGTGGCGGACGCCCCGGAGCCATCCCTTTTTGAACTGCATGGTCCCGAAGAGCTGGGTATTGAGGCTGATGCTGGCGCTGAACTCCCGGAAGGTTTCGAATCCGGTGATCAGGCGTTCGTTGATCTCGCCGTAGGCGGTGGTGTCGTAGGTCTCAACTCCGTTGTTGAACATGGTATCGATCTCCAGCCCGGGGATGAAGTCCTTGCGCAGGGATTTGAGGTACCACACCTCATCATAGCTGACACTGGGGTTGAGGTTGAGGTAGCGGAACAGCTTGAAAGAGGTACCGGTATTGACGGAGTGCTGCACGCCGAACTGAGCGTTTTCGAGAGTCTCCTGGGTGAACAGTGTAGTATCCTTTGCCTCAAATCGGTTGCGGGCGTCGCCCTGGTAGCGCATAGTGATGGTTTCGTACCACTTTTCCTTGCCGGTGCGCTCCTTGCGCTTGAAGGGGTAGAGCGCCTGGGTCTGGAATTTGAGGTTGGGGAAGTTGATCGTCACGTTGCGCGTGGCGGAGTTCTGGCTGTGGCTCAGGCTGGCGTTGAAGTTGAGGGGTTTGTCGCGCCAGCTTTTGCTGAAGGCCAGGTTGGAGTTGAGCTGGTTCTGCAGCACGCGGCTGGCGTCGTTGAACACCCGGCTCTGGTAGTTGTTGGTCTGAATATTGATGGAGCCGCCGAAGGTATTGGTCGGGTGGGCGGAGCGGTCCTGTTGATGCGACCATCGGAAGCGGAAGGATTTGGGCCGGTTGATGTTGCCCTCGTCATCCTCCTGCCGGCGTACGTCGTATCCGATGTCGAAACTGCCGTTGTATTTGTATCGCTTCCGGTACTGGGAGCTGGCGTTGACGCCCCAGGTACCTTTGATGTAGAGGTTCGTGGTGACGGCCAGGTTGAAATGGTCGCCCAGGGGGAAGAACCAGCCTATGCCTTCCAGGCCGAAACCCCACTGCGGGGAGTACTGGTAATCGCGTGGGAAGAGCAGCCCGGTGCGGCGCCCGGAAGAGATCGGGAAGAAGCCGAAGGGCAGCCACAATGGCGTGGGCACGCCCATGATCTCCAGGTTGGACGGCCCGACGACGACCAGCTTGTTGGGGACCACTTTCTGTTTTCGGCTGTGAATGCCGAAGTGAGGGTTGTCGTGCGTGCAGGTAGTGAACAGGGCATCGGAGCTGTAGATGACGTCATTGCTCTTCTGAGTGGTATCCTGGGCAGGGCTGCTTACAAACTTTGACCGGGCGCCATGTACGACAACGTCGTTCTGTGTCGTTGTCACATCGTAAACGATGCCTTTGCGCGTCCGGAAATTATAGCGCATGCTGTCCGCGACGAAGCTCTGTTCTCCGTCTGAAAACTCCGGTTTTCCGGCGGGCCGCCCCACGCTGTCGGGCATAGATTCGGCCGTAACGATATTGGTCGCCCAGTCGAAAACGATATGTGAGGCCTTGAGGTTGATGGTGGTGTAGGTGACCGAAGCGTTGCCGTAGAGGTGGATCTTCTGCCCGTGGATGTCGTAGATCATGGAGTCGGTGGCGTTGTATTCCACGGGAGCGTCCAGAGAGTCGCTGGAGAACGTTACCTGTTGCATGGGAGCGCCAGGCCGGCCCGTTTCGGTAACCAGGGTGTCTACCTGCAGGCTGTCCGCCGGGGCAGGAGGCAGCGTATCCTGAACCGAAAAATCCTCCACCTGGGCCGAGAGATTCATCAGTGGCCAGATGAGGGATAAAATTATAATTGGTAACTTTGCTCTCAAGGATTCAATAAAGTTCTACTATGAAGAAAGCGGTAACCTTCCTACAAACGTTCCTGTTCTGCTTTTTGCCATTTACCCACGAGGGGTTTAACATTTCGTTATCCTTTCCGCCGTCTTATGCCGCTGCGAAAGTAAGCTTTGGCAGTGAAACGGACAAAGTTATCAAAGAAAGAAAAGATTACCGCATAAAAACGGTGGTGATCGACCCCGGCCACGGAGGGCATGACCCCGGCTGCCTGGGCAGCAGTTCTCAGGAGAAGCACCTTGCCCTGGCTGTCAGCCAGTTTCTCGCCCGGGCTATGCAGGCCAGCTTTCCCGATGTGCGGGTGATCCTGACCCGCAATGAAGATGTGTTCATTCCGCTACATGAGCGCGCTGCCATTGCCAACCGCAATGAAGCGGATCTGTTTATCTCCATTCACTGCAATTACATGCCGGGTTCAGGCGCCACCCACGGTACGGAAACCTACGTCATGGGCCTGCATACTGCCGAGCACAACCTGAAAGTGGCCAAACGGGAGAACGCAGCTATCCTGCTGGAGGATGACTACCAGCGCAACTATGATTACGACCCGAATTCTCCGGAGGGCCACATAATGCTGAGCATGTTCCAGAATGCCTACCTGGAGCAGAGCATTCTCTTTGCGGAGCGGGTGGAGGCCATGTTTCAGCATCAGGCCCGCCTCAAGAGCCGGGGCGTTAAGCAGGCGGGATTTGTGGTACTTAAGGAAACGGCCATGCCCAGCGTCCTGGTCGAAACGGGATTTCTCAGCAACAAAGAAGAGGAGGAATTCCTAAAAACCGAACCGGGGCAGCAGGCGGTAGCGGCAGCCATCCTGCAGGCTTTCGGAGAGTATAAGCGCATTGTAGAAAATGGAGAGTATCCAGAGTTCGCCCTCGACCGAAATACACTGCCTGCTTATTCTTATTCGGAACCTGTAGACAAGCCGAAGCCTCAGCCTGCCGCTACGAGCAGCCCCCCTCCTGCAATGCTTCAACCCAGCCCCTATAATACCAGCCCGCCGGCCGAGCATTATGCCGAACCCAAGGCTACCCCCCTCAAGTATAGTTATGGTTCAACCACGGGGAAAGGCTCTTTATCGGCGACATCGCCCGATATTCAGTTCAATGTACAGCTTGCAGCCTCCGCAAGGCCTGTGGATACCAGCAACAGCAGGTGGCGCAACACGGGTTACCTGATCGAAGTGGTGCAGGAAGACAACCTCTATAAATACCAGGCGCGCAACTTTTCCAACCTGCAGCAGGCTTTCGAGGCGCGGCTTCTTCTCCAGGCGCGCGGCTTCCCCGATGCTTTTATCGTTGCCTACAAGGACGGCAAGCGGATATCTATGGATCAGGCCAAACGAGAGTTGGGGATACCCTGATATGATCCTTTTTTTTACCTTTGCGTCGCTTAAACCCGATATAGCATGTCAAACGAAGTAAAGGTAGGAATTCTGGCAGTAGTTGCCATCGCCCTCTCCATCTGGGGCTATAAATTCATCCGAGGCAATAATATGCTTCTGAAGTCCAACACGTATAAAATTTACTATCCAAAGGTAGACCGGATGCAGGTGGGAACCCAGGCCTTTATCAATGGTGTCGAGGTGGGCAGCGTGGCCAGTGTCGGGCTGCTCGATGATGTCGACCGGACCGTGGAGGTCATCCTCGACCTCGACCCCGGCATCCGCATTCCCAAAAACACCACTGCTGTAATTGTTTCCACAGGCTTTATGGGCGGCAAAGCTATAATGCTGGAGTATCCCCGCCCCTGCTCCGGCGATGATTGCGCCCAAAGCGGCGATGTGCTGGAAGGGGAGATCCGCGGCCTGCTCGGCTCTATGGTCGGGGAAGATAACGTGGAGGAATACGTCGGCATACTGAAAGAAGGCCTACAGGAAGTGATTGACAGCCTGAACACCGCCCTGATCAAAGACCCGGATTCACCGCTCGCAAAAAGCATGCAGAATCTGGAGTCTACCCTTGCCAACCTCAATTCCGCCACCGGCCAGTTGGATGGAATTCTGCGTTCCTCTTCCGGAAGCATCAACGGCACCCTGGCCAACCTCAATGACATTACCGGTAACCTGAGCCGAAACAACGAAAAGATCAACAGCATCCTTTCCAATGCCGATTCCCTGAGCGCACAGCTCGTTTCCGCCGACCTGGAAAAGACCCTCGAAGAGGCCAACGCGGCCATCGCCAGCCTGCAGGCCACTTTGCATTCTGCCGATAATGCCCTGGCCGGTGTCTCCGATGTGGTGGGCAAGATCAATCAGGGGGAAGGCTCCCTGGGTAAGCTTATTACCGATGAAAAATTGTACCGGAACATTAACGAGCTGAGCCGGCGCGCCGATTCCCTGATCACCGACTTCCAGGAGCGGCCTTACCGATACGTGCCGTTCAAAGGGCGGAATAAAGTACGGAAGTACGACCGGAAGGATGAGGTGCTGGATGGGCAGTAGGGAGGGTGGATTGTTATATGGCTATATTGTTGCATGGTTATATTATATTGTTGGGAGGGGAGCTTCGAAAATTATCCGCCTTGATCCTACGCCTACGATATAGCCATTCGGCAGGCCCTTACCCGCCAACAATATAGCCATCCAGCCATATAACCATACCCCACCCCTCAGATCACATTCACCTCCATCTCCAGAATTATTCCAAACTTTTCTTCAACAGAATGCTGAATGCGCTCAGCCAGGTTATAGATCTCCCTGCCACTGGCCTGGCCGTGGTTGACCAACACCAGCGCCTGCTTTTCGTAGCAGCCGGCATCTCCGATGCGCTTCCCTTTCCAGCCGGCCAGTTCGATGAGCCATCCGGCAGGAATCTTCACTGAATCTTCTCCAAAAGGATAGAAAGGAATATCCGGGTGTTGTTTTTGAAGCTTTTCGAGCTGAGAGTAAGGAAGTTCCGGGTTCTTGAAGAAACTCCCGGAATTACCCAGTACTTCGGGGTCGGGCAGTTTTTCGGAGCGAATGGCAATCACGGCCCGGCTGATGTCGTGGATGGTGGGGTTGGTGACGCCCCGGCTTTCCAGCATTTGCCGGATGGCTCCGTAGGAGGTATCGAGGTTATGGTTGGCAGTGGTAAGCTCAAGGCCGACCCGGGTGATGCAGTATTGGCCTTTGAGTTCCCGTTTGAAAATGCTGTCCCGGTAGCCAAAGCGGCAGGCCTCCTTATCGAAGGAATGCAGGGCGCCGGTATCCAGTTCTACCGCTTCCAGCGAGTGAAATATTTCACGGAGCTCCCGGCCATATGCGCCGATATTCTGAATGGGGGCGGCGCCGACGGTGCCCGGGATAAGGGACAGGTTCTCCAGGCCACCCAGGCCGAGGCCCAGGCTCCAGAGGACGAGGCGGTGCCAGTTTTCCCCTCCCCCTGCCGATATCCAGGCCTTATTGCCCGCTGTGCCGGTTACGGCCCTTCCTTCGATGTTGTTTTTGATGACGAGCCGGTTTATCTCTCCGGTAAGCAGGACGTTGCTTCCTCCGCCGAGAATGAAAGGGCGTTCGCCCGTCCATTGCCGGAGTACTTCCTGCAGTTCCACGGTGTTTTTCACTTCAGTGAAGTAACGTGCGTTGGCCTTTACTCCGAATGTATTATACGCTTTAAGCGAAACGTTTTCCCGGATACTCATCGGATGCTTTTATGCAGCAAATTTAATAACGGTAATTTGTTATTTTGTTGTTGGTGTTGAACGACAACATCATATCCCCACAGCCCCTTTTTCATTAACAGTTCCACCCTTTGTCCTCTTTTAATTTCCAATGGTAACAGCGGAAGTTTGCTTTTTACCCTGCGCAGTTGTCCCTCATAATAAAAGAAGGTATAGTATCCGGTAGGCTCTATCTCCTCCTCTTTGGTAAGGCCGAAGCGGTCGGCGAGGTAGGCACGCTGTTCGAAAAACTCAACTGCCCTGGGGTGTATGCCGTGCGGGCTGAGCAGGCGGTTGCTCAGGCTGGCGAAAAAAGGGGCGAACAGGGTACAAAAAACAATGAAGAAGACATATAGCTGCACCCTTTCTACCAGGCTTTGGGCCTGCCGGCTGAAGCGCCAGGCCAGCGCCGCACCCAGTAAGGCCCCGGCTCCCATGGCATACAAAGCCAGGCTTCGCATGTTCAGGGTCCGGTCAAACCACCGGAATTCCAGGACATAAAGTGCGATCAGGCCGACCACAGACAGTACGATGAGGAGTGCAGTAAAACGAGGCATTTGGATGCGTTTTTACACAAAAAAAAGAGTGTGCCCGGAACAAAGTTCCCACCCAGCCCGCCGGCAGTTTCCAAACAGGCTTAAATAGGCTCGAACTGCAGCTTTGCCAGGGAGTTGTACACTCCATTCTCGATCAGGGAAAGTTCTTCGTGGGTGCCCTGTTCGATGATTCTGCCCTTGTCGATGACATAGATGCAGTCGACATCCCGGATGGTGGCCAGGCGGTGGGCGATGATGATGGAAGTGCGGCCTTCCATCAGCTTGTTGAGGGCATCCTGTACCACTTTTTCTGATTCTGCATCCAGGGAAGAGGTAGCCTCGTCGAGGATGAGTATGGCCGGGTCTTTCAGGATAGCCCGGGCGATAGCAATACGCTGGCGCTGGCCGCCTGATAGTTTAACTCCCCGTTCGCCTACGATGGTTTCCAGCCCTTCCGGGAAAGATTGTATGAACTCCCAGGCATTAGCCTTCCGGGCCGCTTCGATCACTTCTTCTTCGGAAGCCTCCGGCTTGCCGTAGAGGATGTTCTCCTTGATGGTGCCGCCGAAGAGGATCACCTCCTGAGGAACGATGGCGATGTTCTGCCGGTACGCGGTGGTATTGATGTCGTAGATGCTGTTCCCGTTCACCCTGATGTCGCCGTCGTCCACCTTATAGAATTTCAGCAGAAGCTGGATGATGGTGGATTTTCCGGCGCCGCTGGTGCCCACCAGCGCTACCTTCTGTCCGGAATTGACCTGCAGGCTCAGGCCTTTGAGCACCTCCATATCCTTGCGGGTGGGATAGCTGAAATGAACATTCTCGTAACGTATATTTCCTGTCAAGGCTACTTTTTCCACCTTATGGCCGGGAGTGGCTTCCACTTCTCCCTGTTCTCTGAGTATCTCCCGGATGCGCTCGGTAGCCCCCACTGCTCCCAGTATCTCCGTATAGAAATTGCCCAGCCCGGCGATAGCGCCACCCAGGATGCCGGTGTATACAACAAACTCGATGAGTTGCCCGGCTGTCATATCTCCGCTTTCCACCATCAGGGCGCCCTGCCAGATGATGAAGAACAGCGCGCCGAAAAGGAAGGTAACGATAAAGACCGAGAACAGGGCCCTCCAGCGGGCATAGCGCAGGGCTATCTTTACAACATGTTCGATGGAACGCCCATAGCGCAGGGCTTCGAACACTTCATTGGTGAAGGCCTTCACGGCCTGTATGGCCTGTATGGTCTCATTGAGGATGGTATTGGACTGTGCCAGTTCTTCCTGCCTGGTTTTGGATAGCCTGCGGATGAAACGGCCGAAGAACATTGCCCCGATAACGATCACCGGGAAGGTGCCCAGCATGATCAGGGACAATTTTGGCGCCCGGAAGGCCAGAAAAGCGATGCCCGCCACCAGGATGATGACCTGCCGGATAAATTCGGCGAGGGTAATGGAAAAAGCATTGTACAGTTTTTCTACATCCGAGGTCAGGCGGCTGACCAGTTCCCCGACCCTGCTTTGCTCGAAAAATACGATGGGCAGGGCCACCAGTTTCTGATAAAGTGCTTTTCGGACGTCGGCGATCCCCTTTTCACTCACTATGGCGAAAAGCAGTATCCGGGAATAGGACACTACGCCCTGAACGATCAGGACGGCAAGCAATACCCAGCCGATCTGGCCGAGGGATATGTCGGCCTCTGCATTGCCCTGCGCAATGTCTACCATCAGGCCGGAGAGGTAGGGGAATATCATGAATACCAGGCTGGAAATAAAGAGTAGCACCAGGCCAAATATAAAGGGCCAGCGATAAGGCCGGATGAAGCGGAAGATGCCGGCGGCTTCCATCAGTTTTTCACGGCTTAGCCTGGGGCGCCCTTCTTCGCCCGTAGCTCTTTTTGGCCTTCGCATTCCCATAGGACTATCATTTATTTTTTTCGGAAAAACTGCATTATAACACTTTTTTCCGCTATTAGTTAAATATGGATTTCTATCATAAAAAAAACTTGGGAAAAAAATGTAGCTTTGTGCCTGCTCCGCTAATCCCCGGTTAAGAACCGTGCCCAAACAATACACACACCAGAATTGAATGAGTTTTCAGCCATTCAGTTACCACCACCCTGAAATTCATGTTCTAAGTAACAAAATGAAAATAATTCCGTATTCGGAATACAACTGACTGGTAACAAATCCCATAACTTATGCGACGACTCATAATCCCTTTGTTCGTATTGTTCTCCTACTTTCCGCTTCAGTCCCAGGTTATCGATATAGGCCTGAACTTCGGAGCTATGTTCTATAGCGGTGACGTGGCTACTAGCGATGTCCGACAAATGATACAGGAGACAAAGCCGGCCATCGGACTTTTCTGCAGGCTGGTTAATAACCGGCATTTCTCTACCAGGTTTAATCTGAACTACGGAGGTATTCAGGGAGATCATGCCCGTACCCGTTACCCCGACCGAGGCCTTAGTTTTCAAAGCGAAATTGTAGAGTTTAATGTAATTGGAGAATGGCATTCCATCAGACTCCGCCATACGGAGTATAGCCTGACTTTTCCCTACCTTTTTGGAGGGATTGGGTTATTTCACTTCAACCCTAAAACGGAAGTAAATGGTGAGTTTGTAGAGCTTCAACCCTTAGGTACAGAAGGCCAGGGCCTGCCTGGTTATCAAGAGCCTTACAATCGCACTCAATTGAATTTGCCGTTTGGTGCAGGCATAAAGTTTATAAATCGCAAATTTACTTTTGGATTCGAACTGGGCGCTCGTTTTCTATTTACTGACCACCTTGATGATGTGAGTGGCGCCCTCGTCAATCATAGGGAGATATTTCAGGGTAATGGCCCTTTGGCTGCCCAATTGAGTAATCCCAGGTTAGGAGGAACAGAAGGAATTGATCGGTCCTACAATCGAGGTAGCGACCGTCGGGACGGGTATTATATGATGAATATCACAATATCTTACAACTTCGGAGAGGCCATTCACAAAATGCTTACCGATCCTGTCCCCTGCCCCCGTTTCCGATAATTTTTCGGATGGTTGCTGCGTTATAAGGCTGTCGAAAATAGTCCACTTTTGTGAACATTGGGTTCCGATTTTACTTAAATTGGTAGCCTTATTTATTAAAACCATCCCATTAAGCTATGAGAAACATAATTATTGTCGCCCTTTTGGCCAGCAGCCTTCTTTCATCTTCCGGCCTTTCCGCTCAAGGCGCCGAACTTGGCATTATGGCTGGCGGGTCCCTCTACAGTGGCGACCTGTCGCCTAAGGAATTCGGCCTCTACACGGAAGATATCAGCCCGGCCTTCGGCTTTTTCGGCCGCTTTAACCTCAGTTCTGCTTTTGCCCTGCGCCTGGGGCTCTCTCTGGGCAAGGTTTCGGCCGATGACCTGGACCACGGCCGGGAAGACCGGGGCCTGAATTTCCGCAGTAATATCACTGAGTTTGCCCTTACCGGGGAGCTCAACCTGTTCAAGCTGGGCAGCTATCAGGACAGGGGGGTGATGCCCTTTCTCTTCGCTGGTGTGGCGGTATACCATTTTAATCCTGAAGCTGAATTTGACGGCGATTATATAGAGCTACAGCCTTTGGGGACAGAAGGGCAGGGGCTGTCCGGTTACGAAGCCCCTTATTCTCTGACTCAATTTGCTGTGCCACTTGGCCTTGGAGTTAAATTCCTGCTCAATGAAACCATTACTCTCGGGTTGGAAATCGGTGGCCGGAAGTTGTTTACCGACTACCTTGATGACGTGAGTGACACCCAGGTCAATTATTTTGACATCCTGGAAGGCAATGGAGAACTGGCTGCCCGCCTCAGCAACCCTACATTGAAGGACCCCAGCCCCGAAACGGCTGATTACCGCCGGGGAGGAGAGTTTAATGACTGGTACTATTTCGGCGGCCTGACCTTGTCATTCCGCCTTCAGGGCGGAGGCGGAGGTTTTGGCAGAGGAAAAGGTATTGGCTGCCCTACCTTTTGAAGGTAGGTGATTCCCGGTTAAATTATTGAAAAACATCCCGAAAAAGGGCCGGAAGCATTTTGAAATTTGAAATAAGAAAAAATGTTTCCGCCCAAATGATATTCCATATCAGCCCCCCATCTTTTTGTTTCCTTTCATTCCGAAGCAGGCCTTTTGCTTTTCGGGAAAGCCTCCGCATTGAAAAATGTGAACGATATCTCCCAGCCGCTGTTCTGGAAAGAGATTTTATGTTAAATTTGCGTTAAGGGTTTGTAAACAACACGCGCAATGAAAAAAGTTTTGGTGCTCTGCACCGGCAATTCATGCAGAAGCCAGATGGCCGAAGGCTATCTGAAATACTATACCCGAGGTAGCGCTGAGATAGCCAGCGCGGGGTTGGAAGGCCATGGCGTCAATCCATATGCTATTAAGGCGATGGAGGAAGACAGCATTGATATTACTGGCCAGCACTCCAAATCATTTAAGGCTTTTCGGGGCCAGCACTTCGACTACCTCATCACTGTTTGTGATGAAGTTTCCCGCAATATATTACAGGGTATTTCCTTTAAGGACAAGATCCACTACAGCATCCCTGACCCGGCTACTTTCGAAGGAGAGGAGGAACAAATGCTGGAAGAATTCCGGCGGGTTCGTGAGATCGTAAAGAAGAATATGCTCAAGTTTATCGGCCAGGCGTTGCAGGAAAATACCGAGGCCGCCGCCTGAATTTGCCTAAACGGTTTAATTAATCTACCCTTAACACCTTTTTTTTTGGGAATCCTTCCCCAATATCCTATTTTCCCGCTCTATTTATTTCGCTAATCAAGACCGGCAAAGCGATTGCATGGAAGATCTGGAATACTTAAAGCGGGATATCAGCTGGCTGTCCTTCAACCATCGGGTTTTACAGGAAGCGGCAGATAAGCAGGTACCCTTATACGAGCGCATCAAGTTTCTGGCCATTTACAGCTCCAACCTCGACGA
>CAYQKY010000043.1:0-23935 GCA_964418125.1 uncultured Phaeodactylibacter sp.
TCAATTATTCCACAGGGAGGGCCGTTGCCAGGCCATTTAGCCCTGGATTCGCATAACCATATAACAATTTAACTGGCCCGGAGAGGCCCAATATCATCCGGGAACAGGCCCCCTACCCCGCACCGAGGCGTACGTTCATGAGCAATTCAACCATCCTGCCATTGCCCCTACCGCTCTGCACCAGCATTTTTTGCCATATATTCCTGCAGCCGCTCCCTTACCGCCGCCCGCACCCGGGCCTTGAACCAGCCCGTCCACCCCAGCAGCAGGCCGGGAAAGCCGAAGGCCTGCCGCGCCCAGCGGTAGAAGTTGAAGCGGTCGGTATGGCGGATGATCTTCCCATCCCGGAACTCGAAGGAGGCCTGAATGGTATTCACCACCTTTCTCTTCGCTTTCGAGAAGGAGTAGGTGGCCGTCCATATCGCCCGGCCGGAGGCGTCGCCGGCCTCCACTTCGGCGTACTCCAGCTCGAGGTCCCTGCCGTTTTTGATCAGCATTTCCCACATCATGCCCGCCTCGCGGGCGTTCAGGTTGCGGAACACCTCGTCGTTGAACTCGGCCTCCGGATGGTAGCAGGCTTTCATGGCGGTGTAGTCCTTGCACTGGAAGGCCTGGTAGAAGGAGTGGAGGAGCTGTTGGTTAGGATGCAAGTACATGGAATGAATGAATGAATGAATGAATGGCTGAATGATTGATTGAATATCGTTCGCAAGAGGCTGTAGCCTCGATGCGGCGTAATTTGCAAGTCTCCAGACTTCCGTGGGCCAGATTTACACCAGCCTGGGAGGGGTCATTCAAACTTAACCTCTATTTGCACACTCTGCCCGATATTTCTATGCTGCCGGCCGGCACCGATACCTTAACCAATTCCGGAGGATGGGAATATTCCAGATCAGTCCTCTGTTCATAATCGGTTATGTCGACAACGGTTTCCATCATCTGGCCGTCAATGATAAACGGGCCCGGCTCGGAAAGGACAACAATATAAGATTCGAGCAACTTTGTATGGTACTCTATTCCATCCCTGGCCGTAGTGTGCAGCTTATCAAAAATTTGCTCTTTCTGAGGCGACAACGCTTTGAAACCCTGGCTCATAAGTATCCTGGCGGAAGGAACCCGCGTTCCCTTTTTCACAAAAACCGAAAAACGCACCTTCATGGTATCCCCCAGGCAAGCGTTATTATTCAAGACGGCAGCCTCTGCGAAAACCAGGCCATTGTTGACAATCGAATCCTGCAGCGCCTTACTTCCCAACTTCGGAAGCCGGCTGTAATAATGCCTGGCCACCTCTAAAGCCCCGGAGGCCGCCACCGTATTGCTCCTGCACCGAACCGACTTTATTTTATAATTTCCCTTATCCCCGGAAGCCGCATCCTGCTGAAAAACGGCCTCTACCTGAAGTAGCATCTCAAATCCGCCGTAATCGTCTGTTTTCCGGAAAAAAGCTACCCTGATGGCCGGCTCGGCCTTAAAGTACGGATCGATGTCTCCCCACTTCACAGGCAGGGTTTCGGCCTCTTCCTGCCGGATAGGGTTGTCCCAGTAGTCCTCCGGGATGTTTTTCTGAAACACCTCCCGGAGCCGCTCTAGTTCGGGCTCGTCCGGATCACTATTGAACAGGGGAAGCACCGCTTCAACAGGTTCATCCCCTTTCAGGTACCGCAACACGGCATCGGACATGCTATTCATTCCAATGAAAAAGTCGTACCGCTCTCTTACGATCAACCCCTGCGAGCGGCTCTCGCAGGGAAAAAGCAAGACAATCAGCAGGGAGGTAATCCAGGGGGAAATGTTCTTCAACTCCATTGAGATAGTGCGCATTGGTGATTATGCAATAGCCTTAAAGCTAAAAAGGAACAACAGTGAGTACAAGGAAATTCCTCATTTTTTATCCTGCTTAGTTTGGAAAACTCGCGCGCCAATGGAAAATTGGCGCCCGAGAGGGTACTGTCGGGGCGCAATTTATTCCATTTCATTCCCTGCCTGCCAAACGGCATTTGCCAGGTAGGCAGGCATCAGTCGCTACGCTCGTGTTCCATTGCGCTCAGACTTGAGCTCCAGTTTAAGCCAGGGCACGGTAGAAAACCGCACCCTGGCGTGGCATTCCAGGCGGCGCATTTCTCCGGCTGCCGTAGCCTTTGGCGAAGGCACGCCCTGCGCCTCCTGGTTTTGCCTGATTTTATACTCATAATGCTGTCCACCTACTTCATTTCAGGTCCGCCAGCCCGTTCTCCCCCCTCAACAAATCCTCCCGCAGTATGCGCTGCACTTTCTCCGGCTCCTCAAATATCGGGCTGTGGGCCGACTTTTCAAAGACATAGAACCCCTTCAGGGGCGCCTGTAACTGCCCGAAATATTCCTTCGCCAAAGCAGTGGAAACGGTGTAGTCGTGAATGCCGCCGAAGAAGTAGACGGGAATGTCGAGCGCAGGAACCTTTTGCATCAGGTTGGTGGACAGTATTTCTCCCCATAAAGAGCTGACCCCGGATTGGGCTTTCCCCCGCCACATATTCACCTTTTCCCGGAGGGTGTACGCCCGGCACGTCAGAGAGGGCAGAAAAATGCCGGTGACAACCGAATGCATCTCCCGCATGGTGCCGACTCCGAGCTCGTGCATGGCCTTGTCCCGCAATCTAAGGTAGGCGGCAGGCGTGCCGTCGGTGACCGGGGCGGCTTCGAGGCGCTGCGCCATTTTGGTGTTTCCCAGCTCCTTATAACGCCCGAGCATATATTCATAGGCCAGCCGTTCCGAGCGGAGCTGATCCGAGATCTGGCCGACGCCGATGTAGGCATGATACAGTTCCGGCGCCCGGGCGGCCGCCTGAATGCCGATAAAGGACCCGCCGGAGCGGCCCATGAGGTAGATCTTTTCCCGGCCGAAGCGGCGGCGCAGGTAGTTCGTCACCTCCAGGGCGTTTTGTATCATCTGCTCCAGCGTCATCGTTTCGGGGGGGATGCCGGGGCTGTAGGAGATGCCCGAGCCGCGCTGCTCCCACCAGGCGACGGTGAAGTGATCCTCCAGCCCGGTGGGGTGCTTTGGGGTGAGGAAGTAATCGGGGATGCCGCCGTGGAGGTAAAGCAGCACGGGCTGCGTCGTGTCCCTGCTCCGGAGGAACATGCCCTGCTTTATGCCGCCGATGTCTGTAAAAACTTTCTCCGAGAGGCTGCCGGCCAGGGGCTCGCCGGTTGGGCCGGGGAAGGGTTGGGGCCGGCCGGGGCTGAGGGCCAGCAGTAGGGCGATGATGATCAGAAAACCGATCAGAGAAACTGCCAATGCTGTCAACAGCATGCTCGTTGTTTTTTTTATGATTGATCCCGTTTTCATCTTATCGTACGCCAACAAAAAGGATAATAAGGGCCAATAATATAAATACCAGAGAAATTGCATAAGTCAACAGGGAACGGAGGACTACGGCTACGCGGCCTTGCTCCGAAAAGAATTGCCAAAAAACCAAAAAGGCATAGGAAACGGAAATACACAGGGTAATGAGAACCCAGAGGCCTTCGTCTCCACCCATTAAGCTGAGAACAGAGGATAAGGAATAGATGGCCGCCTGCTGCCCGGTGATGTAGCTGTTCAGCACAAAATGTTCCAGGTAGTTGAAGCCGGCTCCCAGGAATGCCAGATAGGAAGCAAGCGAATACAAGGGAAGAAGCAATAAAATGGCATAAGCATAATTGTTGGCCAACCAATTGAGGGCCGCTAACTGGCCTGCGTCTACTTTGGGGCCACTCCCTCCGTTGGAGAACCCTTTTACAAAATCACTCAAAAAAGTCTCGCTCCCCAGGGCCCGGGACAACAGGAAATATATGGCCGACATGGCCAATACATAGGCGATTGGTTTGAAGTGGTTCTTCCTTTTCCCCGCCAAATATTCCCGGATGCCTGGCCCGGGCCGAACGAACAATTCTATTAAAGAGTAGAAAAAACCCTTGTCGATCTGGAAAACGCCGGCCGATAGCTCCTTCAAAAAATTGGACAGGTTGATCCTCTCCACCCTGGCGCTTTGGCCACAGTGCGTGCAAAAATTTCCGTCAACGATCCGCTCACAGTTTTTGCAGTTCATCCTGATCCATGTTGAATACAAGGCCAGCCGGTGACAAACACCGCCCAATTTACGAAAAATCCCTTCACGCCGGCTCCCGTACTCACTCCTTGAATGGATCGCTGAATTTAACATCCCTGCTTATCTCCTCATCGGTCAGCGTTTTCAGAAAATTGACCAGGTCCGTTTTTTCCTGTTCCGTAAAATTGAGCCGGATGGGCTGGCCGTTTTCATCCCTCAGCGCGCCGCCCAGGTTGGGATGATCCTGAACGCCGCTGTTGTAGTGTTCCACCACTTCTTCCAGGGTACGGAACCGTCCATCGTGCATATAGGGGGCGGTAAGCGCAATGTTTTTCAGGGAAGGGACCTTAAACGTGCCCAGAAACGCCGGATTATTGATGGCCTCGAAAACGCCCAGGTCGTCGGTGGAGGCGGCGTCCAGGCCATTATTGGTGGTTCCGTTGTCCGGGTTGATGAACGCTTCGGTGGAATGGCATCCTACGCAACCGCCGCCGCCCAGCGGGACGGGCAGGAAAAAGAGCCGCTTTCCGTTGTTCTCACTGGCGCTGAAATTCGGAAAGTCCGCCGTGGGGATATTTACGCTTTGCCGGCCTTCATCGTATCTGCTGTTGACGCTGACGATGCTTCGCACAAACTGCGCCAATGCCCGGGCGATGCGATCCGAATTTATTTCCGATGTCCCGAACGCCTCCTCAAAAAGCGCCGGGTAATAGGATTGCGACTGCACCGCGCTTACCACCTCTTCCAGTGTCATCCCCATTTCCACGGGGTCCTGAAAAGGCATCAATACCTGGCTTTCCAGCGTCGCGGCCCGTTCGTCCCAGAAGAACCGCCCACGGCCGTACCACCGGGCATTGATCAGCGACATGGAATGCCGCCTTGTGGTTCCTCCTTCAAACCCCAGGCTAAAAGTGGCGTCATCGGAGAACCCTTTTTCCTGTTTGTGGCAGGAGGCGCAGGAAATGGTGCCGTTGGCGCTGAGTTTCTTGTCGTAAAAAAGCACCCTTCCCAGGGTTGCGCCCTCGTTGGTGGTGGGGTTGGAGGCCGGGGTATTGTCGTTGTCCGCCGCCGCATTCTGGCCGGGGCCCAGCAGCACATTAGTGGTGAGGTGGGCCGGCAGGTCGATCGTGGTGTAGTCATAAGGCGTTTCGGGGAGGTTCAATACCGTTTCCGATACATCCGGGAGGACCACTTCGTCTTTGTTGCAGGAGGCGAAGAGGATCAAAAGGGCGAAGGCAAGGGTGTTGCTTTTCATTGGTGTTGTTTTTTTAAAGTTGCTGGACTTTGGACGTTCTGATGTCAAAGTCGGAAGTCGGAAATGCGAAGTCGGAACAGGGTTCAGGATGAGCACCTGGCGCTCATTTTTCCGACTTCCGACTTCCGACTTCCGCGAAGCATCTGAGGGCATTCCCAGAACGTCCAAAGTCCAAAAAGTTCCGAATGTAATAGAGACTGTCTGAACTCGGAAAGGTTTAATCGGAGAGCATTGACGGAAAGTCAATTCAACATTTTCTCTATGCTTATTGGAAAGATGAATTTATAAAACGGCCGGTATTCTTCTCCTCCTGCTGCTGCGACTGCCTCATCTAAAACAGCCTGCGGGTTGATTATCTTTTTTTTCCGGCTCAACTCAATGTCTAAATTGATCAATACGATGAAGGCTTCCAAAAAGGACGAAAAACTATCTGCGCAGCAGTTTAAGAATTTCTCCTCTTCGGAAAACGCCAGCACTTTCCCGGTTTTCTTCTCCACAACGTAAACATCGTTGTAGTTGGAATTCCCGCCAAAGGCGATGTACTCCGAATTTTGCTTGAACTCGTCAAAGAAGTACAAATGGCGGTGCGGGGTATTGTCTGGAAAAGTGTGCTTACTGAACCTGGTTAACAAGCCTTCTTTTTCGTTGCCCAAATAATCGGCCTTCGGCATCAGCTCGGCCAGCCCATACCGCTTCATTTTTTCATTTTGCACCTCTATGTATGCGTTTACCGCATCTACAAATCGCTTGGCGACTTCTTCTTTATTCATGGTTTGGTAGGTCTGTTGTCATCCTGTCCAAAAAGCAGGAACCCAGGCGTCCCCGAGTCCCTGCCTTAAAACCCAACTTGCTAAAATGTTGTCTGTTGTTTGTTGTCCTGACGAATGCTGCGCATTGTCAGGATGCTGACCGAAAGCGTCAGCATTTGTTGTCGGTTGTTTGTTAGGGTATGCCCGTGGGGTAAAGAGGTAGAGGTATGCTTTCGCCAGCATTAACTGACTTCAGGGCATTCTTTTCCTCCAGCGCTTCCGGCACGGTCACGGGCGCCAATACACACATGCACTAAAGCACGCATGCACCTATACACAATCCTGCAAGCTGGGTTGAAAAGCAGGGAACGGAGGCCGGTTGGGTTGTCGAAATCGCAGCCTGCGCAGTTCCCCTGAATGTTGCTGATGATCTTTAAAAATCTGTCGCTTCGATGACACGAGTCACGAGTCACGAATCCCGAGTCACGAGTCACGAATCCCGAGTCACGAGTCCCGAGTCACTCCCGGCGTTTCTTGCGCGCCGACAGGCCGTAGTGCTCGCGCAGGATCTTATTGATCAAATACGAAATAGAACGGTCCTGCCGCTCGGCATATCACATTAGCAAATAACTTTAGCGTTGATGTTGACCAATTCAGGTTATTGTGTTGGAACAAGTGATGCAAAGGGAGAGCTAGCAAACAAGTAGCAGGTAGCAATACAATGAAAATCAACATTTAATGTACTCACATATCAATTCAAAAATTTTTGATTTATTCGGTTCATAGAGTAAATCCGTTATGAAAGATTCGAAAATTTTATCAAAAATGTAAAAGCCAACTCTAACGATGATTAACAAAAAAATTATTGGAAGTGGCTTTAAGTAAAAAGGTTTGGGTGAAGAGTTGTATTTTTCAGTTAAAACCTTTAAAAGCTCCGTTTCAACCCCAACATTTCTCGTTTCATTCTTGGACTTATTTACTTTTCTTAAAATTTGAATTGCAATCTCCTTGTACTTTAAATCATCTTTCCACAATTTAACCTTTTCAATTACTGCTTTTAATACTAAATGGGGTTTCGCAAACCGCTGTACAAAAGTGTGTAAAGGAGATCCATAGCTAATCCCACTCATTATTTTTCTCGCTCTCCAATGAAATATTCCATTGCCTATAATTGATAAAACCAATGACACCAAATATACATCAAAAGAATAATTACTCAACAACAGAGGAATGTATGCAACCGGCAATAACAAATAATATAAATAAAACAGCCCATTTGCAAAAACAGTTAATGCAGTATTAAAAAAATACCTTGGATTGATCGCTATAAAATAAACTATCAGATAAAAACTGAGTAACAATGCAAACAAAAGAAATAATATTAAAACCTGAGCAGGGGGCGTATCAAAAAACAAAGGAAAAAATGCAGTTGCAAAATTCAATTCGATTCTGTAAGAAATGAACTTCTTCCCATTTTCCCATAACCAATCATCTAATTCTTGTCTATTATCAGGGCCAACAAGACTTCCATAATAATATAGATTCCCTGCAACTACTAAATAAATATAGGCGGCAAACCCTCTTGTCATTAAAGTAAAGCGATTGAATTCATAATCCAATTCATATAGAATATTGAGAGCACTGAAAGTTGTTAGGAAAAACAGTAAACCTAACCTATGTATTCTTATGACCCTGTGTATCCTGCCATACCATTTGGAAGCCTTCTCATCTCCAATAAGATATCTGCTCCGGTTTTTCAGCCTTTTTTCAATTGTTTTTTGTACTTCATCCATCGCTTTTATCTTATTTTGCACTTGTCGGGAGAAGTCATGCTCAGTTCTTATTGCGGCTTATGGCATGCATCCCAACCGCACGTACAGCCCGGCGATCCACTAATGGGGTATGTGCTGGTCTTCGGGCTGTAAATACCCGGAATATTGCCGGTAGGCATCAATGGCGGCTTCCACATTACCGGCTTCTTCTTCCTTCCTGCCGAGGAAGTAGAAGTGCTGGCGGTTTTTGATTTCTTGTTGGCTTTGGAGGGTGTCGACGGGGTTTTCTGGTTGGTTGGGCATGTGAATTTGAGTTTAAATCATACAATGATATAGCTTTCAAGACTGTGGTTGTGCTTTGCCTCGCTTTGGGGCTTTATTCTTACCTGCATTCCATAATTATAACTCCAATTCTTCCTTCTGTGAAATAATTATCAATCTTTTTGATGCTCTTGTTACAGCAACATAAAAGTGCTTTGGACATTTGAATTTCTCAGCATGAAGAATACAAACCGTATCAAACTCTAATCCTTTGGTAAGTAAAGTTGTACCTATACATCTTCCGTAAATTTTTCGTCCAATCATTCTGACCTTATTCCTGTTTTGAATCATCGCTTCATAAACAGATATTTTTTCTTTTTGAGCTTGAACTAAAGCAGAGCAAACATTATTAAAAACTTCTTTTCTGTAACAAATAAAATCCGGAATATCCGAAATTTTCATTAAGATTTCTGAAACACCTTTGTAATTAAGTCCGCCCAGTTGATCTAATTCCTCAATAATTTTCTTTACGGGCTTAAGGATTTCTTTATCTTTTGGCTTAGTCTTATTCTTAAATCCATGTTCATTGAACCACTTATTTACAGAGGTTTTATTAAATAATTTCAAACAAATTTCTCTAATTAACTTTGGTAAATCTTCTATGGAGGCATCATCAATCATCTTAGAAATGCTATAAAAACTATCGCTATCGATTGACTCAAGTAGTCTAAATTTATTCTTAAATGTTTTGATGAAGCTCAATCGTGCATGAATATTGGTTGAGTCTGGATGAATTATCAACAAACTTTCTTCTTTTACTAAGCTCCAGATTACCTTGTAGAAATTAGATCGATAGTTCCTAAAATCATGAGGTGATATTTTGATAAAGTCTACTGACCTAAATACATCAAACCTGATTTGTACAGAGCCTAATAGAGCACTTCGAATCCTTTTCAAGTCTTCACCTAGTTTAGGGTTCGTGTTTTTCCACCTCCATGGTATAGTAAGTTCAAATTTATTTTGAGCAAATGCCCCCAGAAAATCATCATCCTTCAAATCAACTAAGTCACCCGTAAAATCAAATATCCCTTGTAGATAATCACCTAACAATCTAGTTGACAGCAGATTAGACAAAGCTTGTATAAACTCATGCTGAATTAATGTGCAATCTTGATACTCGTCAACAAATAGCCCTGTGTAAGTATTAGAAACAACTTCTGAAATTGGTTTTACTTTTACTAACCTTATTGCTTCCTCAATGATGAATGGGAAATAGTCTTTACTGTCCTCTTGTGCAGGTATATCATCCTTGGTGCAAAATCCAAACACAAATTTCTGAGCATAGCTTGTTATTGTTTCTACATTGTATCTGAACTTACTGACACCCAACTTCCTAAGCTTTTCCTTAATTGATGCTACCCCTGCGTGAGTATGTGTTAAAATCAATTGCTTTCCGTTCGTGTGTAAAACACTTTCGGAGATAGTGTGAGTTTTACCATATCCAGCTGGAGCAATTACAATACTTTTTTCTTTATCAACAAATTCTGAGTAATCAAGCATCTATCCAATTTGAAAGGTCTTCTATTTCTGATTTTATCCGCTTCCCTTCAATCTCCTCTAAAGATTGACATATTATTTCGCCAATGATTTCACCATGATCGATTCTCTTATACCAACCATTCTTGCTACTTACCATCCCCAAACATTTCCTCACATTATCAGTATCTATATTTCTCCAATTCTCTGGTGGGTCTTCTGCAAATTCTCTCTTATATTTTGCTAAAAAACTATCATTGATAGATTCTTCAGAATATTCTTCGATAGCATAATCAATAAGACTTGAAATTGATTGCCAAGGTAAATCCCTGAATATTTGGTCTTCTAATGAATTCCCTTCATCTGTGTCAATAACATAAACACCTAAAGCTCTAAGCTCCTCTTTAGCATTATTAACATTATCAACATCAGAATCACAGAAAAGACTCACTTTGTATCCAGCATTAACAAATGCCTTTGCGTAATCTACTTGATTATTACCACACCCGTCTGCATATCTAACTCCTAATGTTGAAGTACTCATTTTACCATGACCGATTCGATATTCATTGAGTGCTCTTACAACTCCTATTTCAGTTGCTCCTTCACAAACAATAACCTTATCTGAAAAAAAGGCTTCAGGATTTGACCGAATCACTCCTTGTATATCTACACCAAAATTTATCAATTGAGTTCTATCTGGCTTCTTTAAAAAAATATTACTAGCTTCTAGCTCAACTAAAACATCTCTTGAATGAGTGGTAATGAATATTTGTCCCAGGTTCTTCCCTTTCAAGGTTCTTATTAAATGTTGAACCCGATCTGGTTCTAATCCTTGCTCTATTTCGTCAATTAAAATAATTCCACCGTTTTCAATAAGTGCGATTTGTATTGATATTGATGCCAACCTTCGTGAGCCTTTTCCTCTTAGATTAAAAGGGATTTTTCCATCATGCAAATATGCCTTACCGTCTCTTATTAGAATTTCTTTAAAATCAAGGGTAGTTTGTATATTATCAATTTCAATTCCTAATTCCGATGATATTAACTTAACTTTTTCTATTGCTGAATCGAAATGAGAAAAGGGATTACTATCAATTTGGCTTTTCGCGGCCCTTAAGGCATTTATAATAATATTCTTCTCTGTTACACCTTCTTCAGGTGCTTCTTTTTTGAAAAGTGCACTCAACAAAGTCCCTTGATTCCAAGAAAAATGTCTATCAATATAATCTGCAATAAAAAATGTGTTTAATTTCTCTCTATCTTTAGCTTTGATGTTTACAGCATCGCCATGCCTATTATTTACAACCTCCCAAGTAGGTTCTAAATCTTTATCTACCGTCAACCTAATAGTTATAGCTTTTTGGTGATTGTCTTGCAGTTCATCGTGAATTACACCTGTTTCTCGATCTATTCCTCTTAATTGAAATCCAAACTTATCTTCATTAACAAACGAATCTGGTATTTCCTTTAAGGTAACTTCTATTATTATGTTATTTGTAATATCACCATTGTGGAAATCATTATCAATGATAGTAATGTTCCAGCTTGGGGACAAAATATATGATATGGCTTTTAATATTGTTGATTTACCTGAGTCTCCCCTACCTATAAGGCAAATAAAGTTTTGATCATTAAAAGTATGATCGAACTCTTTTATTCCTCTAAAATTGTGAATTTTCAAGTTGTGGATTTTTGCCATTCCTTTTGTTTTTATTTATGTGGGGCTGCCTGCCGTGCCGGCGAATAGGCATAGATAGGTAGCTGGTGTTGTGTGAATTTTCGGATTTTTTTAATCATATCTGGTCGTTCACAATTTTGTATATTGTTGTGACCACAGGTACGACATTGTCATAATAATTCTTAACATTAGTATAAGTGATTCCAACGTTCCGCCCATGGGCAATTAAATGTCTATTTGCAACAATGCTGTCGATTGACGCAATTTGCTCATCTGTGATATTGCTGTCATACTTTTCACACCATTCACTATTGAAGCTGTTTAGTAAAGCTTTAATATTATTACTTTTCAAATTAGTAACACTTTGAATTTTTGAAGTCACAAAGGTAGCTAATGGTGGAGCCGCCTTATTTTTTGAATATTCTGAAATAATGGACCGTATTGAATTCTCGATAAACCCAGAAGTTAAAATACATAGATACTTCGCCCACTGAGACTTTAATTCTGTATCACTAATCGCCGATATTTTCTTAAAGAGATTATCCAATTTTTGTTTTTCTCTATGAGCTGAGACATTCATTATCTAACATCTTTGAAATTTTCAATTGATATTCTTAACCTTTCTTCAACATTCGCCTCATCCGAAGTTCCACTTTTCAAGAGTTGTATTAATCGCTCAGATCTAATTAGTTCCTCATACTTTCTATTTAAATCCTCGACTTCTGTGATTGGGCCCAAGTCTATTCTGTGAGCAACTCCAATCATTACAGCGTCATATAGGGCAGCATTAATACCCCTTTCAAGCCTGAATGCTTTCCTGCCAATTGATTTTTCAATTTCTCCTATCGTTTGAGAAAATATTTTTTCAATTTCTTCCTTTTTGTACTTATTCAGATGCCTGTTTTTCCCCATGAATTTGTTCAAAAAACCTTTTAAGGGTTTTTGGTATTGATCTCTTTCATAATAGAGTGCAAGAAACCGGAGAATTAATTCTTGATCCTTCAATCTATTATTAGGCTTTCCATAAATATTCCTAAAGGCAGAATTCTGATTTAATTCTGCCAAAAGCTCATTAAATTCTCCGTAAAAAATACAAGCTCTTATTTCTTGGGGTTGAAGTGGTGTCCCCCCTGTGTTTAATCGCTCAAAAATGTGATAAATACTACTTTGATCATCTGTAGGTTCATCTTGTTGAATGATGGTAGCATGAATCACATAATCATTAAATGAGATCTTATCATCTTCTGAAAGTTCTTCGTAAGAAACGCCATCATATGGTTCTTGTACCCCTTTCAACCTAAATCTCCTCTCATTTTCAAATACTCCATTAATGAAGAACTGAATTGTCTTTAATCTCTGCTGGCCATCAATCACCAACAGCTTTGATGATTCAGGGTCTTTGGATAAAAATACTCCAGGAACAGGCAAGCCAAGTAACAAAGATTCAATAAACCTTGATGCTTGATTAATTTTCCAAACATATTGCCTTTGAAATTTTGGAATATATATTTTCCCTGAATTCAACCTAGATACTAGTCCATCAACTGGATAGTCAGCTCCATAACTTGTAATGGAATATCTATATGCGACAGTCTCGTCTTCTGTGTCATCAATTACAGGTGTCGCATCAAGTTCTTCTACATCATTAATTTTATCTTCCATCTTTATCTAAAGTTTTATTTTTATGATTTTGCACAACTCGTGCATATTAACCATTTCGTTTGAGAAGCGGCGAAAAGTAACTTCCCCATTTTATTCTTGCGGGAATCCCCATATATACTTGCCATCTATCGAAATGGGGAAGTTATTTTTCACCGACCCCTTAAATATCCTTACCTTTCTCCCTCTAATCGCCTAAAAACTCTCGACCCTCCTATCATCCCAAGTAAAAGACAAACAGGGCAGAACACACTCATCCATCCTCCTTTCTCATTTAAAAGCATCCTTTACACCAAAATGGGCACCGCCCACTCTCTCCCATTCCGTTCTTTTGTTGCTATTTGTTTGGTAAGCCTCCGCGCGCTCCCCCCCAAATCTAACAATGTATTCCACAAGGCGCAAGCAGAAGCATCAATTTTTTTCCAAAGCGAGGTGTTCTGGCGTCATGCCTGTTGGGCGCCTGTTGTCTGTTGCCCTGACGAATGCTGCGCATTGTCAGGATGCTGACCGCAAGCGTCAGCATTTGTTGTCTGTTGTTCGTTCATCTACGACGAGAATGGTTGTCCATATTCCTTCATTCCCCCACCCCATCATACCCCTCCACCACACCCAGCAGCAACTCCGCGTAGTTATAAATATCCCCCAAACTCTCGATCGGCACCTTATGCCCGTTCTTGTTCTCATCGAACAGCTCCAGGTACCGGTTGCTCGTATTAAAATGCAGCCGACAGATCGGCTTCCTATTATTATCATCCAGCAGCACGCTGAAGTAGGTCTTGTGGTCCCGGTGGGCGATACGGCTGCTGTCCACCCTCTTGACGAGGATGGCTTGGACGATGCGGAAAGCCTGCAGTTCGTCTTCCGTGGTTTCGATCTCCGGCGGTTCCGGTTCCGGTTCGGCGGGCGGCTGTTCAGTTTCCTGCTCGATGGCCGATTGCAGGCGCTGGTTGATCATATCCGAGAGCAGGGCTTTGGTGGAGCGCTGCACGATATCGGTAAACTGTTCCACCACTTTGGCGGTCGCCCGGCCGGTGTAGACGCGCTGTACGATGTAGCGGACGAACTCCTCGCCGGGGGTAGTCAGTTCGCTGAGCAGCAGTTCCTTGACCTGTTTGGTGTACTTCAGCTCGCTGGCGGAGCCGACAATGGAATCCACGTCGAAGAGGCTTTTCTGGAACTGCTTCAGGGGGCGCACCTTCGGTTCGGACAGGTCCTCCATAGTGAACTCGAAGAAGGGCTTGTCGTCCATGACGTTCGCCTTATCCAGGTCGGTAAAGAACTGGTACTGTATGCCGTTGGTCAGTATGGCGAAGCGGGCGCTGGTGACGTGAAAGTAGCGGTGCAGTTGCGACTTGTGGGCGTCCAGCGGCTGCCCCAGGTGCTTGCACTCGATGAGGATGGCGGGCTCCCCCTCGCAGCGGATGCAGTAGTCCACCTTCTCGCCCTTTTTGGTGCCGATGTCGGCGGTAAATTCCGGCGTCACTTCCAGGGGGTTGAAGACGTCGTAGCCGAGAGCTTGCAGGAAGGGCAGGACAAAGGCGTTCTTAGTGGCTTCTTCGGTGGCCACCTGATCGCGCAGTTTGGCGATGCGCTCGCTGAGTTGTTTTAGCTTGTCAATAAGATCCATGGCGCGTTGTTTTTTAAGCCAGCGTCAGCGTCGAGGTGACATCTTTTTACCCCCTGTTCCTGTCAACAAGGGGTTATTCCTGCCGAAATGGGGGTAAAAAGGTGTCATCTCAACCTCGCCAGATGACACCTTTCGCCATTGAACTACGATGATATCAGCTAAGCCCCGGAATAAAGGCAAAAGATGTCACCTGGCTGGACGCTAACCATGTACCGAAGGTGTCAGCTGACAGCACACCATTGTTTTACGGAAATATCGTCAGGAGGTTGCACCCCCCTCCCCTTTTGCCTGGTCATTTTTCGCAGCGCAAAAACCAATCACCCCCCAACAAGCGCCACGCCCTCCAGCGCCGGCATCCGTTCAAAGTACCCCCAGTCCACAAACTCCACGCGCTCTTTCAGGAAGGACAGCCCCTGCCCTCCGCCCTCCTCCGGGAAAGCCAGGAGCTTCACATTGGGATGGTTATCGAAGAAGCGGTTGAAGATCTCCTGGCGGACGGCCGATTGGCCGGCCATCCCGCTTTCCACCATGGACCGGACGTGCTCCAGGCGCTCGAGGTGGAGGAACCCCAGGATCTCCTTGCCCTGCTGCAGGGCAAAATCGATCTCTTTGGCCGACCAGGTGGACTGGAGGGTATTGTCTGTGATCAGCACCCCGAAGGCGGGCAGTTCGGTTATCGCATTGCGGACGGTTTCGTTGATGTGGGCCCTACTGAGTATTTCCACTTCGGCGAGCCATGCGCGCATCTGGTGTTGCACCAGCTTTCGAGACAGCCCGAGGGCCACCTCCGAGTCCTCGAAACTGTACGAGATGAACATGTTGGCTTCCAGGGCGCCTTTATCGCCCTCCTCCGGCAGAGGGGCGTCGGCCCGGTAGATGTCCACCACCGGCCTTTCGCCTACCCGGTCCACATGGCCCCACAATACGTCCAGGGTATATCGGTCGGGTAAGGTCGAAAACCGGATCACCGGTTGGGGCGCCTGCTTGTAATGCTCGGCTAGTGCGCGGTCGAGCTCAGCGGGAGAGATGCCGGCCAGGCCGGCCGCTTCGATCAGTTTTTCTGAGGTGGCCCATTTGTAGTATTGCTCGTTCGTAAGGTGATCGATGATCTTGTTCAGGTGTTCTGGCTTCATGTTGTGCAGGTTTTGTCAGCGCGTTTTCCAAAGCCAACAATGTATTCCGGCGGGAGCAAGGAATCTTATTGATTTTTTTCTAAAGTGACAGGTTTAGAGCTTGTTTGGAGGCCACCCCTTGGGCTAAAAAACGCCCCTTTTTTGATGATACGGCGTTGCTTTTTTCGTCCGTATCTCCGGATATGCACTTCAAAAAGCGCCTTGTCTCATCAAAAAATTGACACTTTTTATCTCCAAAAGTGGCCTCCAAACAAGCTCTTAGGGTTCAGGCGTACACGGCCGACGGTGGACGATCCATTGCCAGCCGCTTTAAGTCCGAGTGCAATGGGACACGAGCGTAGCGACTGAATGAAATGGAATAAATTGCGCCTCGACAACACAATTCAAGTCGGAGTGCAATGGGAAATTGCACCCCGACAACACAATCAATCCTCAATCGCCTCAATCCCCAGCCGCTTCAGCCGCTCCAGGTTTTCCTTCATGGCCTTGAGCTGTTCGGGAGGATGCCCCTGCCAGTCCGTGAACTCGCCAATGATGCGAAGGGGGGCCCGGGAGCGGTACGACTTGGTTGGGTTGCCCGGAAACTTTTTATCCGTCAGGTTGGGGTCGTCTTCAATGGCGCCGGTGGGCTCTACTATGTAGATCCGCCCCGGGCCTTCCCCCAGGGCGAGTTCCGCCCCCCAGATGGCGGCGTCCAGCGTGGCGGACAGGTAGACGTAAGCCGCCTTTTTTCGCTTCCCGTAGTTGGAATGGAAGCCGGCTTCGATGAGATCTCCCGGCTTCAGATCGGCCTTTGTGCCGTGGTAGAACGGCTCCGAACCCAGGCCGTGGACAGGCTCCTTGCTTTTGTCTTTTTTCATTGTCTATATTAATTACTCAAAAACCACATCATCCAAAAAGATCTCATGCGAAAAGCCGTCGCTCGAGGAGAAAAGCACCAACCCGGAACGGATGCAGCTCAGGTCCACCTTTTTGGTTTTGATGGTGTACTGCTTCCATTCCGTGGTTAATACCACATCCACCGACTTTTTGCCGCTGTCCGGAAAGGGCTTGTCTTTGTCGATCAGGCCGAAGCCGATGGTGGCTTTTACGCCGTCCATACTGGCCTTTGCCCGGAAGCGGAAGGTTTTGGCGCCCGACAGATCGTACCCGCCGAGGATGTCGCCCCAGTCGTTGGCCGGGTCTACAAAAGCGAGGCCGTACCAGTTGTCTCTGGCCTTGTAGCTGATCTTGATGCAGGTGTTTTCGGAATCTACGCCTTCGGTGTGATCCAGGCTTACCTCCATGGCTTCGAAGTTCCCCATGTACCCGGAGGGGATGTAGGGCAGATCGCCGTTGTCTTTGTAGACGTAGAACGGAAGGGTGGCTTTGGGCACGAGGTATTTGTTTGCCCTGGCCTTTTCGTCGGAAACCACCATGGAGGCGGAGGCCATGCCCACGTTGTTGTAGGTGTCTTTGACTGCGACGTAGATCTTAACCGGGCCGTCTACAGGGGGCAACTGCACTTCAAAACCATCCGTTGCGTTGCCCCGGTGGCCCAGCGGAAGCACCTGGCCCCGCCGTTTCCGGCTTCCCGTCCGCTGGTTGTAGTAGAAGCTGATCTCCAACGCTTCGTTCTCTTCATCCGATACTTTTAGAGACACAGGGGCCCAGGTTCCACTTTCCATTCTGGAATCCGGCAGCTCGAAAGTTTCAATCCGGGGCACGTTATTGGCCGGTTTCCGGCCGGTATAGGCTTCCCGGATGGCCCAGTACTGCGGCCGGGCCATGCCCTTGAAATGGGTGAACAACCAGATGGAAAGGAAATCGGACCCGTCGGCGTAATGAAAAAAATAAACGCCCAGGCAGGCGGGCTCGCTTTTGATCCATTCGGAATAGCCCCGGGCGATGGCATCGTATTTTTGCTGGTCGGCCGGCTCCACTTTCACCCCGTTTTCATCTTCCTCCACATCCCATTCTCCCGTAACGCCGAATTCGGTAATGATGTAAGGCTTATCGATCCCCCGCTTCTCCAGTTCCGCCGCCAGGTAGGCCGCGCCGGCGCCGTAGATGTTCAACCCGTAGATGTCGATGGAGGGGACGTATTTCTGCCACCAGTCCAACCCGAAGGTCCAGGCTTCTACCGAGGTGACCGGGTGGTTGGGGTCCAGTTCTTTGATCTTCCGGCAGACCCTTTCCAGCAGCCTGGAATAGGCTTCCTTTTCGGCGTCGGTGGCCGTATTGAGGTAGACCTCGTTGCCCACGCCCCAGGTAAGTACGGCGGGGTGATCTTTGTAGGCCTCTACGGTGCGGACGGCGCCGGCGTACATCTCCTCCATGCCTTCGGTATCTTCCAGGTAATTGAAGCGGTCGTCGTCTTCCATGCCGGGGCGGCCGTGCCGCATCCAGATGCCCACCATTACCTTGATGCCGGGTATGTGAGCCGCATCAATCAGGCGCCCGGTATGCTCATCCGTTCCCCAGGTGCGGATGGTATTCACGCCGAGGGATTGCAGCTCCTGAAAATGAGCGCCGTAGTTGTCTACATCATCACTGTACCCAAAGCCTACACCTTTGACCGCAAAGGGTTTCCCATCAACGATCAGGGCCCACCCTGAATCGCTTTTTTTGACGGCCGTCTGGGCGTTTAAGGCAAGGCCGGCGGCGCTGATGAGCAGTAACAGAGAAAGTGCTTTTTTCATGCTTTTTGAAATTTTTATTTTGGTAACGCCCGAGACGTATGCTTCGGGGCGCCAAGAGCCTATCCGGAAACTTCCGAAGGTAGCCAGAAAGTGAGGTTTTTTGCCTGGCCAAGGCGGCGGAATGTGAGTGTAGCCATTGCTACATGGGCTGCATAGCGGCGACACCGCTTCCTGTACATTTGTGCCGCAGCTGCGCAGCTCGACAACCGGCCATCCTCTTGCCTTGGGCCTGCGCCCAGGGCTGAGTTATGTCGCCGCGATGCGGCTGTCCTGAAGTTAACAAAGTAGAATCAATAATTACCCCGCAAATGGACAATTACTTTCCCGAATTCAGTAAACTTGCCAAGGGTTCGGCCCTGTGAAATAGCGAAATCGAAATCCTCAGGGTGGGCACAAAAAATGGAACGCGGATTAGCGCCGATCATGCGAATTTCACGGATGGTTGCGTCCTTAGCTTGTTTGGAGGCCGCTTTGGGAATCCCAATAGCTTTCGGGGCCGCCATCAAAGCACCACCTCCAAACATGCTGTAAATCTGCGCAATCCGCCAGATCCGCGCGGATCCGCGTTCTATTCCCCGGCGTCTACAGATGGCAATATGCCCGCCCCTCCGTTATTTTGTTCAAGAATGAAAAACCAGAATACACCATGTCCAAACCACTCCGCCTGCTTCTATCCTTCCTCCTCCCCGCCACCTTCGCCTTCCCGCAGGAAGTAGAATTCCTGCCGACGGATTGGAAAAACCCCGCCGTTTTCGAAAAAGGGCAGAACGCCCCCCATGCCTTCCACGTTCCCTTCGCCTCCGTGGCGGCTGCCCTGGAGAACAACCCCTCGGCATGTGACAACTACCAGCTGCTCAACGGGCCGTGGAAATTCCGGTGGGTGGAAACGCCGGAGCAGGTTCCGGAGGGGTTCTGGGAACCGGGGTACGATGTGGCCGGCTGGGACGAGATCATCGTCCCCTCCAACTGGCAGATGGTGGGGTACGGGTATCCGAAGTTCCGCAATGTGAAGCTGTCCTTTGAAAGCAGTCCGCCATTTATTCCGGACTATTTCAATCCGGTGGGCTGCTACAAACGGCAGATTGACATTCCCGGGAGCTGGAAGGACAAGGAGGTGATGCTGCGCTTCGAGGGCATCAAATCGGCGGCCTATATCTGGGTGAACGGCAAGAGGGTGGGCTACAATCAGGGCGGTTTCGAGCCGGCGGAGTTCAACATCACGCCCTTTGTCAAAACCGGGAAAAACGACCTGTCCGTGCAGGTGCTTCGCTTCTGCGACGGCTCCTACCTCGAGAACCAGGACATGTGGCGGCTGTCCGGCATCTACCGCGACGTGAAATTGTACGCCCAGCCGAAAACCTTTGTCCACGACTTTTACGTGGTGACAGGCCTGGATGAAAATTACAGGGACGCCACCCTCATTGTAGAAACCGATATTCAAAACCGGGCGGCGGACAGCAAACCGGTACGCCTCCGGATCGACGTCCGGGATGAAGCGGGGCGGCGCATCCTGAATGAGGAGGTGCGCTCTGCTGCGCTGGATATCGCCGGCGGGGCATCGGAAAAGATCCGCCTTTCGGCACCGGTAAGCGATCCGAAAAAATGGTCCGCCGAATTTCCCAACCTGTACACCCTGCTGATCCACCTCGAAGATGAAGATGGAAAAACCCTGGAGGCCTTCACTCAAAAGATCGGCTTCCGCGAGGTGGAGTACAACAATCAGGTGCTGACAGTCAACGGCGTGCCGGTCAAGCTGAACGGCATCAACAGCCACATGCACCATCCGGAAAAGGGGCAGGCCGTGCCCCTGGAGACGCTGCGGAAGGACCTGCTGATCCTGAAGCGCTTCAACATCAACTGCGTGCGCACCAGCCACTATCCGCCGACGCCGGAGTACATCGACATGGCGGACGAACTCGGCATCTACATCGTCGACGAGGTGGGCGACGAGGCCCACAGCAACACCCAGCTGTCCGAAGGCCCCGCCTGGACGGAAATGTACCGCGACCGCAGCCGGAAGCTGGTGTACCGCGACCGCAACCACCCTTCGGTGATCCTGTGGAGCGCCGGCAACGAATCGGGCAGCGGCGAGAACATCCGGGCGGTGATCGAGACGGGGAAAAGCATCGACCCCAGCCGGCCGGCCTGGATGTACGGAGGCAATACTTTTTATATTCCTTTCGAAGACGTCGTGGGGCCGCGCTACTGGATCCCCCTCTGGCTGAGGAACCTGGTACGGGGAGACATCCTGCCGGAAGGCGACAACCGGGCGTCCTTCATGGACGAATATCTGGCGGCAACGGGCAACGGCCTGGGCGGCCTGGACGAATACTGGGAAGTCATCCGGAAATACCCGCAGTCCGCCGGAGGAGCGGTATGGGATTACGTGAGCCCGGGCATATCCACCCCGCGCTGGATCGTGCCGGACGGGTCGCCGGCGAAGAACGACGGGCAGGTTATGGGGCGCCCCGCCTTCGTCCCCGGCAGGAACGGCAGGGGGCTGGAATTTACCGGCCATGACGACTGGGTGGAATTCTACCGCGATCCCTCCCTGGACATCACGGGCAATGAAATTTCGATCGGGTTCTGGGTAAAGCCCTACGAGATCCCGCAGCCCAACACCTTCCTTTCCAAGGGGCAGTACCAGTACGGTATCCGGATGGAAGATCCGCAAACGCTGGAGTTCTACCTCTATAACGGGGAGCGGGTTTCCGCCAGGGCGAAGGTGGGAGCCGGGTTTTACGGCGACTGGCATCACATCGCCGGCATCTGCGACGGCAAAAAGCTGCAGCTGTATATTGACGGCGAGCTGGCGGCGGAGGCGGCCTTTGCGGGCGCCATCCGTTCCACCCCCTTCCCCCTGTGCATCGGCCGGGAGGCGGATACGCAGGATCAGGGCGAGTACGCCGGGCGGATGTCAAAAATGGTGATCGACGGCGTCAGGGTTTTTGCCCGCGCCGTTTCGCCGGCGGAACTGAGATCGAATACGGAGGAGGCGGTCCTGGCGATCGATTTTGAAAGCGACAGGAAGGAGGGCTCCTTCTATGCCGTCGGCCTGGGCGGGAGGACTTACGGCGCCATCTGGCCCAACCGGGAGATACAGCCGGAGCTGTACCAGATGAAGAAGTCCGGGCAGCCGGTTTGGTTCGAAATGATAAACCCGGAGGAGGGCGTGGTGAAGATCACCAACTACCATCATTTTAAAAACCTCAGGGAACTTGCCGGCGCCTGGGAATTGCAGGCCGACGGGAAGGTGGTGCAAGAGGGCGCCTTCGAAGTGGGCCTGCCCGCCCAACAGTCGAAGAACGTCACCATCCCCTACCAGCCGGTAAAGGCGCCCGGAGAACTGATCCTTCTCGTGTCTTTCCGGCTGAGGGAAGATACCCCCTGGGCGGCCGCCGGCCATGAAGTGGCCTGGGAGCAGTTTGCCCTGCCGTCGGAAGCCCCCGCTCCGGAAGCCGCCCCCGCCGCCGGGAAGATGCGGGTGGCGGAATACGAAACGGAGATCCGCCTGGAGGGCGAAAACTTCCGCTACACCCTCGACAAAAGCAGCGGGCAGCTCACCTCGCTCCGCTACCAGGGAACCGAGTACCTGGAAAAGGGCCCCGAATTTACGGTCTGGCGGGCGCCCCTGGCCAACGATATCGACCCCTGGGGCTCCTACAAGTACTACAGCAAGAACCTGACGGTGGGCTACGGCCCCTCCATCGACAACCAGCTCCGCACCCTGGGCATGCGGGATCTGAGGACCCAGGTGGATGAGGCGGAAGCCATACAGGCAACCGATGACGAGGTAGTGGTGCGGGTCAAAACCTGGTCCACGTCGTCCTTCCCCGCCAGGGCCCACCTTCAGTGGGGCAATACCTTCTCCGCTTTCGAACGGGAGGAAACCTGGACGTTCCGGGCCGACGGCAGCATAGAGCTCGAGCAGGAGATCACCCCGCACGGCGCCATGCCGGAGATGCTGCCGAAGGAAGGCCTGCAGTTCCTCCTGCCCAAAGATTTTCGCCAGGTGGAATGGTACGGCCGCGGCCCCTTCGAAACCTATCCGGACCGCAAGACGGGCGCCAAGGTGGGCCTCTACCGGTCGGATGCCGACGCGATGTACGAACCCTATATCTTTCCCCAGGATTACGGCAACCGCACCGACGTCCGCTGGCTCCGGGTAGAGAACGCCACAGGCCGGGGCCTGCTGATCAGCAGCGATCAGCTGTTGAATTTCAGCCTGCACAAGTATACGACGGACAACCTGTCGAGGGCGGTTTATACCTATCAGCTGCAGGAGGCGCCCCATACCGTCCTGAATGTGGATCACCTGGTTTCGGGCGTGGGCGGCACGGCCGTCCGCCAGCTGGAGGCCTACCGGGTGAAGGCGGAAAGGAGGAGGTTTAAGTTGAGGATACGGCCTTTTTAGTTATTGTTGGAAGGGGCTTCCGTATCAGGTTAGAATGTTAACGCGGAAGGGCTTACAGGGTGGGGGAACTCCCCCAACCCCCTCTTATGCTGCCAGCAGGCTTTATGGAAGAGGGGGCTTTATCAGGCAATGGCTGCCAGCGAAGGGCTTCTCGGCAGGGCGCTGCACTCCCCCCCTCTCTTCCCCTGGCTCCAACGCAGGGAAAGAGAGGGGGAGGTTGAACACAACGCAAGTTGTGTTCAGCCGGGGGTGAGTTCTAACATAAAGCCTCCCGCAACCGACCTGCCACTTTATCCCATTCCTCAAGGACCTCCTCATTATGAAACCGGACGATAATGAATCCCATATCCCGCAAAATTTCCTCCCGGATTCGGTCGTACTCCAACTGTTGGTTATGTATTTTTCCATCCAGTTCCACGATCAGGCGTTTCTCATGGCAGTGAAAATCGGCTATGAAAAAGGACTTGTCCCCTTGCACTTCTGAATGTTCAATGATGTACTGCCGGGTAAACTTCTTTCCCATAAACCGACGGTTGCGCACCATTTTCCAGAAAAACTCCTCGGCAGGTGTTTGATTCTTTCTCAATTCACGGGCGAAGTGAAGAATATCTCTGTATTTCATGATTTATCGAACTGTTACTTTACTCAAAGGGTTTTATGGCTTCATAACTAAGTAAATATAGTGTGGGAAACAAGGACAGTTTGCAGGTACTTGTCATAAACAAAACTTGAGAAAAGTGCACCCATTTAACATGCAAATACCTGATAATCAAAAATTTAAAAAACAATCATCGTTGATGGGCATAAATCATATCGCCAGGGAGGGGCTTTGCCCCCCCAACCCCCTCTTATGCTGCCAGCAGGCTTTATGGAAGAGGGGGCTTTATCAGGCAATGGCTGCCAGCGAAGGGCTTCTCGGCAGGGCGCTGCACTCCCCCCCTCTCTTCCCCTGGCTCCAACGCAGGGAAAGAGAGGGGGAGGTTGAACACAACGCAAGTTGTGTTCAGCCGGGGGTGAGTTCTAACATAAAGCCTCCCGGATACTAGAACTCCCCCAACCCCCTCTTATGCTGCCAGCAGGCTTTATGGAAGAGGGGGCTT
>CAYQKY010000043.1:24035-48176 GCA_964418125.1 uncultured Phaeodactylibacter sp.
CCCTCTCTTCCCCTGGCTCCAACGCAGGGAAAGAGAGGGGGAGGTTGAACACAACACAAGTTGGGTTCAACCGGGGGTGAGTTCTAACATAAGCCCTCCCGGATACTGGAACTCCCCCAACCCCCTCTTATGCTGCCAGCAGGCTTTATGGAAGAGGGGGCTTTATCAGGCAATGGCTGCCAGCGAAGGGCTTCTCGGCAGGGCGCTGCACTCCCCCCCTCTCTTCCCCTGGCTCCAACGCAGGGAAAGAGAGGGGGAGGTTGAACACAACGCAAGTTGTGTTCAGCCGGGGGTGAGTTCTCGATCCGCCGGCAACAACTCCTGAAATGCCCCAGACTGTAAATTCAAACTCCCCTCGCCCCCAAGAAGCGATTTCTCACTTCAGCGCCTCCCTCCGTTCTTCCAGCGCCTGCCTGATCAGCGCCGCGACCCCGGGCCGGCCGGTATCTTCCACGGAGCGCATCTTGATGTGCCGGAGGTTTTTTCCGGCGCCTTCCAGCAGGCCGTGGGGGTCATCCAGAAGGGCGCCCCGGTAAAACCCCAGGTTGACCCACGACTGGTAAGGAAGAATATAGACATATCCTTCGCTCATCTTTTTGGGGCCCACCCCGTAGGTGGCCGCCCGGTCGCCGAGCCGGACCACTTCGCAGGCATCGGGGTCTGTTTCCAGGATTATTGCCTTTAATTCCGAAGCGATCGGGCGCAGCTCTTCTGCTGTGATCTCCAGCAAGTCGTCAAAACTTCCGAATTTGGTTTCAGCCATAGTTTCAGGGTTTAAAAGTACTGCGGAGGCGCTCATCGTTCCACAGTTCCTTTGTCGTTCTCATAATTTCATTCCAGTTCCCAAACCGTTCCCAGGCGTTCGTAAGCGACGACGCCGTGGCCCCGGGCCAGGTATATATCATAGGCTTCAGGGTTGAAGTCTGTTCTGTAATTTCTGACCAGCAGCACATCCTGATAAGTGGCCGAGGCCGTGGTGTATTCGGGCAGGTATTCCACCCAGGGGGCGGCGGAATGATCGTGCAGGTTGAAGGTGGAGCCCGGGCAGGTTCCGCTCAGGACGCCTTCGAAGTCCTCTCCGGAGGTTTTACAGCAAAATACGCTCAGCCGGGTTTCGTAGGGCTCCGGCCCGGCAGACAGGGTGTCCGTATACAGGCCCAGGTTGAAGTGCTGGCCCAGGGCGCCGTTGTAGAGCGTGACCCTTATTTCCTGAAACAAAGGGCAATCCTCCCCGGCCGGCTCCCTGTCCTCCAGGACGTACACCACTCTCCATTCCTGGGTGTCCTGGGCAGCAGAGTGGAATATCAGGGTTTGCTTCACCAGGAAGAGAGTATCCTCTTCGATGGAGAAGTAGCCGTTGGTTTTGGCCTCCCCCGTGTCCGAGAAATAGGGTAGCCAGGCCACGTCCTCCCGGCTTAGGTAACGGACTTCTTCACATACGGAGGGTTGGGCTTCTTCCTTCTCGCAGGCCAGAATAAAAAAAACGAGTGCAAGCGCGGAAGCGAGGAAAAGCAGTGTTTTTGATCTCATCATTTCTAATTATTTTGATTTTTATTGTTATCCTTCCTCCACCCTCTCCTTTTCCTATTCCCCGATTCTCCCCTCCACCTCCCGGATCAATGCTCTGGGATCATACGTATACCCTGCCTTAAATACCTGCACCACGTTCCGGATGCAGGAGGGCTTCTGCGCCAGGTTGCCTTCGAGGACTACAAAGTCAGCCCGTTTGCCGGCTTCGATCGTGCCGATATCGGGTTTCCCCAGCACCCGGGCGCCGTTGCCCGTCATGACTTTGACCGCCGCGGCGGGAGTAAAGCCGGCCTCGATCAGCAGCTCGTAGTTGCGCTGGTCGCCGTAGCCGGGGAGGTTGTGGCGACCGGGGTCGGCGCCCGCCGCCAGTGTGCCGCCCATCTGAAAGAAGCGGCGCTCGAAGGCCATGATCCTTTTCAGGCGCCGCTCTCTGGCGGCGCCCGTTTCCATCTTTTCATCGTACCTGGCCCGCCGTTCTTCGTAGGCGGCTTTCAGCGCGGGCGCCATGGCCCGCAGAGTGCGCTCATCGGCATAGGCGCGGGTGGGGATGCCGGATTCGTAGATCGACAGGGTGGAGGCCAGGAAGACTCCCTCATCGATCAGCAGCTGAAGGAGCCGGCCAACCTCCTCACCGGAAATATCGAGGCTGTCAATGTACTCCCGCGAACCATCGCACAGGCCGCCGGTTTTATTGTTCCGGAAATCGCTCGCACTGTTCAGCCCATGCTCGATGCCGTCGATGCCCATACGGGCGGCCTGTGCGAAGGTGACGGAACAGAGGTGGCCGGTGACTTTGGCGTTCCGCCGGTGCGCCTCGTCGATGATGATCGCCAGGCCCTCCGGCCGGATGTGGCGGTACACCTTGAACCATTCCACCCCCCTTTCTGTCCAGTAGCGGATCGTATCGCGGATGGCGGCCTCGCTCTGCGGGATCACCATTTGCGGGTTGCCGCCCGGCCCGGTGAAGTAAGGCCCGCTGGTAACTATATCCGGGCCGGCGGCAAGGCCATCGGAGATCCTGCCCGCCAATTCCACCTCCTGGTGGGGCGCTGCCGCGCCGCAGGTTTGGATGGTAGTCACCCCGGAAGCCAGGTACAGTTTGGCCGCAGCCTCGCCGGTAAACGGCTGCCCGGGCATGTGCAGGTGGTTGTGGACGCCGACGATGCCCGGAATGAGGGTCTTGCCACCGGTGTCGATGACTTTTGCGCCTTTGGGGATCGCCACCTCCCCATCCGCCCCGGCCGCCAAAAACCGGCCCTCCCCGATGACAACAGTCTGCTCTTCGGCTACGCCCCGCCCCGTACCGTCGATCACCGTGGCGTGCACGAAGGCGAGCAGGGGCTCCTCCATCCCAAAGTATGGCCGCACAGCAGAGGCCTGCTTCACCTCACCCGGGCCGGAGGTATCGGACGCCGGCTGCCCGCAGGCGGAAAAAACGGCCAGTATAAAGAAGAGGGGGAGTATTTTCATTGTTCGATTCTGTAAAAATGGCCTTCCCGGCGCCTATTCAAAAACTGTATTCCAGGGTAACGAACCGGTTGGCCGCAAAGTCCTTCAGGAAGCCTTTATTGACGTCTTCCGTAATAGAAGAGAACAGATCCGTCCCCGCCCGGAGGTGAAAATGCTTCTCCCCATCGGCGTACAGCAACCGTTTGTAGTAGATGCTCGGTTTGCTGTCGCCGATCAGGCCCATCAGCGGGGTCGCCATGATGGTGTTTTTGGGGAAAGGAGTTTCTTCCACCTGGGCGGATACCATAAGAGGAAGCAGCAGGAAGGACAGGAAGAGGGCGTCAATTTTCTTCATGTTTGCTTTTTGGAACGCGTCAGTTATATCTATAAAGCTAACAAGGTATTTCGGAAGATGCAAATTTTTTGAAGGGAAGCCAGGATACGGGGCCTGGCTTTACATTGCCGGTTGTTGGTAATTCGATCAGGCAGCCTTCGTTCATAATGCCAAGAGGCTACCTGATCGAAGCTTCGTAAGGTTTATTCTGCTAAACGGGTGGGTGCAGGCCACTATTGAGCAGATTCTGCAGCCGATCAGGCCTCTGCCCGCCATAGCCCGTATGGGCGGCGCAGGATGATCACCGCACGAGCCACTTCTCCTGCTGCGCCTTTCTGTCGCCTCCCTGTCGTTCGTACATCCAGCCGGGGTACTCTTTCGGCAGGCGGCTCACCTCGTCGAGGCGTTCCAGTTCTTCAGGAGAGAACCTGACGTCCACCGCTTTCAGGTTGTCTTCCAGTTGCTCCATCTTTTTGGCGCCGATGATAACCGTAGTTACGGCGTCCTGCTGCAGGAGCCAGGCCAGGGCCAGGCGGGCGATAGAAACCCCTTTGGCTTCCGCCATGGGGCGGAGCATGTCCATGATATCAAAAGCGCGCTCTTTATTGACGGGAGGGAAATCGAATGATGTCCGGCGGGCGCCTTCCGGATTGGTTCCTTCCCGTTTATACTTCCCGGTGAGCAGGCCTCCGGCCAGCGGGCTCCATACCATGAGGCCTACCTTCTGATCTTTCAGCAGGGGGATGATCTCCCGCTCGATGTCGCGCCCGGCGATGGTGTAGTAAGCCTGAAGTGAGACGAACCGGGCCAGGTTGTTATACTCCGAATACGCCAGCGCTTTCATGATGTGCCAGGCTGAGAGGTTGCTGCAGCCGATGTAGCGCACCTTGCCGCTGCGCACGACGTCCTCCAGGGCGCGGAGGGTCTCCTCCAGGGGAGTGAAGGGGTCGAAGCCGTGGATCTGGTAGAGGTCGATGTAGTCCGTATTCAGGCGGCGGAGGCTTTCGTCCACCTGCCGCAGGATGTGGGCGCGGGTCAGGCCGGTCTCGTTGGGCCCTTCTCCCATCTTGGCGCGCACCTTGGTGGCCAGCACCAGCTCGTGGCGGGTGAGTCCCAGGTTGCGGATGGCCTGGCCGGTCATTTCTTCGGACAGGCCTTCGGAATAGACATTCGCGGTGTCGATAAAATTGATGCCGGCGTCCACCGAGCGTTTAACGAGTTCGTCTACGGGTTTCTGCTCCAGTTCGCCGATGGCTGTCCAGAAGCCTCTGCCGCCAAAGGTCATAGCGCCGAGGCAGAGTTCGGAGACGAGTAAGCCGGTGTTGCCGAGGATGTTGTACTTCATGTGTGGGTATGTGTTTGAATTGTTAGGCCGCCTCTGTGAGCCGGCTAAAATTGTTGAATGGTTTGATGGTTATGCCGTCTGCCTGAGGCGGGTGGAAATGTTCTGGATTACAGGGCAGGACAGGCGGGAAGTTTCCCACTGTTCAGCGCTAAGAGTTTGTTCAAATTTCGATGATGAGGTGAAAGCGAGCAAATTTTGTTTCAGGCAAGGCAAATTTTGCAGCCGGATGCGGGCAATCCGGCGAAAAATTTAACGCCGCCTGGAATAAAATTTGCCGCTTGGAACCCATTAATTGAATTTTGAACAAACTCTAAGATTGTAACAAGGCAGGGAGGAGGGATGTTTTGCGGAGCAGGTAATACTACTTTGTTACTTTAAGAACAGCCGCATCGCGGCGACATAAATTAGCCTGGAGCATGAGCTCCAGGGTAAAGAAGGCCCAAGGTTCCGAGCTGCTTAGCTGCGGCACAGCCCTATAAGGGTGTTGTATCGCCGCTACCTGTCTGCCTGCCCGCCAGGCAAGAAGACGCCTGGCGGGCAGGCAGGCGCGGCTAAAAGTTAAAGTAACAAAGTAGTATTAAAAGTAGCCCGTCCGAAAATGCGGAGGGCCGCCCGGAATGTCCGGACAGCCCTCGGCGGTTTGGTTTTTTACACGGGCCACCTGAAGGAAGCCCGTCCGGATCTATTCCTCAAAATAGACATTGTCCAGCAGAATATCCCCCACGAGATAGTTGCCATCGGAGTCCACCGGGTTCCAGAGGGCGAACGGTATCTTGAGGTCCGTCAGGTCCAGCCCATCGAAGTCCGACATGGGGATGGTGTACTCCAGGAAGCCGTTGCCGGCGTCCACCCCTGAGTAATCCTTCAGGAAGAGGGATACGGCGGCGGCCACCGATTCCAGCTTGATCTCGATATCCGCCAGGTTATCCGGCTGGCGGAGGGAGAACTTCAGGTTGCCGTTGGCGTACCGGCTGGCGTCCACTGTCGGGTCCAGCTCGAAGAAGCCGCCGCCCCAGTTGCCGCCGGGGTAGCTGAAGCGCAGGCTGGAGCCCCCTTCTACAGCAATGTCAGATTCCGTAACTTCCGGCTCGCCGCCGGCGCCGAAAGACTTCAGCAGCAGCCCGTCAAACTGGTTGAGGGTACTGTTGAACGCCAGGGGCGGCAGGGAGGCGGAGATCGTTCCCAGGGTTTCCTCCTCAATATTCAGGGCCGGCGGCGCCGGGGGGTTCAGGCCGTCCTTGCTGTAAACCCTGACCCAGTCCACCAGCATCCGCTGTGGGAAAACCGTCGTTTCGTCCGGGTTGCCGGGCCAGTTGCCGCCCACGGCCACATTGAGGATGAGGTAAAAGGAGCGCTGGAACTCCTTCATGTCTTCTTCGATCGCCACCTCGTTCACCACAACATCATCGAGCGTGAAGATGAGGGATTCCGGCGTCCAGTCCACGCGATAGATGTGATAGCCGTCGCTCAGGTTCACGCCGGCGTCCAGGCCCTGGCCGCTGTTGGCCGCCTTATTCTCCGAGTTGGTATAGTGGGCGGTGCTGTGCACCACGTTCGGCTCGTGGCCGATCACCTCCATGATGTCGATCTCGCCGCAGCCCGGCCAGTCGACTTCCGTGATGTTGTCGCCCAGCATCCAGAAGGCGGGCCAGAGCCCGCGGCCCTGCGGTACTTTGATGCGGGCTTCCACCCTGCCGTAGCGGAAGGAGTGCAGGCCCTGGGTGGTCAGCTTGGCGGAGCTGTAGCGGTTATCGCCCGGCTCCTTGCGGGCCACGATGGCCAGCACGGAGTTGCCTTCGTCATCCTCCAGGACAAGCGAATTGTTCTGGGAACTGGTGTAGAGCTGCCGCTCGGCGTTGCCCCAGCCGGGAGGCAGGCCGTAGTCGGTGCCGTCGCCCAGCTCGTATACCCAGTTGTCGGTGCTGATTCCGGCGTTGAATTCATCGCTCCACACCAGGGTGTAGCCTTCGTAGGGAGAGCCGGAGGGCGTGGGTTCGTCATCGGAATTGCAGGCGGCGAAAGCCGTCAGGATCAGAAAGAGGAAAAAAACGTTTTTCATGATGGGTGTTTGCGTTTTTTTGAAGCAGATACGGAATTCGGCAAATTAACTTGGGCGAAGGTAAGTAATGGGGAAATGTTTTGGGAAAATGGAGGCTGGACAAATGCTGGACAGGACGGCTTCTGGGGTTCAATACAAAAAACCGAACAGCCAGAGGGGGATCTTGTTGGCGAAACCGGTTTCCAGGCCATCCAGAGCGAGAAAAGCATTTTTCAGCTGGCGGATCTGGGTGTCTTTTTTACTGCTTCCGCCAATTTCAAAGGTATATTGCTGGCCATCGTGATCAACCAAAAAGTCCGTTTGAGGATGTAAATTGACCTCCGCAATCACATTCAATTGATTTTGGAAAAAAGTTTCCCCCATGCTCCCAACAGAGATATTATTGGGATTAAGTACGTAATACAGGTTGGGGTTATTAAGGAAGACCTTATCCGGCTTTTGAAGTACGCTGATCGACTTTTCCGGCAGGTGCAATAAAGCAATGAGCCTGGCTTTTTCCAAATAGCGCAGGTAGTTGAGCAAGGTGGTACGGTTGATCCCTATGCGTTCGCTCAACTTGCTGATGTTTGGTTTGAAGGGAGCAGTGCCGGCAATTACCCTCAGCAGTTGCAACATTTTGCGGCTGTAGGCCGGGTCATACCCCTTCATAAAACGCAAATCGGTTTCCACTACCAGATGAACAATCTGCTCCAGGGTAAGGGCATAATCCCGGTTTTTTTCTGTAAAAAAGGGATAATAACCTGCCTGCAGGTAGGTATTAAAATGTTGCAGCGGTTTTATTTTACCGGAAATATCCACGGCAATATCCCGATGTTCCGATAATACATAACCTAGCTCCAAGGGTTGAAAATCAGCGATTTCCGCAAAAGCGAGAAATTCCCGGAAGGACAGGCCCGGCAATTCATAGATCATAGCCCGGCGGCTGAGGTCAACATCCTGTTTGAAAATTTCCAGAATGGAAGAACCGGAAAAGGTAATGATCAGATCCGGATAACTATCATAAATATTTTTCAGCTCCCTGGCCCAGCCAGGATATTTATGAACTTCATCCACAAACAAATACTTTCCACCCGATTGTTCATACTTTTTGGCCAGGCTGGCCAACTTGTTCTCCGTGAAGTACAGATCATCCAATGAAACGTAGAGCACCTCCTTTCCTTTCCCTTTCAGGCTTTTCGCCCGCTGCAGCAACAGGGTTGTCTTTCCGGTGCCCCTTGCCCCCACAATAGAATTGAGGCGCCACTCCCAGTTGATATTTCCCGGAATCTTCCGGTGCAACCGGACGGGAACCGCATTGATCAGGCGGTCGGATTTGTGAACGAGTTCTTGCAATTTTGTTTATATGAATATACAAAAAAAGCAAAAAAATGTTCATCAGGATGAACAAAAAATGAATTTGAACAGTTATAGCCCCTTAGATAGCGGTTTACCGGCGGGCAAGCCCACCCCGGCCGGCTGGTGGAAAATGATAGTACAGTATGGTGCGGCTGAAGCATAATCCGGGCCGGAAAGCACGGAGATGTACAGCCCGCGTTTGCGTTTATCGAAATAGGAAGGGTTGAGCAGGAAAGTTTCAGGCTTCTTAAAAAAGGAGACTTCGATAAACAACTTTCGAACCCCACCGCCATACTTCGATGGATCAATAGCATTGGAGATCTCCTGAATATCCCCGGTTACGATCCCAATGTCAGAATAGACCCGGAACCTGGTTTTTTCGGCAAAGGCAGGGTTGGTGTCTACAGCCCCGAGCATGGCTTTTTTCAGGGCTTCAAAATCAAAATCTTCAACCTGTCCGGAAACTTTATCGAATAACTCGAACATCGCCTCGCATACCAGTATCTGGGCATCTCTATCGAGGTAAACAGCCGCTTTTAGAAAATCTACCGGCAAGCTGCCTTCGATCTTTTTGCTGATGGGGTCATATTCCCAGTATGGCTCATTGATCCTGCTGGGTTCCTGATAGGTTAAAACATAAAAAGAGATCCGCTGGACACCGCTTCCGAAATCTGACAGCTTGATGTTGTTGTTCAGCGTATCCTCCGTGGCATAAAGGATTAAATAACGTAAAGGTAAGCGGCGAATGCATCATTGATTTTCAGACGTTGAGAGATTCCAAAAACATACCCAAAAATTTTCTCTTTAAGATCGGTTTGTCGGAAATCTACATTGACTACTTACCAGATTTTTACAACGAAAAACCGCTTAGACTATTCCCCGTTTTCCTTTCTCATTCATCAGCAGATAAAACTTTTACAGTAAGGCTATATGAAGCTTTGACCGCAAAAAGAGTGCGCGTTTGGTACGACGAGCATAAACTAAAACCAGGTGATGAGATTCTAGACAGCATTGACGGCCAGCATAAACGGCGGCCTGGACGAATGGACAGGCTGATCGTTTTATGCATTGTTAGGTGCATGCTCGGATATTCAAAGATTATTCCAATTTATTTACAAGAACTATTTCTAATTCCTTTATCTTTTCCAGCTTGGTATCATTTGTTAAAAATTTATCACAACCCTCCTCAATTGCAGTTCCTATCTGAATTCCGTCCATCCCTTTTAAGAATTTATATTTCGCTCTCATCTCATATGCTCTTGTCGCATGACTTTTATTAACATTCAACATAGGAATTCCTACTTTTTCTAAGAATTCTTCAAATTCTTTTATCAGTTCTTCCTTTTCATCTCTTTTTGGTTTTACCCCATATTCCGAGTAGGTTATCACACTGGTAATAATCTCATAACCATCAATATACAATTCGGTAAAATACTTCCTAAGAGGAGCAGAATATTTTGGGTGTTTCTCTATCAGATAAATAAATGGAGCTGTATCTATGAAAATCTTCATTATGGGTTTCTTTGTGGAATATCCATTTTCTTTTGGGGTTCACAATAGGTTCATTGGTTACCTCTCATCATCCTCCCGCAATTCATTAACATACTCTTGGGCATCCATCTCCCAAACACCTTCTCCGATCCCCATATATTCATCTAATATGGATTCAATCTTCTTTCTTCTGTCTAACCTCATCAGAATCTCCTTCAGAATCAGTTCCAACTCATCAGGGTCGAGATGGTTAATCTCTTCTATAATCGTCTGAATTCTAGTCATTTCTATAGCTTTTCTTGTCAATCCTCATTATGCTTATTCAAATATACATTTTTATCTCTTTACATGTTCCCTCGTCATAGGTGTATTATTCCTTGATTTGGCTATATATCGTTATTTTATATGTGTGCCTCGCTTTTCCCTTGCCTTGCACCTAACAAAGGAATAAATGTGTATGATAAGATGATTTTAGTTTGTTCGGAAAGTTCTCTAAACAGTTGGTGGGTTGAGGAAGAACTGGAAAGGATTTTTGAAAAGGAGCGCAAGTTTAGAAAAGAGCACGGTAAAAAGCATAGGATTGCTGATCCCAGTCACCATTGATGACGTGGTATTGGATAGCAAAGAACCTTTAGCAAAGTCGATACGAAAAAGGTCAATTGGTAAATTTCAGGGATGGCAGGATGAAGAAAAATTTAATACAGCCTTAAATGATTTGATTGCTGCGCTGAATGTAGACCGGGAAAGCGATAACCCAATTTCATTTTTGTAGACCCAAGGTAGCGAAGCTATCACTAGGTGCCACACTGACAGAGACCACCGCTACATTCCCACTATCCCCTTATATTGAAAACCAAAAACAACATGGCAAACCTTGAATATTTGGAAATATTGAAAAGTGGAGTGGATAAATGGAACGAATGGCGAAAAAAAATAGAGGTATTTGGCTTGTTTATTACAGCTCAGCCTTCCCTTACCTGGCATGATTCTCCCACCAACTCCCACGCCTCTCTGTACTGAGCCGATCTCGGCTTCCGCTGTCGTTTAACCTCCTCTACCAAATGAATTTCAGAACCGTAAGAAATGAAAACCTCCGCAGGCATAATGTAGAAAACATCTTTCTCTTCGCTTTCAGTATCAGCGCCTGTTCTGCAATATCCCCTTTCAACTTCGTATCCATAACACTAAAAATACGAAAGCCCGGTGAATTTCGCCGGGCTTTCGTATACAAAAAAGGCAAAAGTGCAGCTGCACTTTTGCCTTTAAACCAACTTAGTAGCGGAGGCAGGACTCGAACCTGCGACCTTCGGGTTATGAGCCCGACGAGCTACCAACTGCTCCACTCCGCGATGTTACCGTATCGCCGCTGAACGGCTTTGTGCACTTATACAACAAAGCTTTTCGCCGCGAAGTTTCCCCAACGGGCTTTCCCGTTGTTTTAATGGGCAGGCAAATGTAAGAGGTTTATTCATAAAAAACAACCCCTCTGCGAGATTATTTTGTTACAACCAGTTTCTGAGCGCCAAAATCCCCTCCTCCCCCACTCGGCCTGAGCCAGTACAGGCCCGGCGCCCAGCCCATGGTATCCAGCAGCAGATTGAGCTATGTATTAGCAGGTTTGGAATAAGGAGGAAAATCAGCCCTTTCGATCAAACAATTTTCCGGCAGAACTTCGCAGGCCAAAATTGCGTTTGTATCTTACTGCTGTAAAAAACATAATACTGTGAAAATGGAAACCTGGATCATTCAGTTGAAAGACCCAAAAGCCTTGAAGTTGTTACTCGACCTGGAAGAGTTGCAGCTTATCCGCATGGTGAAGAAGGATGCTGCTTCAGAGCAGAAGCTTTCCGAAAAATACAGAGGTAAACTACCGGAAAAGGAAGGAGAACAATTACAGGAACATATTCGCCAAAGCCGTTCGGAATGGGAAGGCCGTATTTGATAGACAGCAATGCAGTCATTGATTACCTGATGGGCAAATTGCCCGCTTCCGGCATGGCTTTTATGGATGAGGTCATCAATGAAATCCCGAATGTTTCCGTCATCACCCAAATTGAAGTCCTCGGCTTCAATAGTTCAAGCGAGACGGATAAATTATTACGTGGCTTTTTTCATGATGCCACCGTCCTTGGGCTGACCAATGAGGTGGTAGATAAGACGATCGAGCTTCGGAAAGCGTATAAAATTAAGCTCCCTGACGCCATCATCGCCGCGACGGCCCTAAGCCACAAACTGGGCCTTATCTCCCGCAACACTTCCGATTTCGAAAAAATCTCAGCGCTTTCCTGCATCGACCCTCATTCTAAGTGAGAACTTCCGGCAGGAATCCATCCAAGATCTGCAAAGTTTCTTCACAGGCAATCAGCAAAAACGACGCCTCCTCACCAGACATCAGTACTTCAACAACATCTGAGCGCCAAAGGCGCCCCCTCCTCCCCCACTCGGCCTGAGCCAGTACAAGCCCGGCGCCCAGCCCCGGGTATCCAGCAGCAGGCGGGACTTGCCCCTGCCGGCAGCCGGAAAGAGGCGCACCTCTACCCGCTGCCCCAGTCCGTTGTACACCTCCAGGCGGGGCGCAGCGGCCAGAGGGCCAGGAACGAACAGCTCCACCGTCACCTGCTCGCGGGCAGGGTTGGGGTAGATGGAAAGGGCGTTGAAATCACCGGGCTCCAGGGCGAGCGGGCCGGTCAGGGCGGTTTCTCCCAGATCGATGATCAGGTCGTCGAAGTAGAAGCCGTCGGCTATGCCGCCGTTGGATACCATGAGGAACTGAATGGAGATGCTGTCGCCGGCCTCCACGTAGGGCGCCAGGCTGATCTCTTCCTCCACCCAGGGCCAGATGCGGTTCATGTAAGCGGGCGTCCAGTCGACATCGGTATAGTAGAGGCGCTGGGTGTATTTCCCGCAGAGGGGGAAGAAATCGCCGCCGTTGACGGAGAGCAGCACCTGGGCATAATCGGGCTGCTCCCGGGAGAAGCTCCACTGAGCCTTGAAGGAGAGGGTAGCCCTTTCCGGATCCGGGATGTGGATGCGCTTGTCCAGCGTCAGGTAGTTTTCAGAGATTAACTCATAGTCGCCGCCCGGAGAGTCGGTGAAGGAGGAAGGCGGAGAGAAATACTGCTCCGTCGTCAGGCCCCAGCCGGTTTCATCCTGCTGCCATTCGCCGGCGCTGCTGATCTCATCCAGGTAGCCGGATTGGCCGTCGAAGTAAGTCCAGCGAAGGGTGTCCCGGCGTACCCAGGTTCCGTTGTCCATTTCCAGCAGGAGGACGACTTCTTCTCCGTCGGCAATGTCATCGCTTAGCACGACCGGGAAACTGCCGGCGCGAGGCTCCCAGAGCTCCAGTTGGTAGGCCAGCGGGTTGCCGGTGCTGACAATATTAGAAGACAGGGGCGCCAGGTTAAGCAGGATAGTCCCATCCACCAGGCCGATGCGGCGCAGGGTATAGTCGAGGTTCTGCTCCTGCCCGGTGACATGCGTTATCCGGGGATAATCCAGGAGGGCAAAATTGTGCACTGCCCGCAGCCCGGTGAGGTTCATGTGCATGGTGGCCAGGCAGTTGGTTTCGATAAGGTCGATGGTGGGCCAGAAGGAGGCGCCCACCTCGGGCGTCATGGCCAGGATCTTGTCCTTTTCGGTTTGCTCGCCGTACATCCAGTCGTCGGAGCTTCCGTTGGCGAGGTATCCCAGCGTCTCCAGGATGGTGCCGGTTCCGTAGAAATTCTGGTAGGACATTTCCTGCGCAAGGGGCCCGAAGGCCTCCTGGTCGGGAGTATGGCTTCCCGAGTGCGTCCAGGGGTAGATCAGCACATTGCTGAAGGTGTGGTAGTTGAGGGCGATGCGGAAGTCGTGCTCCAGGCACAGCTGCCGGATGGCCTGCGTTTCCGGCTCGGAGAACGATCCCGGCCCGTGGTAGGTTTGGGAGCCGGAATTGAAGGAAGAACCGGAGCCGGTAGCCCACTCAAAACCGTAATTGCGGTTGAGGTCCACCCCGAAAGTCCCGTTCCCGTTATCGCGGCGGTTTTTCCGCCAGAAGCCGCCGCCGTCCGGGTTGGTGGATTGGTTGTGTATGTAGCCGTCCGGGTTGATGCAGGGCGCCAGGTACAGCTCGGTATGGTCGACGAGGGCGCGGATCTCGGCATCCCTTTCGTAGTTCTCCAGCACATACCACATGAAGAAGATGAGCTGGGAAAGGCTGTTCGGCTCCCGGGCGTGGTGGAGGGCCGTGTACAGCAGTTCCGGCTCATCCTCGTCCACATCGGGGTTATCCGACAGGCGCATCCAGTAGATGGGGCGCCCTTCGTGAGTCAGGAAGTCGCCGATGGGTTGGCGGGCGGAGATCAGGTGAGGGTATTCCGCCGCCATGGCGTCAAGCTGATCGAGCATCTCTTCGTAGGTGTAAAATCCGCCCATGGAGCCCAGCGCAAAGTGTTCGGGGATGGCGTAGGGGTACTGCTTGGCCACCACGGCGTCGCAGCTGTCACTATCGGAACGAAACTCCATCTCCTGGGCCAGGCGGGCGTTCTGTTCCAGGTAGCGGGCCTGCACGTCGGCGATGAGAATGTCGGCAGAATACCCGGCCCGGCGCAGGAGCGCAAGCTCCTCCCGGGAAAATTCGGAGGTGAATTTATCCTTCCCGTCCCAGATGCCGTGGGTAATGTCAATCCCGGCAGCCTCCAGTTCCCCGGGCGTATGGCCGTTGAGGTGGATGGTAGCCCGGGAGTAGGGCTCCTGGGACAGAAGGATAAGCGGAAAAAGAAAAAGCGCGCAAAGCAAAAGGGTAGATAGCCTCATAACTGGATTGATTTAGCTCGTACTGATCGTGGAAATGCAGGATGCAGTAAAAATAGCTATAAATCCGTAGAGGCTTGAATCGTAAAGCCGGAAAGAAGCCCTCCATATCCCAAATTTTGTCATTCGTTTTCCGAAAAACAGGGCAACAGGGCAATAACATACGTAAAAGCATTATTTTTGCCATCCAAAAGAAATGGTAATGAAACAAATTATATCCCTTATCTTCCTGCTCCCCCTGGGCTGCCTGCCCCTCTTTTCCCAGATGGCCTGCCCGGACTCCCTGCTCACCCTGACGATCGAACTGCGGACCGACCAGTTCGCAAACGAGACGAGCTGGTCGGTTATCGACAGCGACGGCAATATTTACGGCATTGCCGGGGCCGGTTCCTATTCCAACAATACCCTGTATACGGAAGAGATCTGCATTCCCGACAGCACCTGCATAACGGTCAACATCCTGGACTCCTACGGCGACGGCATCTTCGTTCCGGGCTTCGCCCGGCTCCTGCTGGAGGGCGACACGCTTTTCTCCGGCGGCAATTTCGGTTCCGGGTACACCACCGAGTTCAACTGCGCGCCCGGCCAGTCGTGCGACAGCGCCACCCCCGTGGATACCGGCCTGCACCTGGCCACTTACGACAACCAATGGTACGTCTTCACGCCGGATACCGTAGGCACGTATACCATCTCTACCTGCGGCCTGAGCGACTGCGACACCAAAATCTGGATCTATGACACCTGCGAGGGTATCTTCGTCGCCGAAGACAATACCGGCACCATATTCTACAATGACGACGAGAGCGACTGCGCGCCCCAGGCCGTGGTCACCGCCTTTTTCGAGGCCGGCACGCCCTACTACATACGCATCGGGGACAAGGAAGACGCCTGTGCCGACAGCATCCACTGGGAGATCATTTACGACGGGCCGGTCGTGGGCTGCACCGACCCGGCCTCCTGCAATTACAATCCGCTGGCTACTGTCGATGACGGCTCCTGCCTGCCCCAGGGCAACCCGGACTGCCCGGACTCGCCCGACCTTATGCTGCGGCAGGACATGCTCGTCAACTCCCTCCGCCTGGACAGCATAGAATCCACCGACCCCTGCCTCATCGAAGAGGGCTGCCTGCAGGGCTACGGCATGCGCAAGATCATCCGCTTTACCACCTGGATAGAAAATATCGGCGAACTGGACTACTACATCGGCGAGCCGGCCTACGACAACAGCCAGTTCACCTGGAACAACTGCCACAACCACTTCCACTACGACGGCTACGCTGAGTACCTGCTCTTCACCGAGAACGGCACGGAGATCCCCATCGGCTTCAAGAACGGCTTCTGCGTTATCGACCTGGGCTGCAATACCGGCACGCCCCAGTACGGATGCGGCAACATGGGCATTTCCGCCGGATGTTATGACATCTACGGCGCCAGCCTCCCCTGCCAGTGGGTGGATGTGACCGACATTCCGGACGGCAACTACACCTTCGTTGCCCGCATCAACTGGGACAACGCTCCCGACAAGCTGGGGCGCATCGAACGCGACACCCTCAACAACTGGGCGCAGGTGTGCATGACACTGGACCGCAGCTCCGGCCAGCTCGAAGTATCCTATGACCCCGATTGCGCACCTTACGTGGACTGCAACGGCGCCCTCTACGGAAACACACAGATCGACTGCAACGGCGAATGCGGCGGTACAGCCCTCCATGGCGACATCGACCAGAACGGCTCCCAGGAGATCGCCGACGCCCGCGAGTACGCCGTGCAGATCCTGGCCGACGACATTACCCCCGCCCCCTGCAACGACCTCAACGCCGACGGCGCCGTCACCGTCTTCGACGCCGCCCTGCTCACCAGCTGCATCAACTACGGAGTGGCCCACCAGCATAACGGCACCGGCGCCCACGACCACTGCAGCTTCCCCGGCGGGGTGCTGAACAGCAGCGACACCGTTTCCCTGTCCATCCTGAATGCCAACTTCGACTCGTCCTATATCGACATCGGCATCCGCAACCCCTATTCCCGCATCAACGGCTACCAGTTCAAAATGAGCGGCATCAACATCATGCGGGTGGAAAACCTGGTCGACCCGGCCGTGTATCCGATGGACCCCAGCGGCAACGGCCGGCAGGTCATCGGCCTGTCCTATGAAGATTCTCTCATCCAGAAGAACAGCGAATTCCTGCCCCTCTGCCGCATCTACTACTCCGGCGAGCCCGACGCCCTCATCTGCATCGAAGAGATCGTCGACATCGTCAACCAGAACCAGGAGCGCACCGTCACCCGCATCGTAGGCGGTTGCGTGGAATACAGCCCGGTGAGCTCCACCAGCGACGGCCTGGCGCGCAAACTGCAGGTAAAGCTCTTCCCCAACCCGTTCGGGCAGCAGGCGCGCCTGCAGTTCGACAACCCTGAAGGGAAAGTGTTCCGCCTGGAAGTCGCCACGGTGAACGGCCAACGGGTGCGCACCTATGAGAATATCCGGGGTACTGAGGTATCCATCGACGCGGCAGGCCTGCCCGAAGGCATATACTGGTACAAACTGGTCGGCGATGAAGGGTTTGTGGCGGGCAAAATGAGCGTGCAAAATTAGTGTAGGGCGCGGGCCACATCGGCTCACTGTACTTCTCCCCACTCATTTCGCAAACAAGGTCCGGACCGGCGCGTCCAGCCCCACGGAGAAGAAGAGGCGGGACGACCGCAGGGCGGCCTCCTGTCCGTTTTCTTCCCGGAACAGGGCGCCGGTTTGCCAGCCCAGGCCTACAAAACAGGGCGTTTTCTGGATGTTCCATTGTAGTTGGAAACCGGGCTTGACCATATTTTTAACCGACAACTTATAGTCGCCGAATTCTTTTTCCTCCGCCTGGCGGTAGGTGAGCATTGCGCCCAGATCGACCCCGATCAGGTGGAGGCTGAACGACTGAGGGCGCTGTGTATTTTTTAAAACCAGCCAGCTGAAGGTAAAGCCGACGGGAATATAAGGCGCTACGGCAAACAGGCTGGTATCGGCCTGGCCGCGGGCCCACTTTTCCTGCCCTGCAGATACCCCTAAGTAGGTGTTAAAGCTCGCCGACAGGGCGTGCGTGCGCTTGGTGCGCGAACTGCCGGGGTCTTCCGCCAGGCTACGCATCAGGTATTGCACCTCTTCCTTGTTCCTGGCGTCTACCAGCCCGGCAATGAAATCGCCGTAGGTGGTGAGGAAGCGAAGAAGAGGGATGTCTTCCCGGGAACTCAGTTGCTTGTTTATCGAAGTAAGCAGGCGGACCATGGCGCTGACTGCCGGGCGGTGCTGGCCCGCATCCAGGTAGTACAGCAGGTCCATGCAGTGCCCCGAAATTTCCGGCACGTACTTCAGGCCCGGGTGTTTATCTTTCAGGGATATGAGCCTCTGCGGGTTTTCCGGATCGATGAAGAGCGGGAATTTCAGCACGCTGTTGAGCGCCCGCAGGCCGGTGGAAACGGACTGAAACAGGGCCGAGTCCGGTTGCTGCACTGCATCCGGTTCATCGCCCGCAAGGGTACTGCCGGCGGGCCGGGGGAGGGCGGCAAAGTCGTTCAGCATGAGCTGGGCCAGCCCGGTGAGGGCGTCCGGCGAGAGCTGCCCTATGCCGTTGACCCGCCCGAGCCGCTGCTGCATCAGCCCCAGGCAGGCGGCCCGCAGACGGGGGTCGTACAGCATGGCCTCAAAGGTGTCCGGGTGAATGAGCCCCCGGCCGTCGGAGTCCTGAAGCACGTAAAACAGGTTGGACAGCAACTCGGTGGCCTGCAGCATGGGCTCGGTGCTTTTCAGTGCCTGTTGTTCCTGGAAAGCGTGGAGGCTGTCGAGCCGGTGCAGCGCCAACCGGAGGGTGTTGGACCGGGCTTCCAGGGAGTCGATCTCTGCGGTTAGCTCTTCGATTGGATCATTGGCCTTCTCCCGCAGGAGGTACTTTTGGAATGGGCTGGTGGAAAAAGCGTCCGGTTTTTTTTCTGCCAGGTACCGTTCAAAATCTGCTATACGTTTTTCCAGGTTAAGAAGTTCTTCTTCTCGTTTTTGGAGCCTAAACAAGGAATCACGGGAAGGTATATCACTAAGGTGGTTTTCAGCGACCGCCCTTAGCTGGATCAGCGGCCGCAGGACTGCCGGATCACACACGTTCGCCCAATGCTCGTGTGTTTTACCAATGATATCAGCCAGATTATTCCCCCTTTTCTTAGTGTCGGTAAACCTTTGCCCCAGCTCAAGCCTATTGCCCGAACTTTCCCAAATGTCAAATTTCAGTTTGTAAGCGGCGAGATCGGCCTGCCAGCGCCGGAGGATCTCGACATGAGACAGGCCATTATACCAGCTGCCATCTACCGTTCGGCGGGCGAGTTCCAGGCCGGCAATGCGCATCTCCTGACTGGAAGTATTGGAGAAAAGGTCATGCCATTCCAGGGTATTGTAGCTTTTTAAGGTGTTAATTTCCAGCTCGCCTTGGAGGAGTTCGGGTAGCAAGCCAAGGTGCAACGAAGGGGTATCCCTGCGGCTGGTCAGCAACCGGTAATCATATAAGGCACTGTTGGGAAAGGTTGGGGGGAGATCCGCTCTGTCCCACTGTAATCGAGAAATACGGCTTTCAAAAGCATATCTCATATTAAGTATGGTATCAACCACCAGTCCCAACTGTTCCATATAGGCTCGGGCGGCGGCCTGCACCTGCCGGTATTCGCTTGTATCGGGATTCAATCCGGCCAATTTGATATTCATATTCTTGTCAGCCGCCTGCCGCCTGTCGAACAGTTCGCGGTGAACCTGCGGCGCCGATTCCCAGAGCGGCTTCCCCTGGTTGGATTGCCCGAACAGGCCATAGGTGGCCAACACGCTGTAAAAAACCGGATGGTCCCGGAGGCCGCTGAAGTACCCGTCTTTTAAGAGCAATTCCGGCAAGGTACGGCTGAGGTTTTGCAGGTCGAGGAAAAAGGCTTCCCGCAGGCCCTCCAGAAAGGACTGGGAGTAGCTGGCCTTAGGACTGGAATACCGATCAAAAACGTTCGGGAACAAAGAATCGATCTGAGGGGCCTTCTTGTTCTTTTTCAGCAGGTTTTCGATAAAACTAACCGCCACCTCCTGCTGGGCTCGCTCCAGAACAAACCGGAACAGGCCTTCCGCCAGCGCTTCGGCCCGCAGGGCGTTCACCGGTTGCGCCGCCCGGGCATTCCCGGCCGCCGCCTGCAGGGCTTCCTGGTTCTGGATCGGGGGCAGGCGGCTGTCCTTCAGCGACCGCTCCACCGACAGGTACTCCGTCGGCGAAACGGGCGCCCCTCCGTACAGAAGCCCTGCTATCCGCTTCCGCCCGGTATTGCGCGAGCTGCCCTCTAAGTTAAGGGGCCGGGCTAAACGCAAGGAACCTGTCGGCAACAGGCCCCGCAGCAAAGGATTAGCATGCACATCTTGGAGCAAAAGCTCCGCATCCTGCCTTGCATCCGGGGAAGAACCTTGCATTGGGCCACCGTATTCAGATAATAGAACCAGCAGCTTTTCCCAAACAGCGGTGTCGTGGCCCTGCATTGAATGAGTTGTATTTCTCAGAGTATCTACCATATTGAGCAGGCGGCGGCCGTCTTCAAGCAGGTTCTGGCCCGAAGCAATTTCGGCCGAGATCAACAGGAAAAGCAAAATGGATGATCTGATTATCTGCATAAGGAAGGGAGTTTGTTTAATGTGAGGTGACAGGGGTTATAAGCGTTAAAATGCTTATGAGTTAGGCAATTTAGTCATTATGAATTCCAGCAATGATCTGATATTTTCGTCAAAACTATCGCCATCCTCGGAATCACTGATCGATTGCTTCAGGCCGCGAATCTTGATTACATCACTTTCATTACTCGGGAAGTCATCAGAATTCACTTGTTTGAAGTAATCGTCCAACAAATCTTGCGATTCATTGTCTAGCCGAATGTTGAAGTGCCGCGACTTAATATTGATTTCACTACGGATTTTCACGAAGTCACTCTTGATGCATCGGTTAAAGTCGGAAGCATTATTAGGCATATCCTCAAATTTTATGCAGCATTAAACTGCCGGGTTAGTAAATAAGAGTTTGTTCAAAATATCATAATAGAAGCATTACAGGCGCTGCCGTTGCCACGCCAAAGCCGCAAATGCAAAGCATTCCATAGCGTTTCGGCAAGCCGCCGCAGGGCAATACCTATCCCCAACCTGAAAGGCAGGGAAACCCATTGCTGTCGAGTAAAAATTGAATTAACCTTAAGGAACCGGGCAGTGCTGAACGGAAAAAACCTGCCCGCTAAAAAAGTTTTCGGGAAACTTAGAAGCTGTTTAAATCTGGCTTTTGGAATTTGTTATGAGGTATTCCTGCCTGCCAGCGAGCTGGCGAGCAGGCAGGTTTGTGCTTATTGAGGCGCCGAAACCGGAGTTTAAGCAGCGCTAAATGAGGATCTCGGTAACGAAAAGCAGCACAAAAAGAGCCATAACAAAACCGAAGTGTTAAGTTTAAACAGCTTCTCAAATCGGGGGAAATAATATATCCGCTAAATTATAAATTATCGGCACAGGCGGCAATACGCTTTTTGGCGTATTTTACACCAACCCCTCCCGCACGCACAGCGCCACCAGCGCCGTCATATTGGCGCAGCCCGACTTCTGCAGCACATTCCGGCGGTGGGTGCGCACCGTGCCCACAGACAGGTGCAGCAATGACGCCACCTCCTCGGCAGTATGCCCCTCGGCAAACAGGCGGATAACCTGCAGCTCGCGCATGGAAAAGGAAGGCCTGGAAGGCTGAGGGCGGAACGGATCCTCCGCCCTGTCGACGTCGATGTTAAGAAAGGAATGCCCGCCTCCCAGGTGGATCAATGACATACAGCGTTTGACGCCGGAGACGAGGTGCCCAATGTCGGTATGCACGCCCAGTATACGGCTCATGTGCCCAAAGCTGTCCAGCTCTATCGCGGCGGCCTGGTGCAGGATGTAGCGGTAGGCGCCGTCGTTGTGCCGCAGGCGCATCACATAAGACGTTTTGTACTGCATCCATTTCTCCACCGGGATCTTTTCCAGGAAAAACCGGGCTGCTATCTCTTCACACCGGGCAAAAAAAGGCAGGTCGTCCGGGTGTACTCGTTCCACAATGTCCCGTATCTCGAGGGTCTCGGGGTCGGCGCCCAGCACCCTGGTTATGCCCGGGCTGACGTATACAAAGCGGTGAAGGCCTAATTCTACTACGTAGTAGTATGACGGGCCGGCACACAGAAAATTGGCCGCGACCTGGCTGGCAATGTCAGCCGGCAGGCTCCCGGGCCGCGACGAGAAGAGCTGGTTCGTGTTTTGGCTCCAAATTGAGTAAAGCTCTTTTTCGGAGGACATAACCCTTGTTTTAGAGTGTTGATAACGCAGTTTTACCTATTAAACATTGACGGCAAACCGGCTACCGGCCACTGCTAAAATTACTAAACATTTTCATCAGAAAGAATACTTCTACCTCCCACTCTCCCTCCCCAAACCTCCCATCCCCAAAATTTTACACCCCTATTACACCCTCCTCCCATTTTTGATAAAAATCCTTCCAACCACCTGACCATTATCATTGTTTAACACCCGATAAATTATCGTAAATTTGGGGCAAAATGCTGACTGATGTACCATAGTACATTGCCTAACCAAATAATAACGAATTCAACAATGAATAAGACTGCACCGTTCGACCGTTTTGTCAATCGCCATATCGGGATCGCTGAAGAAGACCTGCCGGAAATGCTGCAGGCCATCGGCGTAGCTTCCCTCGATCAGCTCATCGACGAGACCGTCCCGCCCGCCATCCGCATGGAGGGTGAGCTGGATCTCCCGGAAGCCATTACCGAATACGAACTCCTGGAGGAACTCCGCCGGATCGGCGCCATGAACAAGGTGTACAAGTCGTACATCGGCATGGGTTACCACAATACCATTACGCCTTCCGTCATCCTGCGCAACGTGTTCCAGAACCCGGGCTGGTATACCCAGTACACGCCCTACCAGGCCGAGATCTCCCAGGGGCGCCTGGAGGCTCTGCTCAATTTCCAGACCATGGTGAGCGGCCTCACCGGCCTGCCCATCGCCAACGCTTCCCTCCTGGATGAAGGCACCGCAGCGGCCGAGGCCATGCACATGTTCTACGGCATCAGGAACAAGCGGAACAAGGGAGAGGCAATGAACCAGTTTCTCGTCTCCGACAAGGTGCTCCCCCAGACGATCGACGTACTGAAGACCCGCGCCAGGCCACTGGACATCGAGGTCATCGTCACGGACTGGCGCAGTTTTGAATTTACCGATAAAACCTTCGGCCTGCTGCTGCAGTACCCGGATCGGGAAGGGGCTGTCGAAGACTACCGCGCCCTGGTGGAAAAGGCGCGCGCCCAGGAAGTGTACGTCACCGTAGCCGCCGACCTGCTCGGCCTGGCCCTGCTGACGCCTCCGGGCGAATGGGGCGCCGACGCCGCCGTGGGCAACAGCCAGCGCTTTGGCATCCCCATGGGCTATGGGGGGCCGCACGCCGCCTACTTCGCCACCCGCGAGGAGCACAAGCGGCAGATCCCGGGCCGCATCATCGGCGTTTCCGTCGATGCGCACGGCAAGAAGGCCTACCGCATGGCACTGCAGACCCGCGAGCAGCACATCCGCCGCGAGAAGGCCACTTCCAACATCTGCACCGCCCAGGCCCTGCTGGCCGTCATGGCGGGCATGTACGCCACCTATCACGGCCCCAAAGGCATCCGTGCGATCGCCGAACGCACCCATACCTTAACCCAGATCCTGGCCCGGGAACTCAAGGCCATGGGCTATAACCAGGTGAACGAACACTACTTCGACACCCTGCGCCTGGAAATGGACGGCAAGATGGTGGAAGAGGTGCGCCGCACCGCCCTGGCTCACGAGACGAACTTCTTCTATGAAGACAACGCGGTGCAGGTAAGCCTCGATGAAACCGTGGGGATGAAGGAACTGAAGGCCATCCTGGCCATCTTTGCCGAGGCCAAAGGCGCCAGCTTCTCGCTGAACGGGGCCGAACCCGCCAGCCATCAGATCCCGGAAGCCCTGCAGCGGCAAACCCCCTTCATGGAACACGCTATCTTCAACAGCTTCCATACCGAGACCAAGATGATGCGCTACCTCAAGGAACTGGAGAACAGGGACCTCTCCCTGGTCCACTCCATGATCCCGCTGGGCAGCTGCACCATGAAGCTCAACGCCGCCACCCAGCTGATCCCGGTCAGTTGGGCAGCCTTCGCCAACCTGCACCCCTTCGCGCCGGCCGACCAGGCAAAAGGCTACTACCAGATATTCGAAAGCCTGGAAAAATGGCTATCCGAGATCACCGGCTTTGCCGCCTGCTCCCTGCAGCCCAACTCGGGCGCCCAGGGTGAATACACCGGCCTGATGGTGATCCGCGCCTATCATGAAGCCCGGGGTGAAACCCACCGCGATGTGGCCCTCATTCCCGAATCCGCCCACGGCACCAACCCGGCCAGCGCCGTCATGGCGGGCATGCAGGTGGTGGTGGTCAAATGCGACGAACAGGGCGACATCGACGTAGACGACCTGCGCGAGAAAGCCGAAAAATACAAGGACAGGTTGTCGGCCCTGATGGTCACCTACCCCTCCACACACGGCGTTTTCGAAACCCGGATCAAGGAGGTCTGCGACATCATCCACCAGAACGGCGGCAAGGTGTATATGGACGGCGCCAATATGAACGCCCAGGTCGGCCTGACCAGCCCGGGTATCATCGATTCCGACGTCTGCCACCTCAACCTGCACAAGACCTTCGCCATCCCGCACGGCGGCGG
>CAYQKY010000044.1:0-31427 GCA_964418125.1 uncultured Phaeodactylibacter sp.
GCATACCGGTGACGACGTGCCCGATGTAGATCTGCCGGAACAGGCCGTAGCCGCCGAACAGGATCATCAGCAACAGGAAGCCTACCCATAAGCGATACATCGTGCCCGACTTTTCGAGTTGAGGCCCGAACGTCTGCAGAATAGCGGTTTGTTTTTTATTGAGATCAACGGTTTTCATCCTTGATGATTATCGAGTTCTGAAATCAAAATAGGCCTTCATACAGCTTTCTGCTTTCTTCCGGCAGTTCTTCCAGGCCCTTTTCGGCGGGGAAGATGCGGTCGGTGGGCGGCAGGTAGTACACCCTGGGCTCCGTGCCCAGTTCTTCGCCGTAACGGTAGGCGGCGCGTTCGGCGATGAGTTCGGTGAAGCGGACGGTCTCGGAACCGTTGGTGACGATGTCCTCATTCTGGTCGCCGAAGTAGAAAGCCCCGTTCGGGCAGGCTACTACACAATCCGGCAACTGCCCCATGCGCGCCATATCCGGGCAGAAGTCGCACTTTTCCACCGTGCCGACCTGTCCGGGAATGCTGGTTTCCGCGTTGGCACGGTGCGTTTTCATATCCGCCGGTTCGCCTCGTTCGCCCCAGTTGAAAACCCGGGTCGAGTAAGGGCAGGCGGTCATACAGAACTTGCAACCAATGCAGCGGGTATTGTCGACGAGCACCAGCCCGTCCTGCCGCTTGAAGGTGGCGTCTACCGGGCATACCTTTACGCAGGGCGGGTTGTCGCAGTGGTAGCACGTTTTGGGGAACCAGTACGGCTCACTGTCTTCGCTGTCTTTCATCAGCTTGACGGTCAGCCATTCCTTGTCCGGAGGAAGGTGGTGCATTTTCTGGCAGGCCGTGACGCACTTGCGGGCGTTGGTGCAGCGCGCCAGGTCGATGACCATGACGAACTTCCTGCCCGGCAGGCCGGTGCGGGACTCTTCGTAGCTGATGTCCTGTGTATGGTGAACGTGCCTGAGGTGAGACTGGTCTACTTCAACCAGTTGGCCATCCGGAGTAAGCACTTTAACGGTGTCCGCACCCTCAGCAGCAGCGTGATCATGGCCTCCTTCCGGAGCGCAGGAAAACACCAACTGCCCCCAGGCGGCCAGGGTAACTCCCAGGGCGCCTTTCTTCAGGAAATCTCTGCGGGCGTTTTTTGATGATTCTGACATGACGGTTGTTTTTTCAATGAATGGATCGGGATGTTCTCAGAAGTTCCACAAACGGGTCATGTTGAAGCCGATGAGAAAGTCTGTATTCTGGTTGAAAACATTGTTAAATTGCGGCACGATGCCCTTGTAATTGCCCAGGAAGATCTGGAAGGCGTGCGAACTGGAAACGACCTCGATCCCGAAGCTCAGGTTGGGTTCCGGGTTGTTGACCTCATGGTCGGTCAGCGGCAGGTCGTAGCCGGCGATGATGCTCATCGTCGTGCTTACCTTGTACCGGCCGAGGAAAGACAGGGAGAGGTGGTCGTTGCTCATCTGCAGCAGGTCGTTCGGGTTTTCTTCTCCCGGCACCAGTTCCTGGAAGTTGAAGTGGGAGATGTTCGCGCTGGCCTGCAGGGAGAAGGCCCGGCTGAACTTGCGGGCGAACATCAGCTGATGGAAGTAGGAAAACCGGTCTACGCCTTCATAGGTGTCTTTCGGGAAGTTATCCTTACTGCGGGTATCGATGGCGGCGTTGAGGTAATAGGTCACGCTCACCGGCCACCCGCCTTCGCGGCCCTGCTGGAAGAGGGCGTACTTGGCGTTGAAGTCCCAGAATTTGCGTTCTTTGGTAAACCCGAAACCGATCATCAGGTTTTCAATCGGCACGTAATCAAAGCCGATACGTATATTGGAAGGCGCGTAGATGCCCCAGAAATCGTCATAGCCCTTGTCGATGGTGCCGAAGCGGTGCTGAATGTCCATCTCAAACGTCCCCTTGATTGGCACCATAACCGTCTGGTTGTCGATCAGCCAGATACTTTCAAAGGTGTTGCGCACCGGGCGGGTATCTTTTTCAGCAGCCTCGCCTTCGTCCTGTGCCTGGGCAGCGGCAGCCACCATCAGGAAAGCAACAGTCCACATCCAGATCAACCTGGAAGAGGAAAAGAGTCTATTGGAAAGCAACGGAAATATTTTCATGGCAGTGAGTTTTTACCTTCTCCGAAAACATAAGGATTCCCGGAGCATATTATTTAATTGTCTTTTGCGCCCTGGGTGATCCAGGTGAGCACAGTTTTATTATAATCAGGGTCAGGGCCCTCAAGCGGCATGGGCAGCCCCCGGTTGCCGAGCATCCACTGTATCAGTTCGCTGTCGTTCGGCATCAGGGTATCGATGTAGTTTCCGGCGAAGAGGGCTTCATAAGCATTTTCGGGCGTCAGGTCGGGAGGGGTGCCGCCGGTATTGTGGCAGCCGCTGGAGTTGCAGTCTGCGTCAAAAATAGGGATAACGTCTCCGGAAAAACTGACCTGAACGGTGGTGTCTACATCCGGAGGCTCGATAACGAGGATACCCGATTCGGAGGTGCATCCTGACGGCGCGATCATGCTCACGATGAGCATAGCAAGGGCCAGAATGGATAGGACTCGTTGTTGCTTCATGATTCGAGAATTGGTTTTCACTCCTAAGACAATATTCGGGGAGTGGTTTCAATGTTGAGAAAGACAAGGCCGATACTGCTCCCTCAAAAAACAGCTTTCAGGAGAATCCCTGTCGTCTGTTTTTCGAGGGAGGCAGCAACTGGACGACCATTCAATGTCTGTCCACTTATCAGTTTAATGCGGCAAGCGAGTTCTTTAATAATGCCACGGTATATTTGTAGTTATGCACGCCGAAGCTCTGGTCTTCCCGCACGTACTGGTAGTTCCAGAGGGCCCCGAGTTGCACATTTGTCAGTTCCAGAGGCGAACTGCTGGAAGCGTTAACACTCTCAAGGTTATCCTGAAGGATGCCCAGGTCATTTAACCGGACGCCAAGTTGGGTCAGCAGGTCGGATACCTCCGCCTGTGTTTCTTCAACCAGCGTTTCGAGTTCGCCGGCATCAGGATGGCATTGAGTACATCCACTGGTATTCAGCTCGCCATCAGCAGATTCTACCCGGAAGGTGTGGCCGCCGGCGGCTCTGCCGTCGACAACTTCGGCCATGTGGCAGGCAACACAGCTCTTCTCGGCGAGAAGGGTAGTATGTACACTGTTGACATAAGGTTCGTCACCCGGAACTTCATACGCAGAATTTCCGGTGAACATTACCCCCTGAGATCCATGGTGAGGCCCATAACGGCTGCTGGTGACGGTGGCCATGCCGGCAACCCCCGGCTCCGGCACTTCCGGGCTGGGTATCCGGGCCTGGTGGCAGTTGAGGCAGAGGTTGCCCGTACCGATGTCTGCTGTTTCGCCTTTCACCCAGAAGGTGACCGGATCGTTGATAGTCAGCGCCCAGTCGGCGTCAGTGTATGTCTGGTGGATCTGGTGGCAGGTATAGCAGTTCTGCGGCAGCGGGTCCTGAATGTCACTTCCGGTGGAAGTAGCGCCGGTTCCGGCCACTTCCAGGAAGCCCTGGCTGGTGTGGCAAACGGCACAGCTGGCGCCATTCCTGTTATAGTTGCCGCCGGTGGCGTGGACGGAGTTCTCCCACTGGAACAGCTTGGCAGTGATCAACTGGTTGCTGCCGTGGCAGTCCTTACAGTTTTGAACGCCTTCTCCGGCCGGGCCGGTTTCACCGATGGGGCCTTGCGGGCCTTGCGGTCCAGTGGGGCCGGCAGGCCCCTGGTCGCCTTCGCAGGCAGTAAAGCTGAGCGCTAGTGCAAAGCTTAATAGGGTGGCGAAAAATATTTTCAATCTCATGGCAAAATATTTAGGTATGATGAGAATCTTATTTTCTTTGGTCGCTATTGTCATTTTTCTGTCATCCACCAATTATGTTTCGAAAGTCCTGGATTTCCACCGCCTTTTTGATGACTAATATCATCCCTCTAAAGTGATTTATATCACAAATGGATGAGGCGCAGCTCACAAATAGATATGGCAAAATGAAATGCTTTTTTTACTGTCTGGTTAACTGAAAAATTTGGCGGGAATAGGGAGGGCGGGAAAAAATTTTGAGTCCCCAAAGTGGAAAAATCCTTAGTTTCTTTGATTTTTTGGAAAGCAACGTGATAATTGCTACCAGAAACGGACATATTTGAATGGGCCACGGATGACGCAGGCCTGCATCATCCGTAGCCCATTTCAAGCGTTTCCGGCTTTTCAGGTGTCAATCTCCCGAATACACGTGTAGGCTATCCCCTGCCGTCGGCAGGTAATCCATTCCCAGATAGGTGAAGACAATGGCCGCCACGCCGATAATGACCACCCAGGCCAGCCGCTTTTCACTCCAGGAAGGAATATTCCGGAAGTGCAGGTAGGCGGCGAAAATGAGCCAGGTGATCAGCGCCCAGTTCTCCTTGGGGTCCCATCCCCAGTAGTTCGACCAGGCGTTCTGGCCCCACCAGGCGCCCAGCAACAGCCCGGCGGTGAGGAACAGAAAACCGAATTTGGTGATCTGATAGGTGGCCGCGCTGAAGTCAATACGCGACTGCTGCCCCAGCGTATGGTGCGAGGTGATGCCCCCCGGCAGGGCGAGGTATAAAATGGCGGTAAAGCCCGCTACAAAGAGGGCGCCGTAGGCCAGGAAGTACGAGATCACATGCGGAATGAACATCCAGGTCTGCAGGGCCGGCGGCAGGGCGATGATCTCCACGTCCCGCTTGGTAAGGGCAAAGAGGAAGATCATTACTACTCCGATGGCTGACATAAACCCGATCAGGCGCACCTTGAACCGATACTCCACCGCCAGGCTGATCAGCGAGGTCGTCCACGCGGCAAAGACCAGCGACTCGTAAAAGCTCTTGAACGGCGGCCGGCCCGCCTCTATCCAGCGGTCTACGATCAGTACGGTACAGGCCAGAAAAGCGATGGTGAACAGGGCGTAAGGTATACTGCCCCAAAACTTTTCCTTCCTCAACACACCTATTATATAACCCACCAGGGCCAGGGCGTACAGAAAGAACGTCACCTTAAATAATGTGGAAGTATAATATAAGCTCTCAAGCATGGCTATTTTCTTTTGAAAGGGTTTGGCTATTTATTCGGTATTCTACCCGGCCGAATGGACGGGCGCGGTTCATAAATCATAAATCAAAAATCATACAAGCCCCCCCTGCTTCCGGTACCGCCCGTAGAACATCATCAGGCAGCCAAGGACAAGAACGGTGAACCCAAAGTATACGACATAGAGGCCCGGCTCGTGGCTGACGCCGATGCCGGAATAGTTGGGGTTATTCGGGTCGTAATCTGACTGGTAGAAGCGGTAACCGCGGTGCAGCATGGGTTCATTGACCACAATAGACTGGCTCTTCACCACCTCATCCTTTTCATCCAGCACAGAGAGCTCGCTCCGGTAATATTTGGTTTCCATATCCTTGAAGGATTCCAGGGCCAGGAAGTAGTCGGCGCCTTCTATATGGAAGGTGCCCCCTCTTCTGCCCCCCGGATAGAGGTAGGCTTCTTCTCCGGGGCCTCCTTTACGCCATACTTCTACCTTGGCGACCGGGTTGAGCAACTCCTCCCCGTCGGAAACCGGAGTGGACAGCAGGTAGGCCGCATCGGGGTAAAGGTACTTCATGGTGAAACCGATTCCCTCCCGGTTCGGGAAGTTGTAAAAACGGCCTGCCTGGAGGGGTTCGCTGGACAGTTCCCCCTCCACCCAGTAATAGATCTTTTCTTCCGTTCCGACCAGGATGGTGCGGTTGACTTCCGCCCATTTAGCGTCTGGCCGGCCATTGATCGCCTGAGTGAGGTTTTCGGGTGCTTCCCAGTAGAATTCCAGCCAGCCGCCGAGGTGGTTCTCGTCGGCTATGGTATTGCGGCCGGGCCGGTTGGAGAAGAGGTTGACATCCGCCTGGCCGAAGGGAGTTTTGACGTTGAGCAAAACTCCCGGGTCTTTGGCCTCGACCGTATCATTGACCTCCGGGTAGTTATATTCAAAAGTGAAGTTGGGATAGAATTCGTTGAGCCGGAAGTAAATATCGGTGCCGTAAATGCGGCGGATCTTGGCTTCCTTCAGGGGCATGGAAGCGACGATCTCCGGCTTGCCGGTGGGCATTAACCCGTGCCCGTCGGCCGCCGGCTGGGCGTGAGGCCCGGTTTCTTCGGTGTTCCTCCAGACCTGAATGCGGTAGTCCGGGTCGTGCTTTTCGAATTCGAAATGGTCGAGCCGGATCCGGAAGGGTATCTCCGCGCTGTCTCCTATATAACTGGTATTGCCATTATATACTCTGACAACATTGCTGCTCTGCCCGGTTTCGAGCTGAATAATGCCCCGAAAGCCATAGAAGTAGTCTACCCAGAACCCCAGCAAGATGATGATGGGGCTGAGGTGGGCGAGGTGAAAGCCCAGGTTCTCCCGGTTGAATTTCTTCTTCCAGCTGGTTTTCAGCAGGCTGCCGGCCAGCAAGGCAAAGAAGCCGATATACCACCAGCTGTGGAACACATCGTCCAGTTGCAGGAACCGCAGTGCGCCGCTCGCGCTTCCGTACCGCTGGTTGAAAACCTCAAACGGTGCATTCTGGGACACAAAAGTGCCCAGCGCCGTACCCACTGCTATAGCCAGCAGGCTCAGGGTAGCGAAGTAAGGGGTGTCGACGCTCCTCTTCAGCGGTTTGAAGAACAAGAGGGGGTAGGCCAATATTATGGCCAGCGGGGCGATGGTATTCAGCCAGACATTGCCGAACCCCTCGTGAAGGTTCTGGGCCAGCAGGGCGAAGGCAACCATGGCGGCCAGCAGGCCGGTGGCTCTGCGAAAACCCCGGGTTTGATAATCGTTATTTTTAGGACTCGAGTTGGTGTTTTGTACATCAGCCATTGGACCAGGAATTGGTTAGTCTTTTCATCTCACCGGCTTATTCAATCCGGCCAGATCTTCGATACTCACACAAAATAAGGGAATATTACAGGCCGGTTTATATGATGAAAATCATTAGGCATTGTGACAATAATCACTTTAGAAAACTGGCCAGCGCTGAGATTCACGAGTTTGAAAAAAAAATCTGCTTTCCCGGCCGGCCCACTTCATTTTTGACAATTTTGTGAAACTCGGGAATTTCCTCTGTGCTACTTTCGGTGAAATTTTGCTGCGGGCAGAATGAATGGGCAAGTTCTTAATTCTATCGGAAAAGGAAAGCCGCGAGTGGCCTCTCCGGAGGCTGGCTTTCCATCACTAACAACAAAAAGCATTTCAATGACATCAAACAAGTTTTTCCTCACTATGGCCGCCGCCGCTCTGGCCGTGGCAGTATTTGTCTCCAGTTGCAACGAAGACGACGAACCGACAAAGACAACGGTTTACGGCGCCATCACCATTGAAGGCACTGATACCTGGGCTACCTGGGTGGACAGCGGAGAGGTGCAACTGACGCTCTTCCCCGAATTCAGCCTCGACCCTCTGGCCGGCTGGGGCGCCGTGCCGGACAATTTCTTCGGGCCCAACGTTCCCGGAGGGACTTTTGCCGTGGGCGCCCCCTACAATTCGCAGAACCCCCTTATCCTGGAATACGAGCCGGGAAAAACCCGGTACGATTTTGAGATCGAAGTCGACCCGGGCACTTACTCGGCCCTGGCGCTCGGCTTCCGCCATGACTTCGTCAACGACCCAACCCTGAAGAGCGCCACCCTCGGGGTCTACTGGGGCAATGCCAACGAAGTGAGCCACGGCATCGTCATCAAGGTTCCCGGGCCGGGAGGAGCGCTGATCCCCATCTTCAACTACCCGCCGCCCGCCACCTTCGAGATCAAGGCCGGCGAGCAGAAAGAGCTCAACTTCAAGGCTGATTTTGATTTTGTCAATGTTTGGTATCAGTAGTGTAGTTGATTGGGTTGATGGGTTGATTGGCTCTGGCTGGCCACTCGGTAGTTGATTAGGTTGGCAGGGCGATGAACTCCACGGAGGGCTCCCAATCAACCCATCAACCAAACCAACCCAATCAACCAACCAACCAATAAACCGCCCCTATGCCCACCCTAAGGAACAAGCTGTCAACGGCTACCTTCCTCTGCCTCCAGGCGGTCCTCGCCCTGGCCCAGCCCGATATTGCTTTAACTGCCCTGGCCGGCCCGTCCCAATCGGCGGCTCCCGGCAGCATCGAAGGCGTCGTCCGGGATGCAGAGAGCGGCGATTTGCTGCCCCTGGTCAACATCCACCTGGCAGACACGCTGATCGGCACTTCCACCGAGTTTGACGGCACTTTTGAACTGGCTGGCCTGAAGCCGGGAAAACACACCCTGCTGGCCTCCTACGTCGGGTATAAGGAACAGCGGCTGGAGAATGTGGAGGTACAGGACGGAAAAAGTACAGTGGTGGACATCGCCCTGGAGCCCGCCGCGGTTATTGCCGACGAGGTGGTGGTGACCGCCACCCTCCGGCCCCAGGCGGTCAAGCTGACGCCCGCCAGCATCGGGGTGGTGACGAGCAAGCAGATTCGCGAACGCAACATCATAACTTTCGACCAGGCCTTCGACGAAGTGCCCGGGGTAGTGGTGACCCGGTCGAGCGGCGCCAATGTGCAGGCCTTTTCCATCCGCGGCGCTTCGGAAGTGGCGGGTGGAGGCATCGGCAACCGGGTGCTGCTGCTCATCGACGGGCGCCCGGCCATCAGCCCGGAATCGGGCGGGGCGTTGTGGAACCTCGTCCCCATCAACTCCATCGAGCGCATCGAGGTGGTGAAAGGGGCCTACTCCTCCCTTTACGGGTCCAGCGCCATGGGCGGGGTGATCAACGTGATCACCCGAAAACCCCACCCGGAGCCGGAGATGCGCCTCCATGTCAATTACGGCTTCTTCAACCGCGCACCGGCCAGCACCGGCTATACCGCTTTCAACGACTTCCATACCATCGAGGGCAGCTACAGCCGCCGGACGGGCAAATTCGCCTACCTGCTCGACGGCGGCTGGAAGGCCAACGACGGCCACCGGGAAAAGTCGGGATTCGACCTCTACAACTTCTATGGCAAGGCCTCCTGGCAGTTCTCCAACAACCGCTTTCTGCAGGTGTCGGGCAACGTCAACCGGATCAAGAACGACACGCCGGCCACCTGGTTCAGCACCCGGCAGGCCTACAGCGTCGCCCCCTTCCGCCGGGACGACTACCAGGACCGCCGGGAGCTGAATACAGACCTTTATTATTATGCCTTGCCGAACAGCCGGGTGAAATACTCCTCCCGTTTCTATTACTACCACAATTACTCCCGCTTCACCTTCGACGACGACCCCGGCAACGACAGCACCAACGTCAACTTCGGCAAGCAGCTGGTGGCCGAGTCGAGCGTCCGCACCCAGCGCCTGGGCAATGTGAGCCAACTGGACCTCTACACCCGCTCCGGCCACTACCTCATTGCCGGTACAGACGCCAAGTGGGATCACGTGGTAGGGCTGCCGGACACCGTCCTGTACGGCCGCCATCAGGCCCTCAGCCTGGGCGTTTACGTACAGGATGAGATCACTTTCAGCGAAAAGCTGATCGCCACCGTGGGCGCCCGCTTCGACCATTACAACATCCTGGGAGAATCGGTGGAGAACAACTTCAGCCCCAAACTGGCGATGGCCTTCAACGCCCGGAAGGGCTTATCCTTCCGGATGTTGCTGGCGCAGGCCTTCCGCAACCCCGCCATAGCCGAGCGCTTCATCAAGTTTGAACAGGGCGGCGGGCTACGGTTTCGCCCCAACCCCAACCTGCGTTCCGAAAAACTGGCGCTGTCGGTAGAAGTGGGAGCAAAGGTAGACGTTGCCCCCGGCGCTTCTCTGGATGCAGCCCTTTTCTACAACCGCTACAACAACCTGATCTCCTTCCAGCAGCTCTCCCAACCGCTGGAGCCGCTCCTCTATGAGGTCATCAACCTGAAAGCCGCCGTCATGCAGGGCCTGGAACTCTCCTACCAGCACCGCCTGAAGGATTTTCTGATCCTCAACCTGGGGTATACCTTCCTCGATGCGCGGGACGTCTCGGAAGGGCGCCTCAACGACGAGCTGGCCTACAAGGTGCGGCATACCTTCAGCGCTTCGGCTACGGCCTACCGCGGCCCGGTAACGTTCAATGTGAACTGCCGTTACCGCAGCCGCATCGAGGAGGTCTTTATCTATCCCGGTAATGAACCAGATGCTGCCTTCATCACCAATGCCAAGTTCGATGTCAAAATAGCCGATCATTACAGCTGCTATTTTGCTGTCGACAACATCGGCAATGAGCAATACGAGGAACTGGAGCGCTACCGGATGCCCGGGCGGAGTTATACGGCAGGGGCCGTGCTGCGGTTCTGATTATCTTTTATGTGAGAAAGGTCATTGACTATTTTGGCATATTGGCTTTGTTTTGTGGTGTATGTGTTTTGTGCTCAGGCAAAACACATACTTTGTGGTTAACAAAACAAGCCAAAAGATGAAAATAGCGATTGCAGTAAGCCATCAGAATTCCATCGAGAACCAGCATTTCGGTGATGCGGACAAGTTTTTGTTCTACGAAGCCAGGGAGGGCATTCTTGGCCTGATCGGGGAACAGGCCAATCCATTCAAGAATGTGCACGGCAACCACGGGCATGGCAACGGACATCGGCATGGCAGAAAAGCGGTGGCCGTTACCAGGTTTTTCCAGGAAGAGGGAGTTGAAGTGCTGGTCTCCAAACAATTCGGGCCGAATATACGGGAAGTATGCCGGCATTTTGTCCCGGTATTGGTTTCCGTGCACGATATTGACGCAGCAAAGGCAAAAGTTGAAGATAACCTGCAGAGCCTGGCGCAAGAGCTCAGGGGCCATCCCGGGCAACACAACATCCTGCGGATCATGGAAGGAGAGGTTTTGGTTATCCCTTTAAAAAAGGAATAGCTACCGCAGTTTTTTATTCATTCAAACTTTATGATCATGAAGTTTATGCATTTATTCCTTCTGGCGCTTTTGGCAATCGGTTTTTCCTCCTGCGGAGCCTCTGCCGGCGCCTCCCGGGGTTCCGGCGAAAACATCGGCCACACCAGCGTAGACAACCCGGATCAAACCGTTTCTCTTGCCGACCACCTGCGTAAGCTGTCGGGTGTTTCCGTTTCGGGGAGCGGCCCGAACGCCATGGTAACCATCCGCGGCGTCAACTCCGTTAATGCCAGTTCGGAGCCATTATTCGTCATCAACGGCCAGGTGGTCAACGGCGGCCTGCGCATGGCCTCGCAGATGGTCCCGGTCAATGACATCAAAACCATCCGGGTGTTGAAGAACCCGTCCGAGACCGGTATATACGGCGTACGGGGCGCCAACGGAGTGATCGAGATCGAACTGAAGAAAGGCGGTGATTGAAAAAATGGCGGAACTGGTGACTGCAGTCACCGCTTCCCCCTGTGCTTTTCTCTATTTTTGATGTCGTAAAGCCGATTCGTTAACCGAAAAAACAACTGTCATGAAAAAGAATATGGGAACTGCCGACCGGGCCGTCCGGGTGATCATTGCCGTCATCATAGCCGCCCTTTTCTTCACCGGCGTCATCAGCGGAACAGTAGGCATCGTATTGCTGGTGCTGGCCGGCGTATTCGTCCTGACCAGCCTGGTGAGCTTCTGCCCGCTGTATCTGCCCTTCGGCCTGAGTACCTGCGCGAAGCAGGAAGGCAAAACGGCCTAGTGAAAGCGGCACGAATTAACGGATGAATTTAAGCTGCTGTGAACCAAGACTTTAAGAGCTTGCGAAATCTCCCGTTAATTCGGCCTAGCCGCACTAGTGCCCTCGGAACGAAGTTCCGGGGCAGTTATTTTTCCTGTCCAGGGCCTCCTGCCGTTATTGGTTATTACTGAGAACCAGGGGTTTCGGCTCCGAACCACAACAATTTTTCCCGGCTCGAAGAGAGGGGAACCAGTAACCGATAACTGCCCCGTTATTTCGTTCCCGGCGCACTAGAAATAACCCTGTACACTTCTTTCTGTACGCTGATCCAAGCATGGCCGGAAGCCATACTAAGGATCTTTTTTCCCACCCATCGCCCGAAAAGCCTTAATTTAGAGGCCACAATCCTGTTGCTATGGATCAAGCGTACGGCCCGGGCTCCTCCAAAGTTCCTTCCTTCTTACGCCGCGAGATACTGGAAAAGGGTATCCGCCGGGCTTTCCCCGTACAGACGGAGATTCTGCGCGAGGGGCAGTACGTCCAGGCAGTGCCCTTTGTGCTCAGCGGCCTGATCAAGGTATCCGCCAGGTTCGAAGAACGCGAACTCTTGTTGTATTACATCCAGCCGGAGGAGAGCTGCATCATGTCCTTCACGGCAATCGTGGAGAATATGCCCAGCCAGGTATTTGCCGTGGCGGAGAAGGCCACCGAGGCCATCCTCATCCCAAACAGCCTGGTAGAAGAGTGGATCGGGCAGTACCCCGCCTTCAACCGCTTTTATTTTCACCAGTACCGCCAGCGCTACGAAGACCTGCTGGGCACCATTCAGAACCTGCTGTTCGCCCGGCTGGACGAGCGCCTCAAAGCCTACCTCCTGGAAAAGGCCCGCCTGATGAATACCCGCCGCCTCAACATCCACCACCGCGAGATCGCCGAAGACCTGGGATCTGCCCGGGAGGTCATCAGCCGGCTAATGAAAAAGCTGGAAAAGGAAGGGGTGGTACGGCAGGCGGAGCAGGGATGGATCGAGGTGTTGGAGGGCTGATGGCTTCCGACACAAACAACTGATAATGAAATTTCTATCGTTTTTTTTGTTCCAAAAAGCGAAGAATACAGGAGAGCAAAAGACATGAATTCTGTCCTGTATTTTGTTGGATAAAAGCGGTAGCTTTGCCAATGCCAGTGAGCAGGAGACTTAAAGTTCTCCTGCTCACTTGGCATCCGGCAACTCTCATCATTTTGCCATTTCAAATCTTGCTCGTTTTAGAACCCTCTTCCCCGGCCGCCGGCACGGCTTTGCCCGCGGTTCATACTACCTTGCTGCTGGCCACTACCCTGGCGAAAGCCTTTCTGCTGGGCGGGCCCCTGTCCATCACACTCACCTTTGGCTTTCACGCGTTGGCCATTTCCCTGGCCTTGTTTGCCCGGGTTGGCCTTTTGCGATCTGTTCATCTTCCGGTATTCCTGCTTTGAGAGCTGGCCGTCGCCATTGCGGTCGAAATCGGCGAAGGAGCCGTTGCGGAATTCATTCTGAGCGATGAAGCCGTCGCCGTTCAGGTCGCACTGCGTAAAACGGGTGCAGTCGCGGGCCTGTTGCCGGGCCTGGGCCTGGGCAGTATTTACCGTGAAGAAAAAGGCAAGTCCAAGTGCGAGTATTAAACTCAGTCCTCTGATTTTCATAGCCGGTTTCATAATTGTTGTTTTTAATGATTGAATCAACTCTCATCCTCTACTACGCAGAGGCCGGAATTTTCTTTCAAAATATTTTTTGCGGCCGCCCTGTGGAATACTCGCGAAGCAAATTCCATAGGGCTGATAGTTGGCTGATACTCCCGCAAATGCCCCTGTTTGGGCGGGGCGCCCTGCCTTGACGGGAGTAAAAAATCAGGAAAAATGAAAGAAAAAACGGAAGGCCGCGTAGTAAGGAGTGAAAGCAAGAATATTTCAACAAAAAAATACAGTCATGAATAATCAAATGGTAAGATGGATTGGCAGCGTGGCGCTTTTACTCGGTTTCGCCGTGCTTTTCACCCAGTGTAACAAGACAGAACAGGTTGAGCCCTCAACAACAGATGGTATTTTGGTTGCCGGCAGAGAGGCTGCCGCCAACCCGGGCGACCCCTGCAGCTGCCTGGCGGCTAATTTCGGCCCTGCCAGTTTATCGGATGAAGAAATAGCCGCTCTGGCCTTCATGCGGGAAGAGGAAAAGATGGCCCGCGACGTTTATCTCAACTTATATGAAAAATGGAATGTCCGGATATTTTCCAACATCGCCCGTTCCGAACAACGCCACATGGACGCCATCCTCTGCCTGCTTGAAAGATATGGCCTGGAAGATCCCACCGACGGCCAGCCGGCAGGATCTTTCCAAAACGCCGCCTTACAGGAACTGTACGACGGGCTGATGGCACAGGGTGAGGAAAGCCTGGTGGCCGCCCTGACAGTAGGGGCCACCATCGAAGATGTGGACATCCTTGACCTGCAGCAAAACCTCGATGACGCTGCGATCGATAATGATGACATTCAGGCCGTGTTCAACAACCTGGCCAGAGGCTCCCGCAACCACCTGAGGGCATTTACCCGGGAACTCGAAAAATTGGGCGCCTCCTACGAGGTTCAGTATATTAGCGAGGCGGATTATGACGCCATCCTCAGCTCCGGCCCGGAAAGAGGGGAAGGCCTCTGCGGCAACGGCCCCCGCTTAGGGCAGGGCAATGGGCAGGGTAACGGCAGTTGCGACGGCAACGGCCCTCACGGCAACCAGGGCAACGGCAACCATTGTGGCAACTGCCCGAACAATGGGAACGGCGCCGGCAATGGTTCCGGTAACTGCGACGGCAACGGCCCCCACGGAAACCAGGGCGGCAACGGGAATGGAAATGGCAATAATAACGGTACCGGAAATAACGGCCCAGGCAATGGAAACGGAGGCAATAACGGCGGCGGAAATAACGGCCCAGGCAATGGAAACGGTGGCCGCGGGCAGTAACGAATAAGCACTAAGAGAAGCAGAGGCGCCGCGTTTTACCGTTGCGCCTCTGCATCCATTTCTACATACCATCAGGCAAACAACCAATGCACCCATCTGAAGAAATATGCAGGCAGCTGAGCGACCCGGACCTCGTCCGGAAATCACTGGAACAGATGGAGTACTTCTCCTGCCTCTACGACCGGTACGAGGCACAACTGCTGCGTTACGTAAAACGGATGGGGGTGTTGACGGACGAAGAGGCCGAAGACGTCCTGCAGGAAGCCTTCCTGAAGATATGGAAAAACCTGAACGCCTTCGACCCCGCCCTGAAGCTGTCCAGCTGGCTGTACCGCATCGTCCACAACCAGGCCGTCTCCTCCCTTCGGAAGAAAAAGTCCTTCGGAAAAGACAAAAAGGAGGCGTTCGACGACAAAAGATTTGCCGACATACCGGACGAAGGCCCCGCCGAAAGCCCGGAAGCCATGGAAGAAACAGACCGGCACATTCACGAGATCCTGGACGAGCTGCCCCTGAAGTACAAGGAAGTCCTGGTCCTGAAATTCCTGGAAAACATGAGCTACGAAGAGATCTCGGATGTACTGAAGGTCCCGGAAGGCACAGTGGCTACCCGCATCAACCGGGCGAAGAAGGCCTTCCGGGAAATTGCCGAACGGCATCCTGAAAATTTAGTATTATGAAACCTTCCGAAAAACTCATACAGAAGATCAGAGAAGAGCAGGCCGAACCGGCGCCCCGCTGGCATTTTGCCGTCAAGAACAAACTGCTGTGGGCCGCCTTCGGGCTGGCCGCCGTACTGGGCGCGCTGGCCTTTTCGGTCATCCTCTTTGCCATACAGCAGACGGACTTCAACATCGTCAGCCACCTGTCGCATTCCGGGCTGGAGCTCTTTCTGGGCCTGCTGCCCTTCTTCTGGATCATCCTGCTGGTGGTTTTTCTGCTCGTGGCCATGTACAGCGTGCAGTATTCCCGCCGGGGGTATAAGTTCACCCTGGCCAGGCTGGTGGGCTACAGCGCCGCCCTGAGCATCCTCCTGGGCACCCTCTTCTTCATCGGCGGCGGCGCGCAGCGGCTGGAGCAGGCCTTCGCGCTGAATGTCAGCATCTACGAAAGCGTGCAGGAAAAGAAGGTCAAACTCTGGTCCATGCCCGAAGAGGGCTACCTCTCCGGCGAGATCGTGGAAACGGAGGTGGGGGCCTTCCGGCTGAAGGATTTTCAGGGGAAGGAATGGACGGTCCGGTACGAGGGGGCGTTCATTCCGCCGGTGGTGCTGCTGGAGAGAGGGGAGAAAGTGAAGCTGGTCGGCGAGGTGGCGGAGGAAGGGGTTTTTGCCGCTTCGGAGGTGCGGCCCTGGGGCGGAGTGGGGAGCCGGATGCGGAGGGGGCAACGATAACCGTAGGGGCCCGTTGTTCGTTGTTCGCGGCAGCGCCTGGTTGTTAAGCAGTTGCTGAAGCCTTTATAATTCCGCTTGCTTAAAAAAATCCACAAACAGCCGTATACGTTTTTCATCTTTGGCATCAAACAGAAATGCTTTCACATCATTTACCATGACCTCGAAATCAATTTTTTTGCAGGTCTCCAGTATAGTTTCCTTTAGTTCTTCGGGGGCAGCGGTCCCCATCTTCTGTTTGAGGTAGCCATAATTGGGCTTTGTCCGGGGTATCAGAAACGACACATCGAAGAAATCTCTGCCTTTTGGCCGTGGACGGTTACAAATGGCATATAGTTTTTGAGAAAGAAGAATATCGATTATGAACAATACGCAGGCAGGTGCCTCCCAGGAAGGACAACTTAGGCCCAAAGGCACTGTCAAATACGATTTCCAGTATTTTATACTGGAGATATTCCCGGAGCAAAAACCGTTCGAATCCGTGCAGGGCTTCGGGATAGAATTTTTTGATTTCGTCAAGGCTGAGCATTGAAAACGTTTAGGAATTTCTTCATTCGGTTCGACAACGTTGGAGATTGAATATGCGCCAGGTAGTTTTTTATTTTTTCCAGGTCAACTTGCGTTGCAAATTCCTCCCAGTTGAAACGCAACCCCTCAAAATCAGCCTCTTCTTTGTATTCCGCATTGAGGTATATAAAATCTATGACCGCCTTTTCGGCAGTTGCGACCTTATACCAGCCCGATATAGAATGGCCTTTCTGCTGAACTAGCCGGTAGCCCCTCCCAAGAAAACTTGTCAAGCCTATCCAACAAATTCAAAAAAAATGAAACACCTCACCATCCACCACACCTCCATCCCCGCTCTCGGCCTGGGCACTTACCTGGCGCGGGGCAACACGGCGGTGAACATCGTCCGCCAGGCGCTGGAGCTGGGCTACCGCCACATCGACACCGCTCAGTTCTACGCCAATGAAGAGGCCGTCGGCAGCGGCATCCGGGAGTCGGGCGTCAGCCGGGAGGAGGTTTTCCTGGTGACGAAAGTCTGGCCTTCCAACCTGGACAAAAAGCGCTTCCTGCCCTCTGTAGAAGAGAGCCTCCGCAAGCTGCAAACCGATTACGCCGACCTGCTGCTCATCCACTGGCCCCACGCCAGCCTGCCGCTGGGGAGCTACCTCGGAGAACTGGCCAAAGCGCAGGAACAAGGCATGGCAAAGCTCATCGGCGTCAGCAATTTCAACATCAGCCAGCTGAAACGCACCTTAGATATGGGCCTGCCCATAATTACCAACCAGATAGAGTTCCACCCTCTGCTCGACCAGTCCCGCCTGCAAGGCTGGATGCAGGGCCAGGGCTTGTTCCTCACCGCCTATTCGCCTCTCGCCCAGGGCAAGGCCGCCACGAATTCTGCCCTGGAATCCATCGGCCGGGAATACGGCAAGAGCGCCGCTCAGGTGGCCCTGCGCTGGATCCTGCAGCAGGAGCTGGCCATGGCCATCCCGAAAACCTCCAGCCCCGAACGCCTCAGGGAGAACATGGAGATATTCGATTTTGAACTCTCGGAAGAGGATATGGCCCGCATCGATGAACTGGGCCGTCGGGGAGGGCGCCGGGTCAGCGCTTTTCACGGGGCGGACTGGGATTAGCACTGGATACTTCCGGGTCATGGTTTTAAGTATTTGAACCGGACAGAAAACTTGCGTCTCCAGAGAATTTTACTCATCTTGGAGATGCGGAACTATGATACAATTGAAAAGTTGTATTCAGGTCAACAACATTTGATTGCATGAAGAACTACATGGATAAAATTGAGGTCAACCCTAAAGTCATGTTAGGAAAACCTGTTATTAAGGGGACCAGGATCACGGTAGAATTGATCCTCGAAGAGTTATCTGCAGGAAAAACGCCTGAAGACTTAATCAAAGCACATCCCAGGCTTACAACGGAAGCCATTATGGTTGCTCTCGCCTTTGCTGCTGATGCACTCAAAGGTGAGCGTACTTACCCGATCGCCGTATGATAAAGGCCATCATCACCGGCGCCACCGGCATGGTCGGCGAAGGCGTCCTGCACCAGTGCCTCCGCCATCCCGATGTGGAGGCGGTTCTCGTCATCAACCGCCGGCCCTGTGAGGTACAGCACGAGAAGCTGACGGAGATCCTCCACAAGGACTTCCACGATCTTTCTCCCATAGCCGACAAGCTCGCCGGCTACAACGCCTGCTACTTCTGCCTGGGCGTCTCTTCGGTGGGCATGTCGGAAGCAGATTATTACCACCTCACCTACAACCTCACCATACACGTCGCCGAGACCCTGTCCCAGCTCAACCCGGATATGACATTCTGCTACGTCTCCGGAGCGGGCACCGATGGCAGCGAACAGGGCCGCAGCATGTGGGCCCGGGTGAAGGGCAAAACGGAGAACGACTTGCTGAAGCTGCCGTTCAAAGCGGCCTATATGTTCCGCCCCGGCTACATCCAACCCATGAAGGGCATGAAAAACACTCTGTCGGCCTACAAGGTGCTGGGCTTCCTGTACCCGCTTCTCAAAGCCTTGTTCCCCAAATACGTGATCAAGCTGGAAGAAATAGGCCTGGCGATGATCAACGTGACGAAGCAGGGTTTTCCCAAACCCGTCCTGGAGTGTAAAGATATCCGGGCGGCGGCGGCCCTCGTACCTCGATCATCCTGATCGAAAGGCTGTACGTGAGGATCACCTGTATCCCGGCCGCAAGATGTATATTGCGGGGACGTTTACCAGTCCACAAAACTCAACTTTATGAAAAACCAACACCCCACCCGCCGCGAATTCCTCCAAAAGAGCGCCCAGGCCGCCGCCCTGCTGGCCCTGCCCAATTTCCTGTACTGCGCCGAACGCGCCAATGAGGGGGAGAAACTGGGCGTCGCCCTCCTGGGCCTGGGCAACTACGCCACCAACCAACTGGCTCCCTCGTTTGCCCATACCAAACACTGCCGCCTGGCCGGCATCGTCACCGGCTCCCCGGAGAAGATCGATACCTGGAAGAAAAAACATGATATTCCCGACAGTAACATCTACAACTACGACAACTTCGATTCCATAAAAGACAACCCGGACATTGACATCGTCTACGTCGTCACCCCCAACGCCCTGCACCTGCCCTTCGCCGCCCGCGCCGCTCAGGCCGGCAAGCACGTCATCTGCGAAAAACCCATGGAGATCTCGGCAGAGCGCTGCCGGCAGATGATCGAGGCCTGCGAAACGGCAGGCGTGAAACTGCAGATCGGCTACCGCCTGCAGTACGACCCATTTCACCAGGAGCTGATGCGCCTGGGCCAGGAGGAGGTGTACGGGAAAGTGAAAGTGATCCATTCGGCCTTCTCCTTTTACGGCGTCAACCTCGACAACTGGCGCTTCACCGACCCCAAATTATCCGGCGGCGGCCCGCTGATGGACGTCGGCATCTACTGCATACAGGGCGCCCGGTATACCACCGGCGAAGAGCCCCTGGCCATCACCGCCCAGAGTTACAAGTCGATGCCGGACAAACTGCCGGGAATGGAGGAGACGATCTGCTGGCAGATGGAATTCCCCGGCGGGGCCGTCGCCAATTGCACCAGCAGCTACGTGGCCCGCGACAACCACATCCGCATCTCCGCCGAAGAGGGCGTCTTCGGCATGGACCCGGCCTATACCTACGGCAAGCTCGCCGGATACGTAAATGATCAACCGATGGGAGATCATCAGCACCACCAGCAGGCGTCCCAAATGGATGCCTTCGCCCTGAATATCAAACAGGACACGCAGGTGACCGCCTCCGGAGAGGAAGGGTTGCGGGATATGCAATACATCGAGGCCATCTATGAGGCGGCGCGAACGGGGGAAAGAGTGGTGCTGCCGGGGTAATGCTCACTCCCCCACCGCTCTCCCAAAAGCCTCCGTACCTCCCACAACGGGCAGAACGAGCTTCGTCGCATCCAGATCAACCGTCAGTTCCGTACCCGGATCGGGCCAGAGGGTAAAATCGCGGTCGCTGGAAAAGATCATCAGGCCGATCTGCTGGCCGGCGGGGATCACCTGGTCGTCGGGCTGCAACTCGAACGCCACTTCGTAGAACTTGCCCGGCGCCAGCGGCTCGCTCTCGGTAAGGGAGGCGTGGTTCTGCGGGTCGGCCCAGCCCCGGGTGATGATGTTGTCGGTGATCTTCGTGCCTCTGCCCTCTTCCCAGGGCAGGGCCACCAGCCAGACGGACAGGTTGACCGCCGGCTTGCTGCTCGCCAGCCGGATGGTGAGGCGGGGTTTGCCGGAAATGTGCACGGCTTCCTGTAGCTCCGGAGTGACATAAAGCAGGCGGTGGTTGGTGAATTCCGCCTGGGCCAGCGCCGTTCCCGAAAAAGAAAAATTGTCCACCAGCGTTTCCGTGCCCTGGCCGGAAGCGGGCCGCATGCTCAGCCCTCCTCTGCCGGGGGCGCCGGCTTCCAGGTAAAGCTGCACCGGCGCTGCCGCCGGATTGGGGTAATCTTCGTAGGGCGTCGGATCCTCCCGGTTATCGCCTTCGCGGACGATCCAGGCCCGCGGATCCTGTTCGACGCCATTCTCCACGCCATGCAGGTAGCGGGTAAACCAGCGGTTCATCATACTTAAAGGCGGAGGGCCGCCGTGGCCGCCCTGATGGTAGAAGATCTGAGCGGGGATGCCCTTTTCCCGGGCGGCCTCGTAGATCCGAAAGCTGTGTTCCGGCATGACGTTCCAGTCATTGAACCCATGCGACATGAGCAGGGCCGCCTTCATGGGCCCCATGTCGTTCAGGTAATCGCGGGAGGCCCAGAAATCGTTGTAATCGCCGGTGATGCGGTCCATCCCTTGGGCCATTTCCTTATCCCGGACCGTGGCGTTGTTGCGGGCGCGCTTGGATTCGTCACCGCTGTGGATGAAGTCGTAGAGCACGTCGATGTCCTCCCCCAGGTACCCTCCGGGATGGCGGATCAGCCCGTTGGAGCGGTAGTAATGATAATAGGAAGTATTGGGCGCGATGGGAATGATGGCTTCCAGCCCTTCTACGCCGGTGGTAGCGGCGGCGAGGGGCAGGGTCCCGTTGTAGGAGACGCCCGTCATGCCTACCTTGCCGGTAGACCAGTAGGCCTCCACCGTTTCCTCCCCGTCGGGCGTAGTATAGCCGGGGATACGCCCGCACAGCCAGTCGATCACCGCTTTGGGCGCCAGCGATTCGTTATCTCCGCCCACCGTCGGCGCTCCCTGCGACAGGCCGGTGCCGGGAGAGGAGGAATGTACCACGATATACCCTCGCGGCACCCAGGTGCTGATGTGCGAATTCGAAATGATGGGGCGCTCCCCCACGCGCCTGACTTCCGGGTGAGAACGGGGAGGGGGTGTGGCGCCCAGTTCGTGCCGCACATCCCAGAAAAGGCCCCTGGTGAATGGCGCCGTCCCCGCAAAATAAGGGCTCGACACGTAGACAACGGGAAGTTTGAACCCCTCCGTTTCCGTCTGATAGGGCCGGGTGACGCTTACGTGCATGCGGTCCGGTTTTCCGTCGCCGTCGGTATCGAAGGAGGTTTCCACCCAAAGGTCGTGGCGGATCCATTTGTCGGGCGTATTGAAAGCGGGGACAACCTGGGCTTCGCCGTCTTCGAAGACAGGAACAGCCTTTTCGGCTGCCTCGGGCTGCGCGAAGGCGGACACCCCGGTTATCAGTAGCATGGCGCTCAGCAGAAGGGCAATTCTGGCCTGAGTTAGTTTGTACATGGCAGCTATAATTTTAAACAACCTGGCAGCCGGGCCCTGCAGAATAGCCGCCTGGCGAATTCCACAGGTTGGCCTGTTCAGAGGCTGTTTCATTGTATTGGAATATGCCTGAAGGTAAAAAAAACATCTCAAATGTTCGAGCCGTGTACCAACCCAATTGCAGCTGTAACCTTCCGGCGTTTTGCGCTCACGCCTCTCCAAAGTACTTCCGATAGATCCGCTTCCGGGGATAAAACCCCAGGTAGATGGCCGGATACAGCAGCAGGGTCAGCAAAGCGTTAGGCCCCCGGAAGGTGATGTCGTCGATGATGCAGGAGGTGTCTTCCGTTATCTTGCGCACGATGTGCTTGTGCCGCCAGAAAGAAAGGGGGAAAGGCAGCTGGACGCCTTCGTCGACGAAGTAAGCCTCGGTATCGCTGACGGCATCTTCCGTGATCAGGCTTATCCAGTCCGCCTTTATCGGGCTCAGGAAACGGATGTGCACCCTGTCGCCCTCCTCCGAACCGGTAAATTCGACAATCTCCATCTTCCCCTGCTTCGGCGCCAGGGCTTCGAATAATTTCCGGTCAAATTGGGCCATGATGTCCCGGTAGTTGCCCTTTACTCTGGCCTCCAGTTGTATGTTCATTTGCTTTTTTTTCTAGCATAATAACAAAAAGGCGTCTGTGGTTCACCCTTCGGACGCGCCAGCTTCAGCTGGTACGTAACTCCCCCTCCCACCAGTGATCACAGTTTTCCCATATAGCCCACCAGTACACTTACCCTCCTTCGGGAAACCGATAATGCTGTCCGGCCCGTATCATCCAGGACCACCTTGTTCGTCCTGGAATTAAAGGAGCTGATGCGCATGGCATTTATTATCGCTTTTTTGGAGATCCGAATAAAGCCATTGCCGGGAGACAGGAAGGATTCGTAAAATTTCAGCGATTTCGTGGTAGCGGCCACCTCACCACCTTCCAGGAAGAACCGGCATATTGCATTGGAGGATTCGAGGTACAGGATATCGGCTGTAGCCGTGTAATCGATCACTCCGTTGACGCGATAAATGGGGATTTTCCGGGCTGGCATCCTGCCGTCGAGCTTCTGAATAGCCTCTTCCAGCGCCCGGACCCGGTTGGGCAGGTCTTTCGCCCCCAGTTTTTCAATGGCCTTTTCAATGGCCGCATAGAGATTGTCGGGGTCAATGGGTTTGACGATGTAGTCGATAGCGGAGGCGGCCAGCGCCTGGTACAGGTATTCGGAGTTGTTGTAGGCGGTGATGAAGATGATGCTCACATTACTCAGCCAGGCATCGTCGAACTGCTCGAAAAGCCGGAACACCAGTTCATCGTGCAGCTGAATATCCAGAAACCAGATGGAAGGCCGCTCGGAACGGATGGCCTGTACCGCCTCATCGACCGAGCGGGCCGTGCTGCATACGTTCAGGCCGTAGGGGCTGTCTTCGACAAATGAGCGGATCACATTTGCCGCACTGGGGTTGTCTTCTACGATGATGGCATTCATGTCAATATGGTTGTGGCAATTTCGACGGCTGTCCCCCGGGGCCTCGCCTCGCTGATCGTCAGGCTATTGGGATAGCCAAGTTTATTTAAAATGCTCATTCGTTCGCGGGCCAGTTTTATTCCCAGGGAAGGGCGCCGGCGGAGCCCGCTCCGTTCAAAGGAAATCCCCCTCCCGTTGTCCAGTACGCGTATAACAAGCATGTTCTCTTTCCTGCGAATACGAACATCGATCCGCTTATCGGTATCTTCCCTGTCGAATGCGTGTTTTATGGCATTTTCCACGAAAGGCTGGATCAGCAAAGGCGGGATCAATGGGTCCGATTCCGTAACGCCGGGGCCAATATCGATATCGAATGTAAACGGAACGGTTTGCTGCTTATTCTCCAGGTATAAATAGTCTTTTAAAAGCGAAATTTCCTGAGAGAGGCGGGCCATGGACGGTTTCAGGCCGGCCCCTTCTTTTTCGGAACTGCCAAAATCCAGCACCTGCCTAAGGATGCGGGAAAGGCTGACGACCGTGCGGCTCCCCTCCTTCCTGTCTTTGTTAAGGATATGATCCTGAACGGAGGTGAGCGCATTGAACAGGAAATGCGGATTGAGATAAGCCTGTATGGACTTTAGCCTGTTGAGGTAAAACATAGACATCAGACGCTTCATTTTCCGGCGATGGCGGATTATCTCCCAGAAGACAAAAGCTACCGCCAGCAACAAGGCAGCCCCCATTAACCAAAGCGTCGTTCTCCTCTCCCAGAAGGGGATAAAAACATCCGCGGCATAAACCGTTTCCACCGCTTCATCCGGTGAATTCCCCATCCAGTTCGCCCGGAATACAAGTTCATTCTTTCCGTGATCCAGGCCGGAAACCAGTATCTCCGCCGATTCCTGCCAGGGAGAAAAAGGGCCGCCGTTCTTTGCATACTGGAATTTCCACCTTTTGCCGCTGTGGCCAATGAGAGACAGCGTGAACAATGCCGTCCGGCCCTGTATCGACGGGGCGCCCGGCCCGTCGTTCCCGAACCCGACGGGGGCCTCTCCGATAGCCATTACCCGGAGAAGAGGCTGCCTTTCCGTATGATACTCCTTTTCCAGGTCCAGGCGCTGTATCCCTGAGGCAGAGGCCATCCAGAGGTACCTTCCTTCGGAAACGGAGATGCCGTTCTCCGCCGGTTCGAGCAGGTGCAGCCCGTTTTTCGAAGTAAATACCTGCCGGACAACGGGCTCCGGCCGGGAAATGTCCAGAATGAAAAGTTTATTGTTGGTAACGCAGGCCAGGCGCCGCCCGGGCAGCAACTGAACCTGGTTGGCGCGCCCGTCGATGAGGCCGGGTAATACTTTTATAAAGCCCCCAGAGGCAGGGGCGTACCGCAGCAGGCCGCAGGTGCCGCCAACCCACAAGCTCCCATTCTCATCCTGCACCAGGGATACCGCCCCCTGGCAGGGAAAACTCTCGCTCCTCCCCGGAAACAACTGCTGATCCATGCCGGTGCGGCCAGTGAGCAACAGCCCGAAATTGGCAGCCACCCAAAAGGCATCCCTCCCCCAGGGTTCTATATCGGTAATACCGGTATTATTCAGCAGGCTTTGGGGAACGGCGATGGAATCAAGGATGGCCGTCAGGGAAGGGCCCAGGACATAAAGCTTATCACTGCCGGCAAGAAACCGGCGGCTGGCGGTGTCGAAGTGCAAAGCTTCCGCCGGCTTTTTCAGGTAGAAATGCTCCAGTTGGGGAGCTCCCTGTTTCAGAAAGTAAAACCCGCGAATGCTGCCGAAGGCGGTGATGCCATCCCCTACTGCATAGTTCGACAAGATCTGGGCATAGAAAACGGGGTCCATCTTCGGGGAAGGGAAGCCATAAGTTCCAAGGTGATCGCCGGCAGCCGTAAAGGCCTGCACGCCCGAACGGTAACAACCGGCCAGCAATACGCCATCTTCACGGGGAACTACCGACCAGGGATAACCGCAATCCGGGACCCTGATATTCTGAAGGCCGTTGTGGTAAACCACATACAGCCCGCCATCCGTGCCGATGTACGTTTTTTGATCCCCGTCGACGCTGAAGCGCACATGTGGAATATCCAGCCAGTCGGCATGCAGGTAAACGGAATCCTGCCGGAAGTACATGACTGTCCGGCCGGCCTTTTGTGCCTGATACCCCCATGGCGCATTTGCCGAACGGGCAACCACCTGCCCCGCCACCCCGCCCTTCGAGGCAACCAGTTCCAGTCCCGCCCCCTGAACAGCATGGATGGATACAGGCGCTCCGCCTGCTATCCTGGAAAAAATGATGCTGGAAGTTTCGGCTGTTCTGCCAAACAGATGCAGGGCAACGGTGTCGGAAGGAGCGAAGGTGGTGGAATCGGTAACAAGGGCCCCATCCGAAGGGCTAAAGGCATAAAACCGGTTCTGCCGGCCCATCAAATAGATATATTCCCAGCCGGGATCACCCCACGCCCGGCCAAGTGGAACCATGGCCAGGGCCGGATAAACAGTTTCCGGGCGGACGAGTTCCCCTCCCTCCAGGATGTAAACCTCTCCGGACGCTTCCACCCAGATGTGGCGGCCGGCATCCTGAAAAAGGAGGCCCAGCTCCGGCAGGGACCCTCCTATTGTGGGCCGGTAAACCTCCGCCGACACTCCGTTAAAGGAGAAAATGCCCGAAGCGGCCGACCCCAATACCCCATCGCACCCCCGCGCCACCCGGGTGATGTAGTCTTCTGAAACCGCCCCCAGGCCGGTATAGGTATGGAAGGCGCTCCCGTCGTACCCGCTCAGGCCGCCCTGTGTAGCGATCCAGACATAGCCCGAAGAGTCGATGAAAATGTCGCGGACCTGCATCTGGGCCAGGCCGTCCTCGATCGTAAAAACCGAATACGGCAGCGATATCTCCACCTCCTGCCCGGACAGAGCGGGCGGCCCTGCCCCGGCAAGCAGAACGGCTGACAGGCAGCCGGCAGCCAGTATTTTTCTCATCGCTTTCACTGTCCTTCAAAGATAACGGGTTTGAGCGTACCCTGCTCCGGGGCCGTCCGCCATTACCGCCCACATCTGCCGCTTAAGGCCCGTTATGAACCGCTTAACCGGCATTTCTGCCGGTGAGATAAGTAAATTATTGGAATGAATAATGGCCGGTTATTTTTAAGGATAAGCAAACGCTTTCTGCTCATTCCAAACAAGCACTAACCGCAGGGGCCCCGGAGGCGCGCAGCCGATAAGCTCTCTATCTGCCGCTTCCCGCCTGCCTTCCGCCAGAGGCAATGCTTCGGCTATTCAGACAGGCAGGGCGCCCTGTGGTTTTTAAATGGGAGGCAGCCTTGCGGGGGGCGCTGCCCCCCGCTGTAGACAGGCTGGCCCTTCAGGCCGCTCACTTCCTTAGGAGCAAGGGCAGAGGTGATTGGTTCTATTGAACACAGCTCCGGAGGAGCCTAATGTTGTTAGTAATTGATGCCAGGCGTTAAAAACAGCTACGGAGTAGCGAAATGCAGGCCATCATCATGAATAGATTTCCAAATAACATTTCGCTCCGCTGGAGCTAAAGGCAAGGCAAAACTTTTCTTCTAACAACATTACGCCTCTCCGAGGCTTTTTTGCCCAGAACCAATCACCCCTGGAGCAAGGGGGAGGCCGCACCTGCGCCCAAATAGAGTCAGTTTTAGAATTAATGATGGAAAATACCTGGCTACCTGGGGATTGTTCAATTAAGTGTGTCGGCATTTAGCTAACCAACAGGTCTTCAGAGGCAGGAACCCAGAACCAGAAACTATAAACAGTCCCGAAAAGGAAATCTAACCGCCACTTCCAGATGCGCCCAGTATAACCTTAATTCGCTAATCATTATTCAACCACCGACACACCAACCATGAAAAAGACCCTCTACATCGACATGGACAACGTCCTTGTCAGCTTCTCCTCCGCCTTCCCCCGGGTTGGCGAAGCCATCCTCCGGGAATACGAAGGGCGGCTCGACGAGATCGAAGGGCTCTTCTCTAAAATGGACCCCGAGCCCTATGCCATTGAAGCCGTGGAGTTCCTCTCCAGGCATTTCGACACCTACATCCTCTCCACCGCCCCCTGGGAAAACCCCTCGGCATGGTCCGACAAGTTGCTGTGGATCAAAAAGCACCTGCCGGAAGTGGCCTACAAGCGGCTGATCCTATCCCATAATAAGCACCTGAACCAGGGCGACTACCTGATCGACGACCGCCGGAAGAACGGCGTGGACCGGTTTGCCGGCGAACACATCCACTTCGGGCAGGAAGGTTTTGAGGACTGGAAAAAGGTGATGGTGTATTTGTGTGAGCGGGAGGGAATATCCGTTCCGGAAGTTTTCAAACATTGAGCGCGCTGAATTCCACTCCCCCCGCCCAACAGCCCGGATTGCCCTGAATTTGCCTTACCTTTGAGGGCATGTACACCCGCGAACAAGCCTCCCGCGCCCGGCAGGCCTTCTGGACGGCTTTTGGCCAGTACATGGCCCCGCACCCGGGCAGCGACGGGCTGAAAGTAAACTGGGCCAACTACAAAACAGGCTTCCGGGGCCTGTATTTCCGCATGCAGGCCGACAACCGGTTGGCCTTCATCGGGATCGTAATGGCACAGAAAGACCCGGACCTGAGAGCGCTCTTCTACGAACAGTTCGAAGAACTGAAACCGGCCCTGCACAGCTGCCTGAACGAGGAATGGACATGGGAACCCGAAGCCTCCGATGAACACGGCCAGCCGCAGAGCAGGATATACACCACCCTGCCCAACGTCAATATCTTCAGGCAGGATGACTGGCCCCGGCTCATCTCATTTTTCAAACCCCGTATCTTTGCCCTGGACGAGTTCTGGAGCATGGGGAAGTTTCATTTTGAACCTTTGCGGTAGGCCTGGCACAGGGGGCCTCTTTTTGTCCGTTTGCAGATGAGGCAGTTATCTGCTTCTGCCTTTCTCGTATTACGGGCCGGCTAAAGTTTACCCGGCCAGGATGGACGAGGCAGCCCGTCCGAAATGCTGAGGGCGCTGCCCGATGAAATCCGGCGGCGCCCTCAGCAGGTAATTTCCAGGAGAAGTTCTACTTAACCAGTAAGAGGGTAGCGTTGACGCCACCTCCATCCTCGCCGATCAACCGGGCAACGTAAATACCCGGCTGAAGATCCCCGGATCCAAATTGAACGGAGATGGGCGTATCCTTTGCCATTGGCCCTTCGAAGAGGGTAGCCACCGCACGCCCGGAAACATCGACAATGATCAGCCGGGCTTCGGTATCATAACCCGCAGAAAAATTGATGGCCGTCCTCGAGCGGAATGGGTTGGGTTGTACCGTCATGCTGTACCCATCCGTTCCGGCCTGGTTTTTATGCACGGTAGGGCCTCCTTCCAGGGCGGAGTAGATCACGCAAACATCTTCGCAGGCGCCAAGGCAATCCTGGTGTTCATCATTGGAAAGATGGGTATTCACCGCTCTTGAAGCAATGCAGATCGTATGCTCTTCCAACGGATTGCCGGGTGGGCGGTGGCATACGTTTATTTTCGGATTTCGTCCATCGGCACAAACCGGATTGACCACATAAACGTCAACCGCATCCGTCTCCGTGCAGCCGTGAATATCCGTTACGGTAACCATAAAAGTATAGGTGACACAGGGCTCTGTCTGGAAATCCGCACAAAAAGTGGGAGAAGCTGTATTGGCATCTTCAAAGCTGCCCTCGGGCAACGCGGCCGGAGCCGCCCAGGCGTAAGTGTAAGGGCCATGGCCTCCGGCCCCCACAGCGTTCATAGTAACACAGGTAGGGCCGCCGCCATATCCCAGAACGATATGCGCGTTGGTACCCGCCGCACAGGTATTCAATGGGCTGGTTTCGAGCGGGCCGATATCCACTTCCAGGTCGGGGTCACGCGTCACCTCGAAAGTGCATTGGCTTTCATTTAAGCATTCATCCGTAGCCGTGACGGACACGACGGTGGTCGTTCCTTTAGGAAATACAGACCCGGATGGAGGGTTGGATACGACTGTCACCTCCCCGCACAGGTCGGAGGCGTCAACTGTCCAGGAAGCGGTTTCCACGCATTCGGGCAGATGTATGTCTTCCGGACAGGTTAGATCGGGTTGGGTATGGTCTACGACGGTGAACGTAGCCGAGGTTGAGGCTGAGTTTCCGGACGGGTCGGTGTAGGTGAAGGTTACTGTTTCGGAACCGGTAGCTCCACAGCCGTCGGAAAGCCCGGTGCTGTTATTCGACCAGACGCCACCACAAGCGTCTTCGGCCTTGGCGGCGCCGTTGATGGCGAGCCAGTCGTTGAATGCCGTGATATTACCGCTTCCGTCACATTCCACGATTTCGTCCTTTGGAACAGCCGTAATCTCGGGTTTGGTAACATCCAGAACAGTTACGGTAGCCTCACAGGTGCTTTCCCATCCGAGGTCATCAATTACGGTGAGCGTCACCTGGTTGCTTCCGACATCAGCGCAGTCAAAACTCCCCTGGCTGACTGACCAGGAGCCAAAACCGCAGTCCCAGGTAGAACCGTTGTCCACATCCGACGGCGTTATGCCGGCATTTCCGGCTTCATCCAGTTCTACCTCGATGTCCTTACACAATGCCATCGGTTTTTCACACGGGCAGCCCGTCTGCAGGTAGTCTCGTTCATCATCCCGGAAGATCTCCATTCTGGCCTGCTGCTGATCGGTGAATACGGTTCTGCATTCCTTGTCGGCATAAGACATGATGTTATCAATGGCGGGGTTATAAGAAACGCCGCACTCATCTGTCCCGGCGCCTGTATAAGCGCAACTGGGCCAGTCATCAGCGGTGCTGCTCAGGTTGGGGTCTGCCGGGGTGTCGCAGAGCTTGTCGCCGTCCGACTCACAATCATAGCAACCGTCGGTATCATCCCGGGTCACGCTTTCCGGGGCTGTCCCGTTAAAGGTCTCGTGGGTATGGTATAAACCGAAGTAATGGCCCAGTTCGTGCACCAGAGTGCTCTGGTTGTCAGCACAACCGTTGGCAATAACGATGTAATCCACCGGCAGGTCCCACGGGAATCTCGCCCAGCCGCAGGCCCCGTCCGGGTCATTGACGAAATAAATGTTGATGACATCTTCCACATTGAACTCCGCAGACATGGCATCGCCGGCCGCATCCGGGTCTTCCCCTCCGTCACCAAGGGTGTAGTACTCCGTGCTGTTGTGATAGAGCTCCGGGCTGCATTCCACAAACTCGACATCAATATCTGCGAAATACGGATTGACGAAGTTGTCGATCTCCCCGCGTATATCCGCCGCGTCAATACCGCCGGTACCATCGTCCATTGTCACAATGTGGAGCTGGATCGCATACTGCGTAACGGCGGCTTTTTCCTCCTCACTGAGGTAGTACTGCATAAGCCGCCGGTATTCCTCCCGGTCTACCTTTCTTTCGTACTCAACGGCAGACGGGCCGGCCTGCGACCTGCATTCTTCAATTCCCGGAGGAGAATTTTGTGCGTACAGGCCGCCGGTTAAAAAAATGCAAAAAAGAGCCAGGAGTAAAATAAGGTTCGTCCTCATAGTAATAGGTGGTTTTAGGGATCAGCCCCCGCACCAGGGGAAAGATCCTGGGTTTAGAAATAAGGTGTATGTTTTGAAGTAGCGCCAGGGTTGGCATAGGGTGCCTCAGCTGCTACACTACTGATGCAGCAACCGGATTGTCAATGAAGTAGATGTGTTTTTCAAAGTACGCAAAGTTCTTCTATTTTCAAAACCCCCATCCGCCTGATTCGGCCGGCGGCTCCCCCCCGGGTAAGGCAAAACCCGCTCCAGCAAGGAAATTTAGCTCACTTTTTGCTGTGGGGGGAGGCGGAGGTTTAAGGCGGTGAAATTCAGCAATGAGGATTGTCAATTACCCTTCCTCCGGCTATTCCCCTGTGTACTGCTTTTCGAGGACGCGCCTCCGGCCGCTTTGGGCTTCGAAGCCGGCGCCGAACCTCTGCTGCTCGCCGAAGGCTTCGGGGCGGGGGCCGCCGGGCGGGCCGTAGTCCGTGAGCGGGTGGGCGCGCTCCGGGACGGCTGCTCTACCTGCGGAGCCCTGCTCCTGTCCGCTTTGGGCTTCGAAGCCGGCGCCGAACCTCTGCTGCTCGCCGAAGGTTTCGGGGCGGGGGCCGCCGGGCGGGCCGTAGTCCGTGAGCGGGTGGGCGCGCTCC
>CAYQKY010000044.1:31527-47642 GCA_964418125.1 uncultured Phaeodactylibacter sp.
GGGACGGCTGCTCTACCTGCGGAGCCCTGCTCCTGTCCGTTTCCGGGGCGGAAGAAGGCGTACTCTTTCGGCTGCTTACCGAAGGCTTCTGAACGGGAGAAGCAGAAGGGGTATTAGCCCGCGGGCGGACAGGCGTACTGCGAGACGGCTGCTCTGCCTGCGGGGCCCTGCTCTGCTCCGCCCGCTGCCCGGAAACAGGCGTGTCCTTTCGGCTAACGGACGGGCTGCGCCCCGGCGTAGTAGAACGGGGAGTGGTTCCCGGCCGCTCCTCAAAATCTTTTCTGCTCCGGTAATCAGCAGGCCGGCTCTCTTGCCGTACGGCGGGCGCCGGACGGTTAACTGGGGCCTTGCCGTGCCTTACCCGGACCTCGTTGGTGCGTTGCACGACGACATGGCTGTACGACCGGTGCGGCCGGTAGAAGTTGTGAACCCGGGCCACCCGGTGTACATGCACGACGTGATAATGCCGGTGGTAAATGACGATGCGCGGGCGAAAGACGTTCCAGGTACAGGGAACCCACGGCCTCCACCATACCGGATAGTATTGCCAGCGATAGGGAGAAACGTAAACGGTATACTGCCGGCCCAGAATGTACTGCACCGGTTCCCAGTAGTACACGTTGACATAGCCGCCGTAATCCGAACGGTATCCGCTTCTGCTATCCGAATACCCCTCCACCGGTTCTACGATGACTTCTTCCCCGTAAAGATCTTCATCGCCAACGATCTGCAGGACGGCATCCCCCCGGCCGATGACCTCAATTTCGATAACGGCCACGTCCTGTACATCATACCGGCCCACCAGCGCCTGCAGGATGATGGCGTGAAAATTCCCCTGCCGGCGGTGTTCCACCCGGATGTAATCGATCCTGCCGTCGTAATCCAGGTCCAGGTTGTTGACCCAGTTGTCCCGGGTGTTGAGCTGCCGCTCAAAATCCCTTAAGGTATGGGATCGTTTGAACAGGTCGAGCGCTCCTTCCAGGCTGAAGAAATCGCCTTCGTAGCCCGTACGGGCCGTCCCGTACTGAGCGTGGGCCGTGGAGAGGAATACAACTGACAGCAACCAGCAAAACATTAATTTTTTCATGACCGTGGTTTTTATAGAATAATAGGAAAAGGACATTTGGTATATCTTCTCTTCCTGTTTCTATAATTAAGACGGCCCTTAACAAGATATCCCCACAAAAAACGGGCGGTTTAAAGCAAGTTTAACCAGGGTTAAAAGTTTGTTATTGCGCTTCCACTATTTTATGGGCTCAATGGTGTAGGTAAATGACCTGCTTACGGGCTGAATGCGATACGCTTTACGTTAAAAGGGTAGCCCGGGAGGGGCTGCACACCCGGCTGCCGGCATAGCCCTGGGTAAAGGCCATGCTCCTGGAGGCCAACCGGTCCAGGTGAGGGGTTTCGTAGAAGGTGCTTCCGGTAAACCCAAGGTCATTCACCTCCAGGTCATCCACCAGTATGAGAAGCACATTGAGCTTTGGCGGGCGCTCTTCGGCAGTACAGGACTGGGCCATTACCGCCACGGCCAACAAGTAAATGGAATGAATGAATGAGTGAATGAATGAGTGAGTGAATGAGTGAATATCTGGGGGCTTAGCCACGTTTTCATGTCTCAATATTTCTGTCCACGTACTTATCTTGAATAAGGTTTTCATCTTATTTCAGTTCCAGTTGCCTGATATTACTGTAATCCTTCCCTCGGATGGACTCAAAAACCCCGATCATTTCCGCCAGCTTCTCCGGGTTAGCGCCGGCGAGGTTGTTTTGTTGCCCGATGTCTTCTTTCAGATTATATAATTGATAATAGGGCGCCGGCCCGGTTTCGATGTTGACCTGTTCATTTTTGGAAGGCCCTTTGTAGGGCGGTATCATTACCCAGTCTCCCTGCCGCAGGGCCGTCCGGCTCGTGGCTTCAATGACCAGATTGCTGCGCCCGGTGTCGCTTTTTCCCAGAAAAACGTCCATCAGGCCCTGGCTGTCGGGGGCCTTCATATCGCTGCCGGCAAGAGAAGCGAGCGAGTTAAAGAAGTCGATCTGGGAAACCAGCGCATCCGAAGTTCCCGGCTGGATCACTCCTTGCCAGAAGGTGATGAACGGAACCCTGGTACCGGCCTCGAACAAGCTGTATTTCCCGCCCCGAAGCGGGCCGGCCGGCTTGTGGCCGCCCAGTTTTTCAACGGCATCGTCGTAATATCCGTCGTTCAGCACCGGCCCGTTGTCGCTGGAGAACAGGATCAGGGTGTTTTCCAGCACCCCTTCTTCCTTAAGCGCCTGGATCAATTCGCCCACGCACCAATCGGCCTCTACGATGACATCCCCTCTGGGCCCCATGCCGGAAGCGCCCACGAACCGGGGATGGGGGGTGCGGGGCACGTGTGGTTGCTGCATGGCGTAGTACAGGAAAAACGGCTCGTCCTTATGTGCTTTGATGTAGTTTTTGGCTTCTTCCAGGAATCTGTCCGCCATGTCTTCATCCACCCATTTCGCCGATTCCCCACCCTTCATAAACCCGATGCGCGGAATGCCGTTCACGATCGAATTGTTATGGCCGTGATGCCATTTCATTTTCAAAAGCCCCGGGTTGTCTTTTCCGGTGGGCTGGCCTTCAAAATTTTGTTCGTAGCTGACCGCTATGGGGTCATTGGGGTCCAGGTTGTCCACATAACCGTTCCTGATGTAAACGGTGGGAACCCGGTCCTGCGTGGCAGCCATAATATAGCTGTAATCAAATCCGACTTCGTTCGGCCCGGGAGCAATACGGGAGTTCCAGTCCACATTGCCGGTTCCCAGGCCCAGGTGCCACTTTCCGACAATGCCGGTGTGGTACCCTTCCGCCCTGAGCATTTTGGGCAGGGTTGCCTGGGCGGTATCTATCAGAAGGGGCGCCGTGCCGGGCAGTATTTTCGCATTTTCGTTCCGCCAGGGATAAACCCCGGTCAGCAGGGCGTACCGGCTGGGCGTACAAGTGGCGGAGGTAGCGTAGCCGTTCGTGAATTTTAACCCGTTATTTGCCAGGTGGTCGATGTTGGGCGTAGCTATTTCGGTAGCTCCGTAGGCGCTCACATCACCATATCCCAGGTCATCCGTGTAGATGATGATTATGTTGGGTTTGCGTGCTTCGGCCGAGGCCGCCTCCGATGTTTCCTTCGGTGTGTTTTTACAGGAGAAAACGGCCGCACAGCACAGGGGGTAAACAATGAGTCTTAAATTCTTCATAAAATATTCAGGATTCGGTTTCATTCCGGCCTTTTAAACCGGTTTGGATACTTTAGTGCACAAAGTTAAAAAGCTCCTGAATCCATTAACGGGTACTATCTGTTCAATTTGGGGTTGTAATCCGGGCCCGAAACAAAGGCACCACTATGAGAGATGAAATTTTGCTGATTGAAACGTTTTGCGTAGCTGCCCTATATAATTCTAATTATTCCATGGGGCGAACCGAGTTAACGTTAGTTCTGCCGGATCAACTTGCCCGACCGCACAACTTCGCCGTTTACCACAAGTTTATAGAAAAGCACGCGTCCTGCGCCGGGCGGTACTTCGACAGAATAGCTTTCCCTGTTTCTTAATACAAAGCGGTTGACCTCTTTTCCGAGGACATCGACGATCTGCAGATCGGCTTCCCCGATCGATGGGCTTTCCATTAAAAAGGACACGGACGCAGAAAAAGGATTGGGAAAAACATGCAATCCGGCCAGAGCGCTTCCCGGATCTTCGGCGTTCAGGGCGGAACAATCCCCTATCATGTTCTGGTCCATCCATTCGAGACGGCTCTGAAGCCATTGCTTGAGAAAATTAAGCTCATCATCGTAATCCTGCCCGACATAACTGTTGGGCCATACATACTGCCCCAGCACCGGCCAGCGCTCAAAGTTGCGCACTCTGGCCTGTTGGATCAGCGAAGCATTTTCATCAATGAAGGCCATGAGGCTGTCCGTCCGCCAGGGCCCCTGCCTCAGTTCCCGCCAGCGGCAATCGATGCGGTTCTGTATTTCGGGCATATCCGTCAGGGTAACCACCCAAAACGGGCGCAGATAGCCCAGATTCGCCCACACATAGGACCAGCCGTCCGGGCCGGGGTCCTGGGCAAAATCGAAATTCCCGAAGGCCAGGTTCAGGTCCCACTGCGGCCCGAAATGAAGCTTGCCGCCGTTACTGTCCTTGCGTTTGTACATGTAGAAGCTGAACTTGTAATTGTCGATGTGCTTATAGATCTCGGTAGCCAGCCAGTAATCCACCCAGGAGCCCACATCGATGTAATCGTCGTAAACGGCGGCGGCATTGGGGCCGTTCATAGCCGTTTCAAAACTGGTGATGAAGTTCTCCAGGTAGGCTTTCTGTTCGGGCGCCAGCTCGTCGTGGTCGGGGTCCTGGAATTTGTAAAAACAATTATCGGTATAGGGCGAATACCAGCCCCGCCCCGGCCCTTCGTCATCCCGCTCGATACTGAAAATATAGCCGCCGGTCAGTTCATCCCCCGAAATATCTTCCGGCCTTAAATTGGCGATATCCACGCGGTTGTCGTCCCGCTTAATTTTTTCCATAAGCACATAGAGGCCGTAATAACTATTGTTGATGAACAACTCGCACCACCGGGTGCGCGGGGTATAGCGCCCGGTAGCGCTCGAAATATGAAAAGCCAGAACATTGCGCATCAGGCTTTTATCGCTGTACGGCCCGTGGAGCACCCAATCGTTTTCTCTGGGCATTCCCAGCAGGGAGACATTGTTGTTTTCTCCCTCTTCGTCGCGGGTTTCCAGGCCGTAGTTCTTTTTGGCGAAACTCAGGGAGGAGGAACCCCTCAGTTCGATGCCGATCCTGCCGTCATACCCGTTGAAGGGGTCGGATAAATGATTGATCGCCCCGGGCCCGTTATCGATAATGCCCATGTGAGCGTCAATTTTGGGCTCGTCGGGAATGCCCTGCCCGTAGGTGTCGATAAGGACCAAAGGCAGGTTGGACGACTCGGAAGGCATGGAAAACCAGGAAGGGGTATCCTGATATTCCTCCGCCCCCTGATCCACCCGGAGAAACAGGAAAAATATCGCGGACAGGTCGGAGGAGGTGGTGGTGGCATTATGGGCCTGGACCGCCAGCGTATTGGTTCCGTTCTTCAACAGGAAGGCCAGGCTGCTCATGGGCAGGGGATACGCCTCGGGCAGCCCTCCCTGGTACATCTGCGCTTCGCGGAAGCCATCCGCCAACTGATCAAAGGCTGGCGCCACGCCCGGAGCGCCCAGGTTGGACCGGGCGATCTCCACCCCATTGAGGTAGGCGACAAACCCGTCGTCGTAATCGGCATACAGGGAGAGGGCCGAAACAGCCGCCGTATCCGCAATCTCAAAATCCCGGCGAAGATAAACGGAAACCGAAGGGCCAATGACCGTATTGTCATCGCCATCTCCATAACCGATCCCTCCCGGGCCTTCCGCCCACGAGCTGTCATCGAAGCCAGGCTGATTCCAGCCGGCGGGGGGCGGAGCGTTGCCCTCCCGGTAGCGCCATTCGTTCCCGGCGAGCACGGCGGCCCTCCACTCGCCCTGTGCGGGTACGATCAGGGGTAATAAAATAATTGCCAGACAAGTGAGCATTATCTCTTTCATCATTTTTTCCGTTATTTCCTAAATATAGGAAACCCTGCCCATTATCCTATTTTACCACCCCCCGAAAATGAGCGCCAGCCCATTGGTTTAAAGTAGATACGCTATGCCCAAGGAAATCAATAAAAACGACCAGGAACTATTCTTCGAGATCAGGCACATGATCGAAGAAGCTCGTACTGCGGATAGTCAAACCGTCAATGCCGGCTTGACTATCCTTTATTGGAATATTGGGAAGCGGATTAATGAGGAGGTTTTAAACAATGAACGCGCCGAATACGGAGAAAGAATCATCCCAGGCCTGGCAAAAGACCTCACGCAGGAATACGGGAAAAGTTATAGCGAAAAGAACCTGCGGCGCATCATGTAGTTTTCCAAAGCATTCCCCGATCCACAGATTGTCGCATCACTCATCACTGATGGGACAATTGAGCTGGACACATTTTACCCTCCTGATTCCACTGAAAACGGAGCTGGAACGCGACTTCTACGCCCAAATGTGCCGCATCGAAAAATGGAGCGTGCGTACCCTGCGCAAAAAGATACAGTCCATGTGTCGCTTTCCTGGAGCGGCAATTGGATAACAAATAATTGTCAGCTAACTCTGGTTGGGCTGTGCGTTTGCCAATGAGTTTGGGAGGAGGGGAGGGAGTACTTTCATGCGATTGGTTTTCACTCATGGTGGTAAGATCTGCAAAACTTTCAAGGAAGTTATTGAGGCCTGCGGAACCCAAACATCACTAACTCCTGTTGAAGCATTTAAAAAACGCCAGTATTATCCAATATGAACGCCCCAAAAAACATACTCCAACCGTTCAACCCGAACGAGAATTTGCTTTTGGAACTTCTGTGCCGGGAGGCCAAACCGGACACCCTCCGGGCTATTGCTGAGGCCGACTACGGTTATAGAGCCGAAGAATACCTGAAGGCCCTGGAACGCATCCAGCGCGAAAAGCGCATCCCGAAGATGCAATTTGACGCCGCCCTGTCCGAAGTAGTGGCCCTTACGCGGTGGCAGCCGCCGGAACAGACGACTGCCAGGTTCTATGACCAGGCGCAGAAGGCCAACCTGGCAACCGCTTTCTCCTGTACCATCCTCCTGACGGTCCCCAGCGAATGGTATTACAACCGGGATAGTGAGAACTCCACCGTAATTCGCCTCATTCAAGTCAGCCGCGTGCTGTCCGCCATCCTTCCGGGCCTCTGGGAAAGAGTGGGGGCCCTGTTGGCCTGGAGGGTTACCGAAAATGAAACGTCTTTGGACGACCTGCCTTTCTTCCTCTATGGCCTCCTGCTTTGTGGACTACACGGCAATCTGGCTGATGAAAGCGAACTGCTTGCCCTGGCCAACCACCTGATCGCCGAAGAAAGCTGGCGCCGGGCCGGCATTCAGGCTCAAGGATTCCCTCAGATCGGCCAGGACTGGTTGCTGGGACTGACCCCCTTCAATCAACTGCCGGACGACTGGCGCAATACCGCCGGCTGGCTGCGGAAAGAATCAGGCCGGATCCGGAACCCGGCCCTGCAAAGCCAATTGCTGCAGATCGCAGGCTGGCTGAAGAAGGCGCCGAAAGCACGGTGATGTGGGCGAGCGCCGTTTCCTGGAAACCGATGGGGCTACCTGGCGGTTTCTGCGCCGGTTGATACAGGATTATTTTGCGGGAGATGGGAAGAGAGACAGCAAGACAGAACTAAACTTTGACAAAACCGTCAACCGGGCTGTAACGCGATCGGGAGCGAATGGGCTGCGCCTATCCGGAGGCGTCCGCATTAGCTGGTTCAGCGGAAGGAACGGCAGCGCTGCACTGGCGGTATGGGCACTGCACTGCCCCCCTCTCTTCCTCCCGGTACCGCAGGGCAAAAGAGAGGGGACAGGCCGAAACCGATGGCCATCGGTTTCGGCCAGGGGGGAGTTCTTCCCCGGCAGCCAAGCTACACCGCGCTGGCAGCCTGCCCTTATGCAGCCAGGAAGTTCAGGGAAGCTGGCTTCACGCAAAAAAACGGCCACAGAATGATTATTAAGGAGCGGATTTGCTACGCCCATCCGGAGGTGGGGGCGCTCCAACCCTCTCCACAAGCCTGGCCTACGGCCTGGCTTTGCGCATCCAGGAAGCTTACGAAAGCTGGATTGGAATAGGAATAGGGTATAAGGGTGGGAGCGGATTGGCTGCGCCCATCCGAAAGGGGTGGGCGCTTCAACCTCTTCTCAAAGCCTGGCCTGTGGCCTTGCTTTGTACATTCAGGAAGCTTACGAAAGCTCGCTTTCGACGCCTCCTGGACGCACAAAGCCCCTCCGCGCATGCGGAGAGGCTTTGAGAAGAGGTTGAGGTCGGGAGCGAACTTGAATCACGCGCCCTAACTCTTTTATTTTCAATCAATTAGATCAAATTCATTTTCTCAGGGGACAGTTTGGGGGACGAAATTGCCGGTTTTGGCCTCCGAAACCGCCTTTCTATAGCTCGTTGATTCGGGGGATCGTCGTTACGATCCTGGATTGTAAAGATAAGGGGTTTTGGGGTGAGGGGCAAATACTTTTTTGATATTAAGGCCTCTGTCCATTGAGTGCCTCCCGGTTAAAAAGGAAGATCATCATCGGCTGCATTGCCAGGTTCATCATCCGAATATCTTGAACGAGCTGCTTTATGGGTTGGCATTGTAATTTCGTCTTCAGGGCTTGGAAAGTAACCACCACTATAACCGGAAGACCATCTTCTATCTCCTTCTTCAATTTTCAAATATGGAATAACTACGTCTTCCTCGTTAGTATTGTCCAATAAGCTTATCAAACTATATAAGCGATTAAACAACACTTCCTGCTGAATATCGGTGATCGAGCCACCACAGCTTATAGCAGTTAAGAAGCCAAGGATGAACTTACATTGGGTTCTTAATTCAGTAGCATTTGCATAATGTGCGAATTCGATTTCTAACCAGAGATCGTTTATCTTCGACAAAAGATAAAGCACCTGCTGGCTACTCACTGAGCGGGTCTCCGTGAACAAATCATAGAGTGTTTCAAGCTTTTCCGAATGCTCCCATAAATCCATGAGCTTGATTATGTCTTCGTCAACAAGTTTGTGATAACATTCTCTTAAAGCCTTTACATCTTCTTCCGCATTATGCTCCATTTCATAATAATCATCGAATAAGAGGTAGAATAACTCCTGAAGCTTTGGCCATTTATAGTCCTCCCCATCTCCCATAGACCGGTTGTAATATTGAGTAGCTCTTTTCATTGTACACACTTTTTTCTTCGTGTACAATGGCTCTGCCTCTACTCCTAGTCTATTGGCCTCAGCAAGGATTACATTCAGGTCGAATTGCATGTTGTGCGCAATTAGCATGTCTGCTCGTTCAGCGGCTTCTAAAAAATTGGATAAAGCATATTTTATAGGAGAGCCTTCCCTGTTAGCTTTTCCTTGGGAAATTCCATGAATGTCCGTCGCAGATAATGGAATTATAAAGTCTTCAGGAGTCACAATAAAGTTGCCTTCATCGACAACGTAAGCATCTTCATCTTCTAAAAGATAAGCCATTTGTACTAACCTTGGCCAGTTCTCAACATCAAATGAAGGGGCATTGGGGTTTGTTGGAAGCCCTGTTGTCTCAACATCAAAATACAAGTTCATAGTGATGTATTTTCTTGTAGGTACGATGAAATCAGACCACTTGTTACAATGTTCCACCCGAATTAACCAAGACCACCATGCATTTTCGACCAAAGTATCCGTATAACTGCATCTGGTTATTCAGTGTGCCAAGAAAAACCGTACACTTGGTGGTTAATATTAGTAATCCTAAAATGTATTGATGGTTTTGAAATTCATCGCGGTTAGCGATTCTGTAAGGCTATACCAAATTCACAAATCCATCCCCACCCTATTAACTCCTTCCGCTCCCGGTAATCCGGCAGCACTTGGCCATTATAGTAAAGCCGCAAAAGCTAGAATATCACTATGCAAGAAGATACTAGGTAAGCGAGTTCGCAAACTACAATCTAATTTTAATCGTTAAGTGGGTTTTGTCTTGAGCCACTTATTTGTTTAATCTTTTCAAATGAGTTCTCTAACGTCAATGATCGTTCTTTGATTATGTTCTCTGATATGTTTGACAATTTGTCAAGATTCAAATTTGCAATTCTCAGAACTTGCCTTTTCACCTTTTTTCTTATTGCACTGTCGTTTATGAAAAACCTCAGCCTTTTGAATAAATTCTCATAAATCATAAAAAGACTAAGTAAATACACAAAGGGGATAAACAAAGTTGTTAATATTATCGGTAAGACTAGGCTCTTTAAATTACCTATTGAAATCAATTCGCCGCCATTATAAAGGGTCTTATATACTACAAAACCTAAAACACCTATCCCAATAGTACTCAATGTCCCCTTTAAAATTTTGCTTACTTGAGCGTATTTCTTATCGGTATCAGAATATGCTTGGAGCATCCCGAAGAAAACCAATAATGGTAAAATAATTAATTCTGTTATCAAGCTAAAAGTGTAGAACGCTACTAAAAACTCTATGATTACCGTCCATTTAACCGCATCTTTCATTATTTCCTTAAAATCAGAAATCCTCTTTGTCTTATTTGCTTTAAATACCAAAACGATTGCAAAACCAAATGTCCAAAAAACAGTATCCTTCAACAACGAGAAATCCCAAAACCCTGATTTGAACAACCCAAAAATGATGGCAAAAACATATCCGATAAAAAGTAAAAATGTAATCAGAATAGATCGAACAAAAAAAGCTTTGGAAATTACACTTAAAGACCTCCTTATTGATTTACTAAACATCGTGGCGGTCATCGCAACAAAAATCCAGATAAAGAGCGCAATTTCTCTATTTGAAAAATTTGCGAGAAATTCTATCATTAGTTTTCGGTTTTTTAGATGCAACCAATATCTAACGGAACAAAGTTCCGCTTAACAGATATAAATTTAGGCAGCCCATTGATATAAACCCATTTTAATTATTCCATTCAGCTCCAAGTGTGATCTAATCTACCCAACCCCTCCGGCTCCGATTTTGGGGTCTCTATTATCTCCAAGGTCAATTCACCAAGTTAGTCAAGTCTAGCTGGGGCTTTTCTAATTCCAGTGCAAAGAAATAGTGGGGGATACCCATCATTGAGGCGGCAGACTACTTGTTGACACCAGATGTGGAAAACTTTTTAAACCAAAAGTTTTAGTTTATGGTTGTAGAGTGTATATTCACCTTTTGATTACACAACCTAACAAAAGTCACTATCTGATGAAACTGGTTTCCTTCTTCGCTGGTGCTGGAGGTTTAGATTTAGGATTCAGCAATGCAGGATTTAATGTTATCTGGGCCAATGAATATGATAAAGACATTTGGGAAACTTATGAAAAGAACCATCCTCACACCGAATTAGATAGGAGAAGCATCACTCAGATCAAATCCGATGAAGTTCCGGAATGTGATGGGATAATCGGCGGCCCTCCCTGTCAAAGTTGGAGTGCAGCCGGTGCATTACGTGGAATAAATGATAATAGAGGACAACTATTTTTTGATTTCATCCGCATCCTTGAGGCCAAACAGCCAAAGTTTTTTCTTGCAGAGAATGTTGCCGGTATGCTGCTCCCTAGGCATAGAGAGGCATTGGAAAACATCAAAGAAATGTTTAGGAATGCGGGTGTGGGATACGAATTATCTTTTAAACTTTTAAATGCATCGGATTATTCCGTACCCCAAGATAGAAAAAGAGTGTTTTTCATAGGGTATCGGCGAGACCTTCAAAAGAAGTTCGATTTCCCGGAATCCCATGATGAAAAGGTAACTTTGGAGGAAGTGATTTGGGATTTAAAAGATACAGCCATACCTGCAAAAGAAGGATATTATAGAAACGAGGAAGAATGGAATGTCCCAAATCATGAATATTTACAAGGTGGATTCTCCAGTATATATATGTCAAGGAATCGGGTAAGGACCTGGGACGAAGTTTCATTTACTATACAAGCTGGTGGTCGTCATGCTCCATTGCATCCCCAAGCTCCAAAGATGGAGTTTATTGAACAGGATGTTAGACGATTTGTACCGGGAAAAGAACATTTGTATCGGCGATTAAGTGTAAGAGAATGCGCCAGGATACAAACATTTCCTGATAACTTTATTTTCTATTATAAGAATGTTTCTGCCGGGTATAAAATGATTGGCAATGCAGTCCCAGTGAAATTAGGACAAGTATTGGCCGAAAAGATAAAAATGGACTTCAGGGAAGAAAATACTTCTAAGTTCAATGCAACTCTAACTGATCAAGAACGTAAAAGACAAGTTGCCGGTGCATAACTAACTTCTGACTGAATACCCACCTCATGGGAAGCCAGGTAAACTCAGGGAAAGCATTTGAATATAGCTTGTTTATCAGCTTTATCCAACTTTTCAAAAGTAACTCAATAGCATTTGAAACTATTGAGGATAAGGCCTTTCTCAAGGCTAAAGAGGCATACCTCGGGTTCTCAGATATCGAAAGAGCAAGTTATGATAATGCTTCGCTTAAAGCCATCAGGTTCTTACCAAATATTGAGCCTTGGCTCTTAAATCCAAATTCTCAAAAAGATAAAATCAAATTGAGAATTGCAAGTGACCGGGAGGGACAAAAGGGTGACGTCAGAGATGTAATAGTTGTCAGGGATGAAGTCAATTGGGAGATTGGAATATCTGCCAAAAATCACCACCGGGCCGTAAAGCACTCAAGGCTTTCTCAGACTATTGATTTTGGAAAAGAATGGCTGGGGCTTGAATGTTCAAATGAATATTTCTTAGAGATAGAGCCTATTTTTTCACATCTGAGCCGGATAAGGAAATCCTCTCCTTCTACCACTTGGAATTCCCTCGGAGACACCAAAGAAAAATATTATCAATTAGTTCTTAAAGCCTTTAAAGAAGAATTAATTAGATTAAATGAGTCTCACAATGGAGTTATTCCTGAAAGGCTCATAAAATACCTCATTGGCATTGAAGATTTTTACAAGGTGATTAGGGAAGAAAGCAAAGTGGAAATTCAAGCATTCAATCTTGACGGAAAGTTAAACCAGCCCGCAAAATTTAAACGTCCGAAAAATAAAATACCAAAGATTAAATATCCTAATAGAATTATTGATCTTGGTTTCAAAAAAGGAAAATCAAACACTCTGATCTTAATTTTAGATGAAGGCTGGCAATTTTCTTTCCGAATTCATAGCGCAAGCTCAAAGGTAGAAAGTTCTTTTAAACTTGATATTAATCTAATAAGTACTCCAAGTACGTTATTTACACAACATCTATTCGTTTAGCAGCAATACAACGATTGATAAAACCTTAAGTGAAGTGATCATTTTCTGATCATCACATTCCAGGAACCGTAAGTTTTCCTCATTTAGATATATCTAATACACTTGTAATTCGGGCTATTAATTCAACTGGCACCAACTCCGAACCTTCCATCAATTCAAGTAAGTTGGTGGATATTAAAACAGAGAAATCGCCCCTGTTGATCGTTGGTTCGATTTCATCCACCGGAATCGTCTTCCTCAAAGAAAGCTTCCTTTCCACCTGATCATACTTCCGTTCCTCAATTTCTTCCTCGCCCAAATCCAGTATCGGCGTAAAGAATACCTTCTCCAGTTTATCCGTGTACTTTCGCAGGTCAATCTGCTCATTCAGCCGGTCTTCAAGTGCTGGCAAAACTTCCAAGGCCAGGTCTTTGAAACGCCCGTGAGCGATCACGCCAATATAAAACTGCCGGTTAGCTCTGTCTTTCTGTTCCATTAGTTATCATTTTTATTACCTGGAGGCCGGATTAGCGGCACCGGCCGGGCAAGGTTTTCTGGTAATGTAGCGTAATTGTAAATCTGGATTTTCTCCCGGCGAAGGCATTCCTGGACTGGCCCCTCATACTCTACAATATAGAATAAATCCTGCTGGATGTGCCAATCACCGTATCGGCCTTGCTCCCCTTTCCTTGTCGTGCCGTATTTCCACACGTGGCCTTTTTCCAGAAAGATAGTGGTTTTTGCGCCACAATTATAACATTCGTAGTAACCTGGCCGGGATGCCACAAGGACATACTGTTGGGCATTTTCCAATTCGTCGAGTTCTTTTTCGAGTTTGGCCTGTCGCTCTTTGGAGAGTTCAGCCCTGCCATCATTAAATTCGAGGAAGCCTGAGCTATTGAGTATGAGTATAACAGCACCTAAGGCAAATACAAATAGGATAATGCCGGGCAGGAAATTGGGAGTATTTCTTCTTGGGGGTCGAGTCGGAGTAACCATAAGGAGAAGTTTTAGTTATAGGATGTGTTGAAGATTTTTTGCCGGATGCCATTGGTGTATAGCTCGGAGTAAGAGAAGATGACGAAAGCAATTAGCACCGAGAGTGTTAACTTCACCGTTAACTCAGGCAACTCACAATAGTAAAGCACGTTTATCCAGCACTGGATAACAGCAAAAACGATTAACATGGATTTATGGGCCTGATGAACAGTCAACATCAGGGCCGTTAACTCGGAGACGCTGCCGAATACGTAACCGATCAGTAAGTTATCACTCGGGCTGATGGTGTTAACTAACTGGGCAACGTGGTGAACCTGGATAGCCAATGCTCCAATAAGGGTGAGAAAGAGAATGGTCTTGGATGTTGCCCAGTCGGCAATGTACTCGATTACCTCAATGAAGGCCGGTTTATCTGTTGAATCTGATGGAGTGATAGTGGGGGAAACATAGACTCCTGCCTTAACGCCGGCCCGCGCTTTGGGCATAACACCACCGTTAAGTTCAGCCAACCGGCGTTCAACTTCCTCTTTCTTTTCGCCTTTTGCTGTTTTACTCCTATATTGTAGCAAGTGAACGTAGGCATCTCGGGAGATTGCTGTGCCGTCGTCGGTCAACGTTAAGTCCAGGCGATCAATCGCTTCGAGCAGGCGTTGGTGGGAGGAATAGATGCCACGCCAGATGGATAAAGTTTTATAAACCATGTTTATCGTCAATACAACAACAAATATATCTTAAAGTTACAACAAGTTAATCGTTTAACGATAAACAAGCAATTTTTTTTGACCTGTTTCTGGTATGGGGGAAAAAAAGCTCAACAAGATCGGGGATATTCTACGTGACCAGGGCAGGACTAACCGGTGGCTGGCCGGGCGATTGGATAAGAGTGAGATCACGGTCTCCCGCTGGTGTAGGAATGTGCAACAGCCGGATTTAGAGACGCTGTACCGGATCGCTAATTTGCTTGGGGTATCGGTTTATGATTTGTTGGTGGAGGATTATAGGCCGGAGGATAAAATGGAGAAGTAGTTGTCAAGCGTAGGACTTCCGAAGCTTATTTTTTGCTTACAGACAGGATTTTAATATTTTGTTAGCTTGCTCTCTAACCTGGAAAAACCACATTAACGAGAATTCATATACAATGGCCCAATTTGTAAATTGATCCTTTTTGAATCTGGATTGGTCAAAAGTCGAATTATCATATCCCCAAATGTCCATTTTCTTCCAAGCCAGGCATTACTCTCTACTTGCCGCATATCTTCATCTGTAAAATTTGACTTAAAAGTATCATCAGAGCCAAATGCTTTCACAACTTTATTAGTGACTGAAATATAATCTTTATAGAAATGATAATGATTAAACCTTGATGAATCGTAATAAAGTATAAAATAGGTTGACATATCATCGTATAATACGTTTCTTGAAATTCTGTTGAAATGATGAAAGTACCTATGCGTTGTTTTAATGACAAAATTAGTTTGACTATACTTGATTAATGGGTTATTCGCTACAATAATATTATTGTCCAAATCATATTTCAATAGCTGGAGGAAGTTTTCAAAAGAGTCAATTCGACTATTAAGGATCAGGGCGATTTTATTTCCAAATTCATCTAACGACAGTACTTCAGTATCAATGTTGTAAAAGCTATATAGAAATTTGGATTTTTGCCTGAATCCTTCATCCTCTGAGACTACAATATCACAAACTGCCCCATAATATGAATGTTGAGAGTCATTTTGAGTGTTAACAAATTTCACTTTTTTATTTCTCTCATTGTCAAACCCAAAAAAATTGATAAGGTTAAAAGCAGTAGTGAAACGGTCAAATATTGAAACCTTACTCTTATCCTTTTGAAAATGAGATAATTGTTCTTCCAATAAGTCTGAAAATGATTTCCCTATTTTAGTCTTAGACAAGTTTTCATCAAATTTAACTTCATCAATATTTACATTAAATTTTTCGACTTGTAGGTGTTGTTTGCTCAATCTTCTTGCCTCTCTAATAACCTTATTATCAGTTGAAAAGGTATCCATCATCCTTCCAACAATCTTCATCCATTCTGACATGGTGTACTGGTCTTTAGTTATTCCCAACCGACCATACATTTCCTTGGCTTCCTTAGTCTTATTTTCTGGATGTTTGGATAGTCCTAAATCAATTATCTGATTATCAAAAAATTTTCTAAGTTTGACTTTACTATTTTTTCCTGCGCTGTACCCGTCGTCCGAGGCTGG
>CAYQKY010000045.1:0-47381 GCA_964418125.1 uncultured Phaeodactylibacter sp.
GGTTTTAACCCTTAACTTGTCCAGCTTTAGACGGGTACCCCCCGAACTCACGTTAATAACCAATAACGGCAGGAGGCCCTGGGCAGGCAAAATAACTGCCCCCGAACTTCGTTCCGGAGGCACTAGTCAGCACCGCCGGTGCAGTCCTTTATTTCCTCCAGACAAGCTCTCACTCTCAAATTTACGCTCCTGCTCATTACTTCGTTCCTCCCCTATTCCCACCCCCTCACCCACACAAAATACGGCCGGTAGTTATCCGCATTGGTGAAGACATCGGAAAAGTTGAAGGAATTGACATTATAGGAAACCAGCAGGGCTCCGTCATTCAAAAACTGGGTGTGTGCGAAGGCGTTGTAAGTGAAAATGTCTCCTTCCGTTTGCGGGGTGCAGTAGACAAGGGTTTTTTCCTCAAACGGGCCAGAGGGAGCATCTGCCCGGTACAAATAGATCTCGCCTCCCAGAATGTGGTGCTGGGTAAGCAGGTAATAGCGCCCTTCGTGCCGGAACACGGAAAACTGCTCCGACACATTGGCGAACAGGCGGGCGCTCCGGCCTGGTTCGCTCACCCAATCCGTTCCATCGAAATAGGCCCACTCGCCGGCCAGCCCTTCGCCTACCGGCACCCGGGCCAGGTGGAGGTGTTTCAGCAAACCCTCCTTTTCGGCGCCGTACAAATAGTAAAAGCCCTCCTCTTCCAGTATGCAGGCGCCGTAGTTGACGGTGGGTGTTTCCACCTTCCTTTCGATGGACAGCAACCGGATATCGGGCAAGGAGAACCGGGCGATATCGATGCTGGTGTATTCGAAGCCCCAGGCGCCGCCGCCCACATTTTTAAAGCCGAAAAGCACTACCTGCAGGGTGTCATCGCGCACCACTCCATGCCCGGGCCAGTACCACCAGCCCTCTTCCTCCGGCTGTACGAAGGCGGAGGCGTTGCCGGCCGAGCCGGTGTAGAAGGTCGTCAGCTGTTCGCCGTCCTGAACGACGAAGGTGTTGTTGATCAGGCCCGTGGCCGGGCGGGAGCGGCCGGCGCGGACCGTGCCGAGAAAGGTGTCGCCGAACAGCCAGAGGGTGCGGCCGTCGGGCAGCGGTATGGAGTAGGTGGCGTCGCCCCCGGTCCAGCCCCCGCCGAACCGGGTGAAGAGGGCGTTGAAGCTTTCCGCCTTTTCAATTAGTATCGGTTCTTTCCAGCAGTTCTCTTCCACGATCACCGTGGTATCATTCGTCGTTGTCGTATCGGAGGGCTCGCCCAGGTCCGGATAGAAGGTGCCGGATGTGAAATCCGCTTCTTCGTCCCGGCAGCCCATCATAATTGCTAAAGCAGCCAGGAAGAAAAGCAGGAGGAAGGAGCGGGGCTGCAACGAAGAAAAATGCATAAACCTGAAATTTAAAGGTGCAAAAAATCGGTAATGAAAGGTAAAAGGCGCTCTTTTTCAAATATAAGGAAAAACGCCCTTATTTGCTTCTTTTCCGGTAGCTTCCTTGGGCAGGTTTAGTAGGAATTCTCTATCTTAAGCCAGGTTCTTGATCCAGAATACCAACCTTTATGAAATTAGGACTCGGCCTGTACCGCAGCTTGCTCAACGACAGCAACTTCCGCTTTGCCCGGCAGGCGGGCGCCACGCATATCGTCGCTCAACTGGTCGACTATGTGAAGGGAGGCGACAGCCCATCCCTTACCCGCGATTACCTGGGCGGCTGGGGCGTTACCCGCAATGAGGGCAAGCTGTGGACGTACGGGGAACTGGCCGCCCTGCGAAAACAGGTGGAATCTCACGGCCTTACCCTGGCGGCCATCGAGAATTTCGACCCGGCCCACTGGTACGACATCCTGCTGGACGGCCCCGGAAAGGCACAGCAAATGGAGGGCCTTAAAACCACGATCCGCAACGTGGGTAAGGCCGGTATCCCGGTGATGGGCTATTACTTCAGCCTGGCGGGCGTATGGGGGTGGACGAGCGCCCCCTCCGGCAGAGGGCAGGCCATGTCCGTAGAGTTTAAGGCGGATGCTGTCGATGTGGGCCGCCCGATCCCCAACGGTATGGTTTGGAATATGACGTACGATACAGCAGCTCCGGCAGGCGTAGTGGCGCCGGTATCGCGGGAAGAGATGTGGGAACGGCTCCGGTACTTTCTGAACGAACTGCTGCCGGTGGCGGAAGAGAGCGGGGTCCGCCTGGCCGCCCATCCGGACGACCCGCCGGTGGCGGAACTGCGCGGCACGGCACGCCTGTTCTATCAGCCTTCGGAATACGAGCGTTTGATGGACGTATCGCTCAGCCCCGCCAACTGCTTTGAATTCTGCATGGGCACGCTCCAGGAGATGCAGGATGGAGATATCTATGAATTGCTGGGCCGGTATTCCGCTAATGGCCGCATCGGCTACATCCACTTCCGCAACGTCATCGGCAAGGTCCCCCACTACCGCGAGGCCTTTGTGGATGAAGGAGACATCGATATGGCCCGCGCCCTGCGAATCCTGAAAAAGAACGATTACCAGGGCGTACTCATTCCTGACCATACGCCGGAAATGACGTGCGGCGCGCCCTGGCACGCCGGAATGGCCTTCGCCCTGGGATATATGAAGGGCGCCATGCAGGCCATAGAGGACTTTTGATTTGCGATGTTTGATTTTTGATGTGGGATGTAACTCTGAGCACTAGCCTGGCGGGCCACAAATCAAAAATCGAAAATCACAAATCAAATATCACAAATCAATAACCTGTTCACCACATGCCAACACCACCCCTTTTCCCGACCGGCGCCTGCTCCATCTCCGACGACTGGACGTACAAGGGCATGCAGGCCGTGTGGATGGAAAACGACTACCTCCGCATCGGCATCCTCGCCGGCAGAGGGAGCGATATTTTCGAGTTTTATTACAAACCGGGGGGGCTTGACTTCATGCTCCGGCTGTCGAAAGGCATCATCAACCCCCGGCATCATTTCTCCCAGATCCGCGATACCCCCAACCAGATGGAGGATTACTACTACGGAGGGTGGCAGGAGTGCCTGCCCAACAGCCCTGCCTTCAGTTACCGGGGGGCGGCGCTGGGGCAGCACGGCGAGGTGTGGATGATCCCCTGGAAGTGCGCCATCGTGGCGAACCGGCCGGAAGCGGTGGCGGTAAAACTGTGGGCTAGCCCGCTGCGGGCGCCGGTGCTCATCGAGAAAACCCTCACGCTGCGCGCCGGCCAGCCCACCCTTTTCATTGAAGAGCGCCTCACCAATACTTCCCGCACCCACCTGGATATCATGTGGGGGCACCACATTGCCTTCGGGTTGCCCTTCCTCCGGGAAGGAGGGCGGCTTATCACCAACGCCCGGACGATGCTGGCGGAGCCTTCCATGCCGCCTCACCGCCGTTTCGAGGCCGGGGTGGAAACGGAATGGCCCGGCGCCAGGAATATCAGTGGCGAATGGGAAAACGCCAGCCTGATCCCGCCGGAGTCCGCCGCGCCGTATAGCGACCTGGCGTACCTCTCCGGCTACGGGGAAAAGGCCTATTATGCTATCCGAAATGAAGAGAAGAACATCGGTTTTGCCGTAAGGTGGGACGGCACAGTATTCCGCCACCTGTGGTACTGGCAGGAACGCTACGCCACCCAGGATGCGCCCTGGTGGGGCGGCGCCTACGCCATCGGCCTGGAACCCTGGACCTCCCGTTTCCCGGCGGACGCTCAGAAGGCCATCGATGCGGGCGACTGGCTGCGACTGGCTGCGGGGGAAGTCCTGGAAACCGGCCTGCAGGCCTCGGCCTTTGAAGGCGAATTCGAGTCATAAAACAATGATTATGGACCCAATACTACAAAAAGCGAGCATCTACGCCGACGGCCTCGACCACCCCGAAGGCCTGGCTGTCCACCCGGATGGCAGCGTCTGGGCGGGGGGAGAGGCCGGGCAGGTTTACCGGATCACGGAAGGCGGCCGGAAGATTGAGGAGGTTGCCAATACCGGAGGCTTTGTCCTTGGCATCGCCTTCAGCCCGGGAGCGGAATGGCTGGCGGTCTGCGACCTGGGCAAGCACTGCGTGTGGAAACTGAACCTGGATGATCGCAAGCTGGAGCTGTTCGCCGACGGAGCGGAAGGCCACCGGTTCAACATCCCCAATTACCCGGTATTCGACGGGGAAGGCAACCTCTACGTCAGCGAAAGCGGCGCCTTCCGGGAAGTGAAAGGCAAGGTCCTTAAGTTTTCTCCCGATGGGAAAGGCCACATCTGGCACTCCGGGCCTTTCAATTTTGCCAACGGCATGGCGCTGAGCCCGGGAGGCAAAGCGCTGTACGTCACCCTCTCCTTCCTGCCGGGAGTAGAGCGGATAGCTATAGATCCGGATGGCTCGGCGGGCGAGCGTTCCCTGGTGTGCACCCTGCCGGAAACGGTGCCGGACGGGCTGGCCTTCGATGCCGATGGCAACCTGTATGTCTCCTGCTATTCCCCCAACAAGATCTTCCGGGTTACGCCGGAGGGAGAAACCAGCTTGCTGGTTTACGACTGGGACGGGCACACCTTGTCTAACCCCACCAACATCGCCTTCGGCGGGCCGGAGCTGCGCCAGCTGTTCACTTCCAACCTGGGCCGCTGGCACATCACAAAGATCGATTTGGGGGCCAGAGGTTTACCTTTACCTTCTCACCAGAAAAAAGCCTGAATATGTCATTAAAGGGAAAAAATGCCGTGGTCACCGGCGGCGCCAAAGGCATCGGGGGCGCCAGCTGCAAAGCCCTGTACCGGGAGGGCGCCAATGTGGTAATCCTGGATATTGACCTGCAGGGGGAAGAATTGGCCGAAGAACTGGGCAGCAGAGCCTTCTTCCTGCGGTGTGATGTCTCTAAAGAAGCCGAGGTCCGGGATGCAATGACAAAGGCTGTAGAGGCTTTTGGCGACCTGGATATCCTGGTCAATAATGCGGGCATTCAGCGGTACTCCACGGTCACCGAAACCACCGAAGAGGAATGGGACCTGGTGATGAACGTCAACCTGAAAAGCGCTTTCCTGTGCGCCAAGCACGCCATCCCGTCAATGCAGAAAAAGGGGAAAGGCGTGGTCATCAACGTGTCCAGCGTGCAGGCCTTCATAACCCAGAACAACGTTGCGCCCTACACTACTTCCAAGACGGCCATGTTGGGGCTCACCCGCAGTATTGCGGTGGACTATGCGCCCCACATCCGCAGCGTCGCCGTTTGCCCCGGCACGGTGGATACGCCCATGCTCCGCGACGCCCTGCAGCTGTCTCCCGACCCGGAGGCGGTTTTCCGGGAATGTGAGGATATGCACCTGGCGAAAAGGGTTGCCCTGCCGGAAGAAGTGGCCGAGCTGATCGCCTTCCTGGCCAGTGATAAAGCCCCGTTCATTACCGGGCAGGCCATCCGTATCGACGGGGGGCTGGGGCTGAGGGTGGCGGGGAGCAAGCGGGACTAACTGGACTTTGGGCGCGCAGCCATTTTAAGTCGGAAATGCGAAGGCGGAAGTCGGAATGGGATGCTAAATGGGCATTAGACGCCATTTTTACTTCGTCACAGCTTCTAAGAACGATTTACGAAATGCCGCGAGATCCCCAGTGCTTTCATCCGGGAGCTCAGCGTAGAAGGGGGGATCTGTAATAAAGCGGCTGCTCCGCTTTTCCCGGAAATTTTCCAGTTGGCCGTATTCAACGCCCGGATGATGTTCTCTTTTTCCAACTGCCCGAGTTCCTGTTGAGTATAGATGCGGGGGGCATCGGGGTAAATGCCCTGCCCTTCAGGTTTGTGGCCGTTGGCCAGCGGAAATTCGTCATCCAGGATCAATTCTCCTCCATCTGGCGAGGTGATGACTGCCCGCTCTATGATATTTTGCAATTCCCTCACGTTTCCCGGCCAGGAATAGGCGAGCAATTTCCGGGTTTCCCTTTCCGGTATCCCTGTTATCCTCTTGCCCATCTTCAGGGCGGCCTTTTCCGCCAGGGCGGAGGCGATCAGGGCAACATCCCGCCCTCTTTCGCGAAGCGGAGGGATACTGAGGGGAAATACATTGAGCCGGTAGTACAGGTCCTCCCGGAATTTTCCATTTTTCACTTCTTCCATCAGGTTTCGGTTGGTGGCCGCGACCACGCGCACGTCGACTTTTACGGTCTTCGAGCTGCCGACCGGTTCGAACTCGCCTTCCTGGAGGACGCGGAGCAGTTTGGGCTGCAGGTTCAGCGGCAGTTCTCCGATCTCGTCGAGGAAGATCGTCCCGCCGTCCGCCAGGGCAAACCGGCCGTCCCGCTTTGCGGTAGCCCCGGTGAAGGCCCCTTTTTCGTGGCCGAACAGTTCGCTTTCGATCAGGTTGGGCGGGAGGGTGGCGCAGTTGAGGCGGATCAGGGGTTTGTCGCGCCGCAGGCTCGATTGATGGACAGCCCGGGCAAACAGCTCCTTTCCGGCGCCCGTCTCGCCGGTGATCAATACGCTTGCATTCGTCCGGGCAACCCTTTGCACCCTGGCCAGGGCTTCCTTTATTTTGGGGCTTTCGCCAATGATCTCATAGCATTTGCCTGGCGCACGGGCCTCTTTTTCCGGGTGATCCCTCTCGATCGTAATGGTTTGCATTCCCTTTTCCCCTTCCAGCAGCCTGGCCTTGCCCACGGAGCTGTCGAACAGGCGGCGCAATTTCATTTCGCTTTCGCGAAGTTGTTGCGTAGCCTTCAGCCGCTGCAGTTCAGCCGTGGCCCGGGCGGCGAAAATCCGGAATACCGCCATCAGCCGGTTCCTTTTTTCCATCGGCTTGGTATCCAGCACCGCCAGGTGGCCCATGATCTTCCGGTCTGCTCCTTTCAGGGGAATCCCCATATAGCTGACGGCGTTCATAGGGGGCAGGTCGGGGTCGTCAGGGAACAATTCGATCACCCTGTCGGGAATGTGGATCAGAGACTGGGTATCGATGACCGGTTCGCAGGGGGTGCCTTTGATATCGTATTCATAATGGTCAACCCAGTCATCTCCCAACCAGAAAGCATTGGCCCGGAGCCGGCGCTTGTCTTCGTCATATTCCGTGATCCAGGCCCCGTAAACATTCAGGGATTCCGCCAGGCTTTTAGCCAGTGCTTTAAAAAACTGGTTTCCGGTAAACAGGGCGGTGTTTTCAACAACCTTGCGGAGAATGGCTTCTTCTTTCAGCTGGTATTCGGAAGAGTGGATCATCGTGGCTGGATTCCTGATTGGTGATTTTATACTTCGAAGTTATCCGATCCTGCCTTCTTCTGAAAGGAACAATGATTGGCCTGTTGCTGTAAACTATTCGTTGGCTGCTTTCCTTGAGTGGGCCACGGAGAATGAGATAAAGGCGTCATCTTCTTTCTCCTTATAATTATTACGGGCCACTTAAAAGTAGCCCGTCCGAAAAAAGCCATCCCGGAAATAGCGTCCGGGACGGCTCCAACCCTATTAATCACCTTTTGCCTTTGCTATTCCACCACAAAGCGGGTATTCAGCTTGATGGCGTTGCCCAGGTTGTAACGGTTGGGGGCGGTGGCGGTAACGGCTTCGTGGATTTTCCGGAACTGTTCCGGCGTGCCGTTCCCTTTGATGTACACGGTGTACTGTAGCGACTCATAGCCGGGCGCGACGTCGGGGTCGATGCCCAGGAAGCCCCGCAGGTCGATGTCGCCTTCCGTCACGATCCGGAGTTCTTCCAGCTCAACGCCTTCCAATGCGGACACGGCTACGTATCCGACCATGATGCAGGCGTTGAAGGCGGCCAGGAGGTATTCCTGGGGGTTCGCATACTGGTTGGTGCCTCCGATCTCCAGGGGTTCGTCGATCCTGATGGTGAAATCTTTGGGTACGTACTGCCCGCCGATAGAGTACCCTTCGACGTGAGAGTCAGAGCGGGTGCCGCCTTTCCAGTGGGTGGCCACTTTCCATTCGGTCATCCCTACTGCCGGGTCCGCTGCGACCTGCTCGATCGTCTGGCGGAGAAATTCGGTGTCGACTCCATTGATCTGCTGAACTACTTGCTCTTTCATTTTCAAATGATTTTGGTGTTAAAAAATGGCTGCCGGAACATCCGGCGTGCTTGCTGATTGGTGGAAGGCAATTGGCATGCCAAATCAGCTTTTGGTTGCAAGTAGTTGGTATTCAGTTTTTTATAAGGAGGCTTGAGGCGCCTGTAATTCGCGAAGATTCGTGAATTCACGAAATTTCGTGGCCGGATCTCGGGATTAAGAGCCTATCGGAAAACCCCGCTCAGGGCCTGTGAAAGGATGTTTTTCACCCGGCCCGAAAGATGACCTATAAAATAAGCTTTCGGGGCGCCGGCCTATCGCCCATTTACCGGATCAGGGAAACTTCTCCCCAGGTTTCTTCGCTTTTATCCAGCAACGTGTTCCTGTAGGTGATTTTGAAAGCATAAAGGCCGTTCGGCAGCTCCTTGCCTGAGGCCGAAGCCCCATCCCAGCCGGCAGCCGGGCCGGCAGCCCGGTAAACCATGCCTCCCCAGCGGTTGAATATGGCCATTTCCAGCAGCTCAAAATCCTTGCCCTGCGGGCGGAAAACATCATTGATGCCGTCGCCATTGGGGCTGAAAGCGTTGGGTATGTAGAGTTTCGACAGGCAATCACGGGTTTCGAGCACGAATGCTTTTTCATAAGTACAACCTTGAATATCGGCGCTCAGGGCGTATTCTCCCGCCAGCCTCAATTCAAAAGCCCGTCCTGTTTTTCCATCCAGCTTGAACGCCTCCACATAAGGGCTGCCGGGGGCCAATACAAACGGCAGGTGCTGCTCGCATACCGAGGTGTCGGACGGTAGGAGCAGGGCGGAGTCCGGGTTGGCCACATCCTGCGCGAAAAGGACCTCGATGCCGGCGGTTGCCGGGCAATAGCCGTCGGATACGGTTACAGAATAGGCGCCGCTCTCCAAGGCTGCGCTTTTCGGGAGGCTGCTCCCGTTGCTCCAGGCAAACTGTATGGCCGGGCGGCTCGTTTTGGCTTCCATGGCCAGGGGCGGCGGGCGGCAGGCGGCGCCTTCTTCCGTTTCAACCCAGGCCTGCAGGCTGTCCAGTACAAAAACCTGCTCCGTATGGCTGTAGGCACAGCCCAGGGACCAGACAGTTTGTTTAGCCTGGTACTCCCCGGCTTGCGTAAAGCAGAAATCGAAGGCCGCCGAGTCCCGCCATACGGAATCCAAGCCTGCCCCGCTAAGCTCCCACTCGATGCCGTGCGCGAGGCGGTTGGGCAGGCCTTCCAGCCTCAGGCATTCTCCCAGGCAGGCAGTATCCGGCAGGTTGAACAAAGGGCTGGGCGGGGCGGGGATGTCGCAGAAACCCTGGCTACTCAAGATGGTGTCTCTAACCATCAGATCCCACCTGGCAAAGCCCGGCGGCTCCCAGGATCCTTCAACCTCAAGGGGGGCGGCCGCTATCTCGATAGCCGCTGTTTTCAGGCAGGCAGGGGCAGTTTCGCAGCCGTTGATGCCGCCCGATGTGTCCGTTTTGGCGATGGTGACTTGCAAAAAGCGGTTCCCCTCCTCGTCAAAATGGGACTGCGTGGCCAGCAGGAGCGAACCGTCGGAGAACACCTCGATACGGGGCTCGTAGAGCGGATAGCCTCTTTCCCGGAGGATCTCCCCCTCCGGGCTTAGTTGGGCCAGGATGGCGGGGTAAGCGCCTCGCGTAGAATAGGCCAGCGCCAGAGAATGGCCGGGCAGCAGCTTCAAATCGGCCCTGTGGTAGTTGAAATGATCGGCGAAAAAAACTTTCGACCACAGGATATTGAACTGCCCGTCCAGCTTCATGAGCGCCAGGTCCCGCTCGTTGCCGGAACTGCTGCTGTAAAGGGCCGTGCTGCCCAGCACAAAATAGCCGCCGTCGCCGTCGGCTACGATCTTGTCCAGCAACACCCCTTCGAAGGCCTTCCTGTGGAGGATCTGGCCCGCGCTGTCCACCTGAAGTGCGAATGAACGGCTGTTTCCCAGCTGGCCGGCCAATGCCAGGGTGGCGGTGCTTTCGAGATAAACCGCCTCCTGCGGCTTCAGCTCCTCTACATTGGAAGAAAATCCTCTGAATTGCTTTCGGTGAATGGCCTGCCCGTCCGGGCCTATCTTGTAGAAGTAAAGATGAGGAAGGATTGCGGGATTACTTCCTATGAAAAGATAGCTGTTCGAACCCGGATCGGCTGTAAAGGCCGCTTCGGAATCGCCGCTGGCGAACTGGATGCACAATTCCCAGCCCTGGCTGGTTTGGGTGTCAAAATACAAGATGCTCGCCGAGCCGCAAGGCCCAGTGGAACGGTTTATCCTGGCTATTATCGCTTTGTCGTTTGCCCATACCACTTTTGGGTTTATAAAAGAAAAACCGGAGCCATTCGCAGAAGTTATTAGCCGGGCGTTTTGTGCCGGGATGGCGGGTTCATAGCCGCTGATCAGATACAAGTTACGCGCGCCGTGGACGGGGTCGCTGAGCAATAATGCGACTTTATCTCCTTCGCCGGCCATGGCGTCATACAGAGCGTAATCTCCTGTCAGGCGTTGCTGGAAGCTTGCCCCCTGAGCAAAGGCAGCCCCATTGAGAGCGATAATGAAAATGATGATGGCAGCCAGAGGTCTCATGGTGCTATATATTGGCGAGAGTGCAGCTCGTGTTATTTACTGCCTCATCCGGTTTATAGAAAAAAATTAATACGGTGTTATTAATCCTTGAGGTTCGCATCCGCAACCACCAAGTAAAACATAGTAATCCATAGTATAATACATGCCAACTGGTATTTGCAGAGAAAATTCCTCCGAAGAATATATCGTCCATGCGCCTGACGGCATTTGACAGTTAGGAGGGTCGGTATAATGTGCTCCGGCACAGTGAATTTTGAACTTAATTTCTGCAAAGTCGTAAGGAGCATATTCATCGCATTCGACATATGCAAAACCTCCAAAGTCAATTGGAACGACGGAAGGAAAACGCGGGTATATCACAATTAAATAAATAATTTCCGGAAAAAGGAGATGTAAGTAAATGGTAGCAACCGGGGTTTAAAATAGTCACACATTCACCAGTATTATCGTGGCCAGTGTTGAAATACCCACATGTCGGGTTACAATTCGGTATTGCAAAAAACTCAAAGTTGGAGTTCGGATAGCCAACGGGGTTCACCAGGTTCACTTCAGTGATCTCGTACTTACACCGGCAAATATCATTCGTAAGCCCTTAACGTCAGTTCGGGATGCATTCGAGAATATATAGTCTCAAAACCCTGATTTTGTTGATCGTTGTTGGTTGCCTGTTGGCCGTTGTCAGTTCCCGGGAACAAACAACTGACAACTAGCAACAAGTAACTGGCCTAAAGGATTGATTTTCAAAGCCACTAATCCCGAACTCACGTTAACTTAAATATGTCCGACTGCTTAGAGGCTGTTTCATTTAAATCCTTCGATTTTCTTATGGCCCTTCCCGCCTGCTGTGCTGCAGGCCGGCAGGTTTCCGCCACTCTTCAGCCTTTTTTCGTCTCGTACCTTCCAGGTACGAAACTCAAAAATGGCTTCGATTGGCAAAAAAATCCCGCTCAAGAGCGGGATAATAAATTTCGAAAACTTAAATGAAACAGCCTCTTAAAACATATATATCCCCCGGACGGTGACCGTGCGGCCGATGAACCGGCCAGACTGCTGGTTGGGCAGGGGGCTGGGCTCGTCGCCGTCGCTGATGAGCAGGTTGTTCAGCCACTTCGACCACTGTATGTTGATGCCGATGTTCTCCTGAAAGAAGAACGTGCCTCCCAGGACGATGGAATAGAGGTTGTCTTTCAGGGGGTACGACTCCGTGGCATCCTCGCCGGTGAAGTCGATGATCTCGTAATTGATCACACGGGCGTAAGACAGGCCGGCGCTGGCCTGTATCTTCCAGTCCTGGAAATGCACCATTACCGGAGCTTCGACCAGGTTGAGGCGGATCTTGTCGAAGGCCGAGGCGGGATTGTCCAGGCGGTTGCGGCTGGCGCCCTGCTGGGCGAAGAGCATTTCCAGGCTCAGCCGCCAGCGGTCCGCCAGTATGGCGTCTACGCGCCCGCCGACATTGACCCCGATCTTGTTGAAGCCGGTCAGGTCGTCCCCGTCCACCTGCGAGAGGTTGAAGCCGGCGACAAGGCCCGCCTCGAAGCGCCGCTCCGGGCCGGCGTTCTGAGCGTGGAGGGTGGAGGTGAGGAAGAAAAGAAGGGCTATGAGTTGAAGTCCGGTTTTCATATTGATTATTATTCGTGATTCGTGATTCGTGATTCGTGATTCGTGATTCGCCTTTGCTGTAGGCCGGAGGGTAATTCGAAATTCCGGCCCTCTGATCAAATTGCCGCCCATTGCCGGCGGCCCAAAATTAACAAATTCGGCCCGGCTTCAGCCTTTTGGTAACCGGCAGTTGGATATATAACGACCGGCGGAAGAAAAATGTACGCCTCCCCCTGTAACTTTTGTACGCTGTTGTCATTATGCGTTTACTTGCACATTCATGAGATCCACTCTCGCGCCTCTCTGCTTTTTTACCGGCTAATCGCCAACCGCTAATTGCCGACAGCTACTTTTGCTTATCATCCCGCCACACGCTATCTTTGCAACTGCCAACCCTGTGGAATAGCCGCTCAGCAAATTCTACAGGCCAAAACGCCGGGATCATGTTCAAATACACACGCCATAGCCTGAATAAACTGGAAACCCTGCTCGAAGAGCTCGAATATACGGTGCGCTACGAAAAGGGCAACTTCAATTCCGGCTACTGCATCGTGGAGAACCGAAAAGTGGCGGTGATCAATAAATTCTACGATACCGAAGGGCGCATCAACTGCCTGATCGATATCCTTGGCAAAATGGAAGTACCCGTGGAGCAACTCAGCGAGCCGTCCGCCAAATTCTTCAAAAAGATCAACGAGCTGACGGTGAGCGAGGAGGAGGAGTGAAGATGTATTATATTTGCGATTCAGGATGTTTGACTTTTGATGTGCCTCACCCTGATCCGGCGGCCTCCTGGCGGCACATCAAACATCAAACATCAAACATCAAAAATCAAACATCAAACATCAAAAATCACAAACCCCCTGAAGATCATTCTGACCGGAACCGGAACCTCACAGGGCGTGCCCGTAATCGGCTGCGACTGTGAAGTGTGCACTTCCACCGATAAGCGGGACAAACGCCTGCGCACGGCTGCACTTATCCGCTACGGCGATAAGCGCATCGCTATTGACTGCGGCCCGGACTTTCGGCAGCAGATGCTGTGCAGCCGAACCAGCAGCCTCGACGCCATTCTGCTTACTCACGAGCACAACGACCACATCATCGGCATGGACGATGTGCGGCCCTTCAATTTTCAGGCCTGGACGGATATGCCGGTATATTGCACCACCCGGGTTCAGCAGTCGCTGCTTCAGCGTTTTGACTATATTTTCACTACGGATGGGCGTTATCCGGGAGCGCCTATGGTACGCCTGCATACCATTTCGAAGGACGAACCCTTTGATGTGGCCGGACTGACGGTGCAGCCCGTCGAGGCCATGCACGGCAGAATGCCGGTCCTGGGCTTTCGCATCGGCGATTTCGCTTACCTGACGGATGTCCGTACCATCGCTTCCGAAGAGATGGAAAAAGTGATGGGGGTGCGCCACCTCGTGCTCAGCGCCCTGCACCGGCGGGAGCATCATTCTCACCTCACCCTTCAGCAGGCATTGAACCTGATCGCACAACTGGCGCCCGAACGGGCCTACCTGACCCATATCAGCCACCGCATGGGCCGGCACGAGGAGGTCCAACGCGAATTGCCGAAAAATGTAACTTTGGGGTACGACGGGCTGAGGATTGTTTGCGGGTAGTATGGAGTGTCAGGAAAATATTGGAACCCCGGGGTATTACTGGTGTTGTTCGTTGCTGGTTATCCGGTTGCGAGCCGCCTCGGGCCGTGAAGCAGACAACCAACAACAGACAACCAACAACTATACAACTTCGCCCTTTAATATCGGTCCGATGAAAAACCACTATTTCAATTATCTGTTATTTTTACTCCTCCTGCTGCCCGCCTGCCGGGGCGAAAACGTCCCTGAAGGGCCGCCTATCGAACCCCATCGGGAAGACTGGGCAGTCTTCCTGCGGGAAGATGAGGCCGGGCCTTCCGTCATCACTATCGACCTGGGCTGGGCGGCCGTTGCTCCGTTGTCAAGCCACAATGAGCTGACGGTGATAAGCGTAATCGCAGAAGAGGAACTGCCTTCCGGTTTTCCCACCGAAAAGGAAGTGGGGGCCGCCAACCGGTTGCAGGATCAGCTCATCCGGGCGCTGGAGAAGCCCCGTCAGGGTATTTTCGTGGGGAGTATGACCACTTTCGGGCAGAAATCCTTCTTTTTCTATCTGAATGACGGCCGGGATGCGGAGCGGATCACCGGGCAGGTGCTGGCGGGCTTCCGCAGCCGGGAAACCAGAAAAGAGGCCCGGAAAGACCCTCAGTGGGCCGGTTATTTCAACATCCTTTTCCCTTCTCCCAGGGAAATGGCGGAGATCCGGAATGAGCGGGTGCTGCAGGGCCTTCAGGAAGCCGGCGACCCCCTGCAGAAGCCCCGGCCGATCGACCACTGGATCTATTTCCCGGATGAGGCGAAACGCGATAGTTTTCTTCAGAATGTTGAAAAGGAAGGCTTTGAACTCGTGGAGGCAACTGTCCTGGAAGAAGGAGAAGAACCATACCAGCTCCATATCATCAGGGAAGACAGTATCCATATCCCCTACATTCATGAACTGACCTGGGGCCTGAGGCAAAAAGCGGAACAGTACGGCGGCGCCTACGATGGATGGGAGACGATAGTAGCCAGGGAATAAAAGTAGAGAATATACATTCCCAAAAAAAAATACTTAATTTAAAGCCCTAACGTTTAATCGGTACGAAGAGAACGGGCATATACGCTCCTTCCTCGTACTGAAAATACCCTGTACCAAACCACAAAAGGCTATGTCACGACTGGATTATGTTACAATCGCCATTGTCGCTGTCTGTGTAGCGGCGCTCGTTTACCTTATCTATATGACCACCAACCTGCTCGGGGATTCCGGCGAACCGGATACTGCCGCAGAAACGACGCCTCCCGCCGGCAGCGAAGATCAGCAGGACGATACCTACTACTTCGATGACCAGGGCAGAATTGAGGGCGATGAACAGGACGCAACGCAGGAGGAAACGCCTGCCACCGGCTCCGATGTTTCTTCCGATTACGATTATCAGCGCGGGGAGGACCTGGATAAGGGGCGGTCTTCTGTCGGCGGCGCCGCCACCTCTTCTCCTCAGGAAATGGATACCCGGGGCGGCGGCATCGCGGAGGAAGGTTTCAGCAATACCTCATCCGGAAGCAGTCCTGCGGCAGGCTCCGGCCGGTATATGGTCATTGCCGGCACCTTCAGCGTCAGCGCTAATGCTCAGGAAATGGAGAGTAAGCTACGTGGAATGGGGTACAATAACGTTGTCCTGGAACCTTTTGACCGGGGTAAATATACGGTCGTTCTCGTCGACCGTTTTGGGGCGCTAAGCGACGCCAAATCTTTGGTAAGCGAACTGGAGGGAAAGGGCGTGACCGCATATGTGAAACGGAAGTGATGCGGAAGGCGAAACCGAAAAACCTGCCCGCTCGCACACCAAGCCCCTGCAGGTTTTTCGGTTAGAAACTACCCATGCACCCCGTACTCCTCCTGCCAGTCCAGCATGCCGCCCAGCAGGTTGCGGACGATCTTGAACCCGGCCCTTTCCATCAGCTGTTTGGCCACGCCGCTGCGGTTGCCGGAACGGCAGTACAGGATGATCTCGTCTTCTTCGTGGGGCCGGAGCGCTTCCAGTTTAGTGGGAAGGGCGCCGAGCGGGATCAGCTGCCCGCCAACGTTGAATTCCTGGTGTTCAAAGGGCTCGCGCACATCGATAAGGAGAAAGTCGTCTCCCCGGTCCATCTTTTCCTTCAGCTCTTTTACGTTAATATCCTTGGCCATGGTGTCCTTTTTGATGCAAAAGTACGCGGATAGGCTATAAATGGCAACTCTTTTGGGAAGGAATGAGGGAAAGAAGGAAAGAAGGAATGAATATAGCCTGAGCCCTATTCATTCCTTCAATCAATCATTCCTTCATTCCTTTCCTGCCAGCATTACCTTCTTCTGGATCCACCTGCCGTCCCTCACCCCTGTAACCCGCAGCAGGTACAGGCCGCTTTCGTACCGGCTCACGTTCAGCTGCGGCTGCATAAGGCCCTGATGGATCAATTGCCCCACGCTGTTGTACAGTTCAATGCGGTAGTCTTCGTGGCTGCCCGCGGCAGGGTAGAGGTTGAGAATATCTCTTGCCGGGTTGGGAAATGCCTGGATCTCGAAGGCCTCCTTTTCCGGCTCATCCGTGGAGGTAGGCCCCGGCGTTTCGCTGCCCACGACGGGGCGCACCATCAGAGCGCCGGCAGGGACCGGGATGCCCAGCTCGGAGAAGAGCCGCCATTCGTCGGTATTGTTGCGTTTGAAGTAGCAGGCGGCCTGGCCTTCCGGGGTATTCTTATCCAGCCCGAAGGGAATGCAGTCGGTGAAGTTGCAGTTGGTGAGCTGCTCCCAGCCGATGTAGAAGTCGCCGGCCGGCAGGTGAAGGGGTTTGAGGTTACCGTTGACATCTGCCAGTGGGTACGTAGTAAAGCCCTGCAGGGTATCGAGCACCTGGCTGGGGTAGAAGGGTTTGAGGAAGTTCATTACAAAATCGGGTTCGCCTTCCAGGCGGCCAACCCAGATATTCAGGTTGAATTCCTGGTTGCTGACGTCGCTGATCATGTGGGGGAAGTGCATGCGCACGGCCCGCAGCGTATCGTCGACGGAAGCCGTGAATTTGACGGCGATCTGGTCATCTTCCTGGGCAACGAGGGCGCTCTCGGCAGTACCGTCGTCATAGGCGAAGTAGTTGTCAAAAACCGTGATCCGGGAGACGGTATCGTTGCGCAGTACGGCTTCGTAACCGGGCGTGTTGATCTGGTTGGCGGCTCCGGGAGCCAGATAGTACCGCGTTTCGAATAACAGCGGCTCTATGCCATCGAAGGAATTGCCGCTCATCAGGTTGAGATAGCCGTTGTAGGGCGTGGGTTCGAAAAGCGGGCCTCCTCTCAGGTCATAGGTGCGTTCTTTAAAGAGGCCCGGAGAGAAGTTGGCTTCCAGCCCGGTGGACAAGAGGTCAACCTCGAACAGCTGCGTACCGGACACCTGCTCTTCAATTCCGGCTTTGGAACCGGTGCCCGCATTGATGCCGGCGGAGGAAAGATTACGGATCTTCACTTCTATGAAAGGGGACAGCTCTTCCGGTTCTACTTCATCGAAGTGCCACCAGGGCATGCTGCGATAGGTGTTGAGAATGGTTTTGGGCTGCTGCGTAAAAGCAATGTCGCTGAGAGTGCTGTCCCGGGCAAAACGGCTGAGCCGCACATAATCCACATGCCAGATGTTGTTGATCCCGTTGCGGTTGTTGTAGTTGGTGAGGCGGAACTGGAAAGCGCCGTGTTTATACAAGGGGGGAATGGGGAACGACCGGAAAATAAACGGAATGGTATCCCCTGGAGAACCTGTCGGGATGGTGTCTCCCGGTGTTACCAGTCCGGTGCCGGACAGCATGATCTCGGCGAATTCGTCCCAGTCACCATTGAAATCCTTGTACTCCAGGGTCAGTATATCCTGAGGGCGGGGGCGTTCGCCCCTTCCGCCGGGCTGCAGCCAGAAGGAGATGAAGAGGTCTTCGGAAATGGAAGACAGGTCGAGGTAGGTGGAAGTCAGCCGGTCGGCCGGGCCCAGCCCGCCGCCGAAGGGCTGGCCTTTAGGCCCCAGCCCGTCGAAGGTGGCGACTCCCACTGACGGAGGGTTGATGCCAAATTCCTGGTTGATGTAGGTGTCGGCGTCGAGCCATAGCGAGGGGTCGGTCAGCGGGCCCGTATTGGAGAAGTCATCCATGAAAACGTCTGTGCCGCCCACGGCCAGCCTGATGGTGTCTCGTTGTACTTGAAAGGCGAAGTGGAAAGTGTCGCAGATAGCAAAGGTGTCGCAGAGGACGAGATAGACGGAGTCGACTCCGGCGTACCGGCTGGAAGCGTAGTAAAAGCTGCTGTCGACGGCCCGGTAGGTCGTGAAATAGAATCGCTGGTCGCGCCCCTCGTACCGGTCTTCGGCGTCGACGAAGGTATTGCAGGCCAGCGGCCCCGGAAGCACCGACGCCTGTCCCTGGGTAAGCACCCGCTCTTCGGAGTCGAGGCGAATGGTTGGCGGAAAATAGTGCAGCCCCCGGCGCCTCCCCACTACCGGCAGGGTATACTCCTGGCAGCCTTCGCCTCCGCAGTATTCCACGGTGAAGCTGTATTCCACTCCTGTAATATCCGGGAAGGCGGTTATCTTCAGAGAGTCATCGACAATGGCTGTTTCCCCGATGGGGTTGCCGTCGCAGTTGAGGCAGGCCAGTTGCCCGTCCCCGCCCAGTTCCGCCGTATCGATCTCGATCTCGATATACCGGGTTTCACCGGCATTGATGTATGTCTTTCCTTCCTGTTCGAGCATGCAGGCCTGGCCGGGGCCGCGGAATTCCAGGGGCTGGCCCTCCTGCTGCGGCCCATCCTGCCCGGCGTAATAACGTTGAAGGGTGCGGTTGGCCTGCAGCGGCACTTCCGCTACCTGGGCCGGCAGGGAAAGGGAAGCAAGTGCAAACAGTATTGTGTAGAATAGATGCTTCATGGGTTGATCTTTGTACTAAAAACGGAAAGGCCAGCCATCTTTGGCTATGCCTTCGAATCAAGAACGAGCAAGCCTGTTTTTTGTTGTTTGCCGAAAACAGGCCATTGAAAGGATGTTGGCCCGCTTACAATTTTTAAGGAAATCCCGGCCTTTCTTCGGCGCATAAGCCGCTTCCTGATGATCAGTTAAACTCTTCCTCTTCCATTTCGCTGTCTTCCTCCCTGTCCAGGCTGCTGGGGTCCAGGCCGTCATCGGGGCAGCCCGCCGGCCGGGTATCGGTGAGGTAAATATTGACCCTCTGGCCGATCTCCATCTGCATGCCCGGAACGTATTCCGGTTCCTGCCGGTATACGTAGGCGCCTTCGCGGCTGATCACGTCGCCGAATACTTCACCCAGCGTCAGGTTGGATCCTTCGATGAGGAAAGTGGCCGCATCGTAACGCTGGCAGATGAGGTCCGGGATCGGCACGGCGCCGGTAATGCGTTCGGTGATGATGAAATCCAGCGTCGCGCCCTTGGGCACCTTTACGCCGCGGCGCAGCATCTCATCGGTGATCTTGCGGCCCCGGTGATAGAAGTGGAGGATGGAGTTTTCCTCCTGTTTGGAATCAAAGATCTTTTCCCGGACGGTAGCCTTGATGTCCAGGCGCTTCAGCTTTATGGCGTATTGGGTATAGTTGTATCCGGCGCTGACCAGGGTGGGCAGGATTACCGAATCGGGGGTGACGCGGTATTTGCTTACGTAGATCGTTCTGCCCCGTTTTGCCCGCTGCAGGGGTTTGGGGTCTTGCTGGTAGATGGTATTGGGTATCTGGCTGGAGTCGAAGAAGGAGTCAATAACGGCCAGTTTGAATCCTTGCCTTTGGGCCCTGCGTTCTGCATCCCGCATGTCCATTCCCAGGTAGCTGGGCACCTGCAGGGACTCACCGTGGTGGGTATAGATGCGCAGGAAACGGGTCGACAAAAAGAAAAAGAGGAGCAGTACCAGAACGATAGCCCCGAAATTGCGCAGGAAAATAGGGGAGGACAGAAACCGCCATATTTCGATGCCGATTTCTTTTCCCCGTTCCAGCAGATATTGCCAGAAAGGTTGCGTTTGCAGGCCCTCGAGGAGAGAGGGCCGTTCTCTATCCTCCCGGGGGGAATTCGAAGTGCCGGCCCCATATTCTGCCTGCCGCTTTTCAATCGTTACCGGGCCTGCTGCCGGCTTACCGGCCGTTTTGGGCAGCCGCAGGGGGTCGATGGGCAGGGCCTCTTCTTCTGCGGGGGCTTCCACCGGGGTTCGCCGGCCCCGGCGCTCAAACCCGAAAGAGATGATCTTGTCGATATACTCAAAAGGGGTGTACCCATTGATGGCTGCCTGCTGGAAAATGACGGCCGCCGGCGTCAGCGCAGGCAGAGAGTTGACTTCGATGATTATCGCTTCGACACTATTGTCGGAATAAACGCGCACAAAGGCGTCAATACGGGCGTATCCCTGAATGTCCAGGATGCGGGCAGCGCGTTCTGCCTGTTGCTTTACCTGCCCGGCGATGGCCTTGTATTCCTCAGGCTTGTTGCTGAAGCGCGCGGGGGTGACGTGTTGCTCCTCTCCGGCAAAGAATTTGTCCTCCAGTGTTGGGATCTCGCCGGTGGCGATGATCTCTGAGGGCTCAAACAGCTCATAGCGGATCGCCCCGCTTTCCTGATAGTGGGTCAGCAGGCCGATAGTGACTTCCATGAACAGGCGGGCGCCGCGGGCGCCGACCAGGTTTTCGAAGAGGATCTCCGGCTTGCGGGGAAATTCCTCTCCGGCCCGGAGGTGCAGCTTGCGGCGTGCTTCCCGCCCCTCTTCCCCTGCCGGGCGGAACATCAGGTGGGTGAAGGCCTCTAGTTCATCCCTGGACTTCAGTATTTTAACTGCCGAGCTGCTGCCGTCATCCACCGGTTTGGCCACGAAGGGATAGGCGAACTGGTTTTCTACCCGGCGGTAGAATTCTTCCGGGCTCTTTTCAAAGTCCTCTCTGGGCATTACCAGTTGCCCGGCCACAGTGAAGCCGTTGCTTTTCAGGGCCTGAAGGGTCTGGTGTTTGTTGATGGTGACGGCAGAGGACTTTACGCCGGAGCCGTTGTAGGGGATCTTCCTTTTTTCGAGAATTTGCTGTACCTGCCCGTCTTCTCCCGGGCGGCCGTGCAGGGCGATGAAAACCCCATCCACCTGCTGCGCCAGGCTTTCTTCGGGTTGCTTCCGCGGCTCGAAGCGGTTAGCGGCAGAGCCGTAGCGGGCTCTCAACCCGGCGCATTGCCGCCGAATCTCTTCGAGTATCGGATGTACCTTATAGGCGTGTATCTTTTCCCGTATCTCGTCGGCGTTGTCAGTCAGCATCAGGTGGAGCGGCAACAGATACAGTTCATATTCTTCTCTTCCTTTCTGATCGAGGAAAATGGGTAGAGGATCGTACTGGGTGGAACTGGCCAGCTTTTCATAAACATTTCGCCCCGTTTGTACGGAGAGGTGCCGTTCGAAGGAGTTGCCGCCGAAAAGAACGCCGATGCGGCGCTTATGAGGGGCGGCGGTACGGGCGGCCTCCATCTTGTCATCCAGTTGCGCCAGCAGGGCCGCATAGCTTTCATTTTCCGGGCTTTCCTCCCGGCGCTGCCGGAGGGAAGTACGCAGGATGTACGTCAGGAATTGAGAAGTGTTCAGCCCGATCTCAGCTGCCTGGTGGAAGAGGAAAGAGGAGGGCAGCATGGCGGAGGTGGTCTTCAACCCTGTGAGCAGCACCTGTCCGTCCCGGGAAAAGATACCGTCGATGCGGGCGTATACTTTGAATCCGAGCTCTTCAAACAGGCGCTCGCACTCTTTACGGATGGCCTGTACCTGCTCTCCGGGCAGATCGATGGGAGTGACTTTTTGCGAAAGCCCCAGCATATAACGGAAGCTGTAATCAAAGGGCCTGCTGTCCCGGATGATCTCTGTGGGCGGCAGGGCAATAGCGCTGTGGTTCTCGTCCTGGATAACCATACAGGAGAACTCCCGCCCTTCGGTATGCGCCTCGATGAGCACCTTTTTTTCCTGATGGTGGCTTTCCAGAATAAAGGCTTCTCCGTCGCTGCTTTCAGCGGTTTTTTTATTCAGGAAGTCCAGCAGTCCTTCGGGGTGAAAGAGCGTTTGGGTTTCCCCCCGGAAGGTGACATCTACGGGGAAGCCGAGCCCGTCCCGGATGTCGGTGATGAGGTGTATGTATTCAGACCGTTCGAATTTGCTGCGGTCTCTCCATTCGTATACCGGCAGGACCTCCCGGAAAAAAGCCCGGTTGACGGCCAGGTCGAACCCTTCCAGCCCCTGGTTTTCTTCCACGACGGACTGTCCGATGGTTGGCCCCTGGCTGGCCGGGCGGATGGACATGGGGAAGCCGATCTTGTCAATGGCTTCCTGGTAGTAATCGGCGGCCTTCCCCTGCAGCCATTCCTCGCGGTAGAGGGCCATCATCCGGGAGCGGGCAAAATCGCGAACGCCCATGAGCTCCTTAAGCAGAGCCTTGTCGGCGCCGATCTGGCAGGCGCGCACGCCGCTGCCGGTATATGGGATGTTGAGGCCGGCCAGTTGTTGTTGTATATCTCCGTCCTCCCCGTATTCTCCGTGCAGGGCCAGGAAGGCGATGTCGATAAGGCCCGGCAGTTCCTCCGGCTCTACTTTGGAGCCCACCTGCCGAATAAGGGCGTCCTGTTGTTCGGCGGACAGCTCCCCCAGGCTCTCCAGGTATACCTCGAAATGATGAGGGGAGGGGGGCGCCGTGCCGGGTGGCGGATAGAAATTGCGGATGGCGCCCTTATAGATGAAGTGCCAGTCCAGTAATATGATATTGCGGTGGCTGTCTACAAAAAGGGGAACAGGCTCGAACACAGTGCGGTCGAGGTTGTCGTATACCGTCCGCCCGCCGGCGAAAGAGATCTCGCGCTCGCGGGATGGGCCACCGAAGAGAATACCTACTTTCATGAGTTTTTGCTTGGGGAGGCTCGCTGTTTTTCTGTTGCCGGTTCTTGGTTGCGCCGGCAAACAGCTTACAGGCAACCGGCAACGCCCAAAGCGTACCATCGGGCATTCGGCGAGCCGCCACTGCCACTATTGATGCCATAGGCATCAGGCGTACAAAGGTATATTGTTTGAGGCTTATTTTAAACTTTTGTCAGCAACTTCCGAAATCAGCGGGAGAATCGGCGAAGGAATGAAGAGCCGCTGGAGTGTGGCGATTAAACGGCCGGATTGGGCGCTTATTCGTCCTTGTTACCGAACATCTGTTTGGGGCCAGGCTTTTTAAGAGTAGGAACGAATACCAGCTACTAAAAAATACTGACATGCAATTTTTCCTTAGAATGAAGCACTGGCAGCTGTTCGTGCTGTTTCTCGTCCTGCCTTACCTGATCGAGTATGTTCTGCAGGAAATGCTGCCCGCATCGGCGGCAAGCTGGGCGTCTCCTTCTCTGAACGCGGTTTTCGCCTTGCTGGCCGTCGCCTACCTTTGGACGCTGGGGCATTACCTCTATGAGAAAGCCCCCAAACCGCTCACCAACCTGAGCCCGGGCTGGTTTCGCGCCGGCCTGCTCTATGCTTTCGCCGACCTGGCGCTACTGGGTATTTTCGCCGGTCAGCTCATTCCGGAGCATCCGAAGTCGCCTTACTACATCGTGCCGCTGCACGCTGTCGCCATGGCAGCTATTTTCTATGCCTTCTACTTCGTCGCCAAGTCGCTGTCGTCCATAGAAAAAGAGGGCGAAGCTAACCTCAATGACTTCGCCGGGCCTTTCTTTATGCTGTGGTTCTATCCCATCGGCGTTTGGTTCTTCCAGCCTAAGGTGAACAGGGCGGCCGGCTGAGGCTGCCAACTGGCAACTTTCCGTTGCCTGTTGGCTTTGTACTCTGTAGGAAGTGAGCGGGCAACTCGAAGTTGCCGGCTCACGTGGCTACCTGCAAAAAACGGTGCGAAATTGTTATTTTTATGGGGGAAGAAAACCTGTCGGGGCAGTTTTATCACGAAAAAACCCATAATTCATGAGACATCTCCTTTTTTTCCTGCCCATCGCAATGCCCTTCTGCCTGCTTTCCTGTTTGCCGGCGCCCCGACCCCGATCTGGATAACGCCCAAAGTATCCGTGCCGGTGGTGAAAGATAAATTTAACCTGGGAGGCGGGGTGCTGGCCGGCACCATTCTGGGTGAAGATGCCGGCGGTTTCTTCGGTATCGCCTACGGCCTGGGCACTATCGGCAACCGGGATAGGAACCTTACTGTCGGACTGGGCTACGGCTTTGCCGACGGCGAGTGGGCCCGCCGCCCTACAATCACCCTCAGCGGCATGCTGCGTACCGGCAGGAAGGGCTACCTCCTTACAGAAACTTTCATCATCGATGTCGGCACCACCACCGGCGCCCTGATCGGCCTCGGCGGCAGAACCGTCTGGGACAACATAGCGCTGGATTACGGCGGCATCATTCCCGCCGGTGATATCGGCGAACTCATTGTCATCCCCTGGCTGGGGATCTCGGTTCCTTTCGGAAAGTAAATTTCATGGTTCCATTGTTTTATTGTTTCACAGGTTCATTGTAAGTTCGGGCCCTCACCCTAAAACCATGCAACCGTGAATCAATGAACAAAGAGATCCTCCGCCTGGCCATCCCCAACATCATCAGCAACATCTCGGTGCCGTTGCTGAGCAGTGTAGACACCGCCCTGATGGGCCGCCTGTCCGAACTGCACATCGGCGCGGTGGGCATCGGTTCCATGATCTTCAATTTCATCTACTGGAATTTCGGTTTCCTGCGCATGGGCACCACGGGTATGGCCGCCCAGGCCTTCGGCGCGCAGGACGATGGGGCCGTCACCCACACCCTGGGGCGCGCCCTGCTGGTGGTGCTGGCGGTGGCCGGCGGCATCCTGCTCCTGCAGTGGCCTCTGGGCGAGGCCAGCTTTTTCCTGATGAATACGGCCGGCGATCAGGAAGCATTGGTGAGCGAATATTTCTACATTCGTGTGTGGGCGGCGCCGGCCACTCTGGGGCTTTACGCCTTTATGGGCTGGTTCTTCGGAATGCAGAACGCCATTTACCCCCTCATTCTTACTGTGGTGATCAATGTGGTCAACATCGTGCTGAGCTTCTACTTTGTCCACTCCCTGGGGATGGATGTGGACGGGGTGGCTTACGGAACGCTCATCGCTCAGTACTGCGGTATCGCTCTGGCGGCCGTAATGTTCTTCTACAGATACGGCCATCTGGCCCAACACTTCCGGCGTTCCGCTATCCTGCAGTGGGAGAAGCTCAGCCACTTCCTGCGCATCAACGCCGATATTTTTATCCGCACCCTGGCGCTGACCGGCGCTTTCGCCTTTTTCTACAGCCAGTCTTCCGCGGAAGGCAAGATGGCCCTGGCCGTCAATACCATTCTGCTGCAGTTCCTCAACTGGATGTCTTATGGGATAGATGGGTTCGCCTATGCCTCGGAGGCGCTGGTGGGAAAATACAAAGGGGCGGCCGATGAAAGCAAAACGCATAAGGCCATCCGCCTGTCTTTCGCCTGGGGCATGGGCCTGGCGGCGCTCTTCAGCCTGGGCTACTGGTTCTACGGGCCGGCTATTCTGCGAGTATTCACCAATCAGGCGGATGTGATCGCCGCGGCGCGCCCGCTCCTGTTCTGGATGGCGCTCTTTCCCCTCTTCGGCACCCCCTGCTACATCTGGGACGGCGTCTTCATCGGCCTGACCGCCTCCAGCGCCATGCGCAACAGTATGATCCTGGCGTTTGTTATCTTCATTGCGGCCTACTTCGCCACCATCCCCCTGGGCAATAACGGCCTGTGGCTCACCCTGCTGCTCTTCCTGCTGGCGCGGGGAGGGGTTCAGCAGTGGATGTTCTGGCGCAAGGGGCTGGAACTAAGGTAGTGTATGGGTGTATAGGTGTATAGGTGTATGAGTGTATGGGTGCATTCGAAAGCCTGGCCAACACCTAAAGCTTCGGCGGGCAGAGCGCAAGAACGAATCAACGAATCAACGGATCAACGAATCAACGAATCAACGAATCAACGAATCAACGGATCAACGGATCAACGAATGAACGGATCAGCGGATCAACGGGTCAAGATCGCCCGCCCCGGCGCCCACCCCGAGATCTTCCACAGCATACAGGGCGAGGGCAAAAACCTGGGCCAGCCCAGCATCTTCGTGCGCACTTCCCTGTGCAACCTGCACTGCATCTGGTGCGATACCGATTATACCTGGAACTGGAAGGGCACGCGCTTTGCCCATGTGCGGGACGCGGAGCCGGGTTACGAAAAGTTTGACATCAAAGAAGTGGTAGCTGAACTGTCAGTGGAGGAGGTGGCCGTTCTGGTGCGGCAGTACCCCTGCCGGAACGTGGTGCTCACCGGTGGAGAGCCCATGATGCAGCAGGAAGGGCTGCTCCAGCTGATGAACGAACTTGGCGAAGAGTACTGGTTTGAAATTGAAACCAACGGCACCATCGTTCCCGGCCCGGAATTCGACGCCCGCATCAACCAATACAACGTCTCCCCCAAGCTGGCCAATTCCAACAACCCACAGAAACTAAGAGAGAAACCGAAGGCCTACCGCTTTTTTGCCCAAAGCCAGAAGGCCGTCTTCAAGTTCGTCATCGCCCAACCGCAGGATCTGGAAGAAGTGCTGGCGCTTACTGAACGCTACGCCATTCCCCAGGAGAAAATTTACCTCATGCCGGAGGGCACTTCTGAACAGGGCCTCGAAGAGAAACAAAAATGGCTGGTGGAAGTGTGTAAGGAACATGGTTTTCACTTCACCAGCCGTTTGCATATTCTGATCTATGGGAATAAGCGCGGGGTGTGACAGAACGCGAGTGCCGCGCATCAGGCGAATTTACGCGGGTTTGGCGCTATCAGGCAAATCCGCGCGAATCCGCTAAATCCGCGGCATCCGCGTTCTATCCTACCGTTGGAGGATCAGCTTCTCCGTAAACGCCCCTTCTTCCGTCTGCACATTCACGAAGTAAACGCCTGCCGGCAGCCCGGCGGTGTTGAGCTGCAACTGCCGCCCTGTTTCGGGGAAGCGCTGCTGGCGCACCATTTGGCCCTGCAGGTTGAGCAGGCGTACGGCCATTTCCCCGCTGACGGGCTCCCGGAAGCTGATAGCTACCTGATCCCGCGCCGGGTTGGGGAACAGGCTGATGGCGTTGCCGGCCAGCACTTCACTGGTATTCACCACCGCATTTTCGTCGATCACGATATTGAAGGTTTGAGTGGGGATGAACCCGCCCTGCCCGTCATCGACGATGAAGGTAAAGTGGTCTTCCTGGGTATCGCTGCCGTCGTGCACATATACCAGGTTGAAGGCGTTGATCGTGGCCTGAGAGAATTCGGAGCCGGTAGTGAGCTCCTCGTTCAGGCTCCATCGGTAGAGGGCGCCGTGGGCCGGCGGCTGCAGCAGGGTGAAGGTTATCTGTTCGGGAGCGGCGGCATCGTCCTCGGCTGCGAGATGGCCGGCGGTGATGGTATTGCCCTGCCCGGGCGGTACGCCGAGCACCTCGTTGGTGAGCAGTATGGGCGGCGTGGTGGCGTTGGCGGCGCAGAACTCCAGGGTCCAGTTCTTGAGGGTGCCGGTGCCGAAGCCGCCCTGCAGTACCCTTACCTCGAGGGTCCACTGGCCTGCCGTTCCTTCCCCGTCGAAAACGGAGAGGAGCTGTTCGGGCCGGGCCGGTACGAAGTCATCGGGCGGGCAGGGGATGTCTTCCGGGGCTTCGTCGTCGAAGTTCAGTTCGATGTCTCCGGAGTTGGTGAAGCAGTTGCCGTCGAATAAGATGGCGCGGGTGCCGGCCGGGCTGACCAGGGTGATTCGCGCGTTGCGGACGGGGTTGATATCAATGTCCACATTCTTCACGTTCAGGTCGCTGATGATCCCATCAGCAGGGATGAACAACGTCGACGTCCGGGTGGTAGAACTGCTGGGCAGGTTAACCGGCAGGTCGTTGGGCGCGCCGCTGTCCGCGCAGTCCACCGAAATGGTCTGGAAGACGAAAGGCGTCAGCCAGGGCCCGGGCCCGCAGTCGTTGACCGGGCGCACCCGCCAGAAGAAGCGGAGGTTGTTCTCAAAAAAGGATTCCGGGCTGTATTCGGTACCGGTGAGGCCGTAGGAATCCTCGATGATGGAAGCTTCGTCGAAGGTGGCGCTGGTGGCCAGCTGGAAGTCGTAGAAGTCGGCATCGTCGGCGCCTTCCCAGGAAAAGAGGGCCTGCAGCTGTATGTCGTCCCGCCCGTCGGCAGGTTCCAGCAGGGCCATGGCGGAGAAGTCATTGCTGGCGGTGATGATCCGCAATTCCCGGTAGGCGGTGTCCAGGCTGGCAGTCACCGCCTGTAGCTGGAGGTTTACCGTTTGCTCGAAGAAGCCTTCGAAATTGATGGTAAGGGTAGCGTTCTCCGAAGGGTTGACCGGGTTTTGGGAGAAGCTGTAGCTGGCCCCCTCCGGCAGTTCGCCGAGCAGGCTTAGCTCGATGGGCTCGTCAAACCCCAGGATGGATGCCGTCTGTATTTCGATGACTGCCGGGGCCGGAAGGCAGAGGTTTACCTCGGCCGGGAAGAGGGTGAGCGCATAGCCGGGTTCGGTGGCCGTTTCGATGGTGAAATTCTGGTTGGAAACATCGAAGAAAATATTGTCGGCCGCCTCGATGCGCACGCGGGCCCGGGTGGCCTCCACATCGGGCACGGTGATGAAGGCGGAGCCGTCGTTGTCCGTATTTTCCAGCAGGGTGATGGGGTAGGTGAACCCTCCGTCCAGGGACAGCTTGATGTTGACGCTCTGGCAGTTCACCAGGCCGTTATCGGTATTGGCCACATCCCACCTCACTTCGGTATTGGCGCCCACCGTCCAGCGGTCGGCAAAAGTATTGGGGGTGAGGACCTGGAAGGGGCCGGAAGTGCTGTCGGCCTTGAAGGCCACTTGTGCCCAGACGGCGGCGCTGCCCTCGGGATTGTTGTCCCGTACGGTACAGCGGAAGGTCAGGTTTCGGCCGTAAGCAGGCAGCACCTCATTGATATCGTAATTGTTGGCCAGGATCTTTTCCAGTTTGGGGAACACCCGGGTGGGGCTTTCATTGGGGGGGAAAGACCGGAAGGAAGGAGCATCGCCCTGAGGCGTGCCCAGGCCGGTATTGAGGGGCCCGAGGTCATATTGTTCCCAGCAATAGCTCAGGGCGTCGCCCTCGGCATCGGTGGCGTTGGCCGTCAGTTCAAACGGTGTGCGGAGAGGGATGTGAAAGCCATTGGGAAGCGGGATATCCACTTCCGGCTCGGTATTGCCGGTGATGATCTTCTCCGGGCAGGCGTTGCCCAGGCCGAGGCGCATGTGGGTGAAGATCTCCTGGAGTGACCCCACGTGATAGTAGGGGTCTGAATTGAACTGTACGTTGTTGTTGCCGCCGCAGATGCCGGAGTAGGACATGATGGTGCTGCCGCTGCCCGGCTCGAAGGCAGTGCCGCCGTTGATGTTGTGGCAGGTGCTCATGGTGTGGTTGGCCCCCATCTGATGGCCGATCTCGTGAGCGACGATGTCGATGACGAAGGGGTCGCCTACCGGCTGGTTGATGGTGGAAGATGCCGCAGCTTTTGTCTCGGGGATACAGACGCTTCTCAGTGACGCTACGCCTCCGAGGCCGGAGTTGGTACCCAGCACATGGCCGACATTATAACTATTGATGCCGATGATCGGGTTGATGACGCCAGGGTTCTGGCCCAGCATAGCGCCGGGGTTGCCATTGGTGTAACCGTCTGTTTCGGGATCCAGAAAAATGATCTGGTCGTTGTTCTCGATGAGTTCCATCCGCACGGCCAGGTCGCGCTCAAAGACCTGGTTGAGGCGGTTGGCCTTGGCGACGATGGCCGATAAGGCCATTTCCTTGGTGCCGCCGTGAAACTCGGTGTATTCCGCGGTGCAGGCCATGGCCAGCTTGTACCTGCGCAGGGTGATCTGCGCCATGGGGCTCCGGTTTTCAATGACGTCGCCTTCGTATACGGAGGTGTTTACCTCTTCCTTGTGTTCGGTTCCGCATTCGAAAGTATTCCACAACTCCGGATAGGGGTTGTCTTTGACGAAGTAAGACATGTAAACGGGGTTGGCGTTTTCCGTTCTGGCATCGATGTACACCGCCCCCCGGGAGGACAGAATAGTACCGTGGAACCCCTTGGGGCTGTAGCCGAAGCGGATGCTCTCCCGCGGGTCGTCCGGATTCCAGCCTTTATAAGTCTTGATGGAAGGATAACGGGCGGCCAGCCCGGGGGCCATTACCGGCGACTCCACCACTTCGAACGTTTTGGCGCTGCCGTCCGGCATGGGCATATCCAGCAGGATGGGGGCGGTAGCTTCCGGCGTGAACTCCATAGGAGCGGCCAGCAGGGCGGTTTTCAGCCCTTCCAGGTCAAGAGAAAGGGGGCGGTAATTGGAAACCACATAGTTGCTTTTGCGAAGCGCCGCCTCCGGCATGGCCTTTTCGTCAGCATCCGCCCAGAAATTCTGCTGGGAATACACGGGCACAAGGCCTGCTGCGATGAAGATAAGCGTAATGAATAACCTCATGATTTTATTGTTTGATCTATTCCTTCAATGTATGAAATGGAAAATGGTTTGATTCTTTTGGGCCCAGGTGAAACAGAGCGAGAACATTTTTCAAAACAGCCACAAAAATAACAGCTTATACGCATTAAACAGCTATATCAAATTTCAATTTGTCGCCTGAACGCGGTAGTTTAGCTTTTGAAGCCGCCTGTTCCGGGTGGCTGGTTATTTTTAAGAGATTGTTTGGAGGCCAATCCTTGGGCTGCAAACAAGCGCTAAAGCACCTTACGAGTAGGGTGCATCCAAAATCATAACTGATGAAAAGGATCATTGTTCTGCTGGCAGCACTTGGTTTATCCGGCAGCCTTCTCTATCGCTCTTTGGTTCCGCAAAACGCTGAACGGCCCCGCATTTCCAAACAGGAACGCATTCTCGAAGCCCTGGAATATGAAAGGAAGATCACCCAGGACCCCGCCCTGGGCTATCCCCCCGTTGAACGCCTCCTGCGGGCCATCAAGGCAACGAAAGAAATGCAGCAGAACCAGGCCAAACGCGGCCCCGGCAGCATCCTGGAATCCCGCTGGCGGGAACGCGGCCCCAACAACATCGGCGGACGCACCCGAGTCATCCATATCGACCTCAACGACCCGGAGCGGAAAACCATCTGGGCCGGCGGCGTCTCCGGCGGCCTCTGGAAAACAGATGACGTCACCGCCAGCCGCCCCGAATGGTATAAGATCAACGACTACCTCGACAATATCTCCGTCGGCGCCCTTGCCCAGGACCCCAACGAGCCCGATATCTTTTACATGGGCACCGGCGAAGTGTATGCCGGCATCAGCGGGTTTGCCCTGTTTCGTTCGGAAAACGGCGGGAAGGACTGGCAGTTGCTGCCTTCCACCGCCAACGGTAATTTCCGGTACACCCAGGAGCTCTTTGTCCACCCCCAAACCAGCGATGTGTACGCCGCCACTACTTCGGGGCTCTATCGCAGCCGCGACAAGGGGCTGAGCTGGGAAAAAGTCTTCGGCCCGAGCCCTGCCCAGTCGATCATGCATGACCTGGCCTTTCACAAAGCATCGGGCACGCTCTACGCCTCTACCGGTTCGGCCATTTACAAGTCTCCTTCGGGAGACCCCGACTCGTGGCTGGACCTCACTTCCGGCACCAATTTTACTTTCGGGTTCACGCGCATCGAGCTGGCCGTCAGCCAGGCCGGCCCCCACTATCTTTATGCAGTGGGCAACAGCGGCGGCCAGGGCAGTGGCATTCACCGGCTGGCGGAGGGGTCTACCTTCTGGGAAATTTCCGCGGCGCCCACCAGCAACGATGGTGAAAACTGGACGCGCGGCCAGGGAGGCTACGACCTGGAGGTCGAAGTGGACCCCTACAACGGGCAACGGGTCTTTATCGGAGGGATCGACCTCTATTCTTCGGTGAACGGAGGCGTCAACTTCAACCAGGTCTCCGACTGGACGGGCAACCCCCTGCAGTTTGTGCATGCCGACCAGCATAAGGCCCTCTTTGACGAAGAACAACCGGGAGTGATCTACTTCGGCAACGACGGCGGCTTTTTCCGCACCTTCGACGGAGGGCTCGCCATCAGGGCGGCCAACCAAAATTACAACGTTACCCAGTTCTATGCCGCTGACATTCATCCTGAATTACTGCGCGATTACTTCATCGGAGGCACCCAGGACAATGGGTCCCTGCAACTCCAGACATTCGGCGTTGTCGGCGCCAGAACGGTGGGAGGGGGAGATGGCTTTTACGCCCATATCGATCAGGATGAACCGCTGTATCAGCTGGTTTCTTTGTATTATGGTGAATATTCCCTTTCGGTCGACGGAGGAGCTTCCTTCGGCGCGGGCGTGAATACAAACGGAGGTTTCGTCAACCCTTCCGATTATGACGACCGGGCCAACATCCTCTATGCCCAGACCAATACCGGAGATCTGTATCGCTGGAACCGCGAAACCAATACGGGCGGAGTGGTGGATGTGGAGGGCTTCGACGTTTCGGCCGCCCACGTACGGGTAGACGCCAATGTGCCCAATCGCATATACCTGGGGGATTTTAGCGGAAACATTTTCCGCATCGACAATGCCCACCAGGGCGATATCGTCAACGCCACCCTCCTGAGGCCCGGCAGCGGCGGCGCCATTTCCAGTGTCGACATAGAACCGGGCAACCCCGGCCACCTGCTGGCAACCCTGTCCAATTACGGCGTCACCAGCGTCTACGAGAGCCGGGACGGCGGCCAGTCGTGGACGCCATGCGAGGGCAACCTCCCGGACATGCCGGTGCGCTGGGGCATGTTCAACCCCACCGACCCCACCCAGGCCATTCTCGCCACCGAGCTGGGCGTGTGGGCTACCGCCCTTCTGGACGGCAACCAGACCGAATGGGCGCCACCCTCGCCCGCCATCGGCATGCCCCTCACCCGGACAACCATGCTGAGGGCCCGGGAGTCGGACAGGGTCGTCCTGGCGGCTACCTACGGAAGGGGCTTATGGACTTCGGACGTCTTTTCCGAACCCTTGCCGGTCATTACCGCCAGGCAGGTGCATTATACCCGTTCACCCCTTTTGCTCACCGGGCAGCGTTCCCTGCGGGCGGAATCTTTTGAGTGGGACTTCGGCGACGGAACTACCGCCGATGGGGAAACCGTCTTCAAAGAATATGAAGGCATCGGAGAGTATCAAATCAAAATGGCCATCAACGGAAATTTGTCGGAAACAGTACCGTTGAAAATATTGCCGGACCGCAGCCTGCCCTACACTTCGGAAGGTGAGGCTTACAGCGGAGGGTTTGAAGCTTTCCCGGAACAGTTCGGCGTACATACCGTCAGTGGTTCTTCCTGGGAGCGGGGCAGGTCTTCCGTATCCGGCAAGAGCGGGGTGAACAGCGGAGACAACGCCTTCGTCATCGGCCCGGAGGAAGAATACTACCAGCCCAACACAGAAACCTATCTCTACCTGCCCAACTTCGACTTTTCCGCTCCGGGGATCTATGAGTTCAGTTTCTGGGCGAAATACAAGGTACAGGGAGGCTTCGATGGCCTGCAGGTACAGTACTCCACCGACCGCGGGCAATCGTGGAAGCAACTGGGCGCAGCCAATGACCCCGACTGGTATAATTACACCAACGATTCCGAGCCGTCGGCTGCTTTTCCCCTGGGGGCGGCCTATTTCAGCGGCACAAAGGCCTCTTTCGATAAGTTCACCCTCAATGTCAGCAACCTGGCGGGCAATGAGAACGTAGCCTTCCGGTTCGTTTTCCGCTCTCAGGGCACCGGCAACCACAACGGCCTGGCCATCGACGATGTGAAGATCACGAACTACGAAGGCGAACTGCGGACTAAGCTGCTCCGCTTCACCGGAGAATTTACCGGCCCTTCCCGCATCGGCCTGGAATGGGCTACCGAACCGGAATACAAATGCCAGTACTTCGAGCTGGAACGGTCCTACAACGGCAAGCTTTTCGAAACCATAGAAAAGGTGAACGCCAAGGGCGGGCTCACTACCGAGCGCCAAACCTATGGCCTCAATACTTCCGGCGACCGCCTCCTGTACTTCTTCCGCCTGCGGGTGGTCAACGAGGACCCCGATGAGGGCTATGAAGATATCTTCTACTCGCCTACCATCGCCCTGCGCAGGGAGAGCTTCTATTCGGGCCGGGAGGTGCTGCGCGTCTTCCCCAATCCCTTTGATGGCGTCATAGAAGCTACCTTCACCGACATTCTGGAGGAGGAGGTCTTCTACGAATTCTACGACATGAGCGGGCGCCTCCTGCTCGAGGGAAGCCAGGCCGTCAGCGGCCCCCTGATGCGGCTGGACCTGGGCAGGCGGCCTGCCGGCGTCTACCTGCTGAGCCTGAAGATCGGAGACAACCGGGAGCCGCAGGTGTTCAAATTACTGGCGCAGTAAGATTACTGCTTTATCCAGGGAAGGGCCAGCACCTCCTGCCCACCGTGGAATGCGAGGTAGTACACTCCTGCCGGTAATTGCTCCGCCGGCAGCCGCGCCACGGCCTGTCCACGGGCTAGCCGCTGCCGGTGAAGGCATTGCCCCATGGGGTTGCGTATCTCCAGGACAGCCTCAGCTGTCAGTGGTTTTTCAAACTGCACTTCCAGGAAATCGGAAGCAGGATTGGGGAATAAGGTAATGCTGCCGGCGCTTTCCTGGCCGACATCTGAAACCACTACGCTGGCGCAGGCGTGGTTATCCCCGAATTCATCATCCAGCTGCCCGTCGGGGCCGGAAGCCCAGGCGCAAAGGCTGAAAGCGCCCTGCAGGGGGAGGGGCCAGGTCTGTATGTTCCCCAGCGAGAGGGTGGCGCTTTCTCCCGGGCCTAAGGACAGCCCGCTGAAAGTGCGGCTGATGTTCTGCTGGGTATAACAGATGAACCAACAGGGCTTGAATACAGCGTTGAGCTCGATGCTGTTGACGGTTTCGGAGCCTTTGTTACTTATCTGGACCTCAATTCCTGAGAACGCCCCCTGCATATAGCCGTTGCCGGCAGGGTAACAATCTCCCTGCCCGGTAATGATGTCGTGCTGGGCTATGGTTACCTCTTCTACGGCGATATCGCGCCGGCTGAGGGTGGGGGCGCCCCCTTCGTGCCAGGACCGCAGAAAGATATCGCTGCCCTCGGTGGTGATGAACACCCCCTGGCTGGCGTAAGGCGTTGCGTCCGTTTCCTGCGGAAGAGCGGTTCCCAGAACCATGAGGCCGCCGCTTTCCCGTGCTGCCAGCGAGTTGGGGTAGTAGTAGGCCGGCCCCAGGTCAATGGTTTGCAGGTAGCCCAGGCTTTCATCCAGGACAAGGGCGATGTACGCCCCTTCCGGCGACTGGCCGCCGGCGTAGCAGCGGCCGGCATTACAGCTTACTTCCTCAAAAGAACCATAGCTGCTGAGGGGCAGTTCCTGCCTGATATTGAGGGTGTCGTCCAGCAGGTAGAGCTTTTCACCGGCCAGGACGGCCAGCTGTCCCGACGGCCCCCGGGAGATGCTCTTTCCGCCTTCCATCGAAATACTGGCGGTTACCTCCACTTCCCCATCCGCCCATTCGGTGAGAATTACCTGCCGTTGGCCCAGCAAGGCCACGGTATTGAGGCCTGTCGTCAGCATTTTCACCAGTTGCAGGTTGAATTCATCACTGAAGTCGGCCGGGACGACAATTTCTCCCGACATGCTGTGCCATTCAACAAGGCCGGCGCCTTTTTCCGCTACCAGAACGCCCTGGAGCGGAAGGGCAGTGGCGATCGGGTTGTAGAACGGATCGCTGGATTTGTACCACAGGGTTTGCCCGTTTTTATCCAGCATATAAATGATGCCTGGGATCAGATAATCACAACCGGAAACGGCGCCGGCCAGGTAGAATACTTCGCCGAGGGTATCCTCGCTCAGGCTGTTTACCTGCCCCAGCTCCACGGCCTCGGCGTCATTCAGGTAGCGATCCCAGATCAGGTTGCCGTCCGCATCGGCCAGGCCAATCCAGGGCCGGAACACCGGATAGCCCATATACTGGCCGGCGGAGCCGCCGATCAGCCAGGCCCCGTTGATGGTGGTGGGTAGCAGCTGATCCGCCATATTGACGGGCTGCAGGTGCAAGCTCCGGTTGACGGCCTGGGCCGGCAGGAGGTGTTGGATAAAAATAAATGAGATACAGAGAAAGAGCTTTCTGGTATTCATGACAGGATGGGTTTGGTTCGATTGTTGCCCCTTCGACAGGCTCAGGGGGAAATGGCCTGAGTGTTCCATTGCAGGACGAAAGCCGGCCCGAAAACGTTGGTATGGGGCGTGGATTTGGGCCCCTCATTCCCTCATTCCCTCATTCCCTCTCCCCTTCACCTCTATCTCGATCAAATTCCCACTCATCACGAAGTGCACGAACGTGCGCACCTGTTCCCGGCCGAATATCTCCCGGACGGCGCATCCGCTCAGGTAGCACCAGCTGCCCAGGTTCTGCAGGGCCCGCTGCTTCTCGCGGGTGAGGCTGTCGCCGGCGAAGCCGCTGTTCTGAATGACGACGAGCCCTTTGGGGGTGTCCAGCAGCAGGTCGATCACGTTGGTGAACAGGCGGCCGTGGTGGAAATAGCGGATGGGATACTTCCGGTTGGCCCGGCGGATATCGAACTGCCGTTCCAGGAAACCGGACCATGCCTCTCCCAGGAGGGCCAGCGCCCGGGGAGCGGTGGCGCCCATCTCGTAGCGTTCGATAAAACCCTCGGCCATCTTCAGCCGCTCGGAAGCGGGGTAGGAGAGGTGGTCGCCGGTGAGAAAGGCCTTGATGCCCTTGGCGGCTGAGTACAGGTCGATGCCCTCTTCCAGCTTCAGTTGATTATCGTAGTGGAGGACGTCGCCGATGCGGGCGCTCATCTCATCAGAGAAAGGCTCCCTGGCCGCGTCGATATCGTAAAGTTCGTACTCTTTTCGGCCGGCGCGTTCGGCGAGGAAGCGGATCTCCTTTTCCGGCAGCTCGGCATGGGTGAAATCGCGGGGATAGGGAAATACGTCAGTTTTGGCCTTGAGGAATTGGCCTTCCCATTCCCATTGGCTTTCCTCCGTATCGGAATCGAGGGAGGGGCGGTCTTCCTCGCCCTGATGCCACACCCGGTTCAGCCATTTGGTGGAGCGGGCGCGGGAAGGGATAATGAGGTAGTCGCGCGCGCGGGTCATGCCCACGTAGAGCAGGCGCGCCTCCTCCTGCAGGGCCTGTTCGCGGGCGCGCCGGTTGGCGGCGCTTTCCGACAGCCTTTCATCCAGTACCGTGCTGCGGATCTGGTCGGCGTAGGGGTTTACCCAGTAGCGCATCCACCGGTTGCCCAGCACGTTATCGAGGTTCACCTCGTCGCTTTCCTGAATGATGTCGGCCCCCCATACTTCGGCCCGCAGGTTGCCCTCCAGGCTGTGGCAGATGACGATGGGCCATTCCAGGCCCTTGCTTTTGTGGTAGGTCAACACGTTGACTGCATCGGGCCCTTCGCCGGAGCCCTGCATGTCGGCATCGTTGTTTTCCAGGTCGCCCAGCCAGAGCAGGAAACCGCCCAGGGAGGCCGCCGAATGGAGGCGGTTGCAGGCCTCTTCGTACTGCAGGGCGAGCTTGCGGAGGACGTCGACATTATCCAGGCGCTGCTGCTCATTGCCCCAGCTGGCGACGATGCGGCGCAGCTCCAGTTCTTCGAGCAACAGGTTGAGGATCTCGGCGCTGGACAGCTCGATGGTTTGCTCGCGCAGGCGGTCCAGGGCCAGGATGAAGGCATCGTCGCCGGCCCACTGCCCGGCCCATCCCTTTCCGTTGTCCACCTTATCGAGGTATTCCAGGCGGCCTTCGATGATGTCTTCGATGGTATGGCCGCTGGCCAGCAGGAGGATCTCGGCTACCGAGAGGGAGTCGTACTGGTTGAGGATGTACTTCAGGCAGGCCAGGATGAGCTTGGCCTCGGCGGTGGCCAGCAGGCCGCTGCGGGAGATGGCGGCCCGCAGGCCCACCCGGTGCAGGGCTTCGGCAACGACCTGGCATTCGGCGTTGGAGCGGCACAGAATGGCGGCATCGCCGGGGCAGGCCGGCCGGGGCTCCCTGCCCCCCTTGGGTATGACGTGCAACTGCCGGTTCAGTAGGCCCTGCAGGGAGGAGGCAATGCAGTTTTCCATCCACGGCCGGCCCGGCAGGCGGCCGTCTCCGTCGTACCGGAAATGCCAATGGCGCAGGGCGTCTTCCATCTCTTTGGGTTCGGGGCCCTTATCGGTAACCTTTGCCCGGACGGGCTCCAGGGCCACCTGCTCCCGGGGCAGATCCGTGAAGGCTTTGGTGAAAATGGCATTGGTGGCGTAGACGATATCCTGCCGGGAACGCCAGGACTTTTCCTGGATGTCTTCGGGTTTTACCCCGCCCACCTTCCGGATGATGGCCTGCATCAGCTCCGGCGCCGCCCCCCGGAAGCCGTAGATCGACTGCTTGGGGTCGCCCACCCAGACGGAGTGTTTGGCCAGTTTCGACAGCTTCAGGAAGATCTCCAGCTGTATAGGGCTGGTATCCTGAAATTCGTCGACCATCAGCAGGTCGAGCTCGTCCTTCAGCACGGCACTGACTGTAGGCTTGTCCAGCAGGCGGTTGACCAGCACTTCCATGTCGGTATAGTCGATCAGGCCGCGCCGTTTTTTATACTCGTCGTATTCCTCGATGGCGGCAATGGCGATCCCGAAGATATTGTAGATGAAATCGCGGATGTCTTCCTGAAAAGCGGGATGGCGGTAGTGGGCGGCGGCGAACTCGAGCAGTTCGGCCACATCATCTCGGCTTTTGGCGCCCACGTCCAGCTTGGAGATCTTGGCCCACTCGTGCCAGTAGAGGTATTTGCGCAAGCCGAGGGTGCGCTGAAAGGCCTTGAGGGTATTGGCCGCCTCGCGGGTCTTCTTGGTCTCGTCGGCATTGTTCTCCAGGCGGGCGATAGTTTGTCCCATCAGCTCGTCGAGGCGGTGTTCGAAATATCCTTCCGGGCGGCTTTCGTCGGGCCGGCCGATGAATTCGCTGAAGGTTTCGAAAGAGCGAATTTTGCTCTTCTCCAGATCCTCTCTTGAAAAATCGTTGGCGCGGGCGATATCGGTGGCCTGTTTGACCTCCCGGCGCCAGTCGTAGCGCTCGCGCTTGTTCAGCCCCAGGCGGTCGCTGAGGTATTCCATCTTTTCCACCCATTCGCTGTTCAGCACGGTGGCCAGGGAGAGGTTGAAGAGCACCTGCTGGTCTTCGTCGGCAATGATGTCGACCTCGGGAGAGACGCCGGCCTCGAAGGCGAAGCGCTGCAACAGCTTCACCCCCAGCCCGTGGACGGTGCCGATGAGGGCGTTGGTGAGCTGGTCGGCCTGCTCGCTGAGGCCTTCCTCCAGCAGGCGCACTCGTACGCGCTCCTGCAGCTCCGCCGCCGCCTTCCGGGTAAAGGTGGTGGCGATGATGCCGCTGGCGCGTACATCTTTCTTGAGAAGGCCCACCATTTCACTGGTCAGCCGGTAGGTCTTGCCGCTGCCCGCCCCGGCGGATATGATGCGTAGGTTCATGGTCAGAGATGGATTGGTTAATCTGCCGGGCGGTAAAATAATAAAAGCTTACCGTTCTTTGATCATCCCTCCCCAGAAGAAGTCCTGGAATCCGCTATCGGGTGGATACCGCCCGATCAATGCATAATCATCCAGCCCGAGCGCATGAGCACGCTTTGCCAGGGTAGCCAGGTCGGAAGCGGTTGGCGTTTCTTTGGCCTCCAAAGCTTTTTGTTCATCCAGGATGAAATCAATTTCCTGGCCGGATTTCTTCTGATAGTATTTAAGCTCCCCGAGTTGATGAAGCTGGGTGGCAACGGCATTTTCGAATGTCTGGCCTGCGCTTACCTTCGCCAGTTGTCCCAAAAGGCCGGTATCAGCCAGATATGCCTTTTTTCTGAGGCTGATTTCCCGGTCTATATTTTTAGTGAAGGGAGAGAGGGTAATCAGGAAATAAGTTCGCTCCAGTAGTTCAAGGTAGCTTTTTACCTTATTCCTGTTGATCCCAATGATGGAACTCAGCTTAGCCGTCTCCAACAGGCTTCCGGTTCTGCCGGCCAGAAGCCGGATGAGTTTGTAAAGGTCATGTCCTGCCTCAAAATCAGACAATAATTTTATGTCCAATTCAATATAAGCATTGATGACGTCTTTTAAATAGGCAACTTTGTCTTCTTCCGAACCAGTCAGAACTACTTCAGGGAACCCTCCAAACCTTATGTATTCTTCATAGTGCTCTTTGAATTTCAGATAAATGCCCCTTTGAAAGGGCTTAAATGCAAATTCCTGGAGGACAGCTGTCGATTCACCCCGAAAGGAAAGGAATTCTTCAAAATTTAACGGATACATTTCAAAGATGCGCTTTCTTCCCGCCAGGCTTTCCGAAAAACGGTCTTTCAAATAAAAAGAACTGGACCCGGTAATAATGAACTTAATACCAAAATGGTCATAAAAATATTTGATCACACTGGTGATTTCCGATACAAGCTGCACTTCATCAAGAGCGATCACGGCGGGTTTTTCAAAGTCAATACCCATGATCTCCAATTCGATCTGTATCTCTTTATAGCTGGGGTGATTGAATATGTGGCGGTGTTCAATTTTTTCCAAGTCTATGAATACCTTGTTATCATGCCCAACTTTATTGAGCAGGTAACGAACGGCAGTGGTCTTTCCTACCCGGCGCATTCCGGTGATTACAGTGATGAACTTGCTGGCTAAATGGCGTTCGAGTTGCCCAAAAGCCTTTCTATTATGCATAAAGTTTAACTTTTTGCACAAAATTAGTGCAAAAAGTTAAACTTTTCAAGTTTGTGCTTCGGCGTTCACTCACCTCCTCACCACCATTTTCTCCGTCACCGTTCCTTCTTCCGTTTGCAGGGTATAATACAGCACGCCTTCCGGCAGCCCTTCGCTGCTCAGCCGCATTTCCTGTACCCCGGCCTCATACCAGCCGCTGAACTGCCGCAGCAGGCGCCCGTCGGGGCTGTGGATCAGCAGGGTGGCCGGGCCGGCGGCCTCCAAACGGAAGCTGACGGTGGTATTCCCGGAGAACGGGTTGGGGGCGTTCTGCAGCACGAGGCCGGGTGTTTCCGAGGCAGGCGTGAACGCCAGTTCGGGCCGGTACACCTGTCCTTCGGCGCCGTAGGCTTCGGCCCGGGTAAAGTCGGAGCCCAGGCTCAGCCACTCGCTCAGGCTTCCCGCCCGGCGGGCTCGGAAAGTAAGGGTGAACAGGGGCGTTTCCGGGGCGGCCTCTTCCGGCAGCCGGTAGCAGCTGGCGGTGATCCAGCCCTTATCGAGGAAATTCCAGCCCAGGCCTTCTTCCTGCATCAGCCCGTAATCAGCTCCTTCCAACTGGAGAGAGGAAGGGTCGAAACGGAGGGTGAACTGAAATGCCCGGACGACATCCAGCTGCCGCGCATAGACGGGCACCTGTACCCGGGCGCCGGCATTCACCTTCCTGCCGGCAACCCACAGCCGGAAGGGGCGGTTCCCCTCAGCATCCTGCACGCCCGGCATGGCGTTTCCGTCGACATCGCCGATCTTGACGGCGATGAAATCGGCGTCCTGAACTCCGCCATTGGGCAGGTTGGGCAGCTCGATCATTTCCGGGAAGGGCTCCTGCCAGGGGTTTTGGGGGTTGGGGAAGGTGTAGGACGCATCGACAAATCGCCAGCTGAGGTTGTTGGGAAACTCCGTTATCCTGCCCAGGATCAGCTTCTGGATATTGATCAGGTCGAGTGTGGAGAGGTTCTGCGAATTGTTGACGTCGGCGGCGATGATCCGGTAGGGGTCGGTAAAGCGGCTGTTGCCGAGGAGGTGCTGGCTGATCAGCAGCAGGTCGAAGGTGCTCACGCCGTTGCTGTGCCCGATGTTGAGCATGGGCATGACCGTATAATCATTGCCGGGCAGCGGGCCGGGGTAATCGTAGCGCCCGTCGGCCCCGGTCAGCAGGTTTGCCGACGGCTGGCCGACGATGCCGATCTCCACCCCGCTCAGCGGGGCGCCGGCTCTGGTATTCACCTGCCCGGCGATACGGGCGGAGGGCTGGGGCTCGTACGTCACCCGGGCCAGGCTGGCCTGCCCGGGGAAGCTGGGGCCGTGGAGGATACCGCCGATGAGGAAGTCGCCGTCGTCCAGCAGCAGGGCGTCGAAGAGGAACTGCTGCTCGAAGGAAAGGCCGGGCAGGTTGTCTGCCACGCTGCCGTCGTCTTCCAGGAGGATCATGGAAGGGGCGGGCACGAGGCCCAGGGAATCGAACAGGCCCACCGTCAGGATGCGCCCGTCGGGCAGGTTGAGCATGCGGCGGGGCCCGCCGTCCAGGTAATTTTGGTGGTTGCTGAAGGTCCCGTCCGTCTGGAAGCTGTCGTCCAGGGCGCCATTGGCTTCCAGGCGCACCAGCCGGAAGGCGTTTTCCTGGGCGGGATCGGTGTAGAATATGCCGCCCACCAGCAGTTTGCCATCCTCCTGTTCGGCAAACCGGAAGCGGCAGTTGCCGGGGCAGGTGATCTCCGGCGCCGGCTGGAAGGCCAGGTCGCGGTTGAGGCCGGCATCGAGGCGGATGATGGGCAGGGGCCCGGCGCCGTCGTAGCGGATGTCGCGCCCGCCCAGCAGCAGCCGGCCGTTGTTCAGCCGGAGGATGTCGGTGGCGCTGCCCACCTGAATGCGGCTGGAAAAGCTGCGCTCCAGGCTGCCGTCGGCATTGTAGAGGGCCACTTTGGAGGCTGCCAGGCCGGAGTCGAAGACGTTGAAGTCGCCGATCACCAGCATCTGTCCGTTATCCAGGGGTTGCACCTCGGTGATGCGCCCCACGGGGTAGGTGGCCGGGTCGGGCTGGAACGTGGGGTCGAAGGCGCCGGTGGGCAGCAGCCGCAACAGGGGCGCTTCGTGGAGGGCATTCGCATTGTGCAGGTTGGCGCCGGCGGCCAGCAGGCGCCCCTGGGCGTCGATGCTGATCTGCCGGATCTCGTTGCGGTAGCTGATCCCCGGGTTGGTGAAGGCGGGGTCGGCCTCCCCGCTGTCGAGGAACAGGCGGGCGATATTGGGGCTGTAGGTATCGCCCACCATGGCGAATTCCCCGCTGATGTATACCTTATCGGTTCCGCTGCGCTGCATGGAGCGCACGAACCCGTTGCGCTCTACGGCACTGCTGAACGCCGCCACCGGAGCGCCGCCGCCGGTCAGGCGTACCAGGCCCAGGTTGGGCTGCCCGTTGTAGGCGCTGAAGAGGCCGGCGGCGATGAACCCGCCGGCAGGGTGGACAGCCGCTTTACGGATCAGCCCGTCGGCGCCGATACCGCCCGAATAAGCCGTGAGGCCGGTAGCCGGGTCGAAGGGGTGCACCCCGCTGACGCCGTCGTAGTCGCCGGCGACGAATATGTTGTCATTCCCATCTACGGCGATGGAGAGGGGAATGCCGAAAACGTAGTTCCACGGCCCGTAACTGCCGTCGGTATTGACGATGCCCACGGCGTAGCGGATGAGGAAGGTGCCGGCGCTGAAAATGATGCGCCCCTGGCTGTCCTCCGCCAGGTCGCGGACGCCCACCAGGATGTTGGTGGTGCCGGGCAGGGTGATAGAAAAATCGAAACCCGCCACCGGATTGCCGTTGTATTCGTGGTAGCTGAGGTACCCTACTTCATTGAAGGTGCCGCCTACGGCGAAGCGGCCGTTGTCCTGCACCAGCAGGCTGCTGACAAAGACCACCCCGTCCGTATTCAGCGGGATGATGTTTATCAGGGCGCCCGTACTACTCAGCCGGATGACGCCCTGAACGGCCAGCCCCTCGAAGCTGTTGAAAGAGCCGCCCACCAGGATGGTGCCGTTTTCCTCCACGGCGATATCGGTGAAGGTACCGTCGTGCGGCGCAAAGCCGGCCTGGAAGGTATTGTCGAGGCTGCCGTCGGTATTCAGCCGCAGGACGGTGATGCCTTCCGGCGCGCCGTCATCGGTGTGCGTGCCTCCGAGGAGCACCTTGCCATCGGGCTGCACGGCCAGGGCGGTGATGAAGAAACGGAGGCCGGGCCGGAACGTCTCGTCCAGGCTGCCGTCGGGCAGGAAGCGGGCGAGGCCGGGCCGCTCTGTCCGGTTGGCCCAGCTGAAGCTGCCGGCGGCGACGAAGCGCCCGTCGGGCAGAACGGCCAGCTCGCTCACATCACCCGGCCGGGTGACGAAGGGCCTGAAACCGGGGTCGAAACTTTGGCTCAACAGCGTAGTGGAAAGGGCGCAGCATAGCGCCAGCAGAATGGTCATTCGCTTTACCATGGAATTCTATTTTTTGCTGGGGGGTGCGGTTGCAGGTTACTGGTTATTGGTTGTTGGTTATCGGCCGGGAGCTGCCCCTCGATAACCGATAATTTCAAAAACCTTGCCAAACCCTGCTTCCGCAGAACCCTGGTACGAATATGAGCTATCAGCCTGGCGCTGGACAAAGTCGGAAGTCGGAAGTCGGAATGACTTTGGGCGTTCCGCAACCCTTTGGCTGTCAATTGTGTTCAACCTTAGACGGGTAGCTCGAATATGTGATGTACAGCCGGACGTGGTGGCTGTGCGCTGTTGTACGGAGAAAGACAGGGGTTGGGTTCAGGGGGAGGGGGAATTTTTTTGCCGGGTTCAACCGCCGCAGCCGAGTAACCAGCGGTAAAAGCCGATGGAGGAGGGCAGGCGGGAGAGTCGGGTGGCGTCGGCGCAGGGGAGGAAGGATACCGGGAAATGCGGTTCAAAGGCTTTCCACTTCCGCCTTCAGATCCACCAGGGCCTGTTTAGCCGGTTTTACCCGTTCGTCCGTGAGTAATTTCTGGCGGGCATATACCCAGTCGTTCAATTGGATGCCAAGCCCGTCTTCTTCAAAATCCTCCAAGTCCTCTTCCTGCAGGATCAGGTTGTGGTATTGAGATTTCAGGAAGGCCTTTATTTTCTGCTTTTTCAGTTCCGGCACTTTGGATGATCCCAGGATCAAGTGTAGAATGTCTACCTGCAGATACTTGTAGGTAAAGAGAATGAGGCTGTAAAAAGGCTGCTCCGATTTGAAGCTTTCCGTAATGTTCAATATATCATCTACGGAAAGTTCTTCCCATAATTCCGGCAGGCAGACAAACAGCTGTGTGGTATACAAGCCGGGATAGCTTGCCAGGTTGTAGCTGACAAACCCGGCCGGATCCACTACTTTGACCTGGTCCAGATATTGTTCCAGAAAAGGCCGGTCGACCGGATAAAAGCGGGCTTCCTTGCCTGACCTTTTCCACAACGATTCCGCCAATTTTTTCGTCTGCTCGCTGATCTTCATTATGGCAACCGTATGGTTTCAATTAATTGTCCTTCCTGATTGAACAACTGGAGTTTCGCTCCGGAAATGTTCAGCCCTAAATTACGCAAAAGATCGGGAAAAAGCATAGCTTCCTCAATGGTAGGTTGATATCTTTTAGTGTTTTATACAGAGCAAGCGTGGCCTGCTCATTTTCCTTTTCTGCGAATAAAGAGATCATTTATCTCAGGATTTTGTTTCCCGGCGGAAGGTTCATTTCCACACTCGGGAGGTTATTCTGTTTGAGGATCTTTTGCCGTTCCAGGCTATACTGGAACAGGAAGAGTTTAACGTATTCGGCGACCATGACTTCAAACAAATTGCCTTGGAACTCAATAAGGTAAAACAAACCTGGTTCCGGCAGCCGGAGACGTATCGGGTTTTTTCTGTACCGCAGGTCTGCCCAATCTTAAAGGTTTGCCCCTCTTTGAGTATAACCTTTGGCTGGGACACACAGGTATAGCAAGAGTAGAGGCCGGGCGCCAATGCATAAAGCTTGTATTGGTGGCAATCTCCGAATTTAGTAGCTGCCGCTTCCACGATCGCCTGATAATCCTCCAGGGAAAGATCGTAGTTTTCCAGGTCAATATCCAATTCGGCCGCCAGGTTTTCTATTGTGTAGGTAACGGCCTCGTCATAAACTTTCACCGGCGCCTCGATGCCAACTATCTGCTTCATGTGGGTCGCCAGTGGTAACGCCTCGCTACTGGAAAATTTCCCTGGCTTTTCTTCCGTGCTATCTGGCCCGGTGAAAGAGTGATAGGCTACAAACAAAAGGACGGGTAGCAAAAGCAGGAAGAGTATCCCAAGCCCGTACCCACGGTTCATCGCGGCTGCTTTCATGACTATACGAGTTTAATATACAAATACTTATCCAGTGTACAGTTGCAGCGGTTGGGTTCGGGAAAAGGAAGTGTTGTTTGTGGTAAATATAGGCGCTAACAATCAATTACGCAAAAAATGGGTGATAACCATCCATTTTTTTGCCCATTTTACGTAATTGTAATACTTTGTTGAGATAAATCGGGGAATATGGCAACGCAAAAATACAACAGGATCAAGGAGGTGCTGAAGCAGAAAAAGCGGACCGGCAAATGGCTGGCCTCCCAGTTGGGCGTGGACGAAAGCACCGTTTCCCGCTGGTGCCGGAATTTTCAGCAGCCGAGCGTGCAGGCATTGTTTAAGATGGCGGAACTGCTAGAGGTGAAGCCGGGGGAGCTGCTGGCGGAGTGAGAGGAGCAGAAGTGACGCCTTCCCCATAAGGCCCTACCCGGAAAAGGTGTCGCTTCCAACCACCGACAGGAGGGCCTCCTTTCCTGTAAACCCACCATTGCATAGTCCGTCAAAATTACTTAGCTTTATCCAGCCGAAGAAAATGCCCAACACCAAACTATGACCGATCAACAGAAGCTCTACCGCGTCTTTCGCCTGATCCAGTTGCTGAGCCAGCCGCCCTACCGCACGGTGAAACGGCTGGCGGAGATCCTGGAAGTGGACCCCCGGACTGTGTATCGCTATATTCAGCTACTGGAGAGCCTGGGCTATGCAGTGGATAAAAAGCCAGGGGATCGATACTTTCTCCATGTGGAATTTGCCCAGGAAGGCGGCCTGATCGATACGGATGAGGCCGGCTTCCTGCAGGACCTGCTCTGGCAGGCCCCCGCCGGGCACCCCCTGCGCGACCGCCTGCTGCACAAGCTCAACCGCCAGTACATGCTGGCGCCGTTGGCGCAAAGCCTTACCAAGTTCAACGTCTACGAACACATCCGCGCCCTGGGCGCCGCCATCGAGGCGGAGCGGCGGGTGATCCTCCACAACTACTACGCCCCATCCAGCGAGACCCTCGGCCCGCGCTACCTGGAGCCGGTGGAGTTCATGCAGGGCTACACCTACCTGTGGGCCTACGACCTGGACAAGAAGGACTACCGGCAGTTCAAGCTCGACCGCATCGGCGAGGTGGAAGTGCTCGATGACCCCATCACCGGAGAACACGAGAGCCACGCCCTCGACCTCTTCGGCTGGACCGGGCCGGCCTGGCTGCCCGTCAAACTGCGCCTGAGCTCCTACGCCCAGAACCTGCTGCTGGAGGAATACCCGGACGCGCGCCCCTTCGTGCGCACCTTCAAGGGCCAGGCCATCTTCGACGGCATCGTGCGGGACTGGCGGGGCATCGGCCGCTTCGTACTGGGGCTGCCGGGGGAGGTGGAGGTGGCGGAGCCGGAGGAGTTTCGGAGGTATTTGCGGGAAAGGGCGGGGCGGGGGAAGTGGTGATGGGAGTAGAAGAGAGG
>CAYQKY010000046.1:0-46064 GCA_964418125.1 uncultured Phaeodactylibacter sp.
ACAAAATCAGGGTTTTGAGACTATATATTCTCGAATGCATCCCGAACTGACGTTAGTTAAGGTGAAATTAAGGCTTTGAGGCGGCGTTCAAAAGAGATCAGACAAAACAGCAATAATGCCGCTGCGCTTCGCCGGTTTCAATTTTGAGAACGCGCTCCTGGAAAACCCTCTGCTCACAAAAAACCAGCAATCTACGCAGACGATGAACCTGGATACTGGGTTGGGCAACCTGCAGCTGCAGGCGGGGGTTTTGGTGCGGTTGAATTAGTTCTACTTTGGGACTTTAAAAAAGCCGGGTAGCGGAGGTAGGGTTATGGGCCACGGGGTAGACAAGCTCCGTAGGAGCGATAGAGAGCCCCATTATTCCCACTCTGCCGCTCCTACGGAGCTTAATGCCCCCTCGGCCCTTTACCAGGGGCTGACGCCCCTGGCAAAGATCTTTCGCCGCTACGCGGCTGAAGACTAAAGTCCCAAAGTAGAATTAGGCGGGGGGCGGGCAGGATCTCCGATGGTTGCCGGATTTCCTGGACCCTCCTGGCCTGCCTGGCCCGGTAGTGTTTATCGAAGCAAACAAGCAGTGGCTTCCTGCCCTTTTGAGCTATTTCCCGTTTTCTGCGCCTTCGACAAACCTGCCGGCCGCTGGCACAGCAGGCGTGCCCCGCCGGGTTGGAACTTGCCCGGAACCAAAACCCGGCAGGTTGTTTATTCCCTGAAGAATGCATCAAAGAAGAGCAACTGGTAGCGGATGGCTTCCCGCCAGTAGTCCCAGTTGTGGCCTCCGGGGCGTTCGATGTAGGTATGGGGGATGTTGCGGTAGTCCATTTCCCGTTTTACGGCGCGGTTGACGTCCAGGAAGAAATCATCCATGCCGCAATCAAAGATAAGGGCCAGCGGTTGCTCTTTGTCCAGCAGGTAGAGCATATTGATCACGGAGTTGTCTTCCCAGTTGTTTCGGTGGGTGGCGTAGGGCCCCAGCCTTTGTTTGAGGCTCCAGTTGTTGGGGAAGGGCCGCAGGTCGAGCCCGCCGCTCATGCTGCCGGCGGCGCCCCAGATGTCGGGGTGGCGAAAGGCGAGGTAGAGCGCGCCGTGGCCGCCCATGCTCAGGCCGGTGATGGCGCGGCCCTCCCGGGCGGCGATGGTGTGGTAGGCGCTATCGGCCCAGGGCACGAGCTCCCGGCTGAGGTAGGTTTCGTAGCGAAATGCCGGATCAACAGGGCTGTCGAAGTACCAGCTGGTGGTATCGCCGTCCGGGCAGACGATGATCATTTGGTACTGCTCGGCGTACTCCTGTATCTCCGGAACCCGGGTGATCCAGTTGAGGTGGTTGCCGTAGGCGCCATGCAGGAGATAGAGGACAGGGAGGGCTTCCTCCCCCGTCGCCTCCGGGCGGATAACTACATTACTGATGTTTTTATTCATCGCCCGGCTGTATACCTGTACGGTATCGACGGTGGCGGCGAAAGCCGGGGCCAGGGCGGTTGCCCAGAGCAGGAGGAGGAGGAGGAGGGGAAGGCGCATATCGGCAGTTTTTTTTTAAACCTCTAATTGTAACGTTTTGCGTAGCTGCCCTGAAGACGTGAACCCGGATCCCCAAATTTATTTGGGTCGAAGACGTTACCCCAGTCAATTTGAGGGAACGCGGGTTTATCGTCTTCGACGCCAAAAAATTTTGGTTCACCCTGTGGAATTTGTATTTATTCCACAGGGCAGGCCGGGTTAGCGTTGATTTTTCGTCTCTGATCCGGGACATACATCATTGTAGCTACGCAATCCGTTATAATCAGAAAACCTCAAATATAGGGGTTAAAAGGTAAGTAAAGCCCCCTCTCCCGGCATACCGCTTCTCAGGCCTTGTGCTCAACCTCTTCTTCCTTCAGCAACTGCACCCAGTCCACGCCTTCTTTCACTTCTTTCGGCTCGGGCATGCGCCCCATGAACATCAGTTCCTGGATGGCGCATAATTCCGTATCGCGGAAAAGGGAAAGCGTCGCTTTGATGTCGTTGTCCTTGACGTAGTGCACCATGAAGGAGTCTCCGTCCAGGCTACCCTCCACAATGGTTTCGTCGTAGTCTTTGACATGGCCGGTGTAAGCCAGGATCTTATCCTGCTGGGCCGACCAGAAGAAAGGCACGGCCTGGTATCTGAGGTTGGCCCCCGCCATGTTCATGCCGGCGACGCGCCCCTGCTGGCAGGCCACCTTCCAGTGTTCGATGCGTACTTGCCTGCCGTTTGCCGGGTAGTTAGCGATATCGCCGGCGGCGTAGATGTCTTCCGTAGCCCGCAGGTATTCGTCTACGCGGATGCCGCCGTCCTCTTCCCGTTCTACGCCTTTGAGAAAATCGGTGGCGGGCTCTACGCCGATGCCCACCAGGATCAGGTTGGCCTTCAGCTGGCTGCCGTCGTCCAGTTCTACAGTAGCTACATCGCCCTGGGGGTAAATCTGTTTTACTTTGCGGCCCAGGCGGAATTTTACGCCTTCCTCTTCGTGCCATTTCCGGATGCGCCGGCCCACATCCTTGCCCCAGATGTGGCCGAAGGGTACTTCTTCCGGCGCTACTACCGTCACCTCACAGTCGAGGTGTTGAAGGCTCATGGCGCCCTCCAGCCCGATGAAGGAACTGCCGATGATGGCCACTTTATCGGCGGCCTCGCCCAGCTCGCGCAGCTCGCGGCTGTCGCGCAGGGACCGGAGGGTGCGCACGTTGGCCGAATCGGCCCCGGGCGCCGGCAATTGCCGGGGGACGGAGCCCGTCGCGATCAGGAGCTTGTCATACTCCAGCGGATCCCCTTTTTCGAAGTGCACCTTTTTATTTCCGGTATCCACTTTGGTAACTCTATGGCCCTTGAGCAGCGTAATGTCGTGTTCCTTATAGAAGCTTTCCGGCCTCAGGGGCATCCACTCTTCCGGAGCCTCGCCCTGCAGGTATTCCTTGCTGCAGTTGGGGCGGTCGTAGGGCAGTTCTTCTTCGGCGTTGATCATGACGATGCGGCCGGTGAAGCCGGCTTCGCGCATGCCTTCGGCGGCGTAGGCGGCGGCGGCTCCTCCTCCGATGATGGCGTAGGTTTTCTTGTTGGCGGGTTCGGGCCGGGCCATGACATTGGTGACGCGGCCCGGGCTGTCGTCCGGCACCCGGACGATGACGTCTTCGCCCTCTATCCGGACGTCGTAGGTAGGCAGGCCGTCGATGCCGCAGGCTTCCAGGTGGCGGCCGGTCTTGACGTCGAAGCAGGCATGGTGCCAGGGGCAGACGAGGCGCCGGCCGTTGAGGGCGCCGTCGGCCAAGGGGGCGCCGTAGTGGGTGCATTTGGCGTAGAGGGCATGGAATTTACCGTCCACCTTGGCGAGCAGGACGTCGGTATCGCCGACTTTTGCCTGCTTCATCTCGCCGTTCTGGAGATCGGATACTTTGGCTACTTTTGCTTCCTGGTAGGACATATTTGCGGGAGTTTGGTTTGGCAATGTATTCTCTGATAGAAAGCGAAAGCAGCCGGTGATGTTCAGAGCTTATACAAAACCTTCAATCCCGCTTCGTAGGGCCGGAGCACCAGATTGCTGTTCAGCCCCTCCGGATCGGCGAACCGGTTGGAAAATTGCTTCTGGCCTTCCAGCTCCAGCCCCAGGCGGCCCAGCCACAGCTGAATACTCAGGCTTCCGGCCAGGGTGGCGTCGCGCAGGTAATCGCCGGTGCGGTTGATCCGTTCTTCCTTTACGTAGGTGCAGGCGATGTCTCCATTGGGGAGCGTTTCGCGGTTGAGGCTGATGAGTTCCGTGCGGCGGCGGCTGAAAAGCGGGCTGCGCAGGTGGGCGCCGGCCAGGATGTGGAGGGCGCCGGGGATCAGGGCGTAATCTATTCTAAGCGGAATATCCAGTTCGGCCGCCCAATAGAGGGGGAATGGCCGGGGCCGTTCTACGTCGTTATTGCTGTTGGTGTAGTAGGTACAACTGCCAATGGTAGTTCCCGGGAAATAACTGGACGGAGTATAATCCTCCAGTGTGTCGATAGGTATGCTTACAGTCGGGCCGTACAGGCTCTTTGTCCGTATTTCGTAGGAATGCAGCCTCAGGCCCAGGCCGGATTGGACACCTACTCTTGCCCCCAGTTGCCAGGCCATCTGAAGGGATGCCTGCGCGCCGCCCCGGGAATGGAAGGTGTACTGGGCACTCCAAGGGGTTTGCTGCCGGTAGAGAACGAACAGGGTGTCTCCGGAAAGCTGCTGTTCCGCCCGGATGGTTTGCCATTCGCTGTATCCCGTAGAGCGGTGCTCCGGCGCAAGCTGATAAAAGCTGCCCAGGCTGACAGAAAATTGCTGAGCGGAAAGGATATTGGAAAACAAAAACAGGATGAGAGCGAAGAGAGGCGCTGATCTGATCATAGTCGATAGGGTTTGGTTTGAAAATGTGCGTTAGCGTATGAACAGGAGTAAAAATAAAACTTTTTAGCGGGGAGAATGCTTAACCGAAGGTTAATGGCCCTGAATGAAATGCTTTTTATATTCCTCCAGCCCCTTTTCCGTCAGGTACGGCGTTAGCCCGCCGAGGAAAGCCTCCAGGTAAAAACGGATCACCTCCTCTCCCTTCTCGTCGAAATGGATCTCCGCATTCGGTATCCAGTTGTCGCCCAGGATGAGCAGGTTGGTGATGAGGTGATCGTACTGGCCGGGCAGCTGCTCCTCCTTCATCAGCCTTCTGGAAATGAGCACCTGAAAGGCGGAACGAAATTGCCGGCGGCGAACCTGCATCAGCGCCCTGAATTTCGCCCGGATAGAGCCGATCCGGCGGATGATGGGTACGAAGTCCAGCAACAGGAAGCGGTATTTGTACAGGAGCCGGAAGCTCATTTCTGTAGAATGTATGACGTCGGCCAGCCCGGCATCCAATTGCTGGGAAATGCCAACCGGCGCCTCCATTTCCTCGGTAAGCCGGTCGTAGAGGGATTCGATCAGGACATCCGTGTTTTTAAAGTGGTAGCACAGGTTGCCATGGCTGATGCCTACTTCCTCGGCTATACTGCGCACTGTAGCCTGATCGGTACCTATCTCATTGAACTGCCGGAGGGCAGCCTCCAGTATTCGTTCCCTGGTCTTCATTGTTCGACGAATTTCACGAATTCAAAGATAAAAAACATTTTAGAACACTTGTGCTAAAATAAAAAACCTGGTACATTTGTTCTAAGTTTTATCGAGGCGGCTATCCGTCTGGCGTTGGACACTCTTGGAAACAGGTAAGGCCAAGCAGCCTGCCGCGGTTGCGAACAGCGAATACCGAACTGCGTACTCATCCAGCTCTAGAAGGCTAGCCCCAGCGCTATATGAAGCTGGTTTATTTTCATCCTGAAATCATCCGAACCATGTCTGAACAACCCAATGAAAAGCAATCCCCGGACGACGCCCTGCAGGCTGTCCGCAAAACGTATTCTGCCTTCGACAATCTGGTCACCATCCGCGAGGAGGACAGCACCCTGGCTATGGCGGGCAAGCTGCTGCTGCGGCTGCTGGGCATTTTCATTATGATCCTGTTGTCACCTTTCCTGATCATTGGCCTCCTCGTGGCATTTGCGGCGGTATTGTAGTTGCATTTGCTGGCTATTCGGGGTAAATTTGCTGAAAAACCGATAGGTATCCCGGGGTTTCAACCGCCTTATGCCAGGCCATACACGGGCTTCGCTACAGCTTAGAGCATGCAATCATCCAACCCTGTAACCATCTTCTCCCTTCTCCTCTTTTTCGCGCACCAATTCACCCAAAAGGTGCTACACCTGCCCATTCCCTGGGCGGACGGCTACCTGGACCCCCTGCTGTGTATGCCCATCCTGTTGGGGGGCTACCGGCTGGAGCAACGATGGCTCTTTGGCCGGCAGCGGCTTTCCCTGTTTGAGGTGTTGGCCATCACGGCCCTGTTATCGTTCATCTTCGAATGGATATTTCCCCGTTTCTCTTCCGGCTTTACTACCGACTGGTGGGATGTAGCGGCTTATTTTGCAGGAGCGTTCCTGTTTTTTCCGTTTCAGGAAAATTGATTGGCCTGAAATTTTCTTCCGGAAATACAAGATTTCAGTTTCCTCCTACGTTAACTTATCCGTTACTGTTAAGAGGCTGTTTCATTTAAGTTTTCGAAATTTATTATTCCGCTCTTGAGCGGGATTTTTTTGCCAATCGAAGCCATTTTTGAGTTTCGTACCTGGAAGGTACGGGACGAAAAAAGGCTGAAGAGTGGCGGAAACCTGCCGGCCTGCTGCACAGCAGGCGGGAAGGGCCATAAGAAAATCGAAGGACTTAAATGAAACAGCCTCTAAGAACGCCCTCCCAAGTTAGTTCGCAGAAGCCTCACAAGTATCCCAAACCGGTATCAGTCACCAAATAAAAAGAATCGCAATGAAGCAAATGCTCATCACTGCAGCTGTTGCCTGCCTGTCTGTTTTCCAGTTGTCCGCTCAGGAAGAGGCCCAAACCTCTGCCGATTGGCTTCTTCGCATCGAGGATGCTCAAAAAGCCGCTACGGATAAAGGAGTTCCCATTCTGATGGCCTTTTCCGGTTCCGACTGGTGCCGCCCCTGCATTCAGATGAAACAGGAGGTCTGGGACAACCAGGCATTCATCGATTACGCCAACGAATCGCTGGTGCTGCTGCAACTGGACTTTCCCGCCCGCAAGAAAAACCAGCTCAGCCCTGAGCAGACGGCGCACAACGAGGCCCTGGCGGAACAGTACAATTCCAAAGGCGAGTTTCCCACCGCCGTGCTGATCGGCCGGGACGGCAAGGAAATTGCCCATTTCGGGTACAACCCTTCTATGTCCGCTGAGGATTATGTCGACTACCTGAAAGCACACATCACCCAATGAGAAATTTTCTTTTTCTGGCCCTGGCCCTGCTGCCCGGTAGCGTCGCCAGCGCTCAGCTGCAGGCCGTACACCGCCCCGTCAAACTAATGGGCAGCGGTTTTGAGTTCACGGCTATCCACGAAGACGAGGCGGTGGCCAATGCCGCTATTGACGCCGGTATTGCGGAAGTGCGCCGGATCGAGCGCCTCATTTCCTCCTGGGACGAAAATTCCCAGACGAGCGCCATCAACCGGAACGCCGGGATACAACCGGTGGAGGTGGATGATGAACTCTTTCAGCTCATCAGCCGGAGCCTCAAAGTGTCGGGCATCACCGACGGCGCTTTTGACATTTCCTTTGCCGCCATCGAGAAGCTCTACCTGTTCAACGGCTCAGAAACCACCCTGCCGCCGGCGGAGGAAGTGGCCCGTTCGGTGTCTAAGATCAATTACCGCAACATTGCCCTCAACCCCGACAAGCATACCGTTTTCCTAAGAGAAGAAGGCATGCGCATCGGCTTTGGCGCCATCGGCAAGGGCTACGCCGCCAACCGCGCCCGGGCAGTGATGCAGTCCATGGGCATCGCCAACGGGCTGGTCAATGCCTCGGGCGACCTTACCTGCTGGGGCAATCAGGAAGACGGCCGGGAGTGGGGCATCGCCATCGCCGACCCCGACGATAAAATGAAAGCCATCGCCTGGCTGCCTGTCGGGGAAGGAGCAGTCGTCACTTCGGGGGATTACGAGAAATTCCTGATGGCGGACGGAAAACGCTATGCCCACATCATCGACCCGCGCACGGGCTACCCCACTACCGGCATCAAGAGCGTGACCGTCGTCTGCCCCAATACGGAACTGGCGGATGCCCTGGCCACCTCCGTGTTTGTACTCGGAAAGGACAAGGGCCTGGCGCTCATTAACCAGCTCAGGGGTATAGAATGCCTCATCATCACCGAATACAACGAACTGATCGGATCGAAGAACCTGCAGCTGCAATATGAAGGAAAGAAGGAATGAATAAGCCCTGATCATTCCTTCTTTCCTTCCTTCATTCACTCAATCACTTTTTATCCGCCATAGCTCATAGAGCGAAGGCGGGCAGTCACTCAAAACCATGCGAAAGATTTCATCACTCATTATGGCGCTTCTCCTGGCGGCCGTTCTGGCGCAGTCCTGCGTTTCCGTCAAGGGGTATCAGAAGATGTACCTCAATGATGAGGACATGGCGCTCAGCCCGCGTTCCCTGGAGAGCTATGAAACCAATTTTCAATCATACCGCGAAGGCGCCGCCGGCGCCAACGGGGGCAAAGTAGGGGGAGGATGCGGATGCAACTGACAAAAACTACAGGGCTCGCCCTGCTGCTGAGCTGGAGCCTGTGCGGCTTCAGCCAGGATACGGCTTTGGAAAGCCAGGATAGCACCGGTATGCGGAAATTGGATCCTGCGGAAGTGAACATTCTGTTCAGCTATTATCAGCAGGACGGTAACAACTCGCCCGTCACCGGAGGTATCGGCACCGAAGAGCTGACCGACCTTTCCTCGCGCATCATCGTCAAAGTGCCGGTGAAGGAAAACCTGACGCTCAACGGCGATATCGGCTTCGATTCCTATTCTTCGGCCTCGACCGACAATATCGACCGCTATGTGTCTTCGGCTTCCAGCAGCGACACCCGCATTTACGGCACTTTCGGGTTTGAGAAAAAGCCGGAGGGTAAGAACAGCAGTTACGGCCTGAAGCTGGGCGGCTCCAATGAGTACGATTATACCTCCCTGTCGGTTGGCGGCCACTATGCGCTGATCTCCGAAGACGGCAACCGGGAGCTGAACCTCACCGGGCAGGCCTTCTTCGACCGCTGGGAGCTCATCTACCCGATAGAACTGCGGCGCGAGGGCCAGCTTCTGCCCACCGACCAGCGGCGGTCCTACAACCTGGGTGCCACCTATTCCCAGGTGATCAGCCGCAAGATGCAGGCCAGCCTCTCGCTGGACGGCATTTACATGACGGGCCTGCTTTCCACCCCCTTCCACCGCGTATACTTCCAGGAACAGGAACAGGCGCGGGTAGAACGGCTGCCGGATACCCGCCTCAAGCTGCCGGTGGGCCTGCGGTTGAACTACTACGTGGCCGACTTCCTCATCGCCCGCCTTTACTTCCGCTATTACTGGGACAGCTGGGGCATTCAGGCGCAGACAGCCAGCCTGGAACTGCCGGTGAAGATCAACCGGTTTTTCTCGGTTTACCCGTTTTACCGCTATCACAACCAAACGGCGGCCGATTATTTTATGCCCTACAAGGAGCATACGCTGGATGCGGAGTTCTACACCTCCGACTACGACCTGGCGGGGCTGGACAGCCATACCTTTGGCATGGGCGTCCGCTATGCGCCGGTCAACGGCCTGGCGCGGCTCAAAATGCCGCTGGGCAAGCATAGAGATGTACTGCTGCTGAGAGGGTTCGACCTGCGGTACGCCCATTATCAGCGGGCGCCGGGCCTGAAGGCGGACGTGGTGAGCCTGGGGTTGAATTTCACCTACTGAAGGGGGGATTGAGCAGCAAATGGCGGCAGCATAATGAAGTCCTGGAGCGCCTTAAAGAGGAGAAAAAGGCCGGGGAAAACCTGCTCAGGCAGGTAGAGGGGGAGGCCGGCGAGATCGTCAACCCGGAAACGGGAGAGGTGGAACAGGCGGCCGCCCCTCTTCGGGAGTCTGTCCCCCAGATCATCATTCGGTTGTAAGGGATACCTCAGGACAGCTGGAAATTTTCCCTATCTTGAGCCCATTATGACTATTCAAGCATTTATGGAGTCATTGCGCCAATCTGCCCCTCCGGAGGGCCTTGGCCCGCTGCTCCGGGCTCTTTGGCATGAAGGTAAGGGCGACTGGCATGCCGCCCACAACATTGCTCAGGATGTGCCCGGCCCCGACGGCGCCTGGGTGCACGCCTACCTGCACCGTGTCGAAGGTGACAACTGGAACGCCAACTACTGGTACCGCCGCGCCGGGCGCAGCATGCCGGATAGCTCTCTGAAGGAAGAATGGGAGGGACTGGTAGAGCATTTTGTGGGACAATAGGGCAGGGCACTCTGAACATTATTAACAGAAATCCTCTTTCATTTCTATTTTCTACTTTGAAAAAGATCGTTAGCTCCTGTGTGGCTAAAATTCAAATTGTAGTATGTGGTGAGCGATCAGGATGATCGCACCACGATTTCAAAAACACCCTGTTCCATGAAAAAACTCTGCTTCTTCTTTCTTCTGTTCACCTGCTTCCAGTTGCCGGCACAGATGCCAAAAGTGCTTTCCCTGCAGGAACAAGGCGCCGTGCGCGACCGGTGGCTGAAAGAGCGTATGGAGGCGGTAACGCCGGAACTGATGCGCCGCGCCGGCATCGACATGTGGATCCTCATTTCCCGGGAGTACAGCGAAGATCCGGTTTTGAAAACCATGCTGCCCTCCAACTGGCTCTCCGCCCGCCGCACCACCATGCTCGTCATCTACGATACCGGCGACTCCCTGGAAACGCTGGCCTGCGCCCGTTACGATGTAGGGGAAGTGTTCAAAAAGGCATGGGACAAAGACAAGGAGCCGGATCAGTGGAAGCGCCTGGCGGAGATCGTTCAGGAGCGCGATCCACAAAGGATTGCCGTCAACCGGTCCGAGCATTTCGGGCTGGCGGACGGGCTCTCGTCCTATCACTACGACAAACTGATGGAAAGCCTGCCGGAGAAATACCGGAAAAGGGTAGTGTCCGCCGAGCGCCTGGCCATCGGCTGGCTGGAAACGCGCACCGAAAGCGAGATGGTGGTGTACCAGCAGGTATGCCGCATTGCCCACGAGATCATCGCCGAGGGGCTGTCGGAGCAGGTGATTCAACCGGGAGTGACGGCTACCGAAGACGTCGTCTGGTACTACCGGGAGCGTATACGGGAATTGGGCCTGGACGCCTGGTTCCACCCAACTGTCGACATTCAGCGCCAGGACCCGGAGAATTTCGGCCACCTTCGGGCCTTTTCCAGGCGGCCGGATAAGCAGATCATCCAGCCCGGCGACCTGGTCCATGTCGATTTCGGCATCACCTACCTCGGCCTGAATACGGACACCCAGGAGAACGCCTACATCCTGCGCCCGGGGGAAACCGATGCGCCGCCCTATCTCAGCGCCGCCTTCCGGAAAGGCCTCCGCCTGATGGACATCCTGACGGATGAATTCCAAACCGGCCGCAGCGGGAATGACATCCTGGCCAGCGCCCTGGAAAAGGCCAAAGCCGAAGGCCTCAAGCCCACCATTTACACCCATCCCATCGGCTACCACGGCCACGGCGCCGGGCCTACCATTGGCCTGTGGGACCAGCAGGGGGGCGTGCCCCACCGTGGCGGTTACCCGCTTTATCCGAATACGGCTTATTCCATCGAGCTGAACACGGCCGTCTTCCTCCCCGAATGGGGTAAAGAGATCCGCATGATGATGGAGGAGGACGCCTTCTTCGATGGCAAAACCGTTCGTTATATCGACGGGCGGCAGACGGAATTGTTCCTGGTGCCAAGGCAGAAGGCCACGATAGGTGATATGAGGGCAGAATGAAAACCCGTACCGGAGAATATATTCACCGCACGCTCTCGCCGAAACTTTAGCATACATAGGAGCCTGGCGTGGATTGAGGGGAAACTGTTCAAGCAGTTTACCGGGCCCTAAGTAAAGAACAGGCGTGATTTAAGCGTGGCACAAACGCACTGCGGCCAGCCTGGGGTTTTCTGTACAACAGTCCATTGTTTTTCGACGAAATCCAAAATTATTTTCTACAGTACTATAGAATTAAACATCAAATAGATCTATATTTGAAAGCAACATTATTTCTAGTCGTGCTAAAGCTCTAATCTTTTATTCCTCACTGGAGTAACTAAATTTTTCCAAGCCTGATTTGACTTCCTGGCGATTTGCGGGGAAAGTGGATGTTATTAATATTGTTTCTTCGGGATTACATCTCCTGAACGCCGTGACGGTGGGGAGGATATTTGTAATCACGTCTTGCTCTTCACAGAATACAGATGAGCCTGCATAAGGAGGATCAATTATACCCAGGCGCTCAGGTTTAAGAATCCCACCCAAAAGTTTGCTTGCCCAGTGTTTCAAACCGAAGGTTTTTTGAAGCGCTTCAGTCGTGAAGTGTCTCGCCTGTATAGGCCTATTGTTGGAGAACAAAACTAAAACCTATGAAAAATATCGACATCATCACCTTATTCGTCTTGTGTAACTGGAGCGCCATAATAAACGCTCAATCCCCCAATTTCCTCTGGGCTAAGCACTTCGGTGGGTTAAGCGAGGAAATTGCCCATGATATGGTTATTGATGCCGATGGCAATGTTTATACCATCGGAGAGTTTAATGGCGTGGCCGACTTTAATCCGAGTGACGATCCCAATACCGGAACTTTTGGTTTGGTTTCAGCAGGTTATCAGGATATTTTTGTTTCAAAACTCGATGCTTACGGAAATTTTCTATGGGCCAAGCGGTTCGGCGGGAATTTTACGGACAGAGGGCACGCGATGGCTTTGGATGTCAGTGGTAATATCTATATGACTGGATACTTTTCCGGTACAGCTGATTTTGACCCCGGCCCCGGGACTTATAATTTAACTGGCGCCGGCAATGAAGATATATTTATCGCCAAACTTGACCCCTCCGGAAATCTCATCTGGGCAAGGCGGATAGGCGGCACAAGCGCCGATATTGCCTACGACATTGTAGTAAACAGCATCGGAAACGTTACGACGACAGGCCGTTTCCGAAGCACAGTCGATTTCGACCCTGGCCCCGGCATTTACAACCTGTCCGCAGGTTACATCGATATTTTTATTTCCACCTTGGATGCTAACGGCAATTTTCTATGGGCGAAGCAGATTGTTGGGGAACTTGGCGGAAGTGGAAACAGAGGTAACGCTATCGCCATAGATGCCTTTGGGAATATCTATACTACGGGATACTTTTCCAACACATGCGATTTTGATCCCGGCCCTGAAACGTACAACCTTGCCACTTTAAACAACACCACAGATATTTTCGTGTCCAAATTGGATCCTTCCGGAAACTTTCTTTGGGCCAAACAAATGGGAGGGTCGTTATCCGGATCTGACAGAGGTAATTCTCTTGCAATTGATGTTAATGGCAATGTATATATGACAGGGTACTTCAACGGTACAACAGATTTTAACCCCAGCCCCTTTGGAACATATAACTTAAGTGGTGGGCAGGGAGATGTTTTTGTGTCTAAACTCGATGCAAATGGAGATTTTCTGTGGGCAAAGCAAATGGGCGGATTGTCTTCTGATGAAGGTAACTCTATCGTTCTCGATACGGATGAAAATGTTTTTGTCACTGGATCCTTTCGGGGCATTGCGGATTTTGACCCTGGCAACGAGGTATACAATCTGAATTCGGCAGGCGAGGAAGATATCTTCGTCGCCAGGCTCGATGCATCCGGAAACTTCGCCTGGGCAGTGCGTATGGGCGGCACGCTACCAGATGAGAGCCACGCCATAGCTGTTGATAGCCGTGGAAGTATATATACGGCAGGTTACTTTTTTTCTATCGAAGCCGATTTTGACCCCGGCAACGGCACCTATTATCTAAGCCCTTTTTACACGAGTATTTTCTCTGTTTATGCCGATGCTTTTGTTGAAAAACTTTGTCAATTGGATGCCCCAACCATTACCACAGACGGCGGCCCCATTCTCTGTCAAGGCGGTTCGGTGACGCTCATGGCCAGCCTAGCAGAGGCCTATCTATGGAGTAATGGCGCGACTACCCAAAGCATTACCGTTTCCACGTCCGGGAATTATTCGGTTACTGTCTTCAATTCCGCCGGATGCTCAGCGGCCTCGGCTGTGACTACGATTATCGTCAATCCTGTGCCTCCTGTTCCGGACGTAACTTCCGATGGCCACACGACTTTCTGCGAAGGAGATTCTGTAACGCTCACCGCCAGCCTGGCCAGTTCCTATCAATGGAACAATGGCGCCACCACCCGAAGCATTACGGTAACCTCTTCGGGGGATTATAGGGTTACGGTAGCCAATGCGGCCGGATGTACGGCTGTTTCGGAGGCGATTACGGTCGACGTGCAGCCTGCACCCACGGCTTCCGTTGTTCCGGGTGATCCGGTTATCAGGATCTGCGAAAATAGTTCCGTTGTGCTCACCGCCGGCCCGGCCACTTCCTATCTGTGGAGCAATGGCGCCACCACGCAAAGCATTACAGTATCCTTCACTGGCATCTACTCGGTCACCGTTGCCAATGCGGCCGGATGTACGGCGGCTTCACCGGCAACTTCGGTTATCGTAGAGCCTGCGCCCATTGCAAACATCACTCCAGGCGGCCCGGCCATTACGATCTGCGAGGAGAATTCAGTGACGCTCACCGCTGGCCCGGCCAATTCTTATTTGTGGAGCAATGGCGCGATAACGCAGAGTATTACAGTATCATCTGCTGGTGATTATTCGGTTATCGTAGCAAACACAGCCGGGTGTTCTGCAACTTCAGCAGTCGTTTCAGTTGTGGTACAGCCTAACCCGAGCGCCGCCATAACGGCAGATGGCCCCACGGCCTTTTGCCCGGGAGATTCGGTAGTCCTCACGGTAAGCGGGGGCGGCACTTACCTTTGGAATAACGGCGCTACAACGCAGAATATCACGGTGTTCTCCACGGGTAATTACTCCGTCAATGTCACCACTGCAGCGGGCTGTACGGCTGCTGCCGACACCTCGGTTGCCGTTCTTCCGGTGGCTATACTTTCCCTTTTGCCAAATAATACGAACTGCGACAATGAAGATGGGTCCATATTGGTTAATGCCTCCGGTGGCAGCCCGGTCATAGGTTATACATGGAATAATGGCGACACTACCCAGGATCTCAACAACCTGCCGGGTGGAACTTATTCCGTTACAGCTACTGATATAAACGGCTGTACGGTTAAGGCACAGGCAACGGTGATCGCAAGGACAAGCCCCATGGTTGACCTGGGGCCGGATATCTCTATTGATCAGGGCCAGGAGGTTAACTTGACCGCCATTGCTTCCGAGCCGGGCCTTACTTATCTCTGGTCAACCGGCGAAACCACTTCTACCATAACAGTAGAGGAAGAAGGCATCTATCTGGTGACGGTTACGAATAGTGTTGGTTGTATGGCCATGGATTCCGTCATGGTTACCGTTATTGTTTCGACGCGCGAAGAGCCAGAAGGGTTTACCATTACGGTATCGCCCAACCCGGTGCGCGATGTCCTATACATTAAATGCGAAGGCCGCCCGACGACATTGGCCAGGCTGATCGACGTTGCAGGCAGGCCGGTGCACTTTGACCGCTCTTTTATAGCGGATGGGGCAATGCGGACGATGCGACTTGATGATTTGCCGGCCGGGGTTTATTTCCTGGAAGTTAAGGGGAAAGGGGTTCGTAAGGTGGTGGGGATAACCAAGGTAAAGGATTAATTAACCACAACAATTTATGCGAAATGAAAACAACTGAATGTAAATACTTATATTCTATTTTCTGTTTTTACCTCCTATTGAATGGATTCAGATCATTTGCTCAGGACATCGTTATATTTAGATCAGGAGATGAAATTCAGGCAAAAATAATAGAAATTTCTGCCAATACTATAAAATACAGGAAATGGGATAATTTAGATGGCCCATTATATTCACACAATAAAGCCGAAGTATTTATGATCAAATACCAAAATGGAACGAAAGAAGTTTTTGATAACATTCCGACTCAAGTAACTCCCCGGCCTGGTGATAATTCCAACGAATTAATTGAAATTGCCAGATCATTTATGAATCAACAAATTACCACAGAATCGAATGGTGCTTGTAAGCTTATGGAGTTTAACAAGCAAAATGGCATATTGCAAGAGTTTTTCGGGCAAAAGATTTATTCGTTAGAATACCGTTTAATTATTGAAGCCCAAAAGGATTTCTGGAAAGAATCGGCAGACAAATATCTAAATGCTAACTGGTATTGGAAGAATTTTAAAACATTTGAAAAAAAGGGAGACATTTATGCTGAAACTTTTACAAATAATTATAGCCAATTTAAGTCTGGAACCAGCGTTGAAATTTTTGGTAAAATAGATTTTGAATACACAGATAATGGCTGGCGGATAATGGGAAAAAGTATGTTCTCACCTGGTTATGAAAATACGAGATCAAAAGTGTTGCTAGAAGCTGGCAAGGAAAGTCCCCCTAAAAAAACTTATGATGACACACTTACTGTGGCTAAAACTGCCGATACTGCGGCCATTAAGGAAACCTATTCAGAAGATTTAGGAAAAAAAGATGGCTTCGGTAAAATGAAGTATGAAAACGGTAATGTTTACGAGGGAGAATGGAAAGATGGCAAAAGGCATGGCAAAGGTGAAATTATTCTTGTTAACGGAGGCTCTTACGAAGGGGAATGGAAAGACGATAAAAGGAATGGTCAGGGTAAAATGCTCTATAAAGATGGTTCATCCTATGAAGGTGAATGGAAAGATGATAAATTGGAAGGTTTTGGAACTGTTATATGGGCAAACGGCAGGAAGTATGTTGGGAATTTAATTAACGGTCAAAAACATGGCAAAGGCACGACTTATAATGAAGACGGTACCATAGATTACGAGGGTGAGTATAAGAACGGGAAAAATGATGGCTATGGAATTTCATACGTAAACACCAAGGAATTGGAAATTAAATATGAAGGTGAATGGAAAAGTGATGAAATGCATGGTCAAGGTATCTATTCCAGTAAAAATAAAAAAGATGGATCTTCGAAGATATTTACGGGAGAATTCCAGAATGGAGAAATGTTTAATGGAGCTTTAACCATTTTCTACCTTGATGGAAGTAAAAGTATAGTGGAGTATAAGAATGGGCATCGGGGGAAGGCCAAAAAGGTTAAAGACTAAAGATATTAAAAGCTGTTTTTTTGGAAGGAAACAGCGGCGCCGAAAGATTGCGTATCACTCCCGATTCAAGCACAATCGAAGAATCTGGCGATCATGAACACGAAAGGCGACGCCATCGAGGCGTAGGATGCGGCCGCTGTAGTTGCCGCTCGTCACCCACTAGCCGGTGCCCAGCCTTTGCAGTTCTTCTACGAGTTATTCCTGTTCCCGGCTGCCGGGCGCCTGTAATGTTCTGGATTGCACCGCACCGCCATCGGGTGCGCATATCATCTGCCCCGAGAGGCGGGTTTTCCGGATAAGCTAATTTTATCAGAAGTTGGAATGTTTTTAATCACCAGGTAGTGAGAATTGTCAGCCAGAGGGGCTGATAGTTGTCAGTAATGCTTATCTTTTCACCCATCACATACCATTATAAGATGAAAGCGTTACTGTTCACCGGCGTAAAGGAACCTCTGGTTTATACTGATGTGGAATTACCGGAGTATGATGAAGGCGCCTTCGGCGTCGTCCGGCTCAAAGCCGCGGCCCTGAACCGTCGGGATTACTGGATCACGCTGGGGCTGTATCCCAACCTGCGCTTTCCCACCGTCCTTGGCTCCGATGGTTGTGGGGTATATGAGGGGAAAGAAGTGGTCATCAACCCCAGCATCCACTGGGGAGGGGACCCTCGTTTTTATACCGATGACTATTTCATCCTGGGTATGGAGGAGTACGGCACCTTCGCCGAGCAGGTAGTGGTCCGCAAAAAGAACATCTATCTCAAGCCCGCCCACCTCACTGCCGAACAGGCCGCTGCCCTGCCGCTGGCCGGCCTTACCGCCTACCGCGTATTGTTCAGCCGCTGTCAGGCCCAGGGCGGCGACAAGGTGCTCATCTCCGGCATCGGCGGAGGGGTGGCCCTCTTTGCCTGCCAGTTCGCCATCGCCATTGGCGCCGAAGTATATGTCACTTCCAGTTCGGCGGAAAAGATCGAAAGGGCGGTTGCCCTGGGCGCCAAAGGGGGCGCTAACTATAAGGATGCCGGCGCTATGGATGCCCTGAAAAAAGAGGCGGGCGGCTTCGATGTCGTGATCGACGGCGCCGGTGGCGACGGCTTCAACCAACTGCTGAAAATGTGCCGAAAGGGCGCCCGTATAGGCGTCTATGGCGCTACTGCCGGCGCCTGGAATGGCATCAGCGTACCCAATGTCTTTTTCAAACAGCTTTCCATCTACGGCAGCACCATGGGCTCGGACGCCGAGTTCGGCCAGATGCTGGATTTTGTCAATGCCTATAAGATTATCCCGGTGGTCGATAGTGTTTTCAGCCTTGAAGATGGAAACGAAGCCTTACAGATGATGAAGAAAAACCCGCAGTTCGGCAAGATCGTGCTGCGGATCGGTGAATGAGATATTTACCACATAGAAAACATAGGCCACATAGGTTTTCATACATCACAATGGCTCGTGAAGTCAGCCGCAAATCAAAAATCAAACATCAAAAATCAAACATCAAAAATCAAACATCAAATATCACCACCCACTACCGCACCTGCCACCTTTGCGAGGCCATGTGCGGGCTGGAGATCCGCACCCGCGGGGAGGAAGTGCTCAGCATCAAAGGGGATGAACGGGATGTGTACAGCCAGGGGCACATCTGCCCCAAGGGCGTCGCCCTTCAGGATATTCATACCGATAAGGACCGGCTGAAGTATCCCATCCGGAAGACAGGCCAGGGTTGGGAGCGCATCAGCTGGGAGGAAGCCTTCGATACGGTGGAAAGAAAACTCCGGGCCATTCAGGATCAGCACGGCCCCAATGCAGTGGCCCTGTACATGGGCAACCCCGGCGTGCACAATACCGGCACCGGCCTGTATTTTTACGACTTTGCCAATGCCCTGGGCACCCGCAACCGCTATGCCTCCCATTCTCTGGACCAGTTGCCGCAGATGTTCGTCAACGGGGAGATGTTCGGCCATCAGGCCCTCTTCCCGGTGCCCGATATAGAGCGCACCCAGTTCTTCCTCATGCTGGGCGCCAACCCGGTGGTATCCAACGGCAGCGTCATGTCTACCCCCAATATCAAAAAGCTGCTGCAGGATATTCAGCGGCGGCAGGGCAGGGTGGTGGTGCTCGACCCCCGCCGCACCCGGACGGCGGAGCTTGCCGATGAGCATTTGTTCATACGCCCGGGTATGGACTTGTTCTTCCTTCTGGCTTTTGTCCATACGCTTTTTGAAGAGGAGCTCGTCCGCCCAAATCACGCCTGGCGCTTCACCGACGGTATAGCCATCCTGAAGAAGGCCGTCTCCGCCTACACGCCCGAACGGGTAGCGGGTAAAGTAGGGATGACTGCGGGGGCAATACGTCAACTCGCCCGCGATTTCGCTGCGGCGGAGCGGGCCATCTGCTACGGGCGGCTGGGCGTTTCCACCCAACGCTTTGGCAGCCTCTGCCACTGGCTCATCAACGCTGTCAACATCCTGACGGGCAATATGGACAGCGAAGGCGGCGTGATGTTTCCCCTGCCCGCCATCGACTTTGTGCGCCTCCTGAAACGGGAAGCGAAGGCCCTGCGCTGGCAGAGCCGCATCCGCGGGCTGCCCGAGGTGGCCGGCGACCTGCCCACCGCCGCCCTGGCCGAAGAGATCCTCACGGAAGGGGAGGGGCAGGTGAAAGCCCTGATCACCATCGCCGGCAACCCGGCCAGCTCCGTGCCCAATGTCGGCAGAATGAACGAAGCGCTGGGCCGGCTCGATTTTATGGTGGCCATCGATATCTACCTGAACGAAACCACCCGCCACGCCGACATCATCCTGCCGCCGGCTGCCGGCCTGGAAGCGCTGCACTACGATTTTGTGCTCAACATCGTCGCCATACGGAATGTAGCCAACTTCTCCCCGCCGGTATTTCCCATCGATCCGGATCAGCGCTACGACTGGCAGATCCTCCTGGAGCTGCAGAAGCGGCTGGAAAGGGGAAATCCACTATGGCTGAAAGCCAAACATGCGGTACTGAGCCGGCTCACCCCCGAGCGGCGCCTCAACCTGGGCCTGCTCATCGGCCCCTACGGAAAGCTGGGGGGGCGCTTTCTGAAAGGTAATGGACTGGATCTTCAGAAATTGAAGGACAACCCGCATGGCGTTGACCTGGGCCCTTTGAAGCCCTGCCTGCCCGCAAGGCTCTTCACTGAAAATAAGCGTATCCAACTGCTGCCGCCCACTCTGCTTCCCTTCCTGGAGCAGGCCGAAGCCGCGCTTGAAGAGCAGCTCCCCGATGGGCAATTCCAACTCATCGGCCGGCGCCACCTGCGCAGCAACAATTCCTGGATGCACAACAGCACACGGCTGATGAAAGGGCCGCCCCGGTGTACGGCCATCCTCCATCTCCGTGATGCCGAACGGCTGCGGATCGAAGAAAACCAGTTGGTAACGGTGCGGTCGAAAAACGGTGGCATTCAGCTGCCGGCAGAGGTTTCCGATGAGGTCATGCCCGGGGTCATCAGCATCCCCCACGGCTGGGGCCATGATGAGGCCGGCGTGCGCCTGGAGGTGGCCCGCTGGCGCCCCGGCGTCAATGTCAATGTGCTCACCGATGACCAGCTGACGGACGGCCCGACGGGCAATGCGGTGTTCAACGGGGTGTGGGTGGAGGTGGAAGCGGTGGAGCAGGGATAGTGTGGCAGGGATAGTGTGGCAGGGAGCAGTGTATCAGGGAGCAGTGGCTGGACATAAACAAAGATATGCCTGGAAACGTAGGCTAGCGGTCTAGCGTTGGACAAAAGTCGGAATTCGGAATTCGGCATAAAGCATTCGCTGTCAAGCGAATACTCTGTGTTTCTCTGTGAACTTTGTGTTTCAAAACATGCAGGCAGACACACATTTCTGAACACTCTCGCCAGGCCGCCAAGGCTTGCCTGGCGGGCAGGCAGGCGTCAGTCGCTTCGCTCGTGTCCGCCTTCCGCCCCGTCTTCGCTATCGCTCTTCCGGGTAAACTTCCGCCTTTCGCCTCATTCCTTCAACTCCTGACACTGCGGGCAGTAATACGTCGACCGGCCCGCCACCTTGTCCCTTTCCAGGCCGTGGCCGTCGCGGGGGCAGGTTCCGCCTTTTTCGCGGTGGTTCCAGAGCCATTCGTCGGGGTAGGTGGCGTAGTCGGCCCGGCGGTCAACCGCCGTTTGCAGGATGGCCTGCATGCGGTGGTGTAGTTCCCGGCGGGTTTTCTCGCCCAGCGCCGGAATGCGGGAGGCCGGGTGGAGGTGCACCTGCCAGCATACCTCGTCGGCGTAGAGGTTGCCCATGCCCGCCAGGTTGGACTGGTTGAGGAAGAAGCCCTTGATGGTGCCGGTTTTGGCATCCAGCTTATTCAGGAATTCCGCTTCGGTGATCTTCAGCGCATCTTCACCCAGCTTTTTCTCGCGGATAAAGGCGTCCTTGTCTTCCAGGTAGTAGATGTGGGCCAGTTTGCGGGGGCAGTCGAAGCCGAGGCGCAGGCCGTCGGAGAAAAGGAAGGCAAAGCGTTCGTGTTTGGGGCGCTGCTCCGGCTCCTCATAGGGGTAGAACTCGCCGGTCATGCCGAAATGAAAGAGCACGTCGTGGCCGTTGTCCAGGTGCACAAAAAGGTACTTACCCCGGCGGTAGGAACCGGTGAATTGCCTCCCCTTCATTTTTTGGGCGAAGGCCTCGCCGGTGATGTTCCGGAAGATGTGGTTGGTTTCGCGCAGCTCAACCTTTTCGATCTTTTTGTTCAGAGCGACGCGGTCGAAATTGAGCTTCTTGGTATTGACTTCGGGTAATTCGGGCATGAGTGGTTTGAAAATGGTACGTTGGGGTAACCACGAAAGTGAGGGGTTTGTTTTCAAAGTTTACGGGCCATTTCTATGGCTTTCTGGGGCTGGCGACGCTGGCTGTGGCGCCTCTTTTCGCCGGCCCGGCCTGCTGAAGGCCATCAAATGGCTCTTTGTCCTGAACGGAGTGGTGAGTGTAGGCGGCGCTGTGGTGGCTGCTTTGAACCCCGCCTGGGTATATTCCACTTCCGGGCTGATCGGTTATGTGCTGTGGAACCTGCTTAGGGGCCGGAGAAAAATAAGTTCCCCGTTTCAGGCCAGAGATTTTGTCGCTGGACAAGGCGCGAAGAACGCGCATAGCCTAGCTACGCAAGTGATGAGCAACGCAGTACAGCGGCAAAAGATCGGCATCAAATGGGGAAGTTATTCTTCGCCGGGCCCTTATCGTCGTAATGATGATCTTGCTGCTCCTTGAGTTTCGGTTTGGCAGGGATTGAGAGCCTACCGGCAGAAGTCCTCACGCAGCACCTCTTCCAGCATCTGCAGGAAAAAATCCGCATTTTTTTCATCGAAACACATCGGCGGTTTGATCTTCAGTACATTATTGAATGGCCCGTCGGTGCTCATCAGCACGCCTTTTTCCCGCATGCGGTTGGCCAGATAGCTGGCCCGGGCGGTGGCCGGCTCCAGGCTTTCCTGGTTTTTTACCAGCTCGAAGCCCAGGAACAGGCCATGGCCGCGGACGTCGCCAATGATCGGATACTGTTGCTGCAGGCTGCTTAGCCCCTTTAGCAGGTAGTTGCCCACCTGCCGGGCGTGCTCCTGCAGCCCTTCTTCCTCGACCACCCGCAGCACCTCCCTGCCAATAGCACAGGACACGGGGTTGCCCCCGAAAGTATTGAAATACTCCATGCCATTGGCGAATGCTTCGGCGATCTCCGGCCGGCAGGCCACCGCCCCCAGGGGGTGGCCGTTGCCGATGGGCTTTCCCATCACCACGATATCGGGCACAACGCCCTGCAGCTCGAATCCCCAGAAGGCCTCCCCAACCCGCCCGAAGCCCACCTGCACCTCATCGGCGATGCAAACTCCGCCGGCTTCCCGTACATAGTGGTAAGCCTCCCGCAAATAACCGGAAGGCGGTACTACCTGCCCCCCGCAGCTGAGGATACTCTCGGCGATGAAACCGGCAATGCCCCGCCCCTGCTGCTGTACTTTCCCGATGGCCTTTTGCACATACTCCGCGTAGGCCGGGCCGGAACCTGCTCCCCGGTGCAGCCCGCGGTAGGGGTCGGGGATGGGGGCCACCTGCACCCAGCCCGGCGCTCCCCGCCCGCCCTTGCCGTCGAATTTGTAGGAGCTGACGTCAACACAGGCATTGGTGTTGCCATGATAGCCCACTTCCACCACCACCATATCGCGTTGGCCGGTGTAAGCCCTGGCCAGGCGGAGCGCCAGTTCATTGGCCTCACTGCCGGAGTTGACGAAGTGCACGACGCTGAGTTCCGGCGGCAGCTTGGCCAGCAGCTCTTCGGCAAAGCGGACGATGTGGGTGTGCAAATAGCGGGTGTTGGTATTCAAAAGGCCCATCTGTTGCTGCGCCACCCGCACCACCCGCGGATGCTGATGGCCGACGTGCGGAACGTTGTTGACCGTATCCAGGTATCGCCTCCCGCTGGTGTCGTACAGGTATTGCATAAAGCCCCTCACCATGTGCAGCGGCCGGTGGTAGGAGATACTGAGGCTGCGCCCCAGGTGCTGGCGCCTTTTCTGGAGTACTTCCTCTATCGGGAGTTCTTCCCGTTCCGGCTGGGAAGCGCCCTCCGCCAGGCCGGCCAGGGGTTCGGGGTTTGGGCAAATGCTCCTCCAGATTGGCCATTGTTCCGGGAAGCCTACTCCCGGGAAATCCCCTTCGTTGCCGAGCGTGTCCAGCATTACCTGGAAATGCAGGTGAGGGGGCCAGGCGCCGTTTTCCGACACTTTTCCGAAGGCGGCGATTTGCTGTCCGCGGCTCACGGGCATGCCCACCTCCAGCCCCTCCAGGCACTCCCGGTTGAGGTGGCCGTAGAGGGTGTAAAACCGCGGCCCATCCTCCGGTTCATGTTCCAGGATGATGGTAGGGCCGTAATCCCGTTCGTGAGCGTTATCAGCGAAGCTGTGCACTTTGCCTTTCCAGGGGGCGAACACCGCCGTGCCCGCCGCCCCCCAGATATCCAGCCCCAGGTGGACGCTGCGCCAGTGCGGGCCGTCGTTGCTCCGCTGCAGATAGGCGTCGGTGGTGTAAAAGGGGCGTACTTCCCCGTAGCCGCCGGCGCCGGCCGAAACGCCGGCCTCCTCCATCATGCGTTCGATGTGGCGCAGGAAGCGTTGTTTTTCGTTGAAATTTTCATTATTGCCCAGTTCCGGGCTGCCGACGCCCAGGTCCATTACCTTCCATCGGCCGGGCTCCAGCTTAAGGCCGGTAAGAGGGGCAAAATCCTGCCTGCGGGCCCACTCCCGGAAGGCGGGCGCCGACGGGCAGGGCTCCCAGCCGCAGGCGTAGCGAAAGGTGTAGTGGGCGAGGGCAGGAGGGGCCTCCCTCAGCTTTTCGAGCAGTGCCCATGCCGGCCGCTCGCTGATGAGCAGGTACTCGTTGTCCGGTTCTTCCTGCTTGTTGATGGCCGAATTGGTGACGCTGATCAGCAGGCGGGCGCCGATGAGGGCAAAAAGGGCAGCCACTTCTTCTTCCTGCAAAGGGAATACAGCGTGAAATCCGCGAATCACCGGGATGGCCGCCGCCAACGGATCGGATTTGTCCATCAGGGCGTAGGCCAGGGCGATGGCCAGGTCGTTGACGGTTTGGGTGTAAAGCGCGTCCCCAAAGTCGATAAAGCCGGAAACTTCGTGACTCCAGGTAGCAGGATGCCCTTCGCGCCGCTCCGTTACCAGCACGTTGTAATCATTGGCGTCATTATAGTTGACGCTTTTGCGGAGGTGGGGCAGGCGGGGTTGTGCCTCTTGTTCGAAAAGGCCGAGAAAATGCCGGAACAGCTCAGCCTGCCGGCCTTCCAAGAGGCGCCCGAATTCCTTAACCCACGGCAACCTGCCGGGGTCCCATTTAAAATCCCGCTCCGCCGCCGGATGGCGGAACCCTTCCAGCGCCCGGCACAGCTGGCCGCAGGCCCGGCCGAGGCTTTCCAGCAGGGCAGGGGAGTGGGGGCTTGCCCGGGCGAATACTTTGCCGGGGACCCAACTTAGCAGGCGCAGGTATCTCCGGTTGCCGTGCTCGTCCCGAACCGGCCTGGCAGGCTTCCCCTGAATGTCCATCACCGGAATCGGGAGCTGCAAAGGCAGGGAAGCCTCTTCGAGGTGCATCAGCAGGTCGGCCTGCATTTCCAGGAGCTGTTCGTCGGCATCGGGGCGGGACAGTTTGAGTGTATAGGAATGGCCATCGGCGGTATCCAGGCGGAAGTTGAAGTCTATTTCTCCGGGCAGGGGGGTGGCTTTCCCCTCTATCCCGTAATACTTCTGGGCCAGTGCTTCGGCCTGCGTTTCGGAAACGGATAATTGCGTGTATCCTGAAGAAGGCATGTATCTGTACTTTTTGGAGAAAAACTTCCACAAAAGTACAAATCGGTAATTTCCCGGCCGCCAAGCATGAGGTTATAACAAAAGAATTTCAGTCCTGGCTCGCTATCTTTCTTGTAACGGCCAGTGTAGCCTGTAAAAAAAAACCGGCCGCCCTCAGGGCGGCCGGAATTAAATGTCAAAAAGAATGAGAGATATTTATTCATCAGTTGTTGAACTGCTCCGTCTCGGTACTGCCAGCCATTGCTACAGTAGAAGACTGCCCCTGCTGCACGGTATTCTGCACAAAGTCGAAATACTGGGTGCCGACGAAGGCCTGGTGCCTGACGGCCTGGAAGCCGGCGCTTTGCAGGGCGAACTCGCGTTCCTGCAGTTCGCTATAGCCGGCCATGCCGCGCGCCTTGTAGGCTTTTGAGACTTCGAACATGGAAGTGTTCAGGGCGTGGAAGCCCGCCAGGGTGATAAACTGGAAGCGGTATCCCAGTTCGGCCAGGTCTTCACGGAAGGTCAGCATTTCCTTCTCGCTCAGGTTGGCCGCCCAGTTGAAGGAGGGCGAGCAGTTGTAGGCCAGCAGTTTGCCCGGGAACCGGGCGTGGATAGCCTGGGCGAACTCTCGCGCCTGCCCCAGGTCCGGATGGGACGTTTCCATCCACAGCAGGTCGGCGTAGGAGGCGTAGCTCAGCCCACGGGCAATGCAGGCCTCGATGCCGTTCTTAACGTGGTAGAACCCTTCGGAGGTGCGTTCGCTGCCGATCACGAACCGCCGGTCGCGCTCATCGATATCGGAGGTAATGAGGTTGGCGGCGTCGGCGTCGGTGCGGGCGATGAGCACCGTAGGAACGCCGGCCACGTCGGCGGCCAGGCGGGCGGCCACCAGCTTATTAATGGCTTCCTGTGTGGGCACCAGCACCTTGCCTCCGAGGTGCCCGCACTTCTTGGCGCTGGAGAGCTGGTCTTCGAAGTGGACGGCAGCAGCGCCCGCCTCGATCATGCTCAGCATGAGCTCGTAGGCGTTGAGGTTGCCGCCGAAGCCGGCCTCGGCGTCGGCGATGATGGGTGCGAACCAGTCGATGTCGCCTTCCCCGCTGACGGATTGTACCTGGTCGCGGCGGCGCAGGGCATTATTGATGCGGCGCACCACATCCGGCACGGAGTTGGCGGGATAGAGCGACTGGTCGGGGTACATGGCGCCGGCAAGGTTGGCGTCGGCCGCTACCTGCCAGCCGCTGAGGTAAATGGTATCCAGGCCGGCGGCTACTTCCTGTACGGCCTGATTGCCGGTCAGCGCCCCCAGCCCGGAAACTACCGGCTGGGTGTGCAGCTTGTGCCAGAATTTCTTGGCGCCTTCCCGCGCCAGTGTATATTCGACCTGAAGGCTGCCCCGTAATTTGGCCACCTCTTCGGCCGTGTACGGGCGCTGAATGCCTTCCCAGCGGGGGTTCGTCAACCAATCGGTCAATAGTTGCTGTACTTTAATGTATTGCTGCTGCATTTTTTTTGTTTGTTTTAAGATTATTAGCGAAAGAACTAGATTAAATCATAAGCCGGCAGGGTCAGGAACTCCGTAAATTCCTCTTCCCTTACCAACTGGCCGAACAGGCTGATGGCCTCCTCAAAGCGGCCGTTCTCATAGGCTTCTTCGCCGACGTACTCCCGGATCTTCTCCAGTTCTGAAGGAAGCAGTTGTTGATAGAGTTCGTAACTCACTTTCCTCCCATCGGTTAGTTTGGCGCCGGAGTGTATCCATTGCCAGATCTGGGTGCGGGAGATCTCGGCCGTGGCGGCGTCCTCCATCAGGTTGTAGAGGGCGGCGGCGCCGGCGCCTCTCAACCAGCTTTCGATGTAGAGAATGCCGACGTTGATGTTGAGGCGCATGCCCTCCTCGGTGATGGAGCCTTCCGGTACGCGGAGCAGATCTTCGGAGGCGACATTGATATCCTTCCGCTTATTGGCGATCTGGTTCTTCTCCGGCATATACTTGTTGAATACCTCCGTGGCCACCGGTACCAGCCCGGGATGGGCCACCCAGGTGCCGTCGTGGCCGTCGCGGGCCTCGCGAACCTTATCGGCGCGAACCTTTTCGATGGCTTCCTCGTTAGCTTCCTCGTCTCCCCGGATGGGGATCTGGGCGGCCATGCCTCCCATGGCGTGGACGCCACGGCGGTGGCAGGTTTTGATCACCTGCTCGGAATAGGCCTTCATGAAGGGCGCCGTCATGGTGACCTGTGCGCGATCCGGCAGGACAAACCCCGGCAGCTTGCGGAATTTCTTGATGAAGGAAAAGATGTAATCCCAGCGCCCGCAGTTGAGCCCCGAAGAGTGTTCGCGCAGTTCGTACAGGATCTCATCCTGCTCAAAGGCAGCGAGGATGGTCTCGATCAGCACAGTAGCCTTGATGGTTTTCTGCGGAATGTCCAGATAATCCTGAGCGAAGACGAAGACGTCGTTCCACAGGCGTGCTTCCAGGTGGCTTTCCAGCTTGGGCAGGTAGAAATAAGGCCCCGAGCCGTTGGCGATCAGGTTTTTGGCGTTGTGGAAGAAGAACAGGCCGAAATCCACCAGGCTGCCGCTCATTTGTTCGCCATCAGCGAGCAGGTGTTTTTCTTCGAGGTGCCAGCCGCGGGGCCTGACTAAGAGGGTGGCTATCTTATCGTTGAGTTTGTATTTCTTGCCGGTTTCGGGTGCTTCGTAGGTAATGGTGCGGTTGACGGCATCGATCAGATTGATATGCCCCTGCATATTGTTGTCCCAGGTAGGCGAATTGCTGTCTTCAAAATCGGCCATAAAGCATTTGGCGCCGGAGTTGAGGGCGTTGATGGCCATCTTTCTGTCTACTGGCCCGGTGATCTCTACCCGGCGGTCCAGCAGGTCGGCCGGAAGGGGCGCCACCGTCCATTCACTTTCCCTGATGTGCTTCGTCTCAGGCAGAAAATCCGGCATCCTGCCATTATTGATCTCCTGCTGCCGCTCCTCGCGGCGGTCCAGCAGCTCTTTGCGGCGGGCGTTGAAGCGGCGGTGCAGTTCCAGGAGGAACTGCTGCGCCTCCTTACTCAGAATAGCTTCGTAGGGAATGCGGAATTTCCCCTTGATCGTCAACCCATCAATTGCTGTGTACTGTTTAGCGATAATCGTCTCCATATTCATGATGCTTTTTCGTTACAGTCCGCAATATGGTAATTTTTTATCTAAAAGCGGAAATTCCGCTAATTATTTTTTTTCCACAATTTTGTATCTTTGGATCAAAAGGAATGATGGAACGAATGAATGATGGAACGAATATTGCGCTACATGCACTCCACTATGGAAAGCGAAGGCCAATAGCCCTCCCTGAAACTCATTCGCCCAAGTTTTCAACCCGGAGGATTTTCCTGCCTGGGATGCCATCATTCACTCATTCACTCATTCACTCATTCCTTCATGCTTGAACAACAGGCAATTATCAAGATGATATTCGGCTTCAAGGCCAAATACCTGCGCCAGCAGAAGGGCCTTTCGCTGGAAGAACTGGCCGAGCGGGCAGGCCTTTCCAAATCCTATCTGCACGACATAGAAAAGGGAAAGAAGTACCCGAAAGTGGACAAGATCAACGCCATGGCCGAGGCCCTGGAGGTGGATTATGACTTCATGGTCTCCACCCGGGCTTCCAAGAAGCTGCAGCCCGTCATCGACCTGCTGACTTCCGATTTTGTCAAGGAGTTCCCCCTGGAGCTGTTCGGCATCAGCCCGGACAAGTTGTTCGAGCTCTTTTCCAATACGCCGGACAAGGTCAATGCCTTCATCAGCACCCTGTTCAAGATCACCCGCAACTATCAGTTGCAGCGGGAACACCTTTATATGACGGCCTTACGCTCTTATCAGGATATGTACGACAATTATTTCGAGGAGCTGGAAACCGCTGTCTGGCAGTTCCGGGAGGATTTCGGCGTCAAAGGCACTCTGCCTTATACCACGCCATTTCTGGAAGGGTTGCTCCTGGATAAATTCGATGTAAAGACGGACCGGCAGGCTATGGCGAAGGAGAAAGAGCTGAAGCGGCAGCGCTCTTTTTATTCTTCCGGGCAGAAAACCCTTTTTCTGAACAAGGGGCTGAGCAGTGCCCAGGAGAACTTCCTTCTGGGCAGGGAGCTGGCCTTTCAGTATCTCCATTTTCCCGACCGCCCCTATTTTACCCGTATCGTCGAAGCGGATTCCTTCGACCGCCTGCTCAACAACTTCAAAGCCTCCTACTTCTCGGTGGCCCTGCTCATGGACGAGCACCGCATGGTGGAAGACATCCGTGCCTTCGCCGACAAGGCCGACTGGGAGCCCGAGGCGTTTCTCAGCTTGCTGTCCAAATACGACGTAACCCCCGAAATGCTGCTGCAACGGCTTACCAACCTGCTGCCCCGCCACTTCGGCATCAAGGATTTGTTCTTCCTCCGCATGGTCGGCGACGAAGGGCTGCAGCACTTCCAGATGACCAAAGAGCTCCACCTTTCCCAGTTGCACAACCCCTACGCCAACGAACTCAACGAACACTACTGCCGCCGCTGGGTATCGGTCAACATCATAAAAAAAGTAAAGGCCAAACAGCAATTGCACAACGATACGGCCCCCGCCGCCGATGCCCAGATCTCCCAGTACTGGGAAACGCCCAACCGCTACCTGTGCATATCCGTCGCCAAACCCGATTTCCAGAACCCTGCACGGGGCACCAGCGTGACCATCGGCCTTCTCGTCAATGATACCCTGCGGCGCCTCTTTCGCTTCCTCGACAGCCCGGGCCTTCCCTCCCGCATCGTGAATACTACCTGTGAACGTTGCAGCATCTCCAACTGCGAAGCGCGGGCGGCGGCGCCGGCTGTGCTCGAACAACAGCGAAAACTGGAACGGATCGTGGTGGCGGGGAAGCGGTTGGGGGGGATGAAGGAGTGATTGGGACAATTATCAATAGTCGAGTATGAGAAATATTTTAATTCTTTTTTCAATAATGGCCATAGGAAGCTGCCAGCCCCGGCCGGCGTCGGAAAGCAGTTTCGAGATGGGTTGGTACGGCGCCCTGCGTTCCATCATGCAGGAGGGCAGCCTCAGCGGGAAGATATCTATTGACAGCCTGCTGGCCCGGCCTCATGTCTATGCCCTGGGCGCCATGGAGGGCCTGAAAGGAGAACTGCTGATCTGGGACGGAGGCCTGGTAATCGCGCAGGTGAAGGACAGCAGCCTTCAGTTGTCCCCCCATCCGGAAGGGCAGGCGGCGCTTGCCGTTTATGCCAGCGTGCCCCGGTGGAGCCAGGCCATTCCCATTCCATATAATGTGAGGACTTACGAAGCCCTGGAAGGTTTCATCCGGAACGCTGCCCGAAAAGAAAAGATCGATGTGGAAAAACCTTTCCCCTTCCTCATCGAAGCAACCGTCAACAAACTGGATTACCACATCATCGACTGGCCTGAGGGAGATACGGTGCACACGCATGAAAAACATATGCAGGCGGGCATGAGGGGCTCTCTGAGCGCTGCTCCGGTAAAGATACTCGGCTTCTACTCTTCCGCCCATCATGGCGTCTTCACCCACCACAGCACCGACATGCACCTGCACTTCATGAGTATGGAAGCGCCCCTGGCCGGGCATGTAGATAGCCTGATCATCGAGCGGGGAATGGGGGGGCTTTTTTTGCCGGGGGGGAAGTAGTGTATTCGTGCATTCGTTCTCAAAAGAAATGGACGTCTTTCCTTCTTTCAATCCACACTTCATCGAAGGCTTTGCAACACAAATGCACGAATGCACCCATAAACAAATGCACATTAGATCTTCTCAAAGTGCAATTCCTCTACATGTTCGTCATTATCGTCCTGCAGGCGGATGCGGGTGGCGTTCTGTTCGACGATCACCCAGTCGTCCGTTAAGTCCACCAGCGGTTTGGCAGCCGTTCCGGTGTTGATCACCAGCTTTTGCCTGCCGTCATCCTGTATCACTTTCCAGGTGCCGGAGGCAGTGGCGCCGTTGCGGGAAGCCTCCAGTATGCCGCCGTCCCGGAAGAAGAACTGGTACCCGGCGAAGTCGCTCGTCTCGTCTTTATCCTTATCAAAATAGTAGCTCACCCGCCACGCGCCGCCGTCATTGACTACGACGGGCGTATCGGAGGGCGAATTGTCATCACTGGCATTGGTACAGGCGCCGGCCGCGGACAGCAACAGCGCTAAAGCCATCATTTGAAATACTCTCATGGGTTGAATTTTTCCGGCAAGGTAAACCGGAAAATCACCAGCTGCAAGAACATGGTGCTGAACGGGAAAAAAGAGGGGATGAAGGAGGAGAGGACGAGAGAGAGGGAGAAAGAGGGAAGCCATTCTAACAGGAACACCTTGGCGAAATAAGTACATGGGCTGGCCCTGTGGAATTCGAAAACTATTCCACAGGGCTGACGCCCCCGGCCAGGGCCTGCCACCGCTACGCGGTTGTGCTTAAAGTGACAAAGTAGTACTACACGTATACACAATCCAGAAAGTGTCCGGTAGTTTGATATTCCACTATCTTACTGGTCGACCCAGGTGTACACCTCCCCTTCTTCGCTGGCGGCGACATAAACGGCATCCCCTACTCCCAGCGGCAGTTTGCGGAATACGAAACCGTCCTCCTCAAACCGGGCGCGAACCTTTGCTGAATTCCACCATTGGGCGCCCTCCGGTTCGAACGGATGCAATTGTTCTACTTCCGATTCCAGGGCCAGTTCCATACGGCTGATCAGTGTGAAATAATCGTCCGGCAATTTGGTGAGGCGAAACATCATGTGGCTGACCGTATCGGCGCTGCATATCCGGGAATGTATATCCCGGACTGAAGGCGGCAGGATATCCACAAACTCCTGGGGCACCAGATCCCGTTTAAAAAGGCTGCTTTGCCGCAATTCACGAGCGTCTTCAAAATGGTTTTCTTCTACCTCCGGGCTGGAGCAAGCTGCCATTAGCAGCAGCGACAGCATGATAAAGAAGGGGTTGGTTCTCATCAGTCCAGCTGTTTAGTTGCTGTGGTTAAACGAATTGCCCCCGGAGCTTCGGCCGGATTACCATTCAAATATCATTTTTTTCAATAACTGTTCCAGCCCAATCGGTGGTGAAACTCAACGTTACGGACAGGCGCAAGGGAGCATTTTTAAACCTGTGTTATGTTTTACGGCAAGTGTACGGGCATTGTTGCGCCGGAAGAGGCCCTTCCTCCGCATTCCGGCGCAGGGGGAGTTCAAAACCAGAGCGCCAGCAAACATACCGCCGTGGATATCAGTTCAATAAATGTACAAGGTGAAAATTTTCCTCTGCTTTTTTAAGCGTCAGGCTCTGTGCCCTGCTTTGGGATGGCCTCACAAACAGGAATTATCACGGTATATCCCGTCAAGCCTAAAAAAGAAAAACTTTTATGAAAAAAATAGCCATCAAGTACGGCTTATTCATGCTAGTAGGCTTCATTGCCTTCTTTCTCATCATGCACGTATTAGGACACAGCATGAACTACAACCTCCGGATTTTCAACGGCGTAATTCACATCGGCCTGATCGCACTGGCCATCAGAGAGTACCGCCAAACTCATCCGGAAAGCCTTTCCAACTACATCTCCGGCGTGGCCATGGGCATGTATGCCTCCGTGATCGGAGTACTTGGTTTTACCATTTTCATGGGTTTCTATCTTTTGGGCGACGAAGCCCTCTTGTCTCACATACAGGCCTCCATTCCTATAGGCGACTACATCACTCCTTTTACCGCCAGCCTTTTTATCGTTGTGGAGGGGATTGCTGTCAGCCTCATTGGATCTTACATCGTCACCCGCATAATCGATATGCGCATGGCCAAGGACGAGGCCTGGGAACGATACCGTCGATAGCCCTTTCCTGATCCTGCGGAAATGCCTTCTTCTTCACCCCGCAGGGCTCCTTCCGGTTTGCCTGAAGTTCCGGAAGGAGTAGATTTCCTTTTAAAATTATTGAACCCGGCCTCTCTGATTCAGTTTATTGGTTATCCGTTCGATTAATCAAACCAATAAACAGGACGACATGAAGAGGATCATACTTACCCTTACCTTCATCAACTTCCTCGGCATGGCCTATACCCATGCCCAGGACATTACCGGCTTCAACCGGCAGCGGCTGGAGAAGCAACGCATCAGCATGCTCGTCCTGGGCGGCTGGGCCATAGGCAATATCGCTCTGGGCGCCACGTTGGCGACCCGGCGGGAGGGAGAGGACAAGTATTTCCATGCCATGAACGCCGGCTGGAACCTCGTCAACCTGGGGCTGGCCACCGCCGGCTACTTCTCCGCCATACATGCCGACCCGGCTTCCTTCGGCCTTTACAGCACCATTCATGAGCAACACAAGCTGCAGAAGATCTTCCTGTTCAACGCCGGCCTGGATGTGGGCTACATGATGGGCGGCCTGTACCTCATGGAGCGCTCCAAACGCACCGAGAACATGCCCGAGCGGCTCAAGGGCTTCGGCAGATCCATCCTTTTGCAGGGCGCCTTCCTCTTTGTCTTCGACCTGGGCGCCTACTTCTGGCAGGCCCAGGGCAACAGCGAGCTGAAGCCGCTGCTGGAAGGGCTGACCTTTACCGGCAACTCGGTGGGAATGGTATGGCGGTTCTGAAAGAACGGCCCTCAGGAAGATTCCGTTAGCCCGGATTATTCATGAGTTAATCTACTGCAAAGCCAAACTGCCCGCCATTCCCGGGCGTCCTCGTCAGTCGATGCTCACCGTATCCGGGGATACGGCTGCGCGTCTCCTTCCTGCGGGAGCCCAGGCCTGACAAGTATTTTGGCTTCTCGTGACGAAGAACCCATGAATAATCCGGGTTAGCCAGTCCATCCGGGGGAAACTGGAGGCGCTGAAAAAAATGGCCGGGGGCTCTGAGAACACCCGGCCATTCTTGTATGAGAGTAACGGGCCACTTGAAAGTAGCCCGTCGGGGGGGTTACTGCATTCCAAAAGCATAGTAGCGGACTCCGGGGATATCCTCATAGATACCTTCCAGCATCACGCCACCGGCTTTGCCTTCCAGGGCAGCGGCAAACTCTTCAACGGTGGACACCTTACGGCCGTCAACCTTGGTGATGATAAAGCCTTCGCGCATGTCCGTATACTTGCGCAATTTGCCGGCGTAAAGCCTGGAAACCTTTACACCGCCATCAATATCGAGCTTGCGGGCCGTGTCCCTGTCCAGGGTTTCGAATTCAGCGCCGAGCAGGGCCATGGCATCCTTCTGTTCCGGTTTTTCCACCAGTGCCGTACTGCCCTGGCGGTTGTTGAGCACCACCTGGAAAGCCTTCATTTTGCCACCGCGGTCTACTTTGACCGTCACTTTATCGCCGGGGCGGTAGCGGGCGATCATCTCCTGCAGTTCAGGAGAGGACGCAATGGTTTTGCCTTCTACTTCCACTACTACGTCACCGGGCTTAATGCCGGCGGCGGCGGCGGCGCTGTTTTCCAGGAGGCTATCTACATAGGCGCCTTTGGTTACATCCAGGCCTTTTTCTTTGGCCAGGGCGCCGTCTACCGAGCGGATCATAACGCCCAGCACGCCGCGTTGTACAACACCGAACTGCAGCAGGTCTTCCACCACTTTACTGACGATATTGGCGGGGACGGCAAACCCGTAGCCGGCGTAGGCGCCGGTCGGGCTGGCGATAGCAGTGTTAATGCCGACCAGGCCTCCCTGCAGGTTGACCAGGGCGCCGCCGCTGTTGCCCGGATTGATGGCCGCATCGGTCTGAATGAAGCTCTCCACGGCGAACTGCTCGCGCAGGATGTTTATGTTACGCGCCTTGGCGCTCACAATACCGGCGGTCACTGTAGAGTTCAGCCCCATGGGGTTACCAACGGCCAGGACCCACTCACCCACTTTCACATCGTCGGAATTGATCAATGGCAGGGTAGGGAGCCCTTTGGCTTTGACCTGGATCAGCGCCAGGTCCGTACTGGGGTCCGTGCCGATAACCGTCGCCTTGAAGGTACGGTTGTCGTAGAGGGTCACTTCCAGGTCGTCGGCATCGGCCACCACGTGGTTGTTGGTGACAATATAGCCGTCTTCGTTGATGATCACGCCGGAGCCCGTCCCCATGCGTACCTGCGGGCCGTTGCCGCGCGGGTTTTGAAAAAAGGGGCTGCCTTCGGGATCGCCGAAGAACTCCCGGAAGGGGTCGGGCAGCTGGCGGAAAGCATTGGGGCTTTCCTCTCTGCCGGTAAAGGTTTGGGTCGACTTGATGTGCACCACGGCATTGACGACATTCTCGGCCGTTTTGGTAAAATCGAGCGGTACTACTTCGCCGTCTTCATTGACAGTCCAGGCCACACTCTTTGCCGCACTGCCGTCAATGTGCTCTATCTTGACGGTGCGGTTGTTTTGCTGGAACCAGGAGAAAATTCCCAGGGTCGTTCCCGTTACCAGGAATGCCACCAGAGCGGAATATAATAGCGTCTTTTTCATTGTTTTTGTTTTTTTTCTCAAAATCGGGTTCTAAGCCGGGGCTCCAGGCGTGGTATGCCCGGCTTACTCTTTCGGCTGGCCGGGATAACCCGGCACTCCATCTTATGGAGGTGGATTGGGCATACGGCCAACGGTGCTTCTGTGGTAACTTCTCAATGGCGCCATAATCAACTTCTTTAGCTCAATTCGGTGAATGGAAGTCAATCTGCACTTTTAAAAAGCTCACGTTTACGATAGAAAAACGATCAAAGGAAATGCCAAGGCCGTATGGGGGCGCCGTTTTAAACTTTCATTAACGAATGGTGACATTTTGACAGCCAAAGCGCTGATGAATAGACAGAGGGGAAATCGGAAAGCGGAAGTCGGAAGTCGGAAAGCGGAAGGGGGAAGTGAATTGCGAACAATCCCATGAAAGCCAAGCCCCTGTTCTCCGGCTTCAAGGCTGGTTCGTCCAAAGTCCAAAACCATAGAACCGGGAAGCTTCCGTTCTTCACTGCCCGCACTAATCATTCCCCCCTACCTACCGCACCCCCAGCTCGACCACCTGAAGGTCTTTAATGTTTCCCGCTTCCAGGGTAAACCGCACGATGGTCTTCACTTTGTGGAAACCCTGCTGGCCCGCCGCTCCGGGGTTGATGTGGAGCAAGCCATACTTTTTATCCGGCATGGCTTTGAGGATATGAGAGTGGCCGCAGATGAATAAGGTGGGAGGATTTTGTTGAATGATGGCGCGTACCCGCTTGTTGTAGCGCCCGGGGTAACCTCCGATATGGGTCATAAACACATCGACTCCCTCACAGGTGAAACGCAGGTCTTCGGGAAAGCGCCGACGCATCGGCATATCGTCAATGTTCCCGTATACGGCGCGCAGGGGGCGGAAGGCCTCCAGCCTGTCCGCCACTTCCATGCTGCCTATATCGCCGGCATGCCAGATCTCATCGCATTCTTCGAAGTATTGAAAAATGCTTTCGTCCAGGTAGGAGTGGGTATCGGAAAGTAGTCCTATGCGTTTCATTGGGATTCGGGATTCGGGATTCGTGGATTCGACGAATTAACGGATAACAAGTTACGGATAACGAGTTACGGATAACGAGTTACGAATAACGAGTTACGAATAACAAGTTACGAATAACGAATCCACGAATCACCTAATAAACCGCCTGCGGCACCATCACATAACCGTTGACGGCATATTTCTCGAAATCATCATAGCGTATCCACAGGTAGCCGCTGTTACCCCAGGCGCTGCCCCAGCAGCCCATCACTTCAAAGGCTTCCCGGGTTTCATCGTAACCAACGACGAGCAGGGAGAAAAGTTCGGAAGGGTTGGCGGGCGCCTCCCAGGTATCCTGCCGGATGAGGCTGCGGATGCTGCCGTCGGCCTTCAGTTCGATGATGACGGGGTTGCCCCGCATGAGGGCTTTGCGCACTTCGAAGATCTTCTGCCGGCCTTTCATCACATCCCGCACGATATGCAGGTAGTTGTTGATGTGGTACTTTTCGGTGGCATAGACGGCATTGGGAATGGTCCTCGAATCGAAAGGCATGATGGAAGCGCTCACAATACCTTGGTCGGCCAGGAAGAGGAATGCCTCCTGTGGAGTGACCTTTTTCCCCGTGCTCTCCAGGTTGAGCGATAGGTAGTCCGGGCTGAGATTATCTTTGTAGTTCTGGTTCAGGTTGACGTAATATTCCAGGCAGCTGGCCGTAATGTAGCTCAGTTCCGAACCCCTCGGCCCGATCTTCCGCACCGGCATCATGTAGGGTTTGATGCTCTGCCGCTCGAGGATATCCCTGGGGTCGCGGCCGATACCCGGCACCGTGTACATCAGGCGGTCGATCAATTCCAGGTCGGCAGTGCCGAAATGAGCATCCTGCGCCTTGAGTTGCACCTTGTCATCCTGGGCGGAGACAGTGAAAGAGATGGCAAAGAAAAAGGCGAAAAAGAAAAAGCGAGACTGTTTCATAGGTTTTTGATTGAAAGTGCACATTGGGGAATGTTTGATCCGTTCTTACAGGCAAACAACGAAAGGAGCCCTGCTTTTCTTATTGAAATTTTGGGAATATTTTTTAAGCCGGAAGTTAAGTGATGAGCATGGTTGCTCCTACTCCGGCCCCTTGAGTTGCCTTCATGCGCTATACTGCCCGAAAGCCTCCCTGAAAATTCCCTGCCTCACTGTTCTTTCCCGGCGGCAGGGAATTTTCAGAGAAATACCCAAATAAAAAAGTCTTTCTTCAGGCAGTAGATGAAGAAAGACCAGCAAAAGAAAGTCGAAATCGATGTTATTTTTGCTATTCTACGAAAAGCTGGTTTTAAGATAAAAATTTTTCTTCATTTTTTGAAGCTTTAGTGCTGGTTAGGTGGCACTTTACCTAAATATTTTGTTAAATAGTATAGCTTCTTCAACTTATTAGGGGCTAAAATTCGTCCTAATCAGTAGGGAAACAACTACTCATCCGTTGTTTATCAAACAGCAGAGTAGTAATTTCCCACAAATATTCATTCTGGTATCCGGAAACCGAAACAAACATGAAAATCGCAAAAAGGCTTCTTCTTGCATTGCTGATCCTGATCGTCCTGCTGGTAGGCAGTGCCATTGCCCTTCCCATAGTTTTTAAAGACAAACTGACGGCCCTGGCCAAGGAAGAGATCAACAAAAATGTCCTGGCCAAGGTAGACTTTAAAGACGTGGATGTATCTCTCCTGCGCAGCTTTCCAAACTTCAGCCTGGAATTGCAGGATTATACCGTTGAAGGTATCAACGAATTTGAAGGCATACAGCTGGCCGCCGGCAAAAGCCTCGGCTTTACCCTCGACCTGATGTCGGTGATCAGTTCCACCCGCCCTGTTGAGGTCAGGTCTGTAACTCTGGAAGAACCCAGCATTCACGTCCTGGTCCTCAAGGACGGCAGGGCCAACTACGACATCGCCATGCCCTCCGATGCCCCTGCCGATACCACAACCACGGAGGATTACGGCAACGTCCTGATCCAGTTGCAGGAATACAGCATCAACAACGGCAAGCTGATCTACGACGACCGCAGCATCGACGTCTATGTCGACGCCCAAAATATCAACCACCAGGGTTCCGGCGACTTCACCATCGACATTTACGACCTGGACACCTATACGGAAGTAGGAGCGCTGACCGTCCGGCAAAGCGGCATCACCTACCTCAGGAACGCGCACGCTACCCTCGACGCCATCTTCAACATCGAGCAGCCCGTAAGCAAGTACAACCTCAGGGACAATGAGCTTCTGATCAACGACCTGAGGCTCACTGCCGACGGGTGGGTCCAGCTGGTGGAAGACAACATCGATATGGAACTTGCCTTTTCCAGCCCGCAGAACGACTTCAAGAGCCTCCTCTCCATGGTTCCCAACGCCTACATCGAAGGATACGAAGAGGTAAAGGCCGACGGAAAATTCACCCTGGCCGGCGAGGTGGCGGGCACCTACAACGGCGACCGGGAAGAGTACCCCAGCTTCCGGGTCGAAAGCTCCATCTCCGAAGGCAACATTCAGTACCCGGGGCTGCCCCTGGGCATCCGCAACATCAATACCGAGGTAAAGGTCAACAGCCCGACCAGCAATTTCAACGACCTTACCGTGAATGTGCCCCGTTTCGCCTTCACCCTCGGCCAAAACCCCTTCCAGGGCAGTTTCGCCTTGCGCACCCCCATCTCCGACCCGGATGTGAAAATGGAGGCCAAGGGCGTCATCAACCTGAGCGAACTGGCCCAGGCCTTCCCCATGGAAGGCATACAGGAACTCAGCGGCATCATCAACGCCGATATGAGGGCGGACACCCGCCTGTCCTACATCGAAAAGGAACAATATGAACGCGTGAATATGGACGGCCGCCTCCAGGTCAGCCAGATCAGCTACCGCACCGAAGGGCTGCCCGCCGTACAGATCAAGGACATGCAATTGTCGTTTACCCCGCAGAACGTACGCCTGGCCAACTTCGACGCCCGGCTCGGCAAGAGCGACATCAACGCCCGCGGCACCATCGACAACATCCTGGCCTACTTCTCTCCGGAGAAAACCATGAAAGGCAACTTCACCGCCAGCTCCAACTATTTCCTGGCCGATGAATGGATTCCCCAGGAAGAAGCCACCCCCATGCCGGCTTCTTCCTCGCCCCCGGCCGAAGAAACGGAAATATTCGACCGCTTCGACTTCACCCTGGACGCCACCGTCCAGGAACTGGTTTATGACGTATACACCATCCGCAACGGCGTTGCCCGCGGCAACATGACCCCCAACCGCCTGACGGTGAGCCAGCTTTCCGGCCAGATCGGCGACAGCGACTTCAACGCCTCGGGAACCATCCTGAACGTCTTTGATTACCTCTTTGAAGACGGAGTACTGGGCGGTAAGGTCACCATGAACAGCCGCCTGATGAACCTCAACCAGTTTATGGAAGAAGAAGAGGGCGCCGCCCCTTCCACCGAAAGCGAAGAATACTCCGTAATACCCGTACCGCCCAATATCGATATGACGATCGACGCCAGTATCGATAAGGTAGTATACACCAATATGGCACTGGAAAACGTCAACGGCCAGCTGCTGATCGCCGACGAGGCCATCGTCCTCGACAACGTCACCGCCCGCGGCCTGGGCGGGGCCATGGCCCTGAGCGGTAATTATGACACCAAAGACGTGGAAAACCCAAGCTTCCGCTTCAAATATGACCTGCAGAAGCTCGACTTCCGCCAGGCCTTCAACACCTTCAACACCTTCCAGCAGTTCGCCCCCATCGGCAACTACATCCAGGGCACCTTCTCCAGCACCATGATCATGGACGGCAAGCTGGGCAGCGACCTGATGCCGAAGCTGGAAAGCATCAGTGCGGAAGGCTTCCTGGAGACCGTCAACAGCATGATCACCGGCTTCACGCCGGCCCAGGCGCTCGGCGAAAAGCTGAACATCGACTACCTGAAAAACAATATCCGCATCGAAAATACCCGCAACTGGTTCACCATCGAGAACGGCACCCTCACGCTCCAGGAATACGACGCCAGGGTGAAAGACGTCGCCATGAAGATCGGCGGCACCTACAACATCACCAATAAGCTGGACATCGACATCAAAGCCAGCATCCCGCGCAAGCTCCTGGAACAGAACGCCATCGGCGCCGCCGCCAGCAGCGGCTTCAACCTCCTGCAGAAGGAAGCCTCCAAACTGGGCATCAACATACAGCAGGGCGAAACCGTCAATGTCCTCGTCAACCTCACCGGCGACATCCAAAGCCCCAAAGTGGGCCTCAAACTGCTGGGAATGGATGGATCCGGGGAAACCAGCGTAGCCGATGCCGCCAAACAACAGGTAAAGGAAGAAGCGCAGAAAGCCATCGAGGAGGGTAAGCAGGTGGTGAAGGAAACCGCCGATAAGGCCGTCGACTCCCTCAAAACAGTGGCTGCCCAGAAAGCGGAACAGGCTAAGAAGGACCTGGAGGCCAAGGCCAAAGAAGAAGCCCAGAAAGCCATCGGCAACGTGGCCGACACGGCCACCCAGAAGAAGGCCGAAGAGCTACTGGAAGGGGCCAAGAAAGAAGGCGCCGATAAGATCAAGGAGAACCTGGAAAAGTGGAACCCCTTTGGCAAGAAGAAAAAGGACGGGGGGAGGTAGGTGGTAATTGGTTGATTAGGTTGATTGGTTGATTGGGATGCTCCGGTTCACAGGCAGGGCGCCCCATCAACCATTCAACTAAATCAACCAATCAAATCAACTAGATCTCCACCATCAACCCGATACTTGGCAGGGGCGTGCCGGTGGCGTCGGTGATCGTTTTGAGCTGGTAGCGCTGCTGGTTTACCGGCGCATCGGGGTTGACGATGATGCCGTCGCCAACAGGTTTCCCGTTTTCGTCCAGAGGACGGTCGAGGATCAACTGGCCGTTGCCCACAGCGTTGCCGGTGATGTTCTCAATATCCAGGAAGACATTCAGGCTCCACTTGTCGAAGAACCACTTCTTATCAATGCGGATATCGATAGTATTGCTGGGGCCATTGCGCCGGGTGTTCAGCAGGTTGTAGTTGGGAATGCCCCTTCCGTTGACGTCCCAGTTGAGCACCAGAGCGGAAGCCTCGTCAAAGGGTGTCGAAGGCAGGCCCGACTGGTATCGCCAGTTGACGCCCACCTCCCAGTTCTTCCCGAAGCGCTTGCCAGCCGTCAGGCTGACGATATGGCGCGCATCCCAGGAAGAAGGAACGAACTGTCCGTTCTTATCCTCAAACTCACTCCACCCCAGCGTATAGGCGGCGATACCATAGAAGCCCTTGAACAGGCGCTGCTGGAAGAGGAATTCCAGCCCGTAACTGCGCCCGTTGGAGCGGGGCACTGCCGGTTCGTTGCCCACAACGCCGAAGTCGCCGCCCAGGTTGGCCAGGGTCAGGCTGTCCCGAAGCAGGAACGGGTAGTCGTTGTAATATTTGTAATACCCCTCAAGCGTTATGCGGGAGTTGGCCGCGGTATTGAACTCCAGGCCGCCCACCACGTGGTTATTCCGTACGTATTTGATCCCGTTCTGCTTGTTCACGAAAACACCGTCCTCCTGGTACCCCAGGATCGTATAGGGCGGCAGCTGGTAGTAGATGCCGGTATTGAAGTTGAAAGAAAAGCGTTCGGTAAGGGCGTAGGCCATGGAGAACCGCGGGGAGAACTGGTCCAGCGGGTTATTCATCTCATCCGAATAGCTGTTGGCGTCCATCCGGAAGCCCAGGGAGAGGACGAGTCGTTCATCCACCAGCTTACGGCTGGCCTGGGCGAAGAAGGCATACTTGTTCATGTCGAAGGCGGAAGAATAATTGATCGTCTGCGCCCCGGCGGAGGTAAAGATGCGGTTGAAGGTCCGGTTGTTGTACTTGACGTACTCGTATCCGGCGCCGTAGTTGAACTTGTAATCCCCTACCCGCACGGTATGCTCGATGCGCAGCTTGTTCTCGATCTCCTGGGATTTGTAGCGGAGGATTAGGTTGTCTTCCGAGCTGTCGTCATTCTGCTCGTATTTTTCAGATTCGTTATTCAGCATATTGCGGCTGAGGACGAAGAGCCAGAAGCCGTTCTCACCGTAACGCTTGTAGGTAAGCCCGTTGGTGTAGTTCCACTGCGGGCTCACGGGCAGCTGGTCGAGCAGGAACTGCTGTTCCTCATCGTCATCAGCTTCGAGGTTGAGCTCAAACTGGTCTATGGCGCCCAGCCCGATAAAGGTGAGCTCGTTCTTCTTGTCGATGCGGTACTTGACCTTGGCCTGGAAGTCGTTGTACGTAGGCAGGAAGGGCAGCCCCAGTGCCTTGAACAGGAACTGCAGGTAAGACCGGCGGGCGGAAAACAGGAAGGTGGCCTCGTCCCCTATCGGCCCTTCCATGGTCAGGCCGATATCCGTAGCGCTGAGCATGAAGTTGCCGCCGAGGCGGTCGTCGCGGCCGTCGCGCTGCCGGAAGTTGAGCACCGAGCTGAGGGCGTTGCCCCGGTTGGCGGGAAAGGCGCCGCTGAAGAAGTCTACCTCCCGGATGAAGTTGACGTTGATGAGGCCTACCGGCCCGCCGGAAGCGCCCTGGGTGGCAAAGTGGTTGATGTTGGGCACCTCCACATCATCCAGGTAAAAGCGGTTCTCATTGGGCGCCCCGCCGCGGATGATGAGGTCGTTGCGGAAATTGGCAGTAGTGGTCACCCCCGGCAGGGACTGCACCACCCGGGAGATGTCGCGGTTGGCGCCCGGGTTGCGCTGTATCTCCGCCACGCCGATGGTGCGCAGCGATACGGGGCTCTCCTCCGTCTTGCGAAAGGGAGAAGCCTTGACCACCACTTCCTGCAGGTCTTGCACCACCTCTTCCATCCTGAAGTTGACGATGGCCGGCTTGGAATTGGTCACCTGTATTTCATAATTGGTTTGTTCATTATAGCCGACATAAGTGGCGCGAATGTCATACAGGCCCGGCTCCAGCCCGCCGATCTCGTAGTTGCCATCGATGTCGGTGGTCATCCCCTTATCGGTGCCGAGCACAAGGATGTTGGCAAAGGCGATGGGTTCGTTATTTATGGCGTCCGTCACCTTGCCTTTAATAATTCCCCCCTGGGCAAAAAGGCCGCTGCCAAGCAGCAGCAGGGAGGCCAAAAATGTGATCTTTTGGTGCATAACTGAGTTCCTTTGATCGCGTTTGAAAATGATCATACCCCCCTCAACAATGGAAGGCAGATTAAGTTGAATTTTTTTTCCGCTCTGGCAAACAGCTACTGGAAAAGGGGCTGAGGATTTTTGCATTTTTGGCTACCTTGCGAGAAACCGGCGACCTCAGAAAACCTGAGAAACTGTTTTTAAAATAGACCCTGGCCTGCGAAGCATGCCTTTTGCACCTGTGCTTCGTTGCGAAAAAGATCACGTAGCCCTGCTACGCTCACTTTTCCGCGCCTCGCCCAGCCACAAAATTCGGGCTTCTCGGCAACACGACTATTTTTAAAACAGTTTCTGAACTCATAATTTGCAGAAATACGTTTAGCCAATGAAAATTCTCATTGCCGCCGACTCGTTCAAAGACGCGCTCCCCGCGCTGGACGTGTGCCAGTCCATTGCCCGGGGCATAAAGCGGGCCCTCCCCGAGTCAGAGGCTATTCTTTTTCCCATGGCCGATGGAGGAGAAGGCACCGCCGGGATCCTCACTTTTCACAGTGGCGGACAGTGGATAGAAAAGGAAGTGAACGACCCCTTATTTCGCCCTGTTACTGCCGGCTATGGCCTGTCGGGCGATGGAAAGACGGCATTTATCGAGATGGCGGAAGCTTCCGGCCTTCCTCTCCTGAAGCAGGAAGAACGCTCGGCCCTGAAGACGACGACCTTCGGCACGGGCGAGCTCATCATGGACGCCCTTGAGCGGGGCGCCACCAAAATTTTCCTGGGCATCGGCGGCAGTGCCACCAACGACGCCGGCATGGGCATGGCCATTGCCCTCGGTTACCGCTTCTTCGACGAAGACGGCGAGCGCCTCCCTGCCACCGGGGAGAACCTGGCAAAAGTCACGAGTATCGACAAGAGCCACCTCAAATTCAACCCGGAAGGTGTGGAGGTGGAAGTCTTTTGCGATGTAGACAACCCCCTGTTCGGTGAAAAGGGGGCCGCTCACGTCTATGCCCCTCAGAAGGGGGCGGATGCAGACGCTGTAGAAGCCCTGGACGAGGGCCTGCGGCACTTCGCCCGGCTGCTGGAAGAGAAATTCGGCCAGGATTTTGCGCATGTCCCGGGATCCGGCGCCGCCGGCGGGCTGGGCGCAGGCGCTATGGCCTTCCTGGGCGGGCGCCTCCGCCCCGGCATCGAAGCGGTGATGGATTATACCGGCTTCGAAGATCAACTCAATGAAGTACAACTCGTCATCACCGGCGAAGGCAAAGTGGATTCCCAGACCCTGCACGGCAAGCTCATCTACGGCATCACCCGCCGGGCAAAGGCAGCCGGCGTACCCGTCATCGCCCTCTGCGGAGCATTGCTGGCTACTCCGGAAGACATCGAAGCCATTGGCCTCAAAGCCGCCTTTTCCATACAGAGCCGCCCATTGAGCCTGGAAGAAGCGCTGAAAGAGACGGCGGAGGGGCTGGAGCGTACGGCCTTTATGGTAGGGCGTATGCAGAGTTAAATATTTCATCCCGAACACGCCGAGCTCCGTAGTATCGTTGAAAGAAGAAAAAACGCGCAATAATGAAGAAAAGTTACCTTGCCGCCATCGCCGGCGCCCTGTTGCTGCTGGCTTTCAGTACGTCTCCCCTGAACGGGCAAACTACTCCTTACTTTTTCGGTAAAAAGCACCTGGCCGAACTAAACGCCGGCCTGCTCCGTGCGCCCGCGCCGGGAACGGTAACGCAGAGCCAGCCCCTGAACGGCGCTTCGGTTGAAACGAGAGCATTTGCAGGCGGAACGGCAGCAGCCCGTTACCACTTCAGCTTCCTTCCCCGCTGGTCGGCCCATGCCGGGATCAGCGCGGGGTATTACCCTTTTTCCTGGCGCATCAACGCCACGGCGGAGTGGCTGGGCCAGGAAAGAGGGTTCAACAACCAACGGCTGGATAACAGCGACGGCGTTTTTCTATCCGGCAACCTGGGGATAGCCTACCACCTCCTGTCCGGCGGGAAACACCTCCTGTCCATTGGCGGCGGCCTGCAGGGTGTCTATTTTCCGGCAAGCAAGGGCGGAGGGGGTATCGGCATAGGGGAAGGCCTTTTCGGCCTGCTGCAATTCAGCACCACTTACGCTTATGGAAGAGATGCGGATACCGGTATCTTTCCGGCGGCTTACCTCATCGTTCAATATTTTCAAAAGGTTAATGAATGGTTGGTTTTTTCCGCTACTCTGGAAGGCGCCTGGTCCGGAGAGAAGCCTGGTATATTTTCTTCTACCCTCGACGGCGAGGGCGCAATACTCCTCGGCGCTTACCGGCAGCAGTACCTGCCGGTAAGCCTGCGGGTGGGCCTGGGGTATACCTTTTGAAATTGAACAAACTCTAAGTGCTTGTTTGGAGGTGGTGCTTTGGA